>NZ_CALNWY010000023.1 GCF_940807255.1 Mixta sp. Marseille-Q2659 | reverse complement strand
TCGTTGGAGTGCGCCAGGATAATGCCGTTAAACGGCAGGGCGGAGATGCCTTCTGTGCCGTTGTAGTTCCCTTCCTGGGTGGCGGTAAGCAGCGGATGCAGCACCTTAATTGGCGCTTTAAACATCTCAACGAACTCCATAATGCCCTGGTTAGCGCGGCAGAGCGCACCGGAATAGCCATAGGCGTCAGGATCGTTTTGCGCGTGGTTTTCCAGCTTACGGATATCCACTTTACCCACCAGCGCGGAAATATCCTGGTTGTTTTCATCGCCAGGTTCGGTTTTGGCGATAGCCAGCTGTTCCAGTATCGACGGCCAGACTTTCACCACTTTAAAGCGGGTGATATCGCCGCCGAACTCATGTAGCCGCTTGGCTGCCCATGGCGACATGATGGTGCCCAGGTAACGACGCGGCACGCCATACTCTTTTTCAAGAATATTGGCATCCTCCTGTGGGTTAAACAGGCACAGCGGATGATCGTTCACCGGGCTGCGTTCGCCATCCGCGCTCAGGACGTAAATTGGTACGCGCTGCATCAGTGATTTTAGACGTTCGGCCAGCGAAGATTTACCGCCGCCGACCGGCCCTAACAGGTACAGGATCTGTTTCTTCTCTTCCAGGCCCTGAGCGGCATGCTTCAGATAAGAAACGATTTGTTCAATCGCCTCTTCCATACCGTAAAACTCTTCGAAGGCCGGATAGCGTGCGATAACACGGTTTGAGAACAGTCGGGAAAGGCGAGGCTCCTGGGCAGTATCGACCATTACTGGCTCACCGATAGCCATTAATAGTCTTTCTGCCGCGTTGGCGTATGCACTGCGATCCTGCTTACAGGTAGCAAGAAATTCCTGCAGTGTGAACTCTTCGTCCTTGGCAGCTTCATAACGCTGACGATAGTGATCGAATATATTCATAGCGATGCCCGTCCTTTCTTTTTTAGCACAGGTAATGGAAGCGTTATAAAAGGTGTATCAGCTCCCGGAAGATATTCTCTTATGAGTACAGCAACCCTTATGCCAACCTGACGTATTTTTATCGGGGTACACAGATCTGATGGTTACTCTGCTCGAACGAATCACATAGGTTACTTTTAACTGTAGATGGCATTTCAGAAAATTTCTTTAATGCTATTTAATTTCAATAGGAAAGTTGGCCTGGTAATAAAGATTGCCCTTGCAGGGCGCGGCCTGTGGCGATTTTGTAAATAAGCCACTTACGGCTGGCGTAAGCACTTAAAACCTACTTCCAGTTATGACCAAATCTATTAAAATTTAAACCTGTCGCATAATGGCGTTAAACTACGCCCTTGATTGTTATATTTATGGAAGAAATATATTGTGAACCGATTCAAAATTAGCGTCCTTGCTTTACTTTTACCTGTATGTGGCCTTGCTCAGGCGGAACAGGCGCATCCGCTCACGCTGGGCGCGTCAGTGATTTATGCAGAAAGCCCATATAAAGGCGGGCAGGATCGCTATCTGCCAGTGCCGATCATTAATTATGAAGGCGATAGCTTCTGGCTGCGCTCATTACAGGGCGGTTACTACCTGTGGAAAGATCCGCAAAATCAGCTCTCGTTGACCCTGGCCGGCTGGGCGCAACAGTACGACCCGGACGATAACGATCTGGGTGCGATGAAAGGGCTGGATAAACGTCGTATGACGCTGATGGGCGGCGTAGAGTATCGCCATCTGGCTGACTGGGGTATCGTGCGCACCAATCTGCTTGGCGATGTGCTGGATAACAGCGATGGCATCGTCTGGGATCTCTCATATCTCTATCGCTTCGATTTCGGCAGCTTTAGCGTGACGCCCGGAATTGGCGCCATCTGGAACAGTTCCAATCAGAACCGCTATTACTATGGTGTTTCCGGTCACGAAGCGGCGCGTACCGGTATCAGCCGTTACCAGCCTGACGACAGCTGGAGTCCCTATGTGGAGCTAAGCGCCAACTATCGTCTGACCGATCGCTGGAACGCGGGCATTTATGCGCGCTATACGCGTCTGGCGGATGAGATTAAAGACAGCCCGATGGTAAATCAGGATTCTCAGTTAACGGCCTGGACTGGCATCAGTTACACCTTCTAACCTGATGCGCTAAAACGGGGCGTTTACCGCTCCGTTTGCACCTGATTAGGGTTCGCTTAATGTGCAAGGAGAGATCATGAGCAAAAAAGTACGATTTTCCCCGGATTTAATGTTGCCCGCTATCGGCCAGGGCACCTGGTACATGGGTGAAAAAGCTGACCTGCGCCAGCAGGAAGTGGCCGCTTTGCAGGAAGGCCTTGAGTGCGGCTTGACGGTCATTGATACCGCTGAGATGTACGCGGACGGCGGCGCTGAAAAGGTAGTTGGCGAAGCGCTGCAGGGACGACGGGATCGCGCCTGGCTGGTTTCGAAGTTTTATCCCTGGCACGCCGGGTCAGATGAAGCGATTGAGGCTTGCGAGCGCAGCCTGAAGCGCCTGCAAACCGACTACCTCGATCTCTATCTGCTGCACTGGCGCGGTAATATTCCGCTTGAGGAAACCATTAGCGCCATGGAAAAGCTGCAGCAGCAGGGGAAAATCCGTCGCTGGGGCGTCTCCAATTTTGATCTCGGTGATATGCAGGAACTCTGGCAGGAGCAGGGCGGTAACGCCTGCGCCGCCAATCAGGTGCTGTATCATCTGGCTTCACGCGGCATTGAGTTCGATCTGCTGCCCGCCTGTGAAGCGCGCCATCTGCCGGTAATGGCTTATTGTCCGCTGGCTCAGGCAGGCCGTCTGCGTCATGATTTAATGTCGCACCCCGAATTGCACGCTATGGCGCAGCAGCAGGGCATTAGCGTCGCGCAGCTACTGTTGGCCTGGGTTATTCGTCGGCCAGGCGTGATGGCGATTCCGAAAGCCAGCAGCATTAAACATGTGCAGGAAAATGCCGCCGCGCTGACAATCACGCTGAATGACGAGCAGCTAACGATAATGGATCGTTTGTTTCCGCCACCGCAGAGTAAACAGCCGCTGGACGTTGTGTAGAAAAAAGCCGGGCAATTGCCCGGCTTTTTTAGCATGGTGAAGCTGGCTTAGCGTTTTTTCCGCAGGCGGAACGTGGTAGCCAGACGAGCAGGTTTTTCCGGCGCGCTTTTCATGGGCGAGCTGATGCGTGCCGTTTCCACGCAGACCATGGTTTGAAAACCCTCATTGGCCATATCGCTCATGCTACAGGATAATTCCACGCCAGGATTCCATGTCACCACATCGCTGTGGTGATGGTGATAAATCTCAAGGATGCGCTGACCTGCTTTATCATGAATCAGGCTGCAATCCTCCGGCTGCGTGTAAATACGGTCAACCTGTCCCGCATAACGCTGTTTACCGTCCACCGAAGAACCCTCTGCGCCGTCGTTAACCTTATCGATAAAGTGCGTCCCCAGACCGCTGACTTCCACCTGATTGATGTCTGCAACCTGGAAATAGCTGTGCAGGGCGCCGCTGGACTGATAGTCGCCGTGCGCTTCCAGTTCAATTTCACAATGCTCGCCCAGGCGAAAACGGGCAAACAGCGTAAACTCATGAGGCCACAGCGCTTTGGTTTGCTCATTGCTTTCAAGCACCAGCGTCAGCATAACATTGTCACTGTTTTCATCGTGAGCAGAGAGCGTCCAGGGCAGGTTGCGGGCAAAACCGTGCGACGGCTGGCCCGCCGGGCCAAACCAGGGCCAGCAGATCGGCACGCCGCCGCGAATCGCTTTACCGCTGGTAAACGCCGTTTTCTCGCTCAGCCAGATAACCGGTTGTTCGCCGTGCGGCTGCCAGGCGATCAGCTGTGCGCCCTGCAGCGTAATAGCGGCGCGTACTTTCGGATGATTGACGACAATGACCGGCAGATCGCCGATCTGACGCTGACTCAGGTAAGGGGAGAGCTGGTTAACCACGGGAAGCGAAAAGATTTTTTCGGTCATGATATTACCTTGCTGGAATTCAGACGATAAAAAAGGGCGACCGTAGTCGCCCTCTAAGCTTAGTCTGTCAACGCTGCTTATTTAGAAGCAACCAGCGCGATCAGATCCAGAACTTTGTGAGAGTAGCCAGTTTCGTTGTCATACCAGGAAACCAGTTTCACGAAGTTGTCGTTCAGAGCGATACCTGCGCTGGCATCGAACACGGAAGTCAGGGTTTCGCCGTTGAAATCGGTAGAAACTACTGCATCTTCGGTGTAACCCAGAACGCCTTTCATGTCGCCCTGAGAAGCGGCTTTGATTGCTTCACAAATTTCTTTGTAAGAAGCCGCTTTTTCCAGACGTACGGTCAGGTCAACAACGGATACGTTCGGCGTCGGAACGCGGAACGCCATACCAGTCAGTTTGCCGTTCAGTTCCGGCAGAACTTTACCTACTGCTTTAGCAGCACCGGTAGAGGAAGGGATAATGTTCTGAGCCGCGCCACGGCCGCCGCGCCAGTCTTTGTGAGACGGGCCGTCAACGGTTTTCTGCGTTGCAGTGGTGGCGTGAACGGTGGTCATCAGGCCTTCAACGATACCGAATTTGTCGTTGATAACTTTAGCCAGCGGTGCCAGGCAGTTAGTGGTGCAGGATGCGTTGGAAACGATGTCCTGGCCAGCATATTTGTCAAAGTTAGCGCCACGAACAAACATCGGGGTGTCATCTTTAGACGGACCGGTCATAACCACTTTTTTCGCGCCAGCGGTGATGTGTTTACGTGCGGTTTCGTCAGTCAGGAAGATACCGGTTGCTTCTGCTACTACGTCAACACCGACTTCGTCCCACTTCAGGTTAGCCGGGTCTTTTTCAGAGGTAACACGGATTTTTTTGCCGTTAACGATCAGCGCGCCGTCTTTTACTTCAACGGTGCCATCAAAACGGCCATGCGTTGAGTCATATTTCAGCATGTACGCCATGTATTCAGCGTCCAGCAGATCGTTGATTGCAACGATTTCAACGTCAGAGCGCTGCTGCGCAGCACGGAAAACGATGCGACCGATACGACCAAAACCGTTAATACCTACTTTGATAGTCATATATTCCACCAGCTATTTGTTAGTGAATAAAAGGTTGGCTGTAAAATTACAAAATCCTTACCAGGCGTCAAGCGGAATCGTGTCAATTATTGCGACAAATCAAACCCGTCC
The DNA here is from genome assembly GCF_940807255.1 of Mixta sp. Marseille-Q2659. Lineage (GTDB taxonomy): Bacteria > Pseudomonadota > Gammaproteobacteria > Enterobacterales > Enterobacteriaceae > Mixta. The sequence goes on along the minus strand of NZ_CALNWY010000023.1, from coordinate 57,650 downwards.
TCAGGAATTTCCGGGTAAAAATTCGCTTCCGCGACTATTCTCCAGTAAGAGTTTGGCGTCTCGATGACCGAATATAAAGGGCTGCTTCTGTAGAAAAGTGATCCTGGTCACAATTCGGCGGTTCGGTCATGCCGGAAGCTCGCCACGCACAAAATAGTAAGCTGTTATTGTTAACTGTTTGTTAGAATACTAGCCGATTTTTTCAGAATAACACTGCCAGAGATGACGAAAATGGCTAAAGAATATGATCGTACGCCGGATAACCAGCTCAGTGAAATGCAGCTTTATGTCACGCAGCAGCGCGGCACCGAACCGCCGTTTAGCGGCGCTCTGCTGCATAACAAAGCGGATGGCCTGTATCACTGTCTGATTTGCAACGCGCCGCTGTTCTTATCCGAAACTAAATATGATTCGGGTTGCGGCTGGCCCAGCTTTTATCAGCCTTATAGCGAAGACTCGATTCACTATCTGGAAGATAACTCGCACGGTATGCAACGCATTGAAATTCGCTGCGGCAATTGCGATGCGCATCTGGGTCATGTTTTCCCGGATGGCCCGCAACCGACCGGTGAGCGCTACTGCGTGAACTCCGCCGCGTTAAGCTTCAGCGATAATGACGGCAATCAGATAAAAGGTTAAGACGATGAAATCTGAACTCAATGCGATGGTCGAGGCGATGACGCCGGATATTTACCAACGTCTGGTCACGGCGGTGGAAATTGGCAAATGGCCGGACGGCGTGGCGCTGACGGAAGAGCAAAAAGAGAACTGTATGCAGCTGGTGATGCTGTGGCAGGCGCGCCATAACCATCAACCACAGCATATGAGTATTGGGCAGGGCGGTGAGCTGGTTACCCGCACCAAACGCGAGCTTAAGGAAGAGTTCGGCATCGGTGACAACGTCACGCGCATCACTTTGCAATAATTATCCCGCCTGCTGGCGGGATAATCAGATTACTGGCGGATCAGCGCGCCGCTGGTCGCCATATCCGCTAATGCCTGCGCACTGTCCTGCGGCTGCAGATTGACGCCGCGACAGCCTTCGGCAATGACTTCTACTTCATAACCCAGCTGTAGCGCATCCAGTACGCTAAATTTCACGCAGTAATCGGTAGCTAATCCCATCATCACCAGGCGCGTGATTCCCCGCTCGCGTAGCCAGACATCAAGTCCGGTTTGACGACGATGACCGTTATCGAAAAAGGCGCTATAGCTGTCAATATCCGGCTGCTCGCCTTTATGAAATACCGCATCAATCAGCGTGCGATCCAGCGCCGGATGAAAATCTGCGCCTGGCGTATGCTGGATGGCATGATCGGGCCACCAAATCTGCGGCAGGCCGTTCAACTCGCCCAGCGTATTCACCGCTTCGCCAGAAACGGAGGCAAAACTGCCGTGCCTGGCCGGATGCCAGTCCTGCGTCGCAATAACCGGCTCGCCGCGCTGATGAAACTCCGCTGCCAGCCGATTCGCCACGGCTATCGTTGCATCGCCGTCGTCTACCGCCAGCGCGCCGCCGGGACAAAAGTCATTTTGCAAATCGATAAGGATCAGAGCCTGAGTCATAACGATCTCCGCGATTAATGAGAAGTCAGCTCGCCGCGCAGATCTACCTGCATCAGCCGCCGAACTTCATCACAGGTTAACGGCTGGCTGAGCAAATAGTGCAGCTTGGTAAGGGTCGCTTCCACCGTCATATCAAAGCCGCCGATAACGCCAGCATGCGCCAGCGCATTTCCGGTTGCGTAACCGCCCATATTGACTTTACCTGACATACATTGCGTCAGATTGACGACCACGATGCCGCGATCCGCTGCCGCCCGCAGTTCAGCCAAAAATTCAGTGTTCTGCGGCGCATTGCCAACGCCGTATGAACGTAAAATCAGCGCTTTTACCGGCTGACGCAGGAAGTTACGCACCACGTCCGCTGAAATGCCCGGATAGATGGTGACGACGCCAATTGGCTGCGGCGTAATCGGATGTACGATAAGTTCGCCTTCGCCCTGCGGCGCAGGCGGCGTATTCAGGCGGCGAATATGGATACCGGCTTCCAGCAGCGGCGGCAGATTAGGAGAGGCAAATGCATTAAAGCCATCCGCATGGGCTTTGGTGGTACGGTTGCCGCGATAAAGCGTATTGTTAAAAAACAGCGTAACTTCTTTGACTGGATAATTGGCCGCCACGAACAGCGCGTTAAGCAGGTTTTGCTGACCGTCGGAACGCAGCTCCGCCAGCGGGATTTGTGACCCGGTCACAATTACCGGCTTCGCCAGGTTTTCCAGCATAAAAGAGAGGGCGGAAGCGGTGAACGCCATGGTGTCGGTGCCATGCAGGATGACAAAACCATCATAGCGATCGTAATTGCGTTGAATATCCTCAGCGATAGCCTGCCAGTCCTGCGGCGTCATATCAGAGGAATCGATCAGCGGCTGATATTCATGAATCGTAAAACCAGGCATTTCAGGGCGATGGAATTCCGGCATCGCTGCCAGCTGCTGTTGCAGATGACCAGAAACCGGAATATAGCCTTGCTCAGAGCGCTGCATACCAATGGTGCCGCCGGTATAAGCAACGTAAATGGACTTTTTCTGCATGAAAAGCGACTCAGCTCAGGAGTAAAACCGCAAGTATACGGTAAAGCATCGGGAAGAGCAGCCCGACCAGCAAGAGACTGGTCGGGCTGAAAGGTTAGCGTATCTCGCCGCAGGTCAGGCAGATAGCGTAACGGTTTTGCGGATCGTTCAACTCACCAAACAGGCCAGGCTGCTGTTTTACCGCGCTCACCACATCCGCCATCGGCGCAGGCAGTAACGCTTTCAGCGTGGCCGGCAGCATTGCGCTTACCGACGCATCCATCTGGCCCAGCACCATATCGATAAAGGCGGGTTCATCGGCAAACCAGTTCAGCTGAACATCTTTTACTTTCACTTTTGCCAGCTCGGCCGCTTTGGTCACCGCATCGTCGAAATCGCCCAGCGCATCAACCAGCCCGTTTGACTTCGCATCTTCACCTGTCCAGACGTGGCCCTGAGCGATCTGATCGATCTGCTCAGGCGTTTTCTGACGGGCTTTGGCGACCAGGCCGATAAAGTTGTGATAGCCGTTTTCGATGCTGAGCTGCATCATCTGCTGCACTTCGGGCGGTAGCGCCTTTGTGCTGGCGACATCTGCCAGCGGCGAAGTGGCCACGCCATCGGTATGGACGCCAATAGCATCCAGCGAATTCTCAACGGTATTAATCACGCCAAAAATGCCAATCGAGCCGGTCAGCGTTGATGGGCTGGCAATAATGTAATTAGCCGGCGTTGAAATCCAGTAGCCGCCAGAGGCCGCCATGCCGCCCATAGAAACCACAACCGGCTTGCCTGCCGCACGTGCCGCCGCCAGCTCCTGGCGCACGACTTCCGATGCGGTTACGCTGCCGCCAGGGCTGTTAACGCGAAAAACAATTGCTTTAATATTAGGATCGAGTCGCGCCTCGCGGATCTGCGCAGCGGTAGTATCGCCGCCAACAGAGCCCGGCGTTTCTTCGCCATCCATAATCGCGCCCGTTGCCAGGATCACCGCGATGTTACCGTTCTGGTGAGACTGATCCTGTACCGGATAGTCATAAATGCTGATGGCGTTGTAATCCTGATCCTGCTTGTCCCAGCCAAACTGTTTGGCAAACAGCTGCTCGGTTTCAGCGCGCGTCGCCAGCTGATCCACCAGCTTATTCTCTTTCGCATACAGCGCAGTATCGCCGCCGGTTTTTTGCAGTCCGCTCAACAAACCCTGAGCGCCAGGGAAAAGCTGCTGCGGCGTAATCTGGCGGTTTGCGGCGACGGTGTTCAGGTAATTTTGCCACAGCTCGCCAACCCAACGGCTGTCCGCTTCGCGCGCGGCGGGTGACATATCATCGCGCAGGAAAGGCTCAACGGCCGATTTGTAGGTGCCAACGCGAAACACATGGGAGGTGACCTTCAGCTTGTCGAGCAGGGTTTTATAGTAAAGCGTATTAGTGGCGAAGCCGTGCAGATCGACCGTACCCTGTGGCGCCAGGTAGATCTTATTGGCGAAGCTGGCCAGATAATATTGCGCCTGGCTGTAGCTGTCGCCGCTGGCATAAATCGGCTTGCCGCTGTCGCGGAATTCCCGCAGCGCTTTGCCGATATATTGCAGAAGGCTGATCGGCGCCAGCAAAATTACGCAGATCCAGCACGATACCGGTAATTTTCTGATCCGCTTTGGCCTGCCTGATGGCGGCGACCACGTCAAACAGTGAGTTTTCTTTCAGACGATCGCTGCTGGCACCTAACAGCTGGCGACCGATTTTGCTCAGCTTATTGCTGACTGAAGGCTTATCTACCACCACGCCGGAAAGATCAACTTTCAGCGCGCCGCGCGGCACTTCAACCGGCGCGCTGGCGTTTTTAACCTGTAGCCAGATCCCGACGCCAACCAGCAGCAAGAAAATCAGGAATAAGTTAAGGATGCACTCACGGATGAAGTTCAGCACCCGCCATGTCCATTTAAAAAAGCCTGTTATGATTCGCCACAACGTGCGCATGTTTTCTCCATAATCATCAGACAGATCGCAGAAAATTAGCTTTTCTGCCAGAATTTCATCCACATCCTAAAGAGCAGTAGGGCAAAAGTCAGCAGGAAATCGCGCGCGGCTGTAACAAAACGTCAGCCTGTGTTAGTTTGCAACGAATGCTAATCATTATCAGGAGGCATAAATGGATGCACTGGATTTACTGGTTAACCGCCGTTCCGCGTCGCGCTTAGCTGAGCCAGCCCCGCAGGGCGAGGCGCTGGACAATATTTTGCGTGCCGGTATGCGCGCGCCGGATCACGGTACGCTACAGCCATGGCGCTTTCATATTATTGAAAAGCAGGGGCTTGAACGTTTCAGTGCGCTGTTAGAGCAGGCCGCGCGCGACGGCAATATGGATGAGAAAGCGATTGAAAAGGCAAAACAGTCGCCGTTTCGCGCGCCGATGATTATCACGGTTGTAGCGCATTGCGAAGAACATCATAAAGTGCCGCGCTGGGAACAGCTGCTTTCAGCGGGCTGCGCCGTGATGGCGATGCAAATGGCCGCCGCCGCGCAGGGCTTTAACGGTATCTGGCGCAGCGGCGCATGGACTGATAATGATGCCGTCAGAGCGGCCTTTAACTGCCGCGAGCAGGATGCGATTGTTGGTTTCCTCTATCTCGGCACACCGCAGCTAAAATCTTCCACTACGGTATTACCTCCCGATACCGCTCCGTTTGTCAGTTATTTCTGACAGACCGGAGGCGTTTATTTTGGCAGGGTAGGCTTTCGCCCTGCTTTTTATTCTCTCCATTTCAGGGATGGCTTATCACGCCAGGGTGAACGCGTTACCATATGCAGCAGTGATGCGGATGAAGGAGTCACCCATGAAGCAGACAATTCGTTTAACCCAGTACAGCCACGGCGCTGGCTGCGGCTGTAAAATTTCTCCCCAGGTGCTGGAAACCATTCTGCATAGCGAGCTGACCGCTTTTCGCGATCCGCAACTGCTGGTAGGAAATGAAACGCGTGATGATGCCGCCGTCTATGATGTCGGTAACGGCTCGGCCATCATCAGCACCACCGACTTCTTTATGCCAATTGTCGATGATCCTTTCGATTTTGGCCGGATCGCCGCTACCAATGCCATCAGCGATATTTATGCGATGGGCGGGAAACCGATTATGGCGATTGCAATTCTCGGCTGGCCGCTGGACAAGCTGGCGCCGGATATTGCGCGGCAGGTTATCGAAGGCGGGCGCAGCGTTTGTCATGCTGCCGGCATGGCGCTGGCTGGCGGTCATTCCATCGATGCGCCGGAGCCGATTTTTGGCCTGGCGGTGACCGGCATCGTGCCAACCGAGCGGGTGAAGAAAAACAGCGCGGCGGAAGCTGGCTGTACGCTGTTTTTAACCAAGCCGTTGGGTGTCGGCGTGTTAACGACCGCAGAGAAAAAATCGCAGCTAAAGCCGGAACACCAGGGCGTGGCGCGTGACGTTATGTGCCAGCTAAACAGCGCCGGTGCGCATTTCGCCAGTTTGCCTGGCGTGACGGCGATGACCGATGTGACCGGTTTTGGCCTGCTGGGCCATCTGAGCGAAATATGCCAGGGTTCTGGCGTACGAGCGCAGATTCACTATTCCGCCGTACCGCGTCTGCCCGGCGTGGATGATTATATCGCTGCAGGCTGCGTGCCCGGCGGTACCGGACGGAATTTCGCCAGCTATGGACACCTGATCGGCGCGATGAGCGACGCCCAGCGTCAGCTTTTATGCGATCCGCAAACGTCCGGCGGTTTGCTGGTGGCCGTACGCGCTGATGCCGTGTTTGATTTCCAGGCGCTGGCCGCAAATCTGGCGCTTTCCGTTAGCGCGATCGGCGAATTGCTTCCCGCTCAGCCCAACCTTCCTTTGATTGAAATTTTGCCCTGAGAGAGCTTTGTCCCGTTAATGCGCCTGTTTATTGCTGAAAAGCCAAGTCTGGCTCGCGCCATTGCTGATGTCCTGCCGAAGCCGCACCGTCGCGGTGACGGCTATATCGCCTGTGGCAACGATCAAATTGTTACCTGGTGCGTTGGTCACCTGCTGGAGCAGGCGCAGCCTGACAGCTACGACAGCCGCTATGCACGCTGGTCGCTGGCCGATCTGCCGATTGTGCCGGAAAAGTGGCGCCTGCAACCGCGCCCTTCGGTGGCGAAGCAGCTAAATGTAATTAAAAAGCTGCTGGAGCAGGCTGATGAAGTGATTCATGCGGGCGACCCGGATCGCGAAGGACAGCTGTTGGTCGACGAGGTGCTGGACTATCTGGCGCTGCCCGCAGCTAAGCGGGAAAACGTCCAGCGCTGTTTGATTAACGATCTCAATCCGCAGGCCGTTGAGCGTGCGATTGGCCGCCTGCGGCAAAATAAAGAGTTTATCCCGCTGTGCGTATCGGCCCTGGCGCGTGCGCGCGCCGATTGGCTGTACGGCATTAATATGACACGCGCCTGGACGCTGTTAGGGCGCAATGCTGGTTACGACGGCGTGCTTTCCGTCGGGCGCGTACAGACGCCGGTTTTGGGGCTGGTGGTGCGGCGCGATGAAGAGATTGAAAACTTTATCCCGAAAGATTATTTCGAAGTCAAAGCGCATATCGTGACGCCGAAAGAAGAGCGGTTTATCGCGCTCTGGCAGCCCAGCGATGCTTGCGAACCCTGGCAGGATGAAGAGGGCAGGCTGCTGCATCGGCCGCTGGCGGAACATGTGCTGGCGCGTATCGGCGGCAAGCCTGCGCTGGTAACCGGCTATCAGGACAGGCGGGAAAACGATACGGCGCCGCTGCCGTTTTCGCTCTCCAGCCTGCAAATTGAAGCGGCCAGACGTTTTGGTTTAAGCGCCCAGACGGTGCTGGATACCTGCCAGCGTCTGTATGAAACCCATAAGCTGATTACCTATCCCCGATCCGACAGCCGTTATCTGCCGGACGAACATTTTGCGGGTCGCCATGCAGTATTAAACGCAATTAGCGTGCATCAGCCCGCGATGAAAACGCCAGCCGATTTCGATACCGATCGTAAAAACCGCTGCTGGGATGATAAAAAAGTGGATGCTCACCACGCTATTATTCCTACCGCTCGCAGCAGCACCGTACATTTGACCGAGAACGAAGCCAATATTTATGGTCTGATCGCGCGTCAGTATCTGATGCAGTTCTGCCCGGATGCGGTTTATCGCAAATGTGTTATTGAGCTTGATATTGCTGGCGGCAAATTTATTGCGAAAGCGCGTTTTCTGGCGGAGGCTGGCTGGCGTGCGTTATTGGGCAGCAAAGAGCGGGATGAAGAGAATGACGGTACGCCGCTGCCGGTGGTGGCCAAAGGCGATGAGCTGCTGTGCGAAAAAGGCGAAATAGCGGAAAAGCAAACGCAGCCGCCGCGTCCTTTTACCGATGCGACGCTGTTATCCGCCATGACCGGTATTGCCCGTTTTGTACAGGATAAAGATCTAAAGAAAATCCTGCGTGCGACCGATGGTTTAGGAACGGAGGCGACGCGGGCCGGCATTATAGAACTGCTGTTCCGACGCTCATTTCTGAGCAAAAAGGGGCGTTATATTCATGCAACCGAAGCGGGCAGGGCGCTCATTCACTCCCTGCCTGAAATGGCGGCGCGTCCTGATATGACGGCACACTGGGAGTCAACGCTGACGAAAATCAGCGAAAAGGGCTGTCGCTATCAAGACTTTATGCAACCTCTGGTGGCGACACTGCATGACTTAATTGCCCTGGCGCGCCAGCAAAGCTCGGCGCGCGCTTTTCGTGGCGTGGCGGCACCTGCCGGGAATCAAAAACGCCGCACTAAAAAAACAAAAAAGGAGACCGAAAAATGAAACGGGTCTGGGGAGTAACGCTGGCGCTGTTGTTAAGCGCGACAGCACAGGCGCAGCGGCACGGTTATAACAGCGGGCACGATTATAACAGCGGACATGGTGATGAAAGCAGCAGCATCAACAGCGATGTAGTGGTGGATCTGCCGCCCGAAGTCTGGACGCAGGGGCAAAACCGTTCGCAGAATCCGCCCTGTTTGCGTTGCTGTACCTATGAAAACCGTAGCTATTCGGAAGGCGCGGTGGTTAAAGCGGAAGGTGTGCTGTTGCAGTGCGTGCGCGACGAAAAATCGCTGGGCACCAATAACCTGATCTGGCGAATCGTGAAATAAGCGCAGGCGTTGCGGCATACCGCAACGCCTGCGGTTTACAGGTCAAACGTCGCCCAAATCGGCGCGTGATCGGACGGTTTTTCCATCGCGCGGATCTGATAATCAATGCCGGTATCAACACAGCGCTCAGCGAGTGCGTGCGACGCCAGCAGCAGATCGATGCGCAGTCCACGGTTATCATCAAACCCTTTCGAACGATAATCGAACCAGGAGAAGCGGTCGGCGCAGTCAGGGTTCGCGGCGCGCCAGGTATCCACCAGTCCCCAGTTAAGCAAACGATCCATCCATTCGCGCTCTTCCGGCAGGAAAGAACATTTGCCGCTACGCAGCCAACGCTTGCGGCTATCTTCACCGATACCAATATCCAGATCGCTGCTGCTGATATTCATATCGCCCATGATTAATACACGGTCATCCGCCTGCAAATGGGTTTCCAGATAGTTTTGCAGATCGCGATAAAACTTCTCTTTGGCCGGAAACTTGATGGGATGGTCGCGGCTTTCACCCTGCGGGAAATAGCCGTTGATAACGGTAACGTTGCCGGACGGCGTCGGGATCTGCGCCATAATCAGGCGGCGCTGTGCTTCTTCGCCATCGTCAGGAAAACCGCGCTGTACGCTAAGCGGCATGTCGCGCGACAGCAGCGCTACGCCGTAATGGCCTTTTTGCCCATGATAGAAAACGTGATAACCCAGCTTGCTGACTTCTTCCAGCGGAAACATATCGTCATGAACCTTGGTTTCCTGCAGGCCTATAACGTCGGGATTATGCTGCTGAATGATCGCTTCCAGTTGATGAGGGCGAGCGCGTAGCCCGTTGATGTTGAAGGAGATGAATTTCATATTGCCATAGCTGCACGGTAAAAAGATGGCGGGATGGTAACAGAGTTGTATTGATGATGTCACGGCAAGCAACAGAACGAAAAAGAGAATGCTGCGCACGTTGTCTCGCGCAGCTCGACGCGAACCTTGTCGAAGCTTCTCACCTTCTCCCAACGGGAAGATGTGTGTTCAGTGTTGGGTTTGAAACGGGTGTACTACTGGAAGATGGTGGTGGGAGAAGGATTCGAACCTTCGAAGTCTGTGACGGCAGATTTACAGTCTGCTCCCTTTGGCCGCTCGGGAATCCCACCAGATAAAACAGTTCAGAAATGTAGTAGTGCTTTCAGCTGAACCGGATGCACAAAACCAATGTGCCTGCCGGATAACTTCTGTGCTTAACAGAAGAGTGGTGGTGGGAGAAGGATTCGAACCTTCGAAGTCTGTGACGGCAGATTTACAGTCTGCTCCCTTTGGCCGCTCGGGAATCCCACCACGGGTCAGGACAATATTGCCTGAAAGCGGGGCGCATCATACCAAATGAATCGATGCTGTAAAGCGCCCCGGCAGAAAAAGCGATTCGTTCGCCGAATTTTTACGCATGGCGCCGGTTTGCTGAACAACCGACGCCGTAACCTCTTAAAGAATAATGGTGCGGTTGCCGTAAACGAAGACGCGCTGGCCCAGCACTTTATACAGCGCGCGGCTTAACACGTTCTTTTCCACATCGCGTCCTGCACGCATCATCTCTTCTGCGGTGTAACTGTGATCGACGTTAATCACGTCCTGCATGATGATCGGGCCTTCATCCAGGTTGTCGTTAACGTAGTGCGCCGTGGCGCCGATGATCTTCACGCCGCGCTCGTAGGCCTGATGATAAGGACGCGCGCCAATAAACGCTGGCAGGAACGAGTGATGAATATTAATGATTTGGTTAGGGTAGCGCTGAACGAAAGCGGGCGTTAACACGCGCATATATTTTGCCAGCACCACATAATCCGGCTGATAACGATCAATCTGCTCCGCCATTTTATTGTCATGCTCTTCACGCGTCAGGCCTTCGTGACTGACCAGCACAAAAGGAATATCAAAGCGTTCCACCAGCGAGCGCAGCGTATCGTGGTTGCCGATAACCGCAGCGATCTCCATATCCAGCCCGCCAAAGGCGCTTTTCATCAGCAGATCGCCCAGGCAGTGCGCTTCTTTAGTAACCAGAATAACGACGCGGCGACGGCCGGCGCATTGTAATTCGCGCACGGAGCCCTGTGGAAGCGCGCTGTCCAGATCGGCAAGCAGCGTGTTGTCGTTAAAAATGCCTTCCAGTTCGGTACGCATAAAAAAGCGTCCGGTGCGATGATCGACAAACTCATTGTTCTGCACGATGTTCAGCTCGTGCTTGTAGCAAATGTTAGTGATCTTGGCGATAAGGCCCTTGGCATCAGGGCAAATAGTTCGTAGTACTTTGCGTTGTAAATTTTGCGCTTGCATGAATTATCGATCCTGTCGAAGCGGGATTGCAGTGAATCTGAACGGCACCAGCATTACTGGCCGCAACATTTTTTGTATTTTTTTTCGGAGCCACAGGGACAGCGGTCGTTACGACCCACCTGTGGTGCGGTTCCGTCAATATAGTACCAGCGTTGATCCTCACGGACAAAGCGCGAGCGTTCATGAATCGCATCTGAGCGATCCTTTTCGACGTATCGTGCCCAAAATGTCACATAAGCTTCATTATCGTTGGCTCCTGCTTCGCAGGCGATTATCCTCAAGCCTTGCCATTGCGTATCGCTAAAACTTTCAGATAAAGCCTGACGCAGCTGCGACGATCGATGCGAACGGTGCCAGGTGGCTAATAAGTAGTCGGCGTTTTGTTGGTAGTAGGCCGTATAGCGCGAGCGCATCAGGGCTTCCGGGCTGGCAGGGAATTGTTCGCCACTTAGATAGCGACCGCAACATAGGCTATACTGCAATCCGCTACAGCATGGACAGTTTTCAGACACGTTAACTCCAGGTTTTGCATCTACAGGGCTAAAGACGTTATTTTACGCTATGTTATCTGACCCAGGCGTTTAACGCTATTCAGCTAAGCGGGGTAAAAACAGGAATGCAATGAGACAAGTAAAAATTGGACTGGCGTTAGGTTCAGGTGCTGCCAAAGGATGGGCTCACATTGGTGTTATTGATGCTTTGGTGCGCGCAGGAATTCGTATCGATGTGATTGCCGGTTGTTCTGTTGGTGCGTTGGTCGGCGCCGCTTGCGCTACCGGGCGGTTAAAGCTGCTGGAAAAGTGGGTAAGATCATTTAACTACTGGGATGTGATTCGGTTGATGGATTTTTCATGGCAACGAGGCGGTTTACTGCGCGGGAATCGCGTATTCAACCATATCCGCCGCTTAATGCCCGATGAGTCTATCGAACAGTGTCATATTCGCTTTGGCGCGGTTGCGACCAATCTGAGTACCGGTCGGGAGCTGTGGCTAACCGAGGGCGATTTGCATCAGGCGGTTCGCGCTTCATGCAGTATGCCAGGCCTGTTGCCGCCCGTCGGGCATAACGGTTACTGGCTGGTGGATGGTGCGGTAGTTAATCCTGTTCCTGTATCACTGACCAGAGCGCTGGGCGCAGATATAGTTATTGCCGTTGATTTACAGCACGATGCGCACCTTATGCAGCAGGACTTGTTATCGGCGACGCCGGTACAGACCGCTGCAGAGGAGGAGCAGATCGGCTGGCGCGCCATGTTGCGTCAGCGTTTGGCTCAGCGTATCACCCAGCGGCGCACCGCTCTTTCGCCAGGCGCGATGGAGATTATGACCACGTCTATTCAGGTACTGGAGAATCGCCTGAAGCGTAACCGCATGGCGGGGGACCCGCCGGATGTATTATTACAACCCTATTGTCCCCAAATCAGTACGCTTGATTTTCATCGTGCAGAGGAAGCGATTGCAGCCGGAAAAGCTGCAGTTGAGAAGAAAATGGATGAATTAATACCGTTAGTAAGAAGCCGGTAATGAAAATGGGTCAACCACACATGTTACTTCAGGCAATTCTGACAGGCACAAGTGCGTTTTTTGAATCACTATTGAATTATCTGGCTTACGGGGGAAACCAATGGAAAAACCATTAACAGGAAAACAGATCCTGATCGTCGAGGATGAGGTTGTTTTCCGCTCCCTGCTGGAAAATTTCTTATATTCGCTGGGCGCTACATTGCTGGTAGCCAGCGATGGTCTTGATGCTATCGAAACGTTGCGCTTTCATCAGCCCGATCTGTTGATTTGCGATTTAGAAATGCCACGCATGAATGGCATCAAGTTAGTGGAGCATTTACGTACACGCGGCAATCAGGTTCCAATTCTGGTGATTTCTGCCACTGAGCAGATGTCCGACATTGCACATGTCCTGCGCCTTGGCGTTCAGGATGTGCTGCTCAAACCGATAAAAGATATGGAGCGCCTGCGTGAGGCGGTCTATGAGTGTCTTTATCCCTCCATGTTTACCTCCCAGGTGGAAGAGGAAGAACAGCTTTTTCAGGACTGGGACGCCCTGGTCAGCGACCCGAATGCGGCAGCGAAACTGTTAAAACAGCTTCAGCCACCGGTTCAGCAAGTGATAGCCAACTGTCGCGTTAATTATCGCCAGCTCACCATGGCGGAACAGCCTGGACTGGTCCTGGATATCGCCGCTTTATCAGACAAAGATCTGGCGTTTTATTGCCTTGACGTTACCCGCGCCGGCGATAATGGCGTACTGGCGGCGCTGCTGTTACGTGCGTTATTCAATGGGCTTTTACAGGAACAGCTTTCAGGGCAAAAACAGCGTTTGCCTGAATTAAGCAGCGTGCTTAAGCAGGTTAATTTGTTATTGCGTCAGGCGAATCTGAAAGGGCAGTTTCCTTTATTAGTGGGTTATTATCATCAAACCTATAAAAACCTGATTTTGGTTTCAGCAGGTTTAAACGCAACGCTGAACATTAATGACCAGGAAATACAGCTTAGTAATGGTGTGCCTTTAGGCACGCTGGGAAGTACCCACCTCAATCAAATTAACCAGCAGGGCGATGCCTGGCAATGTCAGGTATGGGGAAATGGAGGGCGGCTGCGGCTGATGCTGTCGCCTGAATAATAAGCGAATGCTTTTTATTTATGCATGGACGCACGGGCATTAGCCTACCTTTTATACTTGGGTAATAATCTTAATTTCGCCGGAAAGAACTTATCCAGGATAAATCCGGCGCCCCTGAACTGATATACTCGTTTCGTTTTTTAAATCGACATATCAAGTATTAACTTGAACGGCCTATAAGAGAGGTATCTTAATGTCTGCCTATAAGTCAAAAGTAAAAAAAGCGGTAATCCCTGTTGCCGGATTAGGGACGCGTATGCTGCCCGCTACCAAGGCCATTCCGAAAGAAATGCTGCCGCTGGTTGATAAGCCGTTAATTCAGTATGTCGTTAACGAATGTATCGCCGCCGGGATCAATGAGATTGTGCTGGTTACGCACTCGTCAAAAAACTCGATTGAGAACCATTTTGATACCAGTTTTGAACTGGAAGCGATGCTGGAAAAACGCGTTAAGCGCCAGCTGCTCGACGAAATCCAGTCTATTTGCCCGCCGCACGTGACCATCATGCAGGTGCGTCAGGGTATTGCGAAAGGCCTGGGCCACGCGGTAATGTGCGCACATCCGCTGGTAGGCGATGAGCCGGTTGCCGTCATTCTGCCTGACGTTATCATCGACGAATATGAATCCGATCCAACCAAAGATAACCTGGCTGAAATGCTGAACCGTTTCGACGAAAGCGGCCGTAGCCAGATTATGGTTGAGCCGGTGGCAGATGTGACTGCGTACGGTGTGGTCGATTGCCAGGGCGCTGAACTGCAGCCGGGCGACAGCGCGCCAATGGTGGGCGTGGTAGAAAAACCGAAGGCGAACGAAGCACCATCGAACCTGGCCGTCGTTGGTCGTTACGTACTTTCTGCGGACATTTGGCCACTGCTGGCTAAAACGCCTCCGGGCGCAGGCGGCGAAGTTCAGCTGACTGACTCCATCGCCATGCTGATGGAAAAAGAAACCGTTGAAGCTTACCACCTGAAAGGCGTGAGCCATGACTGCGGCAACAAGCTGGGCTACATGCAGGCTTTTGTTGAGTATGGTCTGCGTCATCCGTCACTGGGCAATGATTTTAAACAGTGGCTGAACGATACAGTTGAAAATAAAAAGTAATTCACACAGCAACAGGATAACGCAATGAAAGTCACCGTATTTGGTATCGGCTATGTGGGTCTGGTTCAGGCTGCGGTACTGGCCGAAGTCGGACATGACGTTCTTTGTATTGATGTCGACGAAAACAAAGTCGAAAATCTGAAGAAAGGGATCATTCCCATTTATGAGCCAGGTTTGACGCCGCTGGTTAAGCAAAACTATGAAGCGGGTCGCCTGAACTTCACCACCAACGCCGAAGAGGGCGTAAAACATGGCGTCATGCAGTTTATCGCCGTGGGTACGCCGCCGGATGAAGATGGCTCTGCCGATCTGAAATATGTTACTGCGGTAGCGCGCACCATTGCTCAGCATATGGATGAGCATAAAGTGGTGCTGGACAAGTCTACCGTACCGGTCGGCACCGCCGATCGCGTGCGTAGCGTAATGCAGGAAACCCTGAATGCGCGCGGCGTTAACCTGACGTTTGATGTCGTTTCCAATCCGGAATTCCTGAAGGAAGGCGCGGCGGTTAACGACTGTATGCGTCCTGAGCGTATTGTTGTCGGTACCGATAACGATGAGGTTGTTGAGCTGCTGCGCGAGCTGTATGAGCCGTTCAACCGTAATCACGATCGCCTGATCCTGATGGATATTCGTAGCGCTGAGCTGACCAAATATGCGGCGAACTGCATGCTGGCCACCAAAATCAGCTTTATGAATGAAATCTCGAACCTTGCAGAGCGTCTGGGTGCGGATATTGAAAAAGTGCGTCAGGGCATCGGTTCCGATTCCCGTATCGGCTACCACTTTATCTATCCGGGCTGCGGCTATGGCGGTTCTTGCTTCCCGAAAGATGTTCAGGCGCTGATCCGCACCGCTGAAACCATTGGCTATAAACCGCGCCTGTTGCAGGCTGTGGAAGATGTCAATGACGATCAAAAGATGAAGCTGCCTGGCTTTATCAAACGTCATTTTGGCGAAGACCTGAAGGGTAAAACCTTCGCGCTGTGGGGCCTCTCCTTTAAGCCTAACACCGATGATATGCGTGAAGCTTCCAGCCGCGTCCTGATGGAAACGCTGTGGGCTGCGGGTGCGACGGTGCAGGCATTCGATCCTGAAGCAATGGATGAAGCGCAGCGTATTTATGGTCATCGCCCAGAGCTGAAACTGATGGGTACTAAAGAAGCGGCTCTGCAGGGTGCCGATGCGCTGGTCATTTGTACTGAATGGCAAAACTTCCGCGCGCCGGACTTTGACGTTATTAAAAATGCCTTAAAACAACCCGTGATTTTTGATGGTCGTAACCTGTATGATCCAGAAAGAATTAGCAAACGCGGTTTTGTTTATTATGCAATTGGCCGCGGAGCGTCTATTCAAATTGCATAATTAATGAGGTAAATATGAACTATCTGGTTACCGGCGCGGCAGGGTTTATTGGTTTTCACGTTACCCAACGCCTGTTGTCGGCCGGTCACCAGGTTGTCGGTCTCGACAACCTGAATGATTATTATGATGTAAATCTTAAACGTGCCCGCCTGAATCAAATTACGTCCCCAGATTTTACCTTTATCGAAGGCGATTTAGCCGATCGTGAAGCAATAGCATCATTGTTTGCGCAGCATCGTTTCCAGCGGGTGATCCATCTGGGTGCGCAGGCAGGCGTTCGATATTCGATTGATAATCCGCATGCTTATGCAGATGCTAACCTTATCGGGCACCTTAATATTCTTGAGGGATGTCGGCACCATAAAATTGAGCATTTGCTCTATGCTTCTTCCAGCTCGGTTTATGGGCTGAACCGTAAAATGCCTTTTTCTACCGATGACAGCGTAGACCATCCGGTTTCGCTCTATGCGGCGACAAAAAAGGCCAATGAGTTAATGTCTCATACCTATTCGCATCTGTACGGTATTCCTACCACCGGCCTGCGTTTCTTTACCGTATATGGGCCGTGGGGACGCCCCGATATGGCGTTGTTTAAATTCACCCGGGCTATAATCGCGGGCGAAAGTATCGACGTATATAACAATGGCGAAATGCGCAGAGATTTTACTTATATCGATGATATTACCGAATCAATCTTTCGGTTGCAGGATGTCATTCCGCAAAAAGATAGCAGCTGGACGGTAGAAGACGGTTCTCCTGCCACCAGTTCGGCGCCTTATCGCGTTTATAATATCGGCAACAGCCAGCCCGTTACCTTAATGGCTTATATTGAAGCGCTTGAAAACGCTTTAGGAATGAAGGCACAGAAAAATATGCTGCCTATGCAGCCAGGGGACGTGCTGGAAACCAGCGCGGATACGCAGGCTTTGTTTGATGTTATCGGCTTTAAACCGCAAACGGGCGTGGAAGAGGGCATCAGTCGCTTTGTAAGCTGGTATCGAGACTTTTATAAGGTCTGATAAAAGGAAATAAAAAAGGAAGCTGAGAGCTTCCTTTTTTATGGGTGTGGCCTGGTGTGACAATAACGCCAAAAATGACCAATAAAAAACCCCATAACAAAATGGGGTTAAGAGAAGCACCCTGAACAGGAATTACAGCAGAAAATCGTCCAGCTGTTTGCCTTCCTCTTCAATGGCTTTCTTGATTACCGCTGGAGTACGGCCCTGGCCGGTCCAGGTTTTACTTTCGCCATTTTCATCGACGTATTTATATTTAGCCGGACGGGCAGCGCGTTTAGCTTTGCCGCTGGTTTTAGTCGCAGCCATAGTTTGCAGCAGTTCGTTTGGATCAATACCGTCAGCGATCAGCATTTCACGGTACTGTTGAAGTTTACGCGTGCGTTCTTCAATTTCAGCCTGTGCCTGACTTTCTTCTTCACGGCGTTCATTAACGACAACTTCCAGCTTCTCCAGCATTTCTTCCAGAGTTTCCAGAGTACATTCTCTGGCCTGGGCGCGCAGTGTACGGATATTGTTCAGAATTTTAAGTGCTTCGCTCATTGTCCTAATCTCAAAATATACTGGGTGGGAGAAATGTTCTGCCTGATAATAATAGAGGTGGAAAAAAGGAACTGCAATAGTTAATTTTGTAAGAAATTCACAAAGTCTTATTAAAATGAGATTTGCATAACGCAATTGAGGGAAAGTTATAGTTATCTCAGGCGAAAATAAGCGGGCTGCATTAAAGCGGTTACATAAACAGCCTTAGCCTTCAAAGGGATTATCTGTTCAGCTTATGCTTAGAATCATCGCATAACCTATAGCGTAAGGGCATTACGCTTAAAGTCACTCAGGCTGGCGTTATGTAAAAACGAGTCATAATAAGAGTTCAATTTGATTTTTTATCATTTTATGCCGCCGCTATACTTTATGTTTAAGTCGCTATCGCGGTTAAACAAGCGCCGCGGTTAAAACGATTATTCATATTGAAAGGTTATCCCGTCCGGTCTGACAGCCTGTGATACAATCGCCAGCGTATTTTTCTTTAACCCTTTTTGGCGGAGTTCAGCCCCTATGGCTCAGCTTTATTTCTATTACTCGGCAATGAATGCCGGAAAATCCACCGCATTGTTGCAGTCTTCTTATAATTATCAGGAAAGAGGGATGCGTACCCTGGTCTGGACTGCTGAGATCGACGATCGCTTTGGCAGCGGTAAAGTAAGTTCACGCATCGGCCTTTCATCGCCAGCTAAATTGTTTAACAATCAGACTTTGCTGATAGATGAAATTACTGAAGAACATGAAAAAAAGCCGGTGCATTGTATCTGGTAGATGAATGCCAATTTCTTACGCGCGAACAAGTCAAAGAACTTTCCGATGTCGTCGATTATCTGGATATACCCGTCTTGTGTTATGGCCTGCGTACTGATTTCCGCGGTGAATTATTTAGCGGCAGCCAATATTTATTAGCATGGGCAGATAAGCTAATCGAATTAAAAACTATCTGTCATTGTGGCCGTAAGGCTGGAATGGTGCTGCGGCTGGACAGCGAAGGAAAGCCCTATGCCGAAGGCGAGCAGGTAGTGATCGGCGGGAACGAACGCTACGTTTCTATGTGTCGCAAACATTATAAAGAAGCGCTGGCTAAAGGCTTCTGGAGCCCGCCGAGCGGCGATAAAAGGGAAGGTACTGGTCTGTAGAAAAAACGCGTCAGCGAGGCTTACAGACGGTTTAAACAACGTGCAGTAAAAGGTGTATCGACAAGCCAGTGACGCTAACACAATAAAAAACCCGCCGAAGCGGGTTTTTTTATCTGCCTGGTCTTAATCAGGCTTTTTTAGCTTTTTTCTCTGCCTTAACATCTTTCACCGGCTGAGCGCTAATGGCTTCAGATACGGATTCAAACGGTTCGGCATATTCGCGGCCGTAGAAGGTATCCAGCATGATCTGTTTCAGTTCAGCAATCAGCGGATAGCGCGGGTTTGCACCGGTACACTGGTCGTCAAATGCGTCTTCAGCCAGTTTATCGACTTTAGCCAGGAAATCTGCTTCCTGAACGCCAGCTTCACGGATAGATTTCGGAATGCCCAGCTGCGCTTTCATATCTTCCAGCCACGCCAGCAGTTTTTCAATTTTCTGCGCGGTGCGGTCACCTGCAGCGCTCAGACCCAGATGGTCGGCGATTTCAGCATAACGGCGGCGAGCCTGCGGACGGTCATACTGGCTGAATGCGGTCTGCTTAGTCGGGTTGTCATTAGCGTTATAGCGAATAACATTCGAAATCAGCAGGGCATTGGCCAGACCGTGCGGGATATGGAACTCTGAACCCAGCTTGTGCGCCATAGAGTGACATACACCCAAGAACGCATTCGCAAAAGCGATACCGGCGATAGTGGCGGCGTTATGTACGCGTTCACGAGCAACCGGGTTTTTCGCGCCGTCGCGGTAGCTGTCTGCCAGATTTTCTTTCAGCAGTTTAAGTGCCTGCAGAGCCTGGCCGTCAGAGTATTCATTCGCCAGTACAGAAACGTAAGCTTCCAGCGCATGGGTTACCGCATCAAGACCACCAAACGCAGCCAGTGATTTCGGCATGTTCATCACCAGGTTGGCATCAACAATCGCCATGTCCGGGGTCAGCGCATAGTCAGCCAGCGGATATTTCTGACCGGTAGCGTCATCGGTTACTACCGCAAACGGCGTAACTTCAGAACCGGTACCGGAAGTGGTGGTGACGGCAATCATTTTCGCCTTCACGCCCATTTTCGGGAACTTGTAGATACGTTTACGAATATCCATGAAACGCAGCGCCAGCTCTTCGAAATGGGTTTCAGGATGCTCGTACATAACCCACATGATTTTGGCTGCATCCATCGGTGAACCGCCGCCCAGCGCGATGATGACATCCGGTTTAAAGGAGTTCATCTGCTCTGCGCCTTTACGTACGATGCTCAGTGTCGGGTCAGCTTCTACTTCAAAGAAAATCTCGGTTTCGATACCGTGAGATTTCAGTACGGAAGTGATCTGATCGGCATAGCCGTTATTAAACAGGAAGCGGTCGGTTACGATAAATGCGCGTTTCGCACCGTCGGTTGCCACTTCTTCCAGCGCAATCGGCAGAGAGCCGCGACGGAAGTAAATAGACTTAGGAAGTTTATGCCACAACATATTCTCAGCTCGCTTGGCCACGGTTTTCTTATTGATAAGATGTTTAGGACCGACGTTTTCAGAAATAGAGTTGCCGCCCCATGAACCGCAGCCCAGCGTCAGAGAAGGAGCCAGTTTAAAGTTATAAAGGTCGCCGATACCGCCCTGGGACGCCGGAGTATTGATCAGGATGCGCGCGGTTTTCATTTTGTCGCCAAAATAGTTAACGCGGTCATGCTGGTTGTCTTGATCGGTATAGAGGCAAGAGGTATGACCGATACCGCCCATGGCGACCAGTTTTTCCGCTTTCGCTACGGCGTCTTCAAAATTCTCAGCGCGATACATTGCCAGCGTCGGTGACAGTTTTTCATGAGCAAACGGCTCAGACTCGTCGACCAGTTTGACTTCGCCAATCAGAATTTTGGTGCTTGCCGGTACGTTAATGCCTGCCATTTCGGCAATTTTCACCGCCGGCTGACCGACGATGGCGGCATTGAGCGCGCCGTTTTTCAGGATAATGTCCTGTACCGCTTTCAGCTCAGCGCCCTGCAGCAGATAGCCGCCATGGCTGGCAAAACGCTCGCGTACGGCTTCGTAAACGGAATCCACGACAATAACAGACTGCTCAGATGCACAGATAACGCCGTTATCGAAGGTTTTCGACATTAAGATAGAAGCAACCGCACGTTTAATATCAGCCGTTTCGTCAATAACGACCGGCGTATTACCTGCGCCCACGCCGATAGCTGGTTTACCGGAGCTGTATGCGGCTTTCACCATGCCCGGACCGCCTGTCGCCAGGATCAGGTTGATATCCGGGTGATGCATCAACTGGTTAGACAGCTCAACGGAAGGCTGATCGATCCAACCGATGATATCTTTCGGCGCGCCGGCGGCGATAGCAGCCTGCAGAACGATGTCAGCCGCTTTGTTGGTGGCATCTTTCGCACGCGGATGCGGAGAGAAGATGATACCGTTGCGGGTTTTCAGGCTGATCAGCGCTTTAAAAATAGCGGTAGAGGTTGGGTTAGTCGTCGGAACGATACCGCAAATCAGACCAGTAGGTTCAGCGATAGTGATAGTACCGAACGTATCGTCGGTTTCGAGGATGCCGCAGGTTTTTTCATCTTTATAGGCGTTGTAAATATATTCAGAAGCAAAGTGGTTTTTAATCACTTTATCTTCCACAATGCCCATGCCAGATTCTGCAACGGCCATTTTAGCCAGCGGAATACGTGCGTCAGCGGCAGCCAGCGCGGCAGCGCGGAAAATTTTATCAACCTGCTCTTGAGTGAAATTGGCGTATTCGCGCTGTGCTTGTTTTACACGTTCAACAAGTGCGTTAAGTTCAGCGACATTGGTAACGGCCATAATGCTCTCCTGATGGAAGTTAAACTCTTTTAGTAAACCAGCCTGGCTGAAGAGCCGGCACGTTACTGTTAAGTGCGTGCAAATAACGCATTTTGCGCTTTACTTATTGCAGACTGTTTACTGAAAGAGTTTCTATGGCGATAGCGCTTAATAAAGCGGAGCGCAAGTCGTTATCAATTCCTTTTGATGGTTTGAGCTTACCTGGATCGGGGTAGGTGAATGTTGATATAGATCAATATTCCTTAAAGCTGACACCTTTCAGCTTGTTTGGTTTTTGAGCTTCATCACACTTTGAGCATCCTTCTGCGAAAATGATGTCATTTCGCATCATGAGCTAAACAATACTTTAACAATAGTATTTGCATCTGGTTTTTCATAAAATTTAAGCCTTTTGTTCTGGTGTTATCCACTGGCAAGTCGATGATATTTACATTAAATTAAGGCAGTTTTCATTGGCGCAGTTGCGGAGCAGTTTGTGAATACCCTTGCACTGGATTTATCTGGCTATATTAAATTTTTTGTTGGCCTGTTTGCGCTGGTGAATCCCATCGGCATTATTCCTGTTTTTATTAGCATGACCAGCTATCAGCCTGCGGCTGAAAGGAATAAAACTAACCTGACGGCGAACCTGGCCGTAGCGATCATTCTCTGGACCTCGCTGTTTCTCGGTGATGCGATTCTGCACCTGTTCGGCATCTCTATTGATTCCTTCCGTATTGCCGGCGGCATTCTGGTCGTTACCATTGCGATGTCGATGATTAGCGGCAAGCTGGGCGAAGATAAACAGAATAAGCAGGAAAAATCAGAAACGGCGGTGCGTGAAAGTATTGGTGTCGTACCTTTAGCACTGCCTTTGATGGCCGGGCCCGGCGCGATTAGCTCAACCATTGTCTGGAGTACGCGCTACCACAGCTGGGTAAATTTGTTGGCTTTCAGCGTGGCGATCGCGCTTTTTGCCTTTTGCTGTTGGCTGCTGTTTCGGGCTGCGCCAATGATGGTGCGCGTGTTAGGCCAAACCGGCATTAACGTGATAACGCGTATTATGGGCTTATTGCTAATGGCGCTGGGCATTGAATTTATCGTTACCGGTATTAAAGCTATTTTTCCCGGCCTGCTTAACTAAACCGCGACCGATGCTTTTGAGCATCGGTACTGCATTTATTGTCGACAACAGAAGGACTTATTTTTTAAGTTAACGCTTTTTTTGCTCCTTTACAGCGCAATCGGCGCTTTTTTTGCACCTCAGTGGTGCATTTATTCATATCTCTTAATAGCCTTGCTAAATTATTAGCGTTCTTGCTCGCCATTGTTTTTAACCTGCTTATTTCTGCAAAAATGTGATTATTTTCACATCAGTTGCTGCGCCATTTTTTTCATTTATAAGGCTTTTATCACGGATTCTTCACCTGGCCCAGGTGATTGCACTATGTGAAGCAAAAGTTATGATTTTTTGCTTGTTTTGTAGACAAATACTGACAGTTGCTGTCGGATAAAATGAGATTTTTTTGTTTTTATGTTTAATTTCAAACTTTTAATGAATATTTTGGCATTAAAAATAACGCTTCCGTGTTACAGATGATCATGATAAAAGAGAAATAGATAACATTTTTACTATTTGGTTTTGGCGCGCTAAAAATTCATCTGTTAACTTCCGGTAAACAAAATTTTCTGATGCTGACAAAGTGAGAACGGATTTTGCTTAACAGCCTGTAGATAACTCTTAATGAGCAAAAGGTTTTAATGAACTCAGCAATCCTTAAATGCCGTAGCAGCGCTGTGATGGCTATTCTCCTGACTTCGTTTTTTCATGCTCACGCCGCCAGCGTGCCGTCGGGAACCCGGCTGGCGCCGAATCAAAGTATTATTATCAATAACGGTACCGAAGTGGCTTCGCTGGATCCGCATAAAACGGAAGGCGTGCCGGAAAGCGATGTTATTACCAATCTGTTGGAAGGCCTGGTCGCTACCGATAATTTTGGGCATCTGGTGCCTGGCGTGGCGCAGGCGTGGCAGCAGCAGGATAATATCTGGATCTTTACGCTGCGCACTGACGCTCGCTGGAGCAATGGTGAACCGGTAACGGCGGAAGATTTTGTCTATAGCTGGCAGCGGCTGGTGGATCCGAAAACAGCATCGCCTTATGCCAGCTATCTACAGTATGCGCATATCCTTAATGTCGATAAGATTATCGCCGGTAAGCAACCGCCATCGGCGCTGGGCGTAAAAGCGTTAGATAAACAGCACCTTCAGGTTACGCTTACCCAGCCGGTGCCGTACTTTACCGCTATGCTGGCGCACACCGCGTTAAAGCCGGTGCATCGGCAGACCCTGGAACAGTGGGGCGACAAATGGACGAGGCCGGAACACTACGTTGGCAACGGCGCTTTTACGCTTAACAACTGGGTAGTGAATGAAAAAATCACCCTGAAGCGCAATCCGCAATACTGGGACAATGCCAATACGGTCATCGAAACGGCCACTTTTTTACCCATCAGCTCAGAAACCAGCGACGTCAACCGCTACCGTAGCGGCGATATTGATATGACCAACAGCGCGATTCCGCCAGAACTTTTTCCGATGCTCAAAAAAGAGTTGGGCAATCAGGTTCGCGTGAGCCCTTACCTTTGCACTTTCTATTACGAGTTGAATAATCAACGTGCGCCCTTTAACGATGCGCGCGTACGCGCCGCCGTTAAGCTGACGCTGGATCGTCAGATTATTGCCGAGAAAATCATGGGGCAGGGGCAAATTCCTGCTTTCGGTTTCACACCGCCTTTTATTGACGGTGGAAAATTCACCGCACCGGCCTGGTTTAACCAGACGCAGGCTGAACGCAATGCTGCCGCCAGAAAACTGTTGGCCGAAGCGGGCTACAGCGCACAAAAACCGTTGTCGTTTACGCTGCTCTATAACACTTCCGATCAGAATAAAAAGCAGGCCATTGCCGCTGCGTCGATGTGGAAGAAAAACCTTGGCGCTAACGTCACGCTGCAGAATCAGGAATGGAAAACCATGCTGAATACGCGGCATGAAGGCAATTATGATGTGGCGCGGGCAACCTCGTGTTCCGACTATAACGAACCGTCCACCTTCCTCACTATGCTGCTTAGCGACTCCTCAACCAATACCGGGTTTTACCGCAGCCCGACATTTGACGCGTTAATGGCAAAATCGTTAACCGCTGCCGATGATGCACAGCGCGCAGACCTCTATCAGCAGGCGGAAAACCAGCTGGATAAAGATTCAGCGCTGGTGCCGGTCTATTACCGCGTTAGCGTACGGCTGGTTAAGCCGTGGGTTGGCGGCTACACCGGCAAAGATCCGCAGGACCGGCAGAACGTTAAGTATTACTACATCACCCAACATTAACAGATTGTCCGGCACGGCAGTGGCGGGCAGTCGATGATGGCAACCCTAAAAACAGGGAGCGAACCCTGTCCGGCTTCAGGTTCCGAAGATCGTGACAGGTTACCCGTACAGCGGGGGAAAGCCGCAGGTCAACGCCGCGGTAATTATAAAAAAACTGGAGTAAACATGACCAACATCACAAAAAAAAGCCTGGCTGCGCTTGGCGTTATGGCGGCGCTGGGCGCTTTGGCAGGCAACTCTGCGCTGGCGGCAAATGTGCCAGCTGGCGTTCAGCTGGCAGATAAACAGGAGCTGATAAGAGGCAACGGCGCCGAGCTGCAATCGCTCGATCCGCATAAAGTGGAGGGTGTGCCGGAATCCTATGTCAGCCGCGACCTTTTTGAAGGACTGGCGATTACCGATGCCGACGGCAAAATCCAGCCGGGCGTGGCGGAAAGCTGGGAGAGCAAAGAGGGCGGCAAAGTCTGGATTTTCCATCTGCGTAAAGATGTTAAATGGTCAAACGGCGAACCGTTAACCGCGAATGACTTTGTGTACAGCTGGCGTCGTCTGGCGAGCCCTAAAACCGCATCGCCTTATGCCAGCTATCTGCAATATGGTCATCTGCTAAATGTGGATGACATCATTGCTGGTAAAAAAGCGCCGGATACGCTGGGTGTGAAAGCGATTGATGACCATACGCTGGAAGTGACGCTCAGTGAAGCGGTGCCTTATTTTTATAAGCTGATTATTCACCATTCCATGTCGCCGGTTTATCGTCCGGTGGTCGACAAATTTGGCGATAAATGGACGCAGCCGGAAAATTTTGTTGGCAACGGCGCGTATAAAGTCAAAGAGTGGGTGATCAACGAGCGCCTGGTCGTAGAGCGCAACCCGCAATACTGGGATAATGCCCATACGATCCTGAACAAGGTGACCTTCCTGCCGATCTCTTCTGAAGTGACGGATACCAACCGCTATCGCAGCGGCGGCAGCGATATGACCTATAACTATCTGCCGATCGAGCTGTATCAAAAGCTGAAAAAAGAGATCCCGAACGAGATCCACGCCGACCCGTATCTCTGCACTTACTATTACGAAATCAATAACCAGAAGCCGCCGTTTAACGATCCGCGCGTGCGTACCGCGCTGAAGCTGGGTATCGATCGCGACATTATCGTGAATAAAGTTAAGGCGCAGGGCGAAGATCCCGCCTGGAGCTATACGCCGCCCTTTACCGACGGCATCACGATGACGAAGCCGGAGTGGATGAGCTGGACGCAGCAGAAACGTAATGAAGAGGCGAAAAAATTGCTGGCGGAAGCGGGCTATACGGCGGATAAGCCGCTATCTTTTAGCCTGTTGTACAATACTTCCGATCTGCATAAAAAGCTTGCCATCGCCGCCGCCTCTATCTGGAAGAAAAATCTGGGCGTCGAGGTGAAGCTGCAGAATCAGGAGTGGAAAACCTTCCTCGATACGCGTCATCAGGGTAATTTTGATGTGGCGCGCGCCGGCTGGTGTGCCGATTATAATGAGCCAACCAGCTTCCTGAACACCATGCTTTCCGACAGCAGCAACAACACGTCGCACTATAAGAGCCCGGAGTTCGATAAGCTGCTGGCGCAGGCGCTGGCTGCCAAAGATGAAACCGCACGCGCGCAGGTTTACGGCGAAGCGGAAAAAGTGCTGGATAAAGATTCGGTAATCGTGCCGATCTACTACTACAAAAACCTGCGTCTGGTGAAACCTTACGTTGGCGGCTATACCGGCAAAGATCCGCTGGATAACTCGCACGATAAAGATCTTTATATCATCAAACACTAATGTAGGTTTGCGGGCGGCGCGAGCCGTCCATTTTGAGCAATAGGGCTTCAGCCGTCCGGCTGAAGCCAGATCCGTCAGGTACGAGCAATGTTAAAGTTCATCCTGCGTCGCTGCCTTGAAGCAATTCCGACGCTATTTATTCTGGTCACCATCTCTTTTTTTATGATGCGCCTGGCGCCCGGCAGCCCTTTTACCGGCGAGCGCACGCTGACGCCGGAAGTTATGGCGAATATTGAAGCGAAATATCATTTAAACGATCCGATGTGGAAACAATATACTGATTATCTCGTCCAGTTAGGTCACGGCGATTTTGGCCCTTCGTTTAAATATAAAGATTATACCGTTAATGATTTAGTCGCCGGATCCTTTCCGGTTTCCGCCAAACTTGGCGCGGCTGCGTTTATTTTTGCCGTGATACTTGGCGTAACCGCAGGCGTTATCGCTGCACTGAATCAGAACAGTAAATGGGATTACGTGGTCATGAGCGTGGCAATGACCGGCGTGGTAATCCCCAGCTTTGTGGTGGCGCCGCTGTTGGTATTAATTTTCTCTATTACCCTGAAATGGTTGCCTGGCGGCGGCTGGAACGGCGGCGCGCTGAAATTTATGATCCTGCCGATGGTCGCGCTTTCCCTGGCTTATATCGCCAGCATCGCACGTATTACGCGTGGCTCGATGATTGAAGTGATGCATTCCAACTTTATTCGTACCGCACGTGCTAAAGGATTGCCGATGCGTCGTATTGTATTGCGTCACGCCTTAAAGCCGGCGCTGCTGCCGGTACTCTCTTATTTAGGCCCGGCCTTTGTCGGCATTATTACCGGCTCAATGGTGATTGAGACCATTTACGGCCTGCCGGGAATCGGTCAGCTATTTGTGAACGGCGCGCTTAACCGGGATTATTCGCTGGTGCTGAGCCTGACTATTTTAGTCGGCACGTTAACCATTTTATTTAACGCCATCGTTGACGTGCTTTACGCCGTGATCGATCCGAAAATTCGTTATTAATACCGGGGCTCGCCATGATTTTGAGTAAAAAAAATAGCGACGCTCTTGATACATTCAGTGAAAAGCTGGAAGTAGAAGGGCGCAGCTTATGGCAGGACGCGCGTCGTCGTTTTATTCACAACCGGGCGGCGCTGGCCAGCCTGTTTGTACTGGTGCTGATCGCGCTGTTTGTGATTATTGCGCCCTGGGTTTCGCCGTTTACCTATGACGATACCGACTGGGCCATGATGTCCGCCGCGCCGGATATGGCTTCCGGCCACTATTTCGGCACCGATTCTTCCGGGCGCGATCTGTTAGTGCGCGTCGCCATCGGCGGACGTATTTCGCTGATGGTCGGCATCGCCGCCGCGCTGGTGGCGGTGATTGTCGGCACCTTATACGGCACGCTGGCGGGCTATCTGGGCGGCAAGACCGACTCGGTGATGATGCGCCTGTTAGAGATCCTTAACTCCTTTCCGTTTATGTTTTTCGTGATTCTGCTGGTGACCTTTTTCGGCCAAAACATTCTGCTGATCTTCGTCGCTATCGGCATGGTTTCCTGGCTGGATATGGCGCGTATCGTGCGCGGCCAAACTTTGAGCCTGAAGCGCAAGGAGTACATTGAGGCGGCGCAGGTCGGTGGCGTTTCGACTATCAATATTGTGCTGCGCCATATCGTGCCTAACGTGCTGGGCGTAGTAGTGGTGTACGCCTCGCTGCTGGTGCCGGGCATGATCCTGTTTGAATCTTTCCTCAGCTTTCTCGGCCTCGGTACGCAGGAGCCGTTGAGCAGCTGGGGCGCGCTGCTCAGCGACGGCGCGAATTCAATGGAAGTTTCACCCTGGCTGCTGCTTTATCCGGCCGGTTTTCTGGTGATAACGCTGTTCTGTTTTAACTTTATCGGCGATGGCCTGCGTGATGCCCTCGATCCGAAAGATCGTTAAGGAGTTTCCCGATGAGTACAATTGAGGTTCAGCCAGCAATGGCACAAAGCGCGGGAAGCGACTTACTGCTTGACGTAAAGGATTTACGCGTGACGTTCAGCACGCCGGACGGCGATGTGACGGCGGTTAATGACCTGAACTTTAGCCTGCGGGCGGGGGAAACGTTAGGGATCGTCGGCGAATCTGGTTCCGGTAAATCACAAACCGCTTTTGCGCTGATGGGGCTGCTGGCCAGCAACGGGCGCATCGCAGGATCGGCGCGTTTTAACGGTCGTGAAATCCTTAACCTGCCGGAAAAGCAGCTGAATGCGCTACGCGCGGGCAGGTGGCGATGATTTTCAGGACCCGATGACCTCGCTGAATCCTTATATGCGCGTCGGCGATCAGCTGATGGAAGTTTTACAGCTGCATAAAGGTATGAGCAAAGCACAGGCGTTTGAAGAGTCGGTCCGGATGCTTGACGCCGTGAAAATGCCTGAAGCGCGCAAGCGCATGAAAATGTATCCCCACGAGTTTTCCGGCGGTATGCGCCAGCGCGTGATGATCGCCATGGCGCTGCTCTGTCGTCCCAAATTGCTGATTGCCGATGAGCCGACCACCGCGCTCGATGTGACGGTGCAGGCGCAAATTATGACGCTGCTGAACGAGCTGAAGCGCGAGTTCAATACCGCCATCATTATGATTACTCACGATCTGGGCGTGGTGGCAGGCATCTGTAATAAAGTGCTGGTGATGTACGCCGGACGCACCATGGAATACGGCAGTGCGCGCGATGTCTTTTATCATCCGGCGCATCCTTATTCGCTGGGGCTGCTAAATGCGGTGCCAAGGCTGGATACCGAAGGCGAATCCTTAATGACTATTCCGGGTAATCCGCCCAACCTGTTGCGCCTGCCGAAAGGATGTCCGTTCCAGCCCCGTTGCCCTTATGCGATGGAAATCTGCCAGTCCGCGCCGCTGCTGGACGCCTTTGGCGAAGGACGTTTGCGCGCCTGCTTTAAGCCGGTGGAGGAGTTAGTATGAACGCCGTAGCTGAGAAAAAAGTTCTGCTCGAAATCGCCGATCTGAAGGTGCATTTTGATATTAAAGACGGTAAACAATGGTTCTGGCAGCCGCCGAAAACCCTGAAGGCGGTCGATGGCGTTAGCCTGCGCCTGTATGAAGGTGAAACGCTGGGCGTGGTGGGCGAGTCCGGCTGTGGCAAATCCACGCTGGCGCGCGCCATTATCGGTCTGGTCAAAGCGACCGAAGGGCGGGTTGCCTGGCTGGGGCGCGATCTGCTGGGCCAGAGCGAAGAGGAATGGCGCAAAGCGCGCAGCGATATTCAGATGATTTTTCAGGATCCGCTCGCATCGCTGAATCCGCGTATGAACATCGGCGATATTATTGCCGAGCCGCTGCGCACCTATCATCCGAATATGCCGCGTCAGGAGATAAAGGATCGCGTGAAAGCGATGATGATGAAGGTTGGCCTGCTGCCGAACCTGATTAACCGCTATCCGCATGAGTTTTCCGGCGGCCAGTGCCAGCGTATCGGTATCGCGCGCGCGCTGATTCTGGAACCAAAGCTGATCATCTGCGATGAGCCGGTCTCGGCGCTCGACGTCTCCATTCAGGCGCAGGTGGTTAACCTGCTGCAACAGCTTCAACGTGAAATGGGGCTGTCGCTAATCTTTATCGCGCACGATCTGGCGGTGGTAAAACATATTTCCGATCGGGTGCTGGTGATGTATCTGGGCCACGCGGTAGAGCTGGGAACCTACAGCGAGGTTTATAACAATCCGCAGCATCCCTATACGCGCGCGCTGATGTCCGCCGTACCGATCCCCGATCCCGATCGCGAAAAAAATAAGACCATCCAGCTGCTGGAGGGGGAATTGCCTTCGCCGATTAATCCGCCGTCGGGCTGCGTGTTCCGCACCCGCTGTCCTATTGCCGGGCCGGAATGCGCGCAAACCCGCCCGCTGCTGGAAGGCAGTTTCCGCCACGCGGTCTCCTGCCTGAAGGTGGACCCGTTGTAAGACAACGAATAAAAAAGGCTGCCTGAGGCAGCCTTTTTACTTTGTGCTGATACCGCACTTATTCACGCCACAGAATATGGCACAGCTTATGGTCTTTCTCACGGCACAGCAGCACGCGGGCAAACACGTCGGTAACTGGCTCGCCGTCCGCCTCGCCAAGGCCGATCACCACCTCGGAGAAAAAGTCGGGGTTAAGGTCGAAATCAACATGCTCGCGCCAGTCCTCTGACGGATCGAACAGCTCGGCGCCGCCGCGTTCTTCAAACTGCAAATTGAACAGGATAATGTCCGCCGGATCGAGGTTATCGCCCGCCAGCTCCAGAAAAATATCGTAAGCCTGTTCCAGCGTTTCATCTTCAGTAAGACGGTTATTTAAATCCATGATTGATCCCGTATGCCCGCAGGCTTAATAGCATTTTCCGCACGTTTTACAGCAACGGACTAAAGAAGTAAAACAGTCGTTCCACGATCCGCTGCCACCAGGGGCGATGGGCCCAGCGTTTGGCATCAACCAGACGGGAACGGGCGATATAATCATCCTGCACGTGCGCCAGATCGCTGCCGAAGCCGTCGTCGTCAATTACCAGGGTAATTTCAAAATTGAGCCACAAGCTACGCATATCCAGGTTAACCGTACCAATCAGGCTTAGCTGACCGTCAACCAGTACGCTTTTGGTATGCAACAGGCCGCCTTCAAATTGATAAATTTTTACGCCCGCTTCCAGCAGTTCGGTAAAGAAGGCGCGGCTGGCCCAGCCGACCAGCAACGAGTCGTTATGACGCGGCACAATAATGCTGACCTCGACGCCGCGCAGCGCTGCGGTACAGATCGCATGCAGCAAGTCGTCGCTGGGCACAAAGTAGGGCGTTGTCATAATCAATTGTTCACGTGCGGAATAAACCGCCGTCAGCAGCGCCTGATGAATCATATCTTCCGGGAAGCCGGGGCCGGAGGCGATAACCTGAATAATGTGGCCGCTCTCCTGCTCGAACGGCATTACATTGGTATCCGGCGGTGGCGGTAAAATACGTTTTCCGGTTTCGATCTCCCAGTCACAGGAGTAGATGATCCCCATGGTGGTGGCTACCGGGCCTTCCATGCGCGCCATTAAATCGATCCACTGGCCGACACCGGCATCCTGTTTGAAATAGCGCGGGTCCACCATATTCATGCTGCCGGTATAGGCAATATAGTTATCAATCAGCACCACTTTACGATGCTGGCGTAAATCCATACGCCGCAGGAAGACACGTAGCAGGCTGACCTGCAACGCCTCTACCACATCTATTCCGGCATTGCGCATCATTGCCGGCCACGGGCTGCGGAAAAAAGTGACGCTACCGGCGGAATCCAGCATCAGGCGACAGTGAACGCCGCGCCGCGCCGCCGCCATCAACGTTTCCGCCACCTCATCCGCCATGCCGCCCGGATGCCAGATATAAAACACCATCTCAATATTGTGGCGCGCCAGCTGGATATCGCGGATTAGCGCTTTCATCGTGTCATCAGTGCTGGTCAGCAGCTGAAGCTGGTTGCCCTTTACGCCGGCAATGCCCTGTCGATTCTCACACAGCTGAAACAGCGAACGGGCGACATCGCTGTGTTCGCTAGCAAAGATTGAATGGCAGATTTTTAAATCATTCAGCCACTTAGCGGTCGAAGGCCACATGGTACGTGCGCGTTCCGCCCGCCGTTTGCCCAGATGAAGCTCGCCAAAAGAGAGATAAGCAATAATACCGACCAGCGGCAGAATATAGATAATCAGCAGCCATGCCATCGCCGAGGTCACCGCGCGGCGCTTCATCAGGATGCGCAGGGTCACGCCAGCAATCAGTAACCAATAACCGAAAAACACCAGCCAGCTGATCAAGGTATAGAACGTGGTCATTAAGTGGAAATCCTGTTCGCGCTTTGATGCAGGAAGTGTACGTGGAGATAGCT
Source organism: Mixta sp. Marseille-Q2659 (assembly GCF_940807255.1). Taxonomy (GTDB): domain Bacteria; phylum Pseudomonadota; class Gammaproteobacteria; order Enterobacterales; family Enterobacteriaceae; genus Mixta. Next base: position 24,943 of record NZ_CALNWY010000023.1, on the reverse strand, counting down.
ACCTGCGAAACCCTTTGTCGTTAATCGGCTACAGAGAAGGATGTTGCCTCGCCAGGAAAAGGTCTATAATGCGCCGCGTTGTTAAGCAATCGGACAAATATCATGAAGCGCAGCAGAAATGAAGTTGCTCGCTGGCGTATGTTGCGTCAGGCTCAACGCAAAAGGGCGCGCTGGCTGGAAGGGCAGTCGCGGCGTTATCGACGTATTCACGGAATCCGTTATCAGCTGGCGCAGCAGCAGCGCCGTTCAGTGCTGTTTATCAATTATTTTTGGTAAGAAAAAGGGAGCTAAGCAGGCTCCCTTCATGTTTATTTGCTCGCTTAAATCGTATCGCTTTCCCGGCAGGCCGCCAGCGGCAAGCGCGAACTTTACGCTTATTTACCCGTCAGTAGTCACAGTCAGAACACGCGCTTAAACGGCTTCACGGCCACGTTTCTGTATACGCCCGCGGCAATGTACGGATCGTCTTCCGCCCAGGATTGCGCCGCTTCTAGCGAAGGAAATTCCGCAATCACCGTTGAGCCGGTGAAACCCGCCGCACCGGGATCGTTGCTGTCTACGGCTGGCATGGGCCCCGCCACGATTAAACGGCCCTCGTCCTGCAACAGCTGGAGACGGGCAAGATGGGCCGGGCGAACGGCGTTACGCTTTTCCAGCGAATCGGCATTGTCTTCAGCATAAATGACGTACAGCACGGTAGATACTCCTTTGAAGGGCGGTCAGTTTGGCAGTTACGTTAAGTTATCGTAAAGTTTTGTGCAAATGAAAAGATACCGGCTTGTTGACCTGTCGCAACGAACCCCGGTTTTATGCGTTTTTCTGCCGCTCTTGGTAGGGGAGTTGTTGAAACTGATTGCTATTTGCATCTAAAATTGGCGCTTCACTTAACCAATCGAATAGTTATGACAACGCTGACGACTCCTTTACCACGCCGCTTATCAATCTCGATGTTGCTTTCAGTGGCGCTGCACGGCAGCGTGATTGCCGCTTTGTTGTACGCTTCGTTTAACCGGACTGTCGAAGCGCCGAAAATGTCCCAGCCGATTAGTGTCTCGCTGGTGGCGCCGGAAATTCAGCCTGAAGCGCAGCCGACGCCAGCGCCGGCCCCGGAGCCTGAACCGCAGCCGGAACCAGAACCGCAGCCAGCGCCAGAACCGCCGAAACCGGAACCGGTGCCGATTCCCAAACCTGAGCCGAAGCCTAAACCGAAACCCAAACCGGTTAAAAAAGAGGTGGTGAAGCCGCGTAAAGAGATTAAGCCGCGCACCGAGCCGCGTCAGGCTTCGCCGTTCCATGAAAATACCGCCAAGACAACCTCAGCTGCGCCTTCTACGGCGCCGAAAACCTCGCCTGCGCCTTCCCGCACCGTTTCTGACGGGCCGCGTGCGCTGAGGGTCGGCAAGCCGGGCTATCCGGCCCGCGCGCAGGCGTTGCGTATTGAAGGGGCGCGTGCGCGTGCAGTATGACGTCGACAGCAGCGGTCGCGTGGATAACATCCGTATTTTGTCGGCGCAGCCGCGTAATATGTTTGAGCGCGACGTGAAGCAGGCGATGAGAAAGTGGCGCTACGAGAGCGGCAAGCCGGGCAGCAACCTGACGATGACCATTGTGTTCCGTCTTAACGGCGGCGCCAGCATGGAATAAGGCGACAGCATAGCCAACAAACGGCTACCCAAAGGTAGCCGTTTTTGTATCAAATCGTCTTAACAGACGGCGGTCATTTTATTCCACGTCCGGCGCCTGATAGTGGCTTTTGCCGTTTGGTAGCGGACGCGTTGCCCGCCTCATCAACCGCCACATAAACAAATATCGCTTCCGTCGTGCAATAGCGCTGTCCCAGCGGCTCAGAAGAGACCTTTTTAATCCACACTTCTACCTTGATCGTCATTGAGCTGCTGCCGGTACGAATACAGCGCGCATGACAGCTGACCACATCGCCTACCGCGACCGGCTTCAGAAAGGTCATGCCATCGACGCGCACCGTTACGACACGGCCTTCGGCAATTTCTTTCGCCAGAATAGCCCCGCCTATATCCATCTGCGACATCAGCCAGCCGCCGAAAATATCGCCGTTAGCGTTGGTATCGGCGGGCATTGCCAGCGTGCGTAATACCATTTCACCTTGCGGCTTGCGATTATTGTCCATAGCTTCCGTATTTTCTCTGCATAATAAAAACCCGGCGCATCGGCCGGGCGGAATAAATTATTTTTCCTGCTGCGGCATCAGACGATAAATATAAACGCCGCTCAGTAAGGTAAACAGCAGCGTCAGTCCCGTCAGCCCGAAAACTTTAAAATTAACCCAAACTGCCTGCGGCAGCCAAAAGGCGACGTAAATATTTGCCAGGCCGCATGCCAGAAAAAAGAGTGCCCAGGCGATATTAAGCTTACGCCAGGCGTGCTGCGGCAGCTGCAACTCTTTGCCCAGCATGGTCTGAATTAGCGGCTTGTCCATAAACAGCTGGCTGAACAGCAGCGCCAGGGCGAACAGCGTATAAATTACCGTCACCTTCCACTTAATAAATTCATCGTTATGGAAAACCAGCGTCAGGGTGCCGAAGATCGCAACCAGCACAAAGGTAAAAATGGTCATTTTTTCCAGCTTGCGCCAGAGGATCCAGCTGGCCACCAGCGCCAGGCCGGTAGCGGCAATCAGCGCGCCGGAAGCGACATAAATATCGTAAAGCTTGTAGAAAACAAAAAAGACCACCAGCGGGAGAAAGTCGAGTAGTTGCTTCATAGTGAATTCCAGATCGTGCCTGCAAAAGCATAACGGCATACCAGGTATGCCGTCAGACCTTAACGCAGCAGCATATAAAGGCGGAACAGATAAATAACCAGAATTGCCGAAACCAGATTGCTCAGCGCGTTGAGCAGTACGGAGGCGACATTAGCTGGCAGCACGGTAAAGGACGAAGCCAGCAGCAATAACGCCATTTTTGCCAGCAGCCAGACGATTACCGCCGGTGCGATCAGCCGAATATGCGCCCAGGCAAGCCGGCTGCTGGCGCGCATTGCTGCCATAATGCCGGTTTTCTCGATCGCCATAATGACCGGCGCCAGCGAAAGCAGAATGCCCAGAATAACGCCGGGGATCACCAGCACCATAAAGCCCAGCTGCACCAGTAGCGTAATCAGAAATGTCAGCAGCAGTAACCGTGGCAGCAGAGGAGCGGACGCGCCAATCGCGCGCAGCGCGCTCGTGCGTTGACCCGCCGAAACCAGTGGGATCAGGCAGAGCATCGCGCCCAACAGCAGCGTATTGCCAACCAGCGAAGCAAAGGTGCCCGCCGCTGAAGCGCGTAGCAGCACCTGTTGCTGTTCCGGCGTCAGGTTTTGGATCACTTCCAGCAGCGAACTGGCGCTGCCGTTATCGCCTTCGCTCAGTATAGAGAGCTGATCGGCGCCAGGCGTCAACGCATGGCCAATCATCACCGTAATCAGCGATGTCAGTAATGCTATCAGCACAATGGTCACCAGCTGATGGCGCAGAAAATTTCCCGTGTCACGGTATAGCGAGCCCGCCGTGATGGACATGTACACTCCTTTGGTAATTACCGGTTTACAGATCCGGCGATTGTACATGGTCTGACGCGGTACTGGCACCCAGACTTACATAACTTTCAGTAAGCGACGGAATTGGTGAATAAAACAGCGGCGGCAGGCCATATTTCGCGCGCGCCCGATCGCAGGCTTCGTTACCGATGCCGTTCTCGCCAGACATCGCAAACTCACGACAGGGCGTTGGCCGGTTTTCATAAATGCCGCAGGAAACGCACTGGCCGACTTCGCCTTGCAGGGCGACACAGCGCGGTGCCCGCGCGTTGGTACCGCGCATATTACGCATCAGCAGATTAAGCGGCTCGGTAAGCTCAGCAGGCACGCGACCGCCGGCATCGTCAGCCTCAGCCCAGTAAAAAGAAACGCGAAAATGGGCGCAGCAGGCGTCACAGGAAACACAGGGATTGAAGTTATCGCTCATTTGATCGCCCGCCCTCCCAGGCATCGAACCAAAATCACACAGGAAGATCAGCAAAGTAATCGTTCAACTAACTTCCTGCAACGGAAATTTCACAGCTGTTACGCCAATGTTTATTGATTTAAATCAATGTTAGTTTTTTTAAGGGGAATGAAAAAATTGATCTGCATGATTTTTATCTCGTTTCGTTGTACAAAGCCTCACTAACTCATTTGCAGTATTTATGGGTAATTTGGGGTTACCCCTTTTTAATAACAAAGGAGTCGTTATGAAACGGGCAGCACTTGCGTTGGCATTTCTTACCGCCGTTCCGGTAATGGCCAGTGCGCATCAGGCAGGTGATTTTTTTATGCGTGCGGGTAGCGCAACGGTTCGTCCCACCGAAGGGTCTGATAATGTGTTGGGGATGGGATCGTTTGATGTTGATAACAATACCCAGCTGGGCCTGACATTCACCTGGATGGCCACAGATAATATTGGTATCGAGCTGTTGGCGGCAACACCGTTCCGTCACAAGGTTGGCCTGGCCGCCACCGGAACGCTGGCCACGGTACGGCAGCTACCGCCCACGCTGATGGCGCAATATTACTTTTTCGACAGCAACAGTAAATTGCGACCTTACGTGGGCGCCGGCATTAACTACACCACCTTTTACGATACCGACTTCAATCAGACCGGACGCGATGCAGGCCTGAGCGATCTCAGCGTGAAAGATTCCTGGGGCGTAGCGGGCCAGGTGGGGCTGGATTATGAAATCGATCAAGACTGGATGCTGAATATGTCGGTCTGGTATATGGATATTGATACCGAAGTGAAATTTAAGGCGGGTGGTCAGCAGCAGAATATCGATACGCGCATTGATCCGTGGGTCTTCTTTTTTGGCGTCGGCTACCGTTTCTGATTATTCCGTAAAATAACAGGCCGCATCGGCGGCCTGAAAAACAGCTTATTTAATCTGCATGTTATTGACCACGGATTTCACTCCCGGCACACGGCGCGTAACTTCTACCGCATGGTTGGCCATCTGCGGAGAAGAAACAAAACCGCTTAGCTGTACACGTCCTTTAAAGGTTTCCACGTTAATTTCACGCGCTTTCAGCGACTCATCACCGAGAAACTGCGACTTCACCTTCGTGGTAATCACGGTGTCATCGATATAGCCGCCGGTTCCTTCCTGCGTTGCGGTCGGAGCGCAGGCGCTCAGCATCATCGCCACCGCAGCGGCAGCCACTGTACTGGTAAAGAACTTAACAGATTTCATTGTGCTACTCCCTGTCATGAAAAAGGCCGTTGCCGCTTCGATTAACAGCAAATCAAGTGTGGTCGAGAAGAGAGGAAAATACAAACTGCGAAAAAGGCTCAATAAAGCGTGCCTTACCCGCAGTAAGGCACCGAAGAGATTAGCGCGTTGCCGCTTTCAGACTGCTGACAAAACGTTTTAATTCGGCCAGCATGATCTCCGGCTCGGCATGGTGCTTCTCAATAATTTTCACAATGGCGGAACCGGAAATCGCCCCGTCCGCGCCAGCCGCAATCGCCTCTTTTACCTGCGACGGCTCTGAAATGCCGAAACCCTGCAGTGTCGGCGCAGCATGATATTCCCGCAGTTTATCAATCAAATGTTTCAGCGGCAGGCTGGCGCGGTTTTCCGCCCCGGTAACGCCAGCACGCGACAGCAGATAGATATAGCCACGACCGTAAGAGGCCACGGCGCGCAGCAGATCGTCATCGGCGTTAGGCGGACAGATAAAAATCGGTGCGATGTTATGACGCATCGCCGCCTGACGGAAGGGGCCTGATTCTTCTACCGGCACGTCGGCTACCAGCACGGAATCGACGCCAGCCTGCTCGCAGCGGGCATAAAACTCCTCAATACCGTTGGTAAACACCAGGTTGGCGTACATCAGCAGGCCGATGGGCAAGTCAGGATATTTCTGGCGGATGGTCGCTAACATCTCAAAGCACTGCGTGGGCGTTGTTCCGGCCGCAAAAGCGCGCAGCGTGGCGCCCTGAATCGTGGGGCCGTCCGCCAATGGATCGGAAAAGGGAATACCTAATTCCAGCGCGTCGGCACCAGCGGCAACCAGCGTATCGATAATCTGCAGTGAGAGTTCCGGCGAGGGATCGCCCAGCGTGACGAAAGGAACAAAGGCGCCTTCTTTGCTGGCGTTCAGACGCTTAAACAGCTGTTCGTAACGTTCCATTAGATCTCTCCCTGTGCTTTCAGAATATCGTGAACGGTGAAAATATCTTTATCGCCGCGCCCGGAAAGGTTCACCACCAGTAGCTGCTCTTTCTCCGGGTTCTGCTGGATCATTTTCAGCGCATGGGCCAGCGCATGGGCGGATTCCAGCGCCGGAAGAATGCCTTCCGAACGGCACAGTTGCTTAAAGGCATCCAGCGCTTCGTTATCGGTAATGGAAACGTAATCGGCGCGGCCGATGCTGTTCAGATGCGCATGCTGCGGGCCGACCGACGGGAAATCGAGTCCGGCGGAGATAGAGTAAGATTCCTCAATCTGGCCATCCTCTGTCTGCATCATTGGCGCTTTCATACCGAAGTAAATGCCGACGCGGCCATGCTTCAGCGGTGCGCCATGCTCGCCGGTTTCAATACCGTGTCCGGCAGGCTCTACGCCAATCAGCGCCACATCTTTTTCATCGATAAAATCAGCGAACATGCCGATAGCGTTGGAGCCGCCGCCAACGCAGGCGATCACCGCGTCCGGCAGTCGTCCTTCCGCTTCCAGGATCTGCGCTTTAGTCTCTTCGCCGATCATGCGCTGGAACTCACGCACGATAGTGGGATAGGGATGCGGACCGGCTGCGGTGCCGAGCATATAGTGCGCGGTTTCATAGCTGCCGGACCAGTCGCGCAGCGCCTCATTACAGGCATCTTTCAGCGTAGCGGAACCGCTATGTACCGGAATCACCTCGGCACCCATCAGGCGCATACGGAACACGTTGGGCGACTGGCGTTCCACATCTTTCGCGCCCATGTAGATACGACACTTCAGGCCAAGCAGGGCGCTGGCCAGCGCAGAGGCGACGCCATGCTGACCGGCGCCGGTTTCCGCAATGATTTCAGTTTTGCCCATGCGTTTCGCCAGCAGCGCCTGGCCCAATACCTGGTTGGTTTTATGGGCGCCGCCGTGCAGTAAATCTTCACGTTTCAGATAGAGACGCGCGTTAGTGCCGCTGGTCAGGTTGCGGCAGAGCGTTAATGCGGTAGGACGACCGGCATAATTTTTCAGCAGATCGGTAAACTGAGCCTGAAAATCGGCATCGCGCTGGGCGCTGACAAAGGCTTCTTCCAGTTGGCGCAGCGCGGGCATAAGAATTTGCGGAACATACATGCCGCCGAATTCGCCAAAATAGGGGTTCAATAATGTCATGTGCGTTATTCCTTATAGGCGCCCGCAAAGCGGACGATTGCTGTCAGTAAGCGCGCAGCGTTTGAAACACGGCGGCGATCTTTCCGGCATCCTTGATGCCCGGCGCGCTTTCTACGCCAGAGTTAAAATCGAGGCCAGCACAGCCGAGCTGCGCGGCCGTCACACAATTATCGGCACTCAGTCCGCCTGCCAACAGCACATTATCCAGCTGCTGGCCGGTCAGTAATGACCAGTCGAAACGCTCGCCGCTGCCGCCCGCGCCGTTATCGAAAACGTAGCGATCGACATGCTGCAAATTACGCGCCGGGAGTTCGCTCTTAACGCTCAGCGCCTTCCAGATAGCGACCTGGGCAGGCAGTTGCGAACGCAGCGTTTGGATATAATCCTGGCTTTCGTCGCCGTGCAGCTGAACGGCGCTGAGTTGCAGCGCGGCAGCCGTAGTGACAACGTCACTTATAGCGTCATTGCGGAACACGCCGACGTAGCGTAATGGAGCGGCAGCGATAACTTTCTGCGCCTGAGCGATATCAACCTGGCGCGGCGAGCCTTCAGCGAAAATCAAGCCGCCGTAAATTGCACCCGCTTCGCAGGCGGCGCGCGCATCTTCAGGCCGCGTCAGGCCGCAAATTTTATTATCGCCCAGCAGTACCCGACGTACCGCCTGATGCAGATCCGCCTCGCTCATTAAGGCTGAGCCGATCAGAAAACCGTTTGCAAACCGGCTTAGCTCGCGCACCTGCGCATAGCTGTTAATACCGGATTCGCTGATTACCGTCACGCCATGGCCAAGACGCGGCGCCAGCTGGCGGGTGCGATCCAGATCAACTGACAGATCGCGCAAATCGCGATTATTAATGCCAACCACTTTAGCGCCCAGCGCCAGCGCGCGTTCCAGCTCCGCTTCATTGCTGACTTCAGTGAGAATGCCCATCTCCAGGCTGTGCGCGACGGCCGCCAACTGGCGATACTGTTCATCATCCAGTACGGAAAGCATCAGCAATACCGCATCGGCCTGATAAAAGCGCGCCAGATAAATCTGCCAGGGATCGATAATAAAGTCTTTACACAGCACCGGCTGGGTAATCGCCGCGCTGACCAGCGGCAGAAAATCAAAGCTGCCCTGAAAATATTTCTCATCGGTCAACACCGAAACCGCCGATGCATAATCTTTATAAACGCCGGCGATGGCGACCGGATCGAAATCGTCCCGGATAACGCCTTTTGAAGGCGACGCCTTTTTACACTCCAGAATAAACGCGGTGCGCGTGCCCTGCAGCGCATGGTAAAAACTGCGCGAAGAGGGCACCAGCTGCTGCTGAAACGACGACAGCGGCTGGGTTTTTTTACGCTGTTCAATCCACAGCGCCTTATCTTTAACGATCTGAGTCAGTACGGTCTGCATCTCTAGCCTCTTGCTGCTAACGCGACAACGCGCTCATAAGCCTGGCCGCTGGCGATGGCGCTCAGCGCCCGCTGGGCATTATCACGTAAGTCTTCATTACCAAATATTTTCAAAAGCATAGCGACGTTAACCGCAACGGCATGCTGGTGCGCCTGCTGACCTTTACCCTGGAGCAACTGCGCCAGAATGTCACGGTTTTCTTCCGGCGTGCCGCCAGCCAGTGATGCTTTAGTATGGTATGGCAGACCGAAATCGTCCGGCGTCAGCTGATAACAGGTAATATCGCCGTCGCGCAGCTCGGCAACCTGGGTGGCGCTGTGAACCGCCACTTCATCCATGCCGCCACCGTGGACGACCGCCGCCCGCTGGTAGCCCAGCACGCGCAGCGTTTCGGCAATCGGCAGCACCAGTTCCGGGCTGTAGACGCCAATGACCGCCAGCGGCGGACGCGCCGGATTAATTAACGGCCCCAGCACATTGAACAGCGTGCGGGTTTTTAACTGCTGACGTACCGGCATCGCATGGCGGAAGCCGGTGTGATACTGCGGCGCAAACAAAAAGCATACATCCAGATCGTCCAGCGCCTGACGCGCTTTTTCCGCCGGTAAATCGAGGCTGATGCCAAAGGCTGCCAGCAGATCGGAAGAGCCGGATTTGCTGGACACGCTGCGGTTGCCATGTTTTGCCACTTTCAAACCGCAGGTCGCCGCAACAAAGGCGCTGGCGGTGGAAATATTGATGCTGTTGCTGCCGTCGCCACCGGTGCCGACAATATCGGCAAAGGCGTAGCCGGGACGGGGGAAAGGACGCGCATCGGCCAGCAGAGCCGAGGCCGCGCCAGCGATCTCCTCCGGCCGCTCGCCGCGTACTTTCATCGCGACCAGCGCTGCCGCCAGCTGCGTCGGCTCCAGTTGGCCGGTGACGATCGCCGTAAACAGCTGATGACTTTCCGTTCGGGTCAGGGTCTCTCCCTGATATAACTTCTCCAGAATAGGCTGCATGCTTTTTCCTCCGCTTATGCCAGCGCCCAGGCCAGGGTCTGTTCCAGCAGGCGCGCGCCCTGCGTCGTCAAAATGGATTCCGGGTGAAACTGGAAGCCGCATACCCGGTCGGCATCATGACGCACCGCCATCACCATCTCGTTAAAGGTGGCATTGACAACCAGTTCGTCAGGCGTATTGCTGCCCACCAGCGAGTGATAACGCGCAACCGGCAGCGGATTGCTGAGTCCGGCGAACATCGCCTGATTGTCATGCGTAATCGCGGACGCCTTGCCATGCAAGATTTCTCCCGCCTGGCCGACGTAACCGCCGTAGGCTTCAATAATTGCCTGATGTCCCAGGCAGATACCGATAATCGGCAACCGGCCGCGCAGGCGTTGCAACAGTTCCGGCATACAGCCAGCATCCGCTGGTGCGCCGGGGCCGGGCGAAAGCATCAGCACCGGCTTTTCCATCTGTTGCAGCTGTTCAGTCAGCATGTCGGCAGGCACGGTATTGCGATAAACCACCACGCGATGACCGAAAGTGCGCAACTGATCGACCAGGTTCCAGGTAAAGGAGTCGATATTATCGAGCAGCAGAATGTCAGCCATCAGAAGATCTCCTTACAGTGGTGTGCGGTAGCTATCGCGCGCAGAACGGCACGTGCTTTATTGCGGCTCTCATCGGCTTCAGCCTGCGGCTGTGAATCCAGCACCACGCCCGCGCCCGCCTGCACCGTGGCCACGCCATCTTCCACATAGGCAGAGCGGATAACAATGCAGGTGTCGAGATCGCCGCTGGCGGTAAAGTAGCCGACAGCGCCGCCATAAACGCCGCGACGCGTGCCTTCGGCGCGGGCAATTAGCTGCATGGCGCGCACTTTCGGCGCGCCGCTCAGGGTGCCCATGTTCATACAGGCGCGATAGGCGTGCAGCACATCGAGGTCAGCGCGCAGCGTGCCCACCACGCGGGAAACCAGATGCATAATAAAGGTATAACGATCGACCTTGGTCAGATCGGCAACGTAGCGGCTGCCGGGTTCGCAGATGCGCGCCAGATCGTTACGCGCCAGGTCGACCAGCATCAAATGTTCCGCCAGCTCTTTATGGTCGGTACGCATTTCCAGCTCGATGCGGCTGTCTAAATCGCGATCCAGCGAGCCGTCGGCGTGACGGCCACGCGGACGCGAACCGGCGATAGGATAGATTTCAATCTGACGCGACGCGGCGTCATATTTCAGCGAACTTTCAGGCGAGGCGCCGAACAGCGTAAAATCGCGGTCCTGCATAAAAAACATGTAAGGGCTGGGATTATTGTTCTTCAGCGTTTCGTAAGCCGCCAAAGGCGACGGGCAGGGCAGCGAGAAGCGGCGCGACGGCACCACCTGGAAAATTTCGCCGATGCGAATGGCCTGCTGCATATTGCGCACCACGTCGCAATACTCTTCATCGCTCTGGCTGCAGCTCAGGCTCATCTGTTCGACCTGCTGCACCGGCAGCGGCTGCGCAGGCTGCAGCATTTGCTCATGCAGCTGATGAATACGGCGCTGCAGACGCTGGAACTCGTCGGTCGAAGGCGCAAACAGGCTGGCCTGCAGGCGCGCCTGCTGGCGCTGATGATCGAGAACCAGCAGCGTTTCCGCCAGATAGAAACAGTAATCGGGGCAGCGCTGCTCATTACGCAGTGCAGGTAGCGGCTCAAAACCCGCCACTAAATCGTAGGCGAACAGGCCGCCCAGCAGCATCGATTCCCGCTCATCCTGCGGCGCATCGACCAGCTGTAAAATCAGCCGCAGCGCGTCAAAAACCGAAAGCGATTTCAGACGGGAATCTTCATCCTGCAGATCGGCTGTCGCAGGAAACGTCAGTTCACGGCTGTCAGGCCGTGCCTGATTTTCAACCCCGGCAGGCAGCGCCGCATCCAGCAGCGGCAGCAGCTGACGACCATTTTCTGACAGCGCCTGTACGGTAACGCAGTTATCCAGCGCGCTAATACGCAGGGCGCTGTCCACAATCAGCAAACTCTTCAGGTTACGTTTACTGTCAATATCCGCAGATTCCAGCAGCAGCGTGGCCGGACGCGCGCCGCACAGCTGATGGAACACCGCAGCGGGATCTTCACGGTAGGGCGCCGAGCCGGTAATCAGTTTCAATCCAGGTTTCGCATTCGACATAATCGGTTCTCTAAAATTCGCTCAAAAAAAAGCCCGCATCGGCGGGCTCAGGTATCAGCATGTGATGAATTCAGATGCGTGACGTCGTCGCCCTTCAATGGAAGTACGCCACCAGTCAGTCATCAGTTTATGGTTAAAAATCATCATGGATACCCTCGCGTGAACTTGTGTACTAGTTAACGGGTTCGCAGGAGGATTGTCAATACTTTTTTATATAGCGGTTAATCCGTTATGATGCAGCGTTATTTACTGTTTCTCAGGAGTTATTTTGACCGCCACCACGCCGATAAGCGCCTTTCCTATTTATGATTTACACAGCCATACCCGCGCGTCGGATGGGCTGTTAACCCCGCAGGAACTGGTGCAGCGCGCCGTTGCGATGCGCGTAGGCGTACTGGCAATTACCGATCACGATAGCGTGGCAGGTCTGGCTGCAGCCAGAGCAGCCATTGCGGAACAGCATTTGCCGCTGCATTTGATTGATGGCGTTGAAGCCTCAACCCTTTGGGAAAATCACGAAATTCATATTGTTGGTTTGGGCATCGATCCCAGTCATCCTGTTATGACTGATTTTTTAGCCGGTCAAAATGCATGTCGGTTGGCGCGGGCGCAGTTGATGGCTGAGCGGCTGGAAAAAGCGCAGATCCCCGGCGCGCTGGAAGGCGCGCTGGCGCTGGCTGAGGGCGGCGCGATTACGCGCGGTCATTTTGCCCGCTGGCTGATTGCGCAGGGTAAGGCCGATAATATGGCGCAGGTATTCAAACACTATCTGGCACGCGGCAAAACCGGTTACGCGCCGCCACAATGGTGTACAATTAAACAAGCCGTTGATGCTATTCATCATTCTGGCGGTTATGCGGTACTGGCGCACCCTGGCCGTTACGGCCTGTCGGCCAAATGGCTGAAGCGCCTGATCGCCCATTTTGCCGAAATCGGCGGTGATGCGATGGAAGTAGCGCAGTGCCAGCAGCCGCCGAACGAACGCAGCCAACTGGGACGCTACGCGCAGGATTATCAGCTGGCGGCGTCGCAGGGCTCCGATTTTCATCAACCCTGTCCGTGGATTGAGCTGGGTAAAAAGCTGTGGCTGCCGGGCGGTGTAGAAGCCGTCTGGACGCGCTTTCCCACCTTAATGCCGTCTGCGGAGAGGTGATAAGAGGTTAGCTATGAGTCAAATGTTTCATATTCATCCCGACAATCCCCAGCCGCGCCTGATTAGCCAGGCGGTGGATGTGTTGAATAAAGGCGGCGTGATTGTTTATCCAACCGATTCTGGCTATGCGTTGGGCTGTCGGCTGGAAGACAAGAGTGCGATGGAGCGTATTTGCCGTATCCGTCAGCTGGACGGCAACCATAATTTTACTCTGGTTTGCCGCGATCTTTCTGAACTGTCCACTTACGCTCACGTGGATAACAGCGCGTTTCGCCTGATTAAAAATAATACGCCCGGCAGCTATACCTTTATTTTGAAAGGGACCAAAGAGGTGCCGCGCCGTCTGATGAATGACAAGCGTAAAACCATTGGCTTGCGCGTGCCGTCGAATCCGGTCGCGCTGGCGCTGCTGGAGTCGCTGAATGAGCCGATGATGTCCACCTCGCTGATGCTGCCCGGCAACGATTTTACCGAGTCGGACCCGGAAGAAATTGAGCATCGCATCGGCAAGCTGGTGGATCTGATTATCGACGGCGGCACGCTGGGACAGCAGCCGACCACGGTGGTTGACTTAACCAGCGATACGCCGGAAGTGATCCGCGAAGGCGTCGGCGACAGCCGCCCGTTCCGTTAATCTCTGACCGGCGCCCGGCGCCGGTTTCCCGTCACGAAATCGAAGCGTCCAGCCAGGCTTTAAAATCGGCGTAGGGAATATAGAGAGAGACATCCTTCAGGATCACTTTCCCGTTACGCCGGTTTTTTATCGCTTTGCTGTAACCGATAATCACGCCGCCGATAGAATCGTCCTGATTATAAACCGCCCCGCCTGACATGCCCTGTACCACGCCTGCATTCGAAGCCATTGCCATACAGGGCGCTTTGTTCCAGCTGTTGCGAACGGCGATACGCGCCAGGTTTACGCCGCTGGACGCCACCGGCATCGCGGAAATAAAGCTGTAGCCATACATTTTCACGCTGTCGCCCACGCGGCTGGGGCTAAATGTCGGCAGCGTTTTCATGTCGTTTTTATGATAAACGATCGCCAAATCGCAGTATGGATGCCAGGCCTTGACCCGCTGGACGGAATATTTCGCCACATGTGCCGCCGTCAAACTGTATTCCGACGTCAGAGGAATACTGGTGCCGAGCGTACCGAGTCCCAAAATGGTGGGGATACCGGTAAAATTCATGTCGACGCGTTTCATGGCTTCGCGGCTGTATTCATATTTGCCGACGGAACAGCCTGACAGCAGCAATATAGCCGCCGCCGCTAACAGAAGATTAGTTTTCATTATGTCTACTGGTGTACGGGTATGCCGGTAAACCCTGGTGAAGTTCGATGGCATACAAATTATTCGCCTGATTTCGGCGTTTAATACCGGCTGATTACCGGCGCTATTCTTGGTTTAAAGCAACAAAGTTATTAAAAAAGAAAGCGGTTAAATAAATATCTTTTGGCGCTGATGCGCTCTGGGACGCTTAATAAGCGGCGCTTATTTTACCGTCGTCTGGTTTGTAAACAACTCGACTCTGGTTCAGGTGATAAAATGCGCATGTCGCCTGAATAATCGCCGATGGCAAAACGCGTAGCGGCAGGCGAAAAAACCACCACTCTGCCTTTACACTTATCGGCAGCGCGACACAAAACTCCAGTGCAGGAAACTCAAGCAACGAACTAAACTTCATGTATACTGTGCGGCCACATTGCAGCAGGCCGCCCGAACAAGGCGGATTGCGGGCAATCCCTCCTTTCAGGTCATGGCTCGCCACGCCGTGACATAAGCAATAAACGACGCCTGTGAAGGCGACAGTGAGGCAGCTCAATGAGCGAAAAGTTACAAAAAGTATTAGCGCGGGCCGGTCACGGTTCTCGTCGTGAAATCGAAGCAAAAATTTCTGCCGGACGCATCAGTGTGGATGGCAAACTGGCGACGCTGGGCGATCGCATCGAACCTAACGCCACGGTAAAAATCCGTATTGATGGCCATATCGTCTCCGTCAGTGAATCTACTCAGCAGGTTTGTCGCGTGCTGGCTTACTATAAGCCGGAAGGCGAACTTTGCACCCGTAACGACCCGGAAGGGCGTCCGACGGTATTCGATCGTCTGCCGCGTCTGCGTGGCGCGCGCTGGATTGCGGTAGGGCGTCTGGATGTGAACACCTGCGGTCTGCTGCTGTTTACCACCGATGGTGAGCTGGCGAACCGTTTAATGCATCCCAGCCGTGAAGTTGAACGTGAATATGCGGTGCGTGTTTTCGGCCAGGTTGACGATGCAAAAATCCGTCAGCTGAGCGTTGGTGTTCAGCTGGAAGATGGCCCGGCCTCTTTCCGCACCATTAAATTTACCGGTGGCGAAGGGATGAACCAGTGGTATAACGTGACGCTGACCGAAGGGCGGAACCGTGAAGTGCGTCGTCTGTGGGAAGCCGTCGGCGTGCAGGTAAGCCGCCTGATCCGCGTACGTTACGGCGACATCACCTTGCCGAAAGGCATTCCGCGCGGCGGCTGGACCGAGCTGGATCTGGCGCCGGTGAACTATCTGCGCGAGCTGGTAGGGCTGCCGCCGGAAAGCGTCAGCAAAGTGCCAGTTGAGAAAGATCGCCGTCGCACTAAAGCTAACCAGATCCGCCGTGCGGTGAAACGCCATACGCAGCTGGGTACGGCTCGCCGCCCGGCGAAACGTAATGAAGGCGCGAAACGCGGTTAATTCCCGGCAGAGCAATAACAAAAGGCATCCTGAATGGATGCCTTTTTACTTTTTGTCGCGGGTGATTGCGAAGAGCAGCTACCAGTCAATGCCCTGTTGTGCCTGAATACCGGCATCGAAAGCATGTTTCACCGGTCGCATTTCGCTAACCGTATCCGCCAGCGCCAGAATATCGCGATGACAGCCGCGTCCGGTCACGATCACGCTTTGATGCGCGGGACGCTGTTCCAGCGCTGTTATAACCTGCTCCAGCGGCAAATAGCTGAAGCTGATCATGTAGGTAATCTCATCTAGGATAACCAAATCAAGCGCCGGATCGCGCAGCATACGCTGCGCATGCTGCCAGACGGCAAGGCAGGCTTCGGTATCCGCCGCGCGATCCTGGGTTTCCCAGGTAAAACCGGTGGCCATTACCTGAAATTCCACGCCGTGCGGCTCCAGCAGATTGCGCTCACCGTTCGGCCATTCACCTTTAATAAACTGAACAACGCCGACCTTTTTTTGATGACCAACTGCGCGCGTCGCGGTGCCGAAGGCGGCGGTGGTCTTACCTTTACCGTTGCCGGTAAAGACCATCAGAATGCCGCGCGTTTCGCTGGCGGCAGCAATACGGGCGTCGACTTGCTCTTTCAGGCGCTGCTGCCGCTGTTGATGACGATCGTCCTGCGCCATTATTCCGCCGGCCCCGGTTTGCGCCCCGGCTGCGCATCAAAGCTGATGCCGGTTTTGCGGCGGCTGTCGTCGCCCATTAAATAAAGGTAGATCGGCATGATTTCCGCCGGCGTTTTTAGCTTGCCTGCATCTTCATCAGGGAACGCGCTGGCGCGCATTTTAGTGCGAGTGCCGCCAGGATTGATGCAGTTTACCCGCAGATTGCGATTTTTATACTCTTCAGCCAGCACCTGCATCATGCCTTCCGTAGCGAATTTCGAGACGGCATAGGCGCCCCAGCCGGAACGGCCCGTCCGGCCTACGCTGGAGCTGGTGAAGACCAGCGATGCGGAATCGGAATTCAGCAGCAGCGGCAGCAGTGCCTGGGTGAGGAAAAAGGTGGCGTCAACGTTAACGCGCATTACCTGCTGCCATATTTCGGGGGAAAGCTCAGCCAACGGCACGATTTCCCCCAGCAGACCGGCATTATGCAAGACGCCATCCAGGCGCGGCACCTGCTGTGCCAGCGCCTGTGCAAACTGTTGGCAGCTTTCTGGCGTCACTTCCGCCAGATCGAGCAGGCAAACCAGCGGCGTCGCTTTGCCCAGCGCACTGATTTCATCGCTGACGCGTTGCAGCTTTTCTGCGTTGCGGCCCAGTAAAATAACCTGCGCGCCGTAACGCGCATAGGTGAGCGCCGCTTCACGGCCAATGCCGTCGCTGGCGCCGGTAACAAGGATAATTCGATGATTAAGCAGGTCGCTTTTAGGTTGATAATGCAAAACGTCGTCCTCGGCGAGTAATGATTCAGCGCAGGGCTGAGAAGCGCTAAGGGGGAGTTATGCCTGAAAAATTTCTTCAGTTCAATGTCGTCGCGCCCATTTCCCGGCAGCGCACCGCATTACAGGCGACGAAGCAGGCCGACTCGGCTACACTACGCTCTGGTTTTAGGAAGGGTATTAACAAAGGCGGATCGAATGGATTTACTGTTCTGGTATGCACTATTTTTGGCAAAAGCGGTAACGGTGGTGGTAGCTATCGCGGCGGTTGCCATCATTCTGGTGAATGTTACCCAGCGCAAGCGCGGTCAGGCGGGGCAGCTACAGGTGACCCAGCTTAATGAGCGCTACCGCGATATGAAAAAAAGCATGCTGCTGGCGCTATTGCCGCCGCATGAGCAAAAGCTGCGTCAGAAAGCGGAAAAGAAAAAGCAGAAGCAGGAAGCGAAAGCTGCTAAGCAGCGGGCAAAACAGGGCCTTTCCGCAGTGGAAAGCAAGCCCACGCTCTATGTTCTCGATTTCAAAGGCAGCATGGATGCCGGAGAAGTGACTTCACTGCGTGAAGAGATTTCGGCGGTGATGGCAGTGGCACGCGAGCAGGATGAAGTGCTGTTGCGACTCGAAAGCCCGGGCGGCGTTGTACATGGTTATGGCCTGGCTGCGTCACAGCTCCAGCGTCTGCGCGAAAAAGGCATTCGCCTGACGGTGGCGGTAGATAAAGTTGCCGCCAGCGGCGGTTATATGATGGCCTGCGTAGCCGATAAAATTATTGCCGCGCCATTTGCCATTATTGGCTCTATTGGCGTAGTGGCGCAGGTGCCTAATTTTAATCGTCTGTTGAAACGTAACGATATTGATGTCGAACTACACACCGCGGGCGAATATAAGCGTACGTTGACCTTATTCGGCGAAAATACCGAACAGGGCCGTAAGAAATTTCGCGAAGATTTGAACGAAACGCATTTGCTGTTTAAACAGTTCGTTCAGGAAATGCGTCCGGTATTAGATATTGATCGCGTTGCGACCGGTGAACACTGGTACGGCAGCCAGGCGCTGGAAAAACGGCTAATTGATGAATTAGGCACCAGCGACGATATTATTATCAGCCGCATGGATCATTTCAGCGTGGTTAACGTACGTTATACGCGGCGCAAAAAGTTAATGGATCGCTTTACGCAAAGCGCCGCCGACAGCGCCGCGCGTCAATTGATGAAACTTTGGCAGCGTGGCGATAAGCCGCTGCTGTAAACCATTAATGCCCGGCCTGGCCGGGCATTAATCCGCCAGATGATATTTCTCAGATAATGCTACCGTAAGCGCTTTAAATACGTTAAATACCGCGGTGCTTTTTGCCGTAGGCAGGCCATTCTCATCAAGAAAATAGTTGCCACGAAATACCAGCAGTTCCCCGTTTTGCTCTACATCGCTGGCTTCAATGCCGGCAAAATAATCGTCATGTTCACGGATCAAAGCGTTGGCTTCTTTGAGAAGTTCCTCACGGGAAAGTGCAGACGTTTTTGCGTTCATTATTTAACCTCATTTTGACAGATGATAATTCTCTTCTATATTACTGGCCTGTTGTTGCTAACCGCAAATAAAGTGTGGCTATTATCTGCGGCGGAAAAAAGCGGTAAAAGTGGCGCAAAACCAGGCGAGATGCTAATTAAGTTGCGTATCCGATTTTATCAGGTACAGTGTGGGCGTTTCAGTGTCCGGGCGTAAAAATGGCTTTACGCTGGCAGCAAGAAGCACCGGATTCCGGCTAAAAGCGCCCGCTAATCAGTACCATAAACTGTCATGTATTAGCTCGCTTGCTTCAAATCAGGCCGGGTTGAATTCTTTCTGATCCGCTGCAATATAGGTTGACACGCTGACTGGCAACGCTGGAAAACGCCATCATTACATTCGGACGTATTCATCAGGTAAAGGTAAATATGGGTAAAGCTCTCGTAATAGTCGAGTCCCCGGCAAAGGCCAAAACGATTAATAAATATCTCGGTAAAGACTACGTTGTGAAGTCCAGCGTGGGTCATATACGCGATTTGCCGACCAGTGGCTCGACGGTGAAAAAGAGCGCTGACGCTAAGCCAGCCAAAAAAGCTAAAAAAGATGAAAAGGCCGCGCTGGTTAACCGCATGGGCGTCGATCCCTGGCACGGCTGGAAAGCGGATTATCAGATTTTGCCTGGTAAAGAGAAAGTAGTCTCTGAACTGAAGGCGCTGGCGCAGGAAGCCGATCATATTTATCTCGCAACCGACCTTGACCGCGAAGGGGAAGCCATCGCATGGCACCTGCGGGAAGTGATTGGCGGCGATGATAAGCGCTTCAGCCGCGTGGTATTTAACGAAATTACCAAAAATGCGATTCGCCAGGCCTTTGAAAAACCGGGCGAACTGAATATTGAGCGCGTTAACGCGCAGCAGGCCCGCCGCTTTATGGATCGGGTGGTGGGCTATATGGTTTCACCGCTGCTGTGGAAAAAGATCGCCCGTGGGCTTTCCGCAGGCCGCGTACAGTCGGTTGCGGTGCGGCTGGTGGTTGAACGCGAGCGCGAAATCAAAGCGTTCGTGCCGGAAGAATATTGGGAGCTAAGCGCCGATCTCACCACGCCGAAAGGCAGCGATCTGCCGATGCAGGTGACCCATCAGGGCGACAAGCCGTTCCGCCCGGTTAATAAAGAACAGACTCAGGCGGCGGTCAGCCTGCTGGAAAAAGCGCGTTACCGCGTGGAAGATCGTGAAGACCGACCAACCAGCAGCAAACCCGGCGCGCCGTTCATCACCTCTACGCTTCAGCAGGCGGCCAGCACACGTTTAGGCTTTGGCGTAAAAAGAACCATGGCGCTGGCGCAGCGTTTGTATGAAGCGGGCCATATCACCTATATGCGTACCGATTCAACCAACCTGAGCCAGGACGCGGTGGCGATGGCGCGCGGCTATATTGAATCCAGCTTCGGCGTTAAATATTTGCCCAAAGCAGCGAACACCTATGCCAGCAAAGAGAATTCACAGGAAGCGCACGAAGCGATTCGTCCTTCTGATGTGACCGTCCAGGCTGAGCAGTTAAAGGATATGGAAGCCGACGCGCAGAAACTTTATCAGCTTATCTGGCGCCAGTTTGTTGCCTGCCAGATGGTGCCGGCGCAGTATGACTCCACCACGCTGACGGTTGCAGCCGGTGATTTCAAACTGAAGGCAAAAGGGCGCATTCTGCGTTTCGACGGCTGGACAAAAGTGATGCCGGCGCTGCGTAAAGGCGATGAAGATCGTATTTTGCCCGCTATTGAAGTTGGCGATGAGCTGAGCCTGCAGCAGTTGAATCCAAGCCAGCACTTTACTAAACCACCGGCGCGCTTCAGCGAAGCCTCGCTGGTGCGCGAACTGGAAAAACGCGGTATCGGTCGTCCTTCCACCTATGCATCTATTATCTCGACCATCCAGGATCGTGGTTATGTTCGCGTGGAAAGCCGTCGTTTCTATGCGGAAAAAATGGGTGAAATCGTGACCGACCGTCTGGAAGAAAACTTCCGCGATTTAATGAGCTACGATTTTACTGCGCATATGGAAGATAACCTCGACCAGGTTGCTAATGACCAGGCGGAATGGAAAGCGGTACTGGACCACTTTTTTGCTGATTTCAGCAAACAGCTGGATCAGGCGGAGAAAGATCCGGAAGAGGGCGGCATGCAGCCGAACCCGATGGTGCTGACCTCAATCGACTGTCCGACCTGCGGACGTAAAATGGGCATTCGCACCGCCAGCACCGGCGTTTTCCTTGGCTGTTCCGGTTACGCATTACCGCCGAAAGAGCGCTGCAAACAGACTATTAACCTGATCCCGGAAAATGAAGTCCTCAATATTCTGGAAGGCGAGGATGCGGAAACCAATGCGCTGCGTGCGCGCCGCCGTTGCCAGAAATGCGGAACGGCAATGGACAGCTATCTGATTGATAATCAGCGTAAGCTGCACGTTTGCGGTAATAATCCCAGCTGCGATGGTTACGAAATTGAACAGGGCGAATTCCGTATCAAAGGTTATGATGGCCCGATTGTAGAGTGTGAAAAGTGCGGCTCTGAAATGCACCTGAAAATGGGGCGTTTCGGCAAGTATATGGCCTGTACTAACGACGATTGTAAAAATACGCGCAAGATTTTACGTAATGGCGAAGTCGCGCCGCCGAAGGAAGATCCGGTGCCTTTACCGGAGCTGCCCTGCGAGAAGTCAGACGCTTATTTCGTACTACGTGACGGCGCGGCAGGCGTGTTCCTCGCAGCCAATACTTTCCCGAAATCGCGCGAAACCCGTGCGCCGCTGGTGGAAGAACTACAGCGCTTCCGCGATCGGTTACCGGAAAAGCTACGCTATCTGGCCGATGCGCCAGCGACCGATGAGCAGGGGAATAAAACACTGGTGCGCTTTAGCCGCAAAACTAAACAGCAGTATGTCAGCTCGGAAAAAGAGGGCAAAGCCACAGGCTGGTCCGCTTTCTACGTCGATGGCGAATGGCGCGTAACGGAAAAATAAATTATTCGTCTGGTTAACTTCTTACGCAATGAGAAGCAGACCGGGAATATAGCCAACCCTAAGGCCAGTCAACGACTGGCCTTTTCTTTAACTGGCTTATAGCTAAACGCTATACTTCAGACTTAAAAATGTTATAGTTGTTATAGCATTACTTCTGAATTTTCCTATCGCTATAACCCGTCCGTTAAGCGCTTTTCCTGAGGATTTTTCCCCTGGCCGCGCGCGGGTTCAGTGCGTGGCTTTATCACGGGATGAATAACTATGAAATTGCAGCAGCTGCGTTACATCGTGGAAGTGGTTAATCACAACCTGAATGTGTCATCGACTGCGGAAGGGCTTTACACCTCGCAGCCCGGCATCAGTAAACAGGTTCGTATGCTGGAGGATGAGCTGGGCATTCAGATTTTCGCCCGTAGCGGTAAGCATCTTACTCAGGTAACGCCTGCTGGCGAGGAGATTATCCGCATTGCCCGTGAAGTGCTTTCTAAGGTGGATGCCATTAAATCTGTTGCCGGCGAGCATACCTGGCCAGATAAAGGTTCTTTGTATGTGGCGACTACCCATACGCAGGCGCGCTATGCGCTGCCAGGCGTAATCAAAGGGTTTATTGAGCGCTATCCGCGTGTCTCGCTGCATATGCATCAGGGATCGCCTACGCAGATTGCTGAGGCGGTATCAAAGGGAAACGCCGATTTTGCTATTGCTACCGAAGCGCTGCATCTGTATGACGACCTCATTATGCTGCCTTGCTATCACTGGAACCGCGCGATTGTCGTCACGCCCGATCATCCGCTGGCAGGAAAGAGCGATGTGACGATTGAGGAGCTGGCGGAATATCCGCTGGTCACTTATACCTTCGGCTTTACCGGACGCTCCGAGCTGGATACGGCGTTTAATCGGGCAGGCCTGACGCCACGTATCGTCTTTACCGCAACCGATGCGGATGTAATTAAAACCTACGTGCGATTGGGGCTGGGCGTCGGCGTTATCGCCAGTATGGCCGTTGACCCGGTTTCCGATCCTGATCTGGTGCGTATTGAAGCGGCGGATATCTTCACCAACAGCACCACAAAAATCGGTTTTCGTCGCAGCACGTTCTTACGCAGCTACATGTATGATTTTATTCAACGTTTCGCACCGCATCTGACCCGCGACGTGGTCGATACGGCGGTTGCGCTGCGTTCGAATGAAGATATAGAAGCCATGTTCAAAGATATCCGCCTGCCTTTTAAGTAATAACCTCACAACTATAAAGGTAACAAGGCCGCTGCTGCGGCCTTTTGTCTTTAATACCAGCCAATTGCACAATTTTTAGAATGTTTAGGATCATTTTTCTATAAATGAAACATTCATCACATGTTTTTTGATTGTTATTAATTAATTGCGAAACAGTACACATTTTCACATGGGCGGTTTTGCACACTGCCAGGACTATTCTCATACTCAAGTTAAACCGAAACGGAAACGCAGTCAGTCAGGGGAGTCAGAAATTTTTTGTCAGTTATTAAATGGATCGGTAAGTTCTTTTCTGAATGTTATTTGGCTTAAGTGAAGATTAAAAACGGGTTAGGTTGTTAAGCTTTACTGATGTGAAATTAATAGAACGATAAATTGTACTAATCGTTGAACACAACAAAAATAGCTGGATTTTTGGTCTTAAAATGTTTAGGATTTCTCCTAAAAGCTGATTGATGTTAACAATCGTTTTATTGAGAGTGATTATCAAAAACTATGGCTATGAGAATTTCAGTACAACCTGGCGTACAGAGCAATGCCGCGAAAGTAGCGCGCAGTGGTGGTAGCATCCGTCGCAAAGCCTGGTTGGCAGTTTTTGCCGCGTGTGGCCTGTTTTGGACGGTTGTTGCCCTGATGGTTTGGCAGATCTGGAGTTGATTATGTGGGAACAAACATTGCCGCTTAAAACTCAGTCGGTTCGTAAATTAAAGCCCGGCAGCTATAAACCTAAAGCACAGGATAAAGTGACGATTCCGGAAGCCTGGAATCTGAACGACGCGCAACGTAATTTTATTGAATTAATGCTCGATAATAAAACAAATAAATAATAATTATTCGTATCTGGGTAATAAATTAAAATAACTATTCATTTCCTTCCTTTGATCGAAACGCTATCGGGCGTTGTTAGCCGCCCAATAAATTTAACCAATTTCAGCATTCGGTAGAATCTATTGGCTGTAATTAATAGATTCGTTGTTCGGTGACTTATTGGTCGGAAATCGACCTGAGAGGGTGACTAATGAATATTTCTATGTTTTCGTTGTTTAGCGCTTCCGCCTATTCTCTGCTGGTCTGGATGGCTGCTGCCTGGCTATTAATGCAGTAATCAACTTCTCTCATTCTTTCTTCCGACCTGACGCCCCGTCTGTTTACAGCGGGGCGTTTGCTTTTCCGCTTATGTGCGTTTTCCGCGATGTGTCGATTTGTGTTGTTATCGAAACGTTAATTATAGTTTGTACTATGTTTAACACAGACCTTGTCATTCATCGGGTTATTAAGCGCATGATAAAAAGGAGGAGCTATGTCGTTATCCCTGCGAGATACAAGTCAGGACACGCTGGATGTTGATGGTCAACGCTACCATTTTTATAGTCTTCCGCGTGTCGCTCAGCAGCTGGGCGATCTCTCCCGCTTACCCAAATCCCTGAAAGTTTTACTGGAAAACCTGCTGCGCTGGCAGGATGGAAGCTCGGTTACCGCGGAAGATATTCAGGCGCTGGCCGACTGGCAGAAAACGGCCCATGCCGATCGTGAAATTGCCTATCGTCCTGCTCGCGTATTAATGCAGGACTTCACCGGCGTGCCTGCGGTGGTGGATCTGGCCGCTATGCGCGAGGCGGTGAAACGCCTTGGCGGCGATGTGAAGAAAGTTAATCCGTTATCGCCGGTCGATTTGGTGATTGACCATTCAGTGACCGTGGATCGTTTCGGCGATGATGATGCCTTTGAAGAAAACGTACGGCTGGAAATGGAACGTAACCATGAGCGCTACGTTTTCTTGCGTTGGGGGCAAAAGGCGTTTGATAAATTTCGCGTTGTGCCGCCTGGCACCGGCATTTGCCATCAGGTAAACCTTGAGTATTTAGGCAAGGCTGTCTGGCATGAAGAGCAGGAGGGGAAACGTATCGCTTATCCCGATACGCTGGTCGGTACCGATTCCCATACAACCATGATTAACGGCCT
>NZ_CALNWY010000022.1 GCF_940807255.1 Mixta sp. Marseille-Q2659 | reverse complement strand
CGCCAACGCTTCGGTGCGCGGTGAGAACAACCTGGTGCCGATGCAGTTCAAGCTCAAGGGCAGGGCGCACATGCCGGGCAACAACAAAATGGTGCAGCTGGATAACTGCTTTGTGACGGCAGCGGCCTACGGCGACATCTCCAGCGAACGCGCCATTGTTCAGCTGCAGCGTCTCTCCTGCATCATTGACGGCAAGCACATCGATCAGGCCGTGAAGGGACACGTCGCCTTCTACGGCAAGAACGGCATCAAGGGCGTGCCGGTAATGCGCAACGGCAAGATCCTGGGTCTGGCGTTTACCGCCGGTGCGCTGGGCGGGCTGGGACAGAGCGCCTCGCAGGTCGGCCAGACGGTCACCGGCATTGGCGCAACCAGCACGGTCAGCGGCGGGGACGTGGCGCGCGGGGCAATTGGTGGCGGCGTGGGCAAGGCAGCGGACAAGCTGGCCGACTACTACATCGAGCGCGCCGAGCAGTATCACCCGATTATCCCGATTGGCGCGGCGAACCGCGTGGAGGTGGTGTTTATCGAGGGCTTCCGCGCGAAGTTTATTGAGGATGAAGAGGCCGCGAAGCTGGCGAAGGAGCAGCAGCGCGCCGGCGGCCAGCAGCAGGACACGCAAACGCGCGAGCAGGGCAACAGCGGCCTGCCGCCGGACCTGGTGGGCAAGCTCGGTGACGCGACGCGCCTGAACATGAATGACTTTGTGACCCCGACAAACGGCGGGCAGGCGAGGAACATGACTCCGCAGGGTGTGGCGCAATGACGGACAGGAAAATCCGGCTTCGTCACGCAGAGCACTGCGGCTGGATGGTCTTTACCGAACGGACGATTAACTGCTTCGGACGCGACGCCGATGCCCGCATTCCGGGGCTGCAGGCGCTGGGATTTGGCGTCAAAAAGCTCTACTGCAAACCCGGCCTCATCCCGGACGACGGCTACGTCACGCTGTTCGGGGAAACGCTGCGCCGCCTGCTGGAGGTGGCTCCCGGCGACACCTTCGCGATGAACATGCTGTCCCGGCTCGGGACCAGAGGCAAAAACGGCGATCTCTTTATCGACTTTACCGAAATTGATGCGCTTTCACCTGACAGCGCTGATGGAGAACACCATGACTAAAGCGAATCCTTTTATGGTCAGCGCGCTGGCCATCATGCTGAGCGGCTGCGCGGGCATGAACGAAGACTTTGAATTTGACAAGCCCGCTAAAGACTCCGGCGTCTGGATGTCGCAGGCCGACGATATGTCTGCGGGCAGCAGCGGGAACGCGCCCGCAGCTACTGCGCCGAACGGCTTCACCGGCGCAGGTATCCGCCTGGATGACTACCGCCTGATTGATACCGGCACCATTCGCCTGGACCCGCAGACCGACGCGCAGGCACGCCGCAGCGGCCTGAATGACGGCATTCCGGTGCGTCTGGCATCAACCGGCGGGGTCCGCCCGTTTACGCGTGAAAACGGCGTGCTGCGCACCACCACGGATCAGACCGCGTACTGCAGCGCAGCGCACTGCTTTCCTGAACCTGCCGCTGCGTTCCGCCGCCCTGACGGCGTGGCGCGCATCTGGATAGCACCCTACGTCTCACCTGACAACAACGTCCACATGGGCGAGGTCATTTACAGCGTCTCCAGTCACGGTGACTGGAGCGGCATTCTGATGTGAGGTCTGCATGAAATTTCTGAAAGGCTTCCGCTTTGACCCGCTGAACGTGGTGGAGACGGTGGCGGGGATTCTGGGGGAGCGCGACACCACGAACGAAACGCGCCAGAAGCTGCAGGACATGGACTACCCGCACATCCGCGACCTGCTGCCCTATAAAGATTACGACAGCGAAAGTCAGATCTGGGTGAACAAGGAGTCGGTGGGCTTTGTGGTGGAATCACAGCCGCTGATCGGCGCCAACGAGAAGCTGGCGGAAAGCCTGGAGTACCTGCTTCGCGACGTGGCCCCGCGCGATATTCCGCTGCAGGTCATGCTGGTCTCCACCCGGGCGGTGAAAGAGCAGGTCGAGCAGGGCCTGAAAAATTTTGCCTGGAAGGGACACCGGGCGGACGAGTGCAACGACGTCACCGCCCGCTTTTTCCTGAACGGCGCGCGCTATACCTACAGCAACGGCCTGGATCATCCGCTGACCCTGCGCGACTACCGTCTGTTTTTTATCTGGGCGATGCCGGTGAAGCACCTGTCCGAAACCGATATGATCCGCGTGCGCGACGTGCGACGTAACCTGCTGAACGCGCTCAACGCCGCCGACCTGTGGTCGTCGGCTATCGGCGTGGCGGAGTTCAGCAGCGTGCTGCGCGAGTTCTTCAACCACGACCCGGCGCGGCTTGATCGTTATGACTGCGAGTATGATCCGGCGGCCGACCTCAGCACCCAGTTCGTGGACCGCACCACGTCCTGGCGGGTAAAGCCCTCACATATCCGCATCGAGGGCAGTGATGCGAAAAACAGACCGTTTGCGGCGCGCATGGTGAACCTTAACCTGGACCGCAACCCGCAGGAGCATTACCTCTGGCAGAACGGCAACATCATTCAGGACCTGATGTCGCCAACCAACGGCATACCCTGCCCGTTTATTTGCACGATGGTGCTGACCACCGAGGAGCAGATGAAAAGTCAGGGCGAGGCGAACAGCCGCTTTCTGGCGCTGGACTCGCGCGTGAACACCAGTTACGCCAAGTACATCCCGTCCACCACGCGTCAGCACGCCGAGTGGAAAGATGCCCGTGCGCGGCTGCTGTCGAACCAGACCTCACTGACCAGCTACTTCTACGGTATCACGCTGTTCTGCCCGGATGACGACGATCTGACGTCGCGCTACACCGAAAAAACGCGCAACGCCTTCGCCGCGCAGGGGCTGCGCTTCGTGCGCGCCGATTTTATGCAGCTGCGCAACCTGCTGGCCACGCTGCCGTTTGCGATGGTGAACAAGAAGCTGCGCGACGACTGCCGCAAGACCGGCGGCATACAGCGATCGGAGTCGTTTCATGCGGTGAACCTGATGCCGGTTATCGGGGATAACAAGCTGTGCGCCTCGGGCATTCTTATTCCGAGCTACCGCAACCAGGTCGCGTTTATCGACGTGTTTGACGAGAGCCTGCCGAACACCAACTTCAACTGGTTTATGTCCGGTACCTCGGGCGCGGGCAAATCGGTGCTGGCCAACTCCATCGCGCGTTCGGTGCTGGACAAGGGCGGTACGGTGGCGGTGCAGGATATCGGTGACTCCTATAAAGCCGCCTGCAGCAGCCTCGGCGGCACCTATATTAACGGCGATTCGCTGCGCTTTAATCCGTTTGCGAACGTCACCGACATTACGCTTGCCGCCGAGCGCATCCGCGACCAGCTGTGCATTCTGGCAAGCCCCAACGGCCTGCTGGATGAGGTACATGAATCCATGATCCTGGAGGCCATTACCGAATCATGGCCGACGTATCAGCAGGACATGCGCATCGATCACGTCATTGACTACCTGAAGACGAGGCAGGCGGCCATCACCCGCGAACACTCTTCGCTGATTGGCGGGCGCATTGACGAAATCACCACGCTGCTCAGTAAGTACAGCACCAAAGGGATCTACGGCAGGTTCTTCAACTCATCCGAGCCAACGCTGAAGCCTGACCTGCAGTTCGTGGTCACCGAACTCGGTGACCTGCGCAAGCAGCAGGACCTGCTGTCGGCGGTGCTGTTCAGCATCATGATCTGGAACGAGAACATGATGTACACCACGCCGCGCAGCATGCGCAAGATGAACATCATCGACGAGGGGTGGAAGCTGCTCGGCGGGTCCAGTACCAAAATCAAGGACTTTATCGAGGAAGGCTACCGCACCGCCCGCCGCCACAACGGCTCATACGGTACGGTCACGCAGGCGATACGCGATAAAAACCTGTCCACGGCGGCGCTCGCGGCCTACGACAACAGCTCGTTCAAGTTCACCTGTATGCAGGACGCCAAGTCGTTCACCACCTTCCAGAAGGAGGAGCCGCATGCGTTTAACGAGCTGGAGTGGGAAATGATCCGCAAGTTTCCGCCGGCGAAAAAGGCGCGCTACAGCTCGTTTTTGCTGAGCGTGGGGGAATTTTCCAGCTTCCACCGCCTCATTCTCGATCCGCTGAGCGACGGACTGTTTTCCTCCAAAGGTGAAGACTTTACCTACCGCGAAAAACGACTGCGCGAGGGGGCGGACATCAAGGACATCCTGTTTGAGATGGCCGGGAACGATGCGCACAAGCGCGACATCATCAACATGCTGCGGGAGATGCAACTTTGAATACAAAACACCTTGTGGCGGGCTGCAGCCTGTCGGTTGTGCTGAGCGTGGGGGCGTGCGCGGCCGCCTGGTTTTTCTGGCTGAAGCCGCCCACGCTGGTCACGTTCGACATGAAGGGCACGACCAATGCGCTGATCCGCCAGAGCGCGACGCTGGACCTCACCGACGAACAGCGAAGGGCGCTGCTGAGGCGCTTTGACCGCAGTGTCACCACCGCAACGGCGGAATACGCCACTGAACGCGGCGCGGCCATTCTGGTGAGCCCGGCTGTCGTTACCGGCTTGCCGGACGCCACGCCGGAGATTCAGGCGCGCCTGGCTGAGCTGATGAAAGCGACGCCGCAGCAATAACCCTGCCCGATCACCTCAACCGGGAGCCCCCCGATGAAACATGCAACTCCGCTGGCGCGCATTGCCGCCGGCGCGCTGCTCGCCACGCTGAGCCTGCACGCGGGCGCGGCTGAGCTCGGCACGTACGGCGATACCTGGGACATCCGCGAGCGCAACCTGATTGCCGTCCTGAAAGACAACCTGAAGCAGCACTTTGAGGGCCGGTCGCAGGCCGACATCGAGCGGGAGATGCAGCAAAAGGCTGAAGACGAGGCGATGCGCCCGCCACCGGTGCCGGGACTCACCACCGGGCGCGAGACGCACAGCCGCCTGTTTGACCCGTCGTTCACGGTGCAGCGCGACATCGCCGACCACAACGGCGTGGTGTTCGCGCATAAGGGGCAGAAGGTGAACCCCTTTGATGTCATCCCGGTGTTTGACGAGACGCTGTATTTCATCGACGCCGACGACGACCGGCAGATCGCCTGGATGAAGCAGCAGGTGCCGCGCACGACGACGTCCCGCGTCATCCTGGTCAACGGCAACGTGCGCGACAGCGCTGAAGCGCTCGGCAGCCGGGTGTACTTCGACCAGACCGGCAGCATCACGAAAAAATTCGGCATCACGCAGGTACCTGCGGAAGTGAAGCAGGCGCCCGGGCAAAAACTCTTCCTTATCACTGAATTCGGTCTTCCCGACCGCTAACGGAGACAGACATGAAAAAGCACATCCTCGCTGCTGCCCTGACGCTGAGCCTGGCCGGTCACGCGAATGCCGCTGACGACGCCTTCAGCGATACGCAAAAGGCGCAGATCGGCGAGATCGCGGCAGACTACCTGCGCGCGCACCCGGAAATCCTGATCGAAATGAGCCAGAAGCTGCAGGCACAGTCGCAGGAAAAACAGAGGGCCGCCGCCGCCGGCGCGGCGCTGGAAAATCAGGACGCCCTGCTGAATGACCCCACCTCGCCGGTGCTGCACCCGAAGGGCGATGTCGCGGTCATTCAGTTCTTTGACTACCAGTGCATCTACTGTGCGAAGGTCGCCCCGACCGTGGAGCAGTTCATCCGCCAGAACCCGGACGTGCGTTTCATCTATAAGGAGTGGCCCATCTTTGGCAGCCGCTGGCCCGCCTCGGTGCAGGCAGCGAAAGTTGGCCTGTCCGTTTATAAAGACGGCGGCGCCGACGCGTACCACCGTTACCACGCCGCGCTCTATGCCACCGGCCACAACGAAGGGAAGCTGCTGGATGAGGATATCCGCCAGGCGGCGGTGAAGGCAGGCGTGACCGCACGCCAAAAGAAGAGGTTGAGGCAATGGGCGCCGCGCTGGAGAAAAATAACGCGCTGGCAAAACGCCTCGGCATTCAGGGTACGCCCGCTTTCTTCGTGATGCCGGTGAAGGGGCCACCGCTGAGAACATCAGCGTTATCCCGGGGGCGACTGACCTGCAGGCGCTGCAGGCGGCAGTGGAAAAGCGCGCGGCACAGGGGGCTGACATGGTCTGGCGCACGCTTTTACTGGCGCTCGCGGTGTGGGGCTGCCAGCCGGCACAGGCCGCTGACAGCAGCGGCAATACCTCCCTGACCTGCGACGGGCGCTGGGTTAACCCCATCACCGATGTGTGCTGGGAGTGTCTGTTCCCGATGAGTATCGGCAGCGTGCAGGTGTCAGCCGGGTCGCTGCCGGATACCGAAAACCCGTCATCGCCCATTCAGTTCTGCCCGGCACCGCCACCCGTTTTTGAGCGTCCGGGCATCGCGATTGGTTTCTGGGAGCCGTTTGCGATGACGGACGTGACGCGCTCGCCGGGCTGCATGGTGAACATGGGCGGCTTTAACATCAATATCCCGAACACCGGCACAGGCACCGGCACGAAAACAGCGAATGAGCACCCGGGCACGTTCTATCACGTTCACTGGTACAAGTACCCGCTGATCTCCTGGCTCAACATCATTACCTCTGAGATGTGTATGCAGGGCGGGGAGTATGACATCGGCTACCTCTCGGAGCTGGACCCGACCTGGCAGAACGACAACCTGGCGCTGT
The DNA here is from genome assembly GCF_940807255.1 of Mixta sp. Marseille-Q2659. Classification (GTDB taxonomy): domain Bacteria; phylum Pseudomonadota; class Gammaproteobacteria; order Enterobacterales; family Enterobacteriaceae; genus Mixta. The sequence goes on along the minus strand of NZ_CALNWY010000022.1, from coordinate 57,433 downwards.
TTCTGAACCCGGAGGTAATGCTGTTTGCCAACCCGATTGCGCAGATGGCCTGCGCGGCGGACGCGGTGGCGGCCGGGGTGAGCAAGCCAATTGATGCGCTGTTCTGGTGTGCCGGCTCGCACGGCTCGATGTACCCGTTTACCGGCAACATTGTGAACGAGTCCAGCGGGCTTAACAGCGGGGCGCTGCTCTCTGAGCGCATGGATTTCAAGCTGCACCGCGAGGGACTCATCCTCGATACCGTGCCCTATAACACGGCCGTCTGCTACGAGTACCCGTCTGCGATCATGCCGAAAAGCCGCTACCGCTATCAGATGGTGAACACCATCCCGGACGTGGCGGCGTGTCATCCGTTCGGGCGCAACGTGATGCTGTGGCAGACCGGCAAGGAAATGCCGAACAGCAAAAAGAACTACGGCTATCTCATCTGGAAAAAGCGCAACTGCGTCGTGCTTTAAGCGAGGACATATGAGGAAAACACGCAACACGCTGCTGCTTGTCGCCGGTCTTACGGTGGCGCTGGCCGCCCGGGCCGAAGACGCGCCGCAGGGCACGCAGGTCGGCAGCACAGAGAATGAGACAGCCTACTTTCTGTCCGCTTCAGTGCCGGAAAAAGAGCTGGCCATTCTGATGAAGGCGGCCGAAGCGCGGGACATCCCGGTGTACTTCCGGGGGCTGGTCGGCGACAGCATGGAGCAGACCGCGAAGTACATGATGTACATGGTCACCACCTACCGGGTTCGTGGCGTGCAGATTGACCCGGTTCGCTTTGACCGCTACGGCGTAAAGAAGGTGCCGGCGCTGGTGAAGAAGTGTGGCGAGCACTTCGACATCGTGTACGGCAACGTGGCGCTGAACCAGGCACTGGGCATGATCAATGAACGCGGTGATTGCCGTAACAAGTCCTGACCGATCCCACTGCCCGCTGCGGCGGGCAGTTATCACCCCATTACCGGAAATCCAGATGAAAAAAGCAACCCGCACCCTGCTGCAGGGCCTGCTGCTGACCTGCCTGTCTGCCGGCGCACTGGCGGCGTCGATGGATGCCTCAAATCAGGAAGGCATTAACGCCGGCAGGGCCGCTAATGGCACAACCAGCGCCGACCCGAACAGTTATTTCGAGAATTACAGCGCAGACGCGCCGCAGCGCGCCCTGTATAGCGACCCGACGCAGATGTCCACAAACATCGACGTGAAGGGACAGACGGAACTGAGTGAGTCCGACCTCGGACAAACCGCGCGCGAATCCTATGTGAACAACCCGGCGGACACGCTCAGCTACGACTCTGACATGATGAAGTACAGCGACGAAATTCGCGAAAACGCCAATGCCATTACCGGCGTGAACGGCAGCCAGTGCGTGGCCCAGGAGCTGAACAAAACCACGTACACCACACACCGTTGTGAAATGGCCAATAACCTGACACAGGCCTGTACACGTAAGGCAACCATCGTGACAACCGGTTCACGCGAGACGTACAGCACGAAACTGGTGCTGAATGCCGGCAGCGTAACCGGCAAACGGATGAGTGATTACTGGGTGCAGTACGACGTCACGGTGCCTGAAAGCGGCACCGTGAGCAGCGGGACATGGGAACTGTTATATCCGAGAAGCAGCAGCTGGCACGGCGATCGCCTTGATTATTCTTTCCAGGTCATGGGAAAAACGGTCCGCACAAAGATTAACAATTCCGGCACCTTCAGCATCGCCGCTCAGCAGGTGAAGGCAGGTCAGGTTATCAGCATGCGGATACGCTACAACACCGACGGGCATTACGATGAGGGCCGGGAGGGAATGATACAGCTGATAACAAAGGGCTGGATTGTTCTGCGCATTACCCTGCCGATGGAGGCTGTCAGGGATACGGTTGTACCGACGCTTCAGTGGACCAGCAGCTGCCCGGCAGATATGGGGGATGCCGTGAAGATGAGTGAGGTCTGCAGCGACCCGGGCGGCACCCGCTCTGTGACCGTTGGCGGCAAGGCCTACAGCCTTTACAGCGACTGCTGGGGCTACACCACGCAGTGGAACGTTTTTGAAGACGACACCAATACCTGTCAGGCGTACATCAACGATCCGAACTGCAGTGAAGGTACACGCACCTGTACCCGGAAAATCGGCAACCTCTGTGTTTACAGCAAACTGACTTACCAGTGCGCGCACACCGTAAAGAGCACCGGCTACATCTGCGGCTCGGAGTTTTACTGCTCTGACGGCAGCTGCTCGGCGATGCAGGCGGGCCAGAACCAGAACTTTGAGGCTGCTGTGTCGCAGCTGGCTGCGCTCGCAGCGGCAGGCAAAGACTTCGCGGGCATGGACCCCAATTCGGTGACGGCCTTTACGGGCAAGGCAATGGCATGTCGCAAGAGCGCGGCCGGCTTCAGTAACTGCTGCAAAAGCGGGGGCTGGGGTCAGGACGTGGGACTTGCGCACTGCAATACCGAGGAAAAAGAGATTGGTACCGGCAAGGAGAAAAAGCTGGTCGTGAAGGTGGGCTCTTACTGCTCGAAAAAGGTATTCGGGGTCTGCCTGCAGAAGAAAGAGGGCTACTGCGTCTTCGACAGCAAGCTCGCCCGCATTGTGCAGGAGCAGGGGCGCCGTGACCAGCTGGGTATCAGCTTCGGTTCAGGTGAAAACCCGGACTGCCGGGGAATAAAAGTGGCTGAGTTGCAGGGCATTAAGTTTGACCACATCGATTTCAGCGAATTTTACGACGATCTCAACAGCAACATCAAACTGCCCGATCAGGACGCACTGAATCAGCGCATTACCTCTGACATCCGGAACAGCCTCAAATCAGGAGACTAAGCGTGAGAAAACTTATCGGCCTGACGCTGCTGCTTGCGGTACTTCCGCTGCACGCAGCAGAGGAAAAAAAGCCCGACGGCTACCACTACGACCCGGCAGTCGGCTGGTACTGGTACAACGAGCCGGTAAAAAAGGATGAGGAACAGCCGCCTGTGCCGCCCCCCGCGCCGCCGCAGGAGACGCCCACGCAGAAGATGAAGCGCCTGCAGGCGTTTCGCGACAACCTGATGAATGAGGCGATGCTGCACCCCTCCACCGAGAACATCCGGCGCTACAAAATCGTGCAGGACTGGATGGTGAATCAGGCCAGCATGTTCGCCTCGCGCTGGGAAAAGGTGCTGCTGGATAACCCCGAGCTCGACTACAGCCTGAAGCACCCGTTCTACAACGGCACTGCCAATATCCAGTACACCGAGCGTCGTCAAAAGCAGCAGGCGGCCATCCGCTACGTGAACCAGCGCTACGGCGTGTTTTTCTTCTATCGCGGCAACGAGCCGCTGGATAACCGGCTCGGCGGGGTGGTGAAAGAGTTCAGCGAGCAGTACGGCCTGACCGTTATCCCCGTCACCGTGGACGGGCGCGCGAGCCCCGACCTGCCGGATACCCGGCAGAACAACGGGCAGGCGGAGAAGATGAAGATCGAACACTTCCCGGCCATTTACCTGGTCGAGCCGCGCACGAAGAAATACCAGCCGCTGGCGTACGGTTTCATCACCCAGGATGACCTGGCCAGGCGCATGCTCAACATCGTTACCGATTTCCAGCCCGAGGACTGAACCATGATTTCGAAACTCTTTGCCGTACTGCTGATGCTTACGCCGGTACTGGCGGCGGCCAGCACGATTGATGACATTGCCCGCCTGGAGCAGGCGAAAGAGGGCGCGGACGCGCCGGCGGAAAGGCAGCCACAAAGAGAGGCGTCTGCAAATAAGGCGCAGGGCGCGCAGCAGCAAGCGCCCACGAAGCCGGTGTGGTATCACCTGAGCGACGGGCGCAGTGTGGATGTGGGGCACTGGCAGATCGTGCATTTTGTCCGATCTGACTGCCCTTACTGCCACCGTTTCAACCCGACCCTGAAGTCAGTGTCTGAGCAGACCGGCATCGGCGTGTTCGTCTACAGCTTTGACGGTAAGGGCGACGCGGTGTTCCCGAACGTGATGCCGGTAAACGACGCTATTCTGAAGGACTTCTTCGCCGAACTGCCACAGGCAACCCCCACCGACTTCATTATCAACACGCAGTCGCTGGTGACCATCCCGCTGTCACAGGGGGAAATGAGTGAGGATGCGCTGAAGCAGCGCCTGGATGAATCCTTTGCGCTGGCCGTGCGTCTGGGGGTGCTGTGATGAACAAATTTACGCTGAATGCCGGCATCGTGGCCGGTCTGCTGTTCTCCGCTGCGGCGGGTGCGGACGTGCAGAACGACATCAACAAGTTCTTTAACGAGATGGGCGGTGGCGGAGGAAACTACACGCAGGCGGCCGCGTGGCAGGGGCAGTCGGCGGGCTACCTTACCGGTGGCAACCTGTTCATCCGCACGCCGGTGCGTAACATCCAGCTGATTTCTGTGACGCTTCCGGATATCAAGTCGGGCTGCGGCGGCATCGACGCCTATCTCGGCTCGTTCAGTTTCATCAATGGCGACCAGATTAAAATCATGGGCAAGCAGATACTCAGCAACGCTGCCGGCTACGCCTTTGACCTCGGGCTCGAAACCATCTGCCCGCAGTGTAAGGCGGTGAAGGACTACCTGCAGAAGCTTGCGGCGGACACCAACAACATGAACATTTCCACCTGTCAGGCTGCGCAGTCCATCGTCGGCGGCCTGTGGCCAAAGACGCAGGCGGCCAGCGCGCAAATCTGCCAGGACCTCGGCACCAAGCACGACGTGTTCTCCGACTGGGCGGCGTCCCGTCAGGGCTGCGGTGTCGGTGGAGAAACCAACAGCGTGTTCAGCAAGGCGACTGAGGAAGAGAAGAAACGCATCCCGCGCAACCGCAACCTGACATGGGAAACGTTCACAAAACTGAACCAGTTCTTCAGCAACGACCGCGCGCTCAAGGAATTCATTATGTCGATGGTCGGCACGGTGATTTATGACGCGAACGGTAACCCGACGTTCCTGCAGCCGCGCGGCGGCAGTGAGTCGATGTTCAACACGCTGCTGAACGGTGGCACCGAGAAAATCTACCGCTGCAACGATAACACCACCTGCCTGTCACCGACTATCGCGGATCTGACCCTGTCGGAAGACGAGGGCATGACCGGCCGGGTGCGGGACATGCTCAATGACATTTTTGATAAGGCCCGCAGCGATACGGCGCTGACCGAAAGCGAGAAGGCGCTCATCAGCAGCACCCGCGTGCGTATCCTGCGCTACACCATCGATTCCGCGTCGGTGGGCATGGATCAGAGCGTGGTCAGCAGCCTGGCGGAGTACATCGCGGCCGACATGGTGATGTCCTACATAAACGGCCTGATTGACGTGGCCGCGAGCGGCGCTGCCGGCACGCTCGATACTGAAGAAGAGAACAAGCATTTTCGCGAGAACCTGCGTCAGGTGCGTAACGAGCTGAGCCAGCGCGTCACGCGTATTCAGGTGCAACAGAACGGACTGGCTGAGTACGATCGCAGCCTGTCCGAGACGCGCCAGCAGCTTTCTTCATCCGTCTCTGACAGCGTGCTGTCGAACTATCAATTCGGGAGTAACTGATGGCACTTGATATCTGGGTGGTGAGTTCCGGTGGAATGATCACGATGGGCCTTAACGCCGTGGCGACCATGATGGAAAATGAGGGCTGGCACAGCACAATTTGGGTGGCGGAGATGCTGGGCATCGCTTTTTGCGTAATGACCTATCTGCGCACGCACAACATGACCGCTATGTTCGGGTGGGGAATGACGTTTGTGATGGTGACTGCGTTGCTGCTGACGCCGAAGGTGACAGTGGTTGTGAATGATCTGACCGCGCCCGAAAACATCGGGCGGGTGGATAACGTGCCGGCGGGACTTGCAATGCCGCTGAGTATTATTACCGGGGTCGGGTACACGTTAACGACCTCGTATGAAGATATCTTTCACTTCCCGGACGAGCGGGCCTACACCAAAACCGGGATGCTGTTTGCCAGCAAGCTGCTACAGGACAGCTTCACCATCGACAGCCGCAACCCGGTGCTGGCCTATAACATGGGCGAGTACACCAAAAACTGCGTGGTACCGGACATCATGCTGAACCACAAGTACAGCATGCAGGACGTGATGGAATCTGAGGACGTGCAGGCACAGATTTTCAGTAACCCCAGCCCGCTGCGCGGCGTCTACTGGCGTGACGCCACCGGTACCACATTTATGTTCTGCCGGGACGCGGCACCGCGCCTGAAAAACTTGCTGACGGCGGAGAGCAATAATACAGGCAGCACGTTCATGGCCCACGCGGTCCGCATGCTACCGGGAAACCGGGCGCCACAGACGGTCTATGCCGAGCAGCTGGCGGGCTCTTATGAATACTTTCTCGGCAGCAGCAAGTCGGCACAAAGCATTATGATGCAGAACATCGCCGTCGCGGGCCTGCGTCGCGGGCTGAACAGCTACGTGAAGGGTATGAACGACACCGCATCAATGGTGGACATCGCCTCCGAACAGTCGCTGATGAAGCTCAGGCTGTCGCACGCGGTAAGTTACACCATCGCAACGGAGGTGCTGCCGCAGCTGCATACGGTACTGCTGCTGTTCTGCATCTGCATCTTCCCGGTGATGGTGCTGGCGCTTTATGTGCGGGAAATCGCCTGGTCGGTTATCAAGAGCTACCTGAACTTTATGGGGAGCCTGATGCTCTGGCCGGTGATGTTCGCCATCTTTAACTTTGCCGTGAACTACAGCACGCAGAACAGCTTCCACGCCACGGGGCCGACGTTGTCCAATATGAACCGCCTGATGGAAACCAGCACCACCACGGCGGGCATTGCCGGCTGGCTGATGCTCTCCATCCCGTTCCTGGCATTCCGTCTGTTCACCGGGCTGGGTCAGGGCTTTGCGAGCCTCAGCTCCAGCCTGGGCAGCGCGCTCAGCAGCGCGTCTGCCGCGGATTCCGGCGCGGTGGCATCGGGCAACATGAGCGTGGGCAACGTGCAACTGGATAACATCAACGGGCACAAAACGGACCTGAACCGTGTGTTTCGCGAGGGCAATACCACGATGCAGCTGGGCAACGGTGCCATGCGCACCATGACGCAGGAAGGACAGACGGTGTATGACGCATCAGGCGCAACCAGCCGGCTGCCGGTCGATCTGCACCTTGACCGCAATCTGGCGAGTGCTGCACAGCGCTCGGTGCGTGACAGCATGGCGCAGACCGAAATGGCGGCGCAGGGGTATAACCACTCGGTGCAGGAAACCGGCTCGCAGCTCAAACAGTTCCATGAGCAGTTTGGCAACAGCGACTCGAAAACGCTGTCGGCTACAACCGGCTTAAGCGTGACCGATGCCGAGCGTGTGAACAAAATGCAGAACGTGGCGCAGGACTATGCGACCCGCAACCATATTAGCCTTAATGAAGCGTACTCTGAGCTTGAGGATAAAGCTCGCAATGCTTCGGTTAACACAGGTGCGCGAGTCCAGGCAGGCATGGATTCAAGTAAATCACTGTGGGGTAAAGCGGGAGAGTGGGCGACTGGTGCCTCATTGAAAGGGGATGTGCATGCAGGCACAGAACTTAGTGCGAGAACGGGTTCGACCTCACAGACTTCTCAGGGAGGGCAAAGTGGAAACGACAACTCTCAGACCATTTCTGCACGCGAATCGCAGGACTTCAGCCAGGGCATGGACGTGCTGCGTAATTACAGCACAACCTACAATGGCCAGCACGTTGATAACAACGCGTCCGGCCTGATGAACCAGATCTCCTCTGGTATCACCACCTCTGACAGCAGGTATGCGCAGTACACGGCCAGCCAGGCGCATACGCATGAAATGCAGAAAATGGCCTCTGAGACTGAAACGCTCAGCGCAGGCGCGCGCGACAACTACACGCAGCAGTTTGTGCAGTGGGCAATGCAGCGTTCGCCGGGTAATGCCGAAACCATTCTTACCAATACGTCAGATGAAAACGTTCAGAAACAGCGTGACGGCCTAGTTCAGGAGTTCTTTGCAGAGAAGCTTCAGGGGCGTATTGAGGGGGATTATGCGCACAACTCCGGTAACACGGGTGAAGGCATGGGCGCACCGGCGAATACAGCAGGTGAGCAGTTCGGCAGCGCATATAACAGTGCAAATCAGAGCATTGAAGCGGGCGTGGCCAGAAATAATATTCGTACTGATGTGAACGGTGAGGTTGAAGCTCAGCAGACCTTAGTTAACACTAAGGCAAATGATGTCCAGAATAAAATTCACGACGGCAGAAGTTCTATTGAAGAAGGGAAATCTAGCAGGAGTGAAGATTATCAACAGGCTGAAAGAAAATATACGGAGCAAAAACATCTCGCTGATGCATCGCAGGACAACTTTTTAAGTAAAAGTCTTAGCGATAAGCTCCACAGTGATGATTTGAAAAAGTAATTGTGGCGAGGTATTAGTATGAGTGTAACGTACAGTGAGATTAAGGAAGAGGTAAAGCAAGTCTCATTATTAATTAGTTCTTCTAATGAAGTTGTCCCAAGCGTGTTTTCTTGTTTTAAAAATATGATTTTGCCGATAGGTTTGTATTTTATATTTTACTTTCTTTGTCCATTAGGCGAGCTTTTCGATAAAAATCTATGGCTGGGATTGGGAGTTATGTCGGTGTTCTTTTGGTTTTTTATCTCATATTTTTTGTATGGATATAGCGTGTTGTTTTCTATGCTTCCTGAAAGCGCATTTGAAGATTACAAGATACTAAAAATATACAAATCCAAAGCCAAAAAATACTATGCTGTATGGATTTTTATGATTTTGGTTTCCGGTTTTCTTTCGCTCTTTACCATGTTCAATGTAATAGCTCTTGCTGCGATATCGCTTCTTTCAACCATAGTATTAGCAATCTCCTTTAGTCTGGATGTATCGCGATATCAAATTTCCGCTATTTTTGGTGCTGCCTCTGCGATTAAGCAAAAAATTAACGATTGATTCATTGTAATGATAATTGAGCATTTTTATGCTCAATTATTCCTTTTTAAAACAGTTGCGAGGATGACATGCTTATTCATCTGACCCCCTCTTTTTTTCTTAACTACTCCAATATTTCTGTTGATTTAATTGATGTCGAAATACCTGAGCTGGGCCTGCACCTGCAGGCTGAAAGAGATATTACCGTTCGGTTCCCGTCACCTAATAAGCGCCTGCATTATGTCTGCCGTAAAAAAGGCCGTAAGGCCATTCACGGCATTCTGCTGAATACGGATGCTTACGTAACGGATATTACCGTGATTACCCGCTAGCTGGTGCAGGGCGATGTGTCTTTGCACCGGGTGCATATGCACATCGCGGGTGCAGACGATGCGGCAACGGACGTCATTCACCTCTGGAGTGACGTCCGGAATACACCGTTCCGGGATAAATCTCCTGACCTCACCAAAAACTGGATCCCGGCATCCTGTCAGCCCCGCCTGACCGTAAATGCCGGCGACAGGCCGTCCGTGCGTGAGCCGGCTATCTGGCGTCTCGCCGACCCGGCCGGGATTATCCGGCAGCAGACGGAATTCTATACTGCCGCGACCGTTGAACCTGAACGCCTGTTTTCGCCTTCCAGAAACAACAGCCGCCTGCCGGCGCCGGAAGACGCTTTTGACTGCAAAGTCCGCGACTACGCTGACACGCTGCGCGTGCTTTACGCCTGTCCGGGCGTGACGGTGTGTCCGGTTAAAGAGCATGAAGAGCTTATCGAAAGCGACATGAAAGAAATTGGGGAACTCGATGCGTTTACGTCGATCATTCAGCCCGTGCTGCAGGAAGCTCGCGCGGTATGCCCGGTGTTTTTTACCAATACCACTAACCTGATGAACGGTATCCGTCGTTTTTCCGCGCATTTTCGCGCCCTGTCCGGTGCCGAAAAGAAGCTTGTTGAGTACCAGATTAACCAGCCACTGTTTCAGGTTTCAGACCGCTGAGACCGCCCGCCGCACAGCCTGACGCGCCCTGCGTCTGGCGGAGGAGGCGGAATATCACGTCAGCCCATCCGGGCACGTTCACACCGTAATTAAACCCCGTGCAGCTACCTGCCTGGCCTGCGCCTGTCCGCAACCCTGCACGGTTGTCACTGTTTCCACACAAAGGACTTTCAATGAGCCTCAACGCCCGTGACTTCACCCAGGGCGGCCAAGTGATGAAATACATGATCGGCATGTTTGTGCAGATCATGAATATCGCCTCCTACTGGGTTGTGCTTTTTTCCGCGCTGGTATTTTTCGTCTGGATGCTCCTGCGGCTCACGCTGCAGGAGTTTATACACGGCAGCGCCTACTGGCTGATCAAGTGGTTCATCATGCCGCTGTCGAAATTCTCCGGTGGCACGTCAAAAAACGGCTGGACCTTTCATTTTGAACGGCCAAACGGCGAGGTGGTGGCGTTTAAACACACGGCGACCCAGGTGATGAACGACCCGTACTTCATTCTGATGGGGGAGAACGTTAAAGACGCTGCGTTTTACGGCTGGGGCATTTCAACGTTCTTCTTTGTCGCCGCCATTCTCGGTATTACCTGGTTTCTGGGCAGTAAAGGGGCGAAGCAGCGCGAGAGTGAGCTTACCGGCGGCCGTATTCTTGCGACAAGCCCTGCTGTCGTGAATCGCCTGCTCAAAAAAGCCGGTGTGATGTCCCCGCTCAGCATCTGCGGCCTGCATATCCTGAAAGACTCCGAGATGCAGAACTTTGGCCTGCACGGTACCGTGGGGTCGGGCAAGAGTACCGCGCTGAATGACCTGCTGCGCCAGCTTCGCGAGCGCGGCGATCGCGTCATCGTGTATGACAAAGGGAACAACTTTATCCCGACGTTTTACCGTCAGGATAAAGATCTCATTCTCAACCCGTTCGATGCGCGCTGCGCACCGTGGGACCTCTGGGAAGAGTGCCGGACGGTGGGTGACTTTGAAAACTTCGCCACCTCGCTGTTGCCCGACAGCAGCGGCAGCAGTGACCCGTTCTGGGTGCTGTCGGCCCGTTCGCTGTTTGTGGCCACCGCGCGACGCATGGCACGCGAAAAGAACCGCAGCATCGGTGAGCTGCTGAAAAAGCTGATGTCCATCAGCCTGGCGGATCTGCGTCAGTTCCTGGAAGGCACGGACGCGGCCAACCTGGTGGATGGCAGCATCGAAAAAACCGCGATGACCATTCGTACCATTCTCACCACCTACGTTCGCTCGCTGCGCTACCTGCAGGGTCTCGATCAGGCCGGACGCCGCCCGTTTAACATCCGCGACTGGCTGCATACCGAAGACGCGAGCGGCGACAATCCGTGGATTTTTATCTCCAGCGACGGCCAGAACCACAATGCGCTGAAGCCGCTGCTGAGCGCGTGGCTCTACATGACCATGTCCGGCATTCTCGGCCTGAAGGCCGACCGCAATCGTCGCATCTGGATCTTCCTGGACGAGCTGCCGTCCCTGCACAAGATGCCCATTCTGCCGGAGTTCTGCGCGGAGGGCCGTAAGTTCGGCGGCTGTACCGTCGCCGGCCTGCAGAACTTCCCGCAGCTGGAAGAAACGTACGGCACCAACGCGGCCAAATCCATCTGGGACCTGCTGAATACCCGCGTCTTTTACCGCGCGCCCAGCGGCTCGATTGCGGACTGGGTACAGAAGGAGATTGGCGAGCAGCGTCATAAGAAGTTCAAGGATCAGTACAGCTACGGTATCGACATCATCCGTGACGGCGTGCAGTTCTCCAAAGACGAGATTAACGAGTTCCTGGTCAGCTATTCCGACGTGCAGAGCCTTAATGACCTGGAGTGCTACATCACCCTGCCGGGCGAGTGGCCGGTGGTACGCATGAAGCTCTCCTGGAGAGCCTACCGCGAAATCGCTGAGGGGCGCATTCCCCGCGATGTGGAAGACGTGTTTGACCCGGACATCGAGGCGACGCTGACGGGCGAAACCAGCGACAACCAGGCGGGCCAGATTGTGGGCAGGCTGTTTGGCGACGCGGCAGCAGCGGCAACCGCTGCAGACGAGCAGGGAGCCGACCGCGCTCAGGCCACCGCGGGAGCGCAGAGCGCAGCGGCGCCGGCTGAAAGCGCGACAACCCCCGCCGAAACGGCCTCAGCGCAGTCAGCGCCGGACGAGAAGGGCGGCCGTGTTACAACGTTGCCGCCCCCCGCCGCGCCTTCTGACGTGGCACCTTCTGCGCCGGTGGCACCCACTGCGCCGGCGCAGCCTGAAGCAGAGAAATCTCTGCAGCCGCTGGATGTTGTTAAACACCGCGACTTCGACCCTGACGATCGTTTCTGAGGTAAAGCATGCTGTCAGTCTCTTCAGTCAAAAACGCCGGCAAGGCCGGCGCCTACTATACCAGTGAAGATAACTATTACTTTCTCGGCGAGCAGTCCACGGAGTGGTACGGCACAGGTGCGGAAAACCTGGGCCTGGAAGGCCCGGTAAACCGCGATACCTTTGTGGCGGTGCTGGAAGGTCAGCTGCCGGACGGCACCGATATGCGCCGCATGGAGGGCGGGGTTAACAGACACCGCCCGGGCTATGACCTGACGTTCTCGGCACCCAAAAGCGCGTCGGTACTGGCGCTGGTGACCGGCGACACCTTCCTGGTGGATGCCCATAAAGAGGCGGTGCGGCGCACGCTGGACGAGGTGGAAAAGCTGGCCACCACGCGCACCATGACCGACGGCATCACGGAAATGGAGAAAACCGGCAATCTGGTAATTGCCACCTTCATGCACGATACCAGCCGCAACCTGGACCCGGCGATGCACACGCACGCGGTCATTGCCAACGCCACGCTCTCGGAAAACGGCTGGAAAACCCTTTCCACCGATATCAACGGCAAACAGGGCTTTACCGACGTGGTGTGGGACGAGCAGGTCAGCATCGGCGCGCTCTATCGCGGCCATTTCCGGTCGATTATCGAGCCGGCGGGCTACCAGACGGAAGACACCGGCCCACGCGGCGAATGGGACATCACCGACGTGCCGGTAAAGCCGTTTTCCTCGCGCCGCCAGGAGATAGTCGATCTGGTCGGCGAGAACGCCACGGCGAAGCAAAAGAGCATGGCGGCGCTCGACTCCCGGCAGGCCAAACATTTTGAAGATCCCGAAACGCTGCGCGAACACTGGCAGTCAGTGCTGAAGGGTACCGGTTTTGACGCGGAGACGTTCAGGCAGGAAGTGGCGGCGCGCCGCCAGACGCTGGAGGCAAAAAGCGCCAATGAAGAGAAAAAGGTGGCCACACCTTCCTTGCTGGACGGTGCGGTGCGCGAGGCGATTGATCGCCTGTCCTCAAAAAGCGTGCGCGTGACCTACGACGACGTGATGACGAGCGTGCTGAATCACGTCCCGGTTGAGCCGGGTGTGTACGGTCAGGCCCGCAGTGCCATTGATAATGCCATCGGGCGCGGTCAGCTGATCGCCGTGGACAAGAACCAGACGTTATTCACCACTGCAGCCCACGTCCGCGACGAGGCGCGCCTGGCGCAGCTGGCCGCAGGTCTGGTGGAGAAACGCGGCGGGCTTCTGGCGCCGGCGGGAGAAAAGGGCGTTCTGGCGCAGGTGGCTGACGCCGATCGTGCCGTGTCGCTCATCGATGTGCGCGGCGGCACGCAGTTCATCAGCGATCTGAACCGCAGCATCATGGCGATGGCCGGCGAAAACAAACGGCCGTTAATCGTGGTGGCGGCCGACGGGGCCGCGCGAAAGCGCCAGCAGGCCACCTTCGGGGAGAAACCCGGTGTGACGCTGATGACGGCGGAGGAGATGAAAACCGCTGAGCTGCCGGCACGTTCGCTGGTACTGGTTGCGGAGGCCGAGCGGTTTAATACCTCCGGGCTGCACGACGTGCTGAAAGCGGCCGCGCAGCAGGAGGGCACCACGCTTGTGACCGACACGCACGCCAGGCGAACGGCGGGCTTTGCGTCCGACGTGCTGAGCAGCGCGGGCGTGAAGCAGTTCACCGCCACCCCGAAAACTGAAAACGTACGCGTGACGATGGTGCAGAAGGACACGGTAGAAGACCGGCTCAGCGTGGCGGCGCGCTACTATGCACAGGAAAAGGCGCTGGGGCGTCCGGTATCGCTGCAGGCGGGTAACGCGCGCACGCGCGACCAGCTCACGGCCCGCACCCGGGAAATCCTGACCGATGAGGGCCAGCTCGGACGGGTACTGGGTGAGGCCACGGTACGGGTGCCGGTGTGGCTTGACGCCACCAACCGCAACGACCGCAGCGTGTACCGCGCGGGCATGGTGCTGGAGCAGCACGAGGGGCCGGGGCAGAAGTCGGTTTTTACCATTACGGGCGTCAGCGAGCGTCACAACCTGCTCACGGTATCGGACGAAAAGGGCCAGAAGCAGGGAATAAGTATCAGCAGCATCGACAGCCATTACCGCCTGTTCCGGGAGAAAAAGCTGGAGCTGCGTGAGGGAGAGCAGCTGCGCGCCACGGCTGAGCTCGGCAGCCGCGCCGGCAGCGGCGAGCGGCTGACCGTCACCGGCGTGAAGGAAGGACGCTGGCTCTTTAAGGATGTCATCACGATGGAAAACGCAAAGGGTGAACGCGTGAAGCTCGATCGCAACGCGCCGCTCTATGCTGACTACGCCTACGCGGAGTCCTTTGGCTCCACGCGGCGCACAGAGAGCAGCGTGGTGGCGGTGCTGGCGGGCAAGGAGGTGAACGACGCGACCGTCAACATGCTGCGCCGCAGCGGCTCAAATGTCATCGCGTTCACCCCGCTGGACGAGGCGACCATCGGCCGACGGCTGGAGGAAAACCGCCCGGTGGTGAGCGTGACGCAGGGCATCAAATCTCTCGCCGGGGAAAGCGACCTGACGGACGCGCTGCGTGAGCTGGAGTCGCGGAAGATGTCACAGCCGGAGCGTGCGATGCGGCTGGCCATTGAGAAAGCCACCGGCACCGACGTCACGTTCACGGGCGTCCGGGCGCTGGCCGGAGTCATCAACGCCGACCGCAGTATCACGCCTGAGCGCGCGGAGGAGGAGCTGTCGCGCTTGGTGCAGCGCGGCGAGATATTTGAACTCAGTGCGGAGCAGGGCGCGGCAGGCAGATATATCTCCCGCGAGAACTTTGAAAACGAAGTGTCCATCCTGCGCCACGTCGCCGAAGGAAAAAACAGCGTGAAGCCGCTGCTGGCAGGCGGGCTGAGTGAGGAGAACGCGGCGGGTCTGACGGAGGGGCAGCGCGAGGCGGGCAACCTTATCCTGACCACGCGTGACCGCTTCACCGCCATTCAGGGTTCCGCCGGGGTGGGTAAAACCACACAGTACCGCACCGTGGCGGCGGCGCTGGCCGCCGTGGAGGACGGCCCGGACATTCGCGGCCTGGCACCCACGCACCGCGCCGTCAGCGAGCTGTCCGGCGCGGGTATCCCGGCGCAGACCATCGCCAGCTTTCTCAGCGAAAGCAGCCAGTGGCAGGCCGCCGGTCAGGCGCGTGACTTCAGCAACACCGTCTTCGTTATCGATGAATCGTCCATGAACGGCAACGCCCAGATGGCCTCGCTGATGAACGTGATCGCCGACGGCGGCGGCCGGGCCGTCCTGAGCGGTGACCAGGACCAGCTGAAGTCGCTGGAGTCCGGTGCGCCCTTTGCACTGGCGCTTGAACGCAGCGCGGCCGATGTCGCGGTGATGAAGGAAATCGTGCGTCAGATCCCCGCGCTGAAGCCCGCCGTGGAGGCGGTTATCGCCGGCAACGTGCGCGAGGCGGTGCGGATTACGACGGACACCAGCCCGCAGAGCGTGCCGCGCCAGCCGGGTGCGTACGTACCGGAAAGCAGCGCAATGGACGGCAGCAGTCTGACGCAGGCGGCAGGTGAAGAGGCCGAAAAACCCGACCTGACCGGAATGATTGCCGACGACTACGTCGGCCGGACGCCGCAGGCGCGCGACAACACGCTAATCGTTACAGAACTCAACGCCGACCGCGAGGCCATAAACAGCGCAGTACACGCGCGGCTGCAGGCGCAGGACGTTCTGGGTGACGGTGTCACGGTGCCGCTGCTGGTACGCGTTAATAACAGTAATGCCGATCTGGGCCGGCAGAATTTCTGGGAGGCGCAGGAGGGCAACGTGGTGCGGCGGGGCGAGCAGTATTACCGGATCGGCGAAACAGACGCAGAAAGTGGCGTGGTGCGCATGGCCGGGCTTGACGGCGCGGCTGACCGCTGGGTCAGACCTGCAGAGCTGCGTAAGGAAGAGGTGGCGGTATTTGAAGAGGTGACAAGGGAAATCAGCCCGGGCGAAAAAATCCGCCTGACGGCAACGGATCGTGACCGCAACGTGCGTGCCAGTGACATGGCCGTGGTGTCAGGGATTACGGAGGACGGGAAAATTATGCTTGATACCGGCAACCGGCAGCTGTCATTTGAGCCTGCCGCGCGCTATGCCGACCGCCATATGGACTACGGCTACGCCGTTACCACCTACAGCTCGCAGGGCGCATCGGTGAAGTATCTTATCGGCCTGTTTGGCGAAGAGGGCGCAAGAGGGCGGATGGCGGCGCTGGACAGCACCTACGTACAGCTTTCCAGGGCAAAAGAGCACGTTCAGACCTACTTCGACAACCTGTCCGGCTGGGCGACGAAGGTGGAAAGTAAAAGCGGGCGGCGCCAGACGGTTCACGATGTGCTGATGCGGGCGGAGGATGTGCGTGCGGGACAGGAGGTGCAGGCGTGGGATAAAAGCCTGCCGGTGTCGGGTACGCGCCTGGCGGACCGGGTTGACCAGGACCTGACGGCGGACGCGCGCTTTATGGCGGGTAAAACGCCGGAGATGCTCTGGCCGGTTATCAACGAGCACGGAAGACAGCGGGGCAACTGGCACGTTCCCGTGTCGCCCTCCAGCGGTGAGGTGGATTTTTCTGCCGCCCATTATGAAGGGGCAGCGGACGGCAGCCGCATCGTGCTGCAGCGCGGGGAAAAGCACGGAAAGGTGCTGGAAGCCGCGGATATTGCTGAGGCGCTGCAGCTGATGAAAGACAACCCGGACAGCCCGGTGGTACTCGCGGCTGAACACAGTGAGCGTCACGATGACAGGCGTGCGCCGGCAGCGGCAGAATCGGGAGGTGAGGAACTGGACAGTCGCGAGGCCGAGGCGCTGGAGAAAGCCGTTAAAGCGGCGCTGGGACAGGAGGAGAAAGAGCCGGAGCCCGTCACGCCCGATGAGGCGCGGAGCGCACCGGATGACAGGGACAGCGAACGCGAGGCTGCGCTGGAGGCCGCACTGGAAGAGCTGCGTGAAGAGGAGGCATTCGATTACCGCGACTATGATCTGTCGCCGGAGCGGGAAGACTGCGCCACGATGATGAACGACGAAGTAAACGTCATGCGCCATGAGCGCAGCGAACCCGAGCCGGAGTTTGGCCATAAATCCCAAAAAACGCTGGAGTAGACCCTATGACATTACTGCTGATTGCGGCCACCGTGGCCGTTTCCCTGATGATGCTGATGGCGTGGCTGCCTGAATTCAGGGCTGAAGGCGCGCTGCTTCGGCGCTGGAGTAAGGGGGGCGGCGAGCCCCGCTGCAGTGAAGCCGTGCAGAGCGTGGTGGAGGCATTTATTCAGGGCTTCTCAGGGACACATAACCTGACGCACGCCGAAACGGCACGCATCCGGGAAATGAAGAGCCGCCCCGGAATGATGCCTGTGACCCTTCTGCTGCACCCGCAGCTGGTGAGACGTGAAAAAGGACGCTTTGCTCGCGGACGAAACCTGACTGCTGTGTTTGTGGCCACGGGTGTGAGCGCGCTTATCATGCCACCGCTGGCCGGCATGGCCATGCACAACATGAACCTGTGGCTGCTGCCCTTTCTGAACACGGCAGTGTTCTTTGCCGGCCTGCAGCTGCTGCGCTACGCGTATTCAGATTTAGGGCTGATGAACGTGCTTGTTACAGGCAAAGCAGGCTGAACAAACGGCCTGCCGCCCTGCGGTTGGCCGGTCCCTCGCGTCCTGGATTGAAAATCCCGCACGCTCATGACCCTCGGAGAAACCAATGCGAATACCTGTCCTGTCGGGGATATGCCCGAGCTTGCTGAGTACAGTCTGCAGCACAGATATTCACGCCGGGATACGGGCAGTGGATGCAGGTTGACATAACGTCTTACCCGTCCGTAACGCCGGTAAGGGGGGGCAATCATTAGAAACCACGGTAGTGATTTATTTAATTGATTTTCAAGAAAAATTATACATCCTGTTCACTAAAAGTGACAGGCGGTATTGTCAGTTTATTTCATGTATACTCGCTATGTGGCTTTGTAAAAATTTAAGGATGAAAGGTGGAACGTTATGAAAGTGAGTGAAGAAGCTCTGTTGAGGTCTGGCTTCAGCTATTCTGATCTCCAGAAAGTTAAAAACAATATGGAAAACTTTGGGGGAACGCTTGAAGAGATTGTCCATGACTTAGCAAAACGATTTACTATAGCTAAGTGGATTACTATTGTTGCTTTCGCTACCCTGCTGTTCACATCGGTTTTATCAACAAAAAATAACACCCTCTCTCTGGCTTTTGCGCTAATTGTAGGATTGCCTTTAGTGTGGTATTTAACGCCCGCCAGACTAGCATTTAAAGCCTGGCGGTATAAGAATTATGCTTCTAAGATTGAGAGCGATCGGTAATTGTCATTAGGTCGAAAATAACTTTGGCTTTTACGCCATACCCAACTATTTTCATGGTTAGCTTTGGACGGCTTAGTGTACTTACCTTCCGGTAATAATCTATTGGGATATAGCGAAACAATCGCCATGCTTCGGGCTTTTTTATTAACCCAAAAATGCTGTAGGCATTCGCAATAAGTGAGACTGACTTATACGCTCCTAACCCGCTATTGGGGCTAAATCCCATAAATTCGGCAGTAGACATGGCTGCATCAGCAGCAAACCCTTCAGATGTCGCATCATGTAGCACTTGATGGCTAAACTCTTTGCTCAATCCATTAAAGCCATCTGTGACAAGTACTGCCCCAGCCAGCATACCCAACGGGTTAGCACTGGCAAGGAGAGTCGTTCCCAAAGCTATCTCAGCCCCTGAAAGTACTACATTCACAGCGGAAATTACATACCCAACAATTTTGTTATTTTCACGAACGAATTCTACCCTGGCGTAAATCTTTGCTGCCTTCGTGCGCAGCATTCTGTCCTGTTCCTGAAGGTTTGCGGTTTCTGCCCTCAGTTTTTGGACACAGATAATACACTCTTCATCTGTTTTCGCTTGCCTGGCGGCAGCAAATTGCTGTTCAACGACCTGTTTTATTTCCTGAACGAAATTTATACGGGTCAGACCATCTCTGAGATGATAAGAGGATAAAGTATTGGCCGTGTTGATTAGCTTCCGGGCTTCCAGATTAACCATTGTCTCGGCCCAGGCTTTATTTCTTCCACCAGAGTTCATCATATTAAGCAATGCCGCATCCATTTTTGCTCTCCCTGTATATTATATCGTCAGTAATACCCGATTAATTTCAGCTATCAACGCTTTCACATCTTCGCCCGACAGGCGAAAGGCCAGATGATAAGCATATTGCCCGATTGCCGCTACTGAAGCACGTTCATACCAATATGCTGGGCATTATACGTTTTCATTACCGGAAGAGATTCTGTATGGAGGGTTAAGAATATTAAATTTAAACACAAATAATGCATCACGTCCTTAGCGCCGTTTTTACATCATTGATCCTCGGGGCCGAGCAGCTCGTTCGCCAGCGGCTGTGAGGCATCACAATTAAAGCTTATTACTGATTTGGCTTATGCTATGCTGCGGAAAGTCTTATTTTGCAGCAGGGTACGAGCATGAGCCCCCGTGATTCAGTAACATCAGCTCCCGAGAAGAAACACACCCGTAACAGAGAACAGCCAACTCCTCATAAGGACCGCGTTCGCGCCTATAAGGCGAGGAAACGTGAAACTCATAAAGAGATCAGCGTTTTTGTCAGGCCGGAAGTGAAAGAGGTTCTGGTAAAACTTTGTGAGTTAAAGGGAATAACGCAGGCCGACCTGCTTGAAATGATGATTGAGGCTGAGGCGCGGAACAGTGAATTGCTGTAACCGGGGTGACGTTATTGCCGAAAGTGTTTCTGAGTGATAGATTACGGACAGTTAAGAATTGATGGCTGGCCACACCATAAGGTGGCAGGGATCTGAGGCGGTATAACCAAATCAGAAAAGAAAAAACCCCGATAATCTTTCGAGTTTGGCGACGCGAGTAAGATTACCGGGGCCCTAGAGAACCGCATAGAACGATTGCCCTATGCGGGGAGTATAGAATTATGCCCGGAAAAAGACAATTCGTTCTGTGCGTACTCCTGCTGTGCAATTTAAGCGCAGGGCGGGGTGGTTAAGCTCATTTCTTCTCAACAGGCTAGCCGGCCTGATAATCGCCACCGTGGCGTTCATTCCACAGCATGCAAATGCGCTAATCCTGAGTGGTTTGCGCCAAAAGGCTACCGACGCCTGCCCGGACAGATGGGGCATGCCATGAGTAGGCTTGTAGTGAAAGACAAGCGCACGGGTAAAATGACGCTGCGCCAGCGTATGTCCCGCCATCCCTATTTTGTCCAGTTGCGCGACGTCGCAGGACGTAAACGTGATTTTCGTCCGGAAAAACAGGCGCTGTATGACGCCATGTGGCCGCTGTGCGTTCAGCGCGCAGATCTGGCCACGTCTGTGGTTACCTTCAACGGCAGCAGACTGGCTGACGAGCTGAGCCCGAAAGATGAGCAGGGCAACGTTATTCCGGAAACGCGCGTTGAACCCAGCCGGCTTTCCCGCCTGTTTGAGGAGTGGGAGCGCTACGGCCTGATTGAAAGACCGGATCTGGAAATGGACCCGGTGACGGGGTACTGCATGCCGCGCCATATCGTGCTGACTGACCAGTTCTGGCAGCTGTGCGGTATCGACATGGATAAATTTCTGGCGGAACGCAATGAGCGGCTTGCTGCAGAAGCCGACGGCATCATTGAGACGGGCACACACGCTTCCGTTCGCTCTGCCCGCCGGCGCTGGTATGAAAACATGCGCATGGCCACGCTGATAAGTCGCCGTGAAAAGGCCTCAAAGCAGAAGCGCCGCAAGCGCCTGAGCAAGTTGCCGCTCGATGACAGGCGTAACGCGATGGCCAAGCTCTTGCGCACGCGTCCGGCCCATGTATGGCGAAGTCTTTCGCCTGAAGATTTTGACCGCCTGGTCTGGAAATGTCTTCGACAGCTGGAGCTGGGCCTCGACTACGAGCCCGCGCTCTCCGAAATACCTGATATCGTTCACTGACACCGCCCTGCTATTTTTACCGCCTTAACTGGCGGTAAAGTCGTTTGTGCCGCGCCCGGAATGCCCGTATCTGCATCGGTATTTGCTCCCGCAAAACCGCAAACGAGGCCAAAAATGTGGCCCGTTTTTTTTAACCACAGTTACCCGCAATCAATATCCTGACTTTACCGGCATACATAATCACGGCTATGCGCAAGACAGTCCTGACTTACGTCAGAAAGAAATAATCTAAATAATAAATAAGGTATTCATGCGGCCATTCTGCGTGGATAAATGTCTTCTCTTGCTGCGGCCGCAGGCGTCCATGCCGCTCATATCCTCAGGTAGCTCCCGGCGGTAAACGACGGGCAAAAAGCAATAGTTACAACATTCAATAATCCTGTCATTTAACCCCCCGAATCGGGCAAAACATAAAACACCGAACTCCACCCAGACCAGACCTGCGCCGTACCTGAAGCCTGGTTGCCCTCACTGAACAGCCCCCGCCGCGCCGGCCCGGAGGGCCGGTACTGCAGTGGCTGATAAATGAGTGTTGTAACTAATTGATCGGTGTTGCTGTGAGTAGTGTTGCTGGAAGATTCTTTTGTCTCCGACCGTCAAGCTTATTAATAGCTGACAGGCCGCTGCTTTAACGGCGTCTGGCAGGACGTGGTGGGCTTTGCGCAATATGGGGCTTCAGGAAGCGGCTGCGCCGCGCTGCCGGCGCCGTTCAGCTGCTGGATGGCATTTGGTGACATCTGTTGGCGCCTTCATGCCGCTATGCGGCATATAGAGGCTGACTGCGCACTGCTCGCCAGCCTGTCAACTGCATAACGTTAACGCGAGCCAGCCTGAATGTATTTATTTAATTCGACTCCCTGCCCTTCGCGAAAATCGAACTCATACGTGCAGCCCTTCGCTGCCAGAACGTGATACAGCTCGTAAATAAGGTCGCGATTTGAACCTTCACCTACAGCGACCTTCTCAAGAGCAAGCCGTGATGAAGGCAAGAGATCGCGGGCATAAGGTCTATATAGTAAGCATCGACGGAGATATGGAATTGGTCGTCAAGGATAATGATCACTTAATCTATTGTCGGGCATTGACGTACTACTTCATTTGGTTAACAGAGATGATGCTGATTTTGCAGAGCTGTCCATATTCGCTGACAGCGTCCTGGCACTGCCCCGGGCAGACCTTGTTGCTATGGCCCGAGAAAAAATTGAAGAGACTGAATTCAGCGCTACTTCCTATGAGAGTATCGACCCTGAAATAGAAGAGATTAAGATAACCATTCTAGAGATTGCTGAGCTGCGACTGATAGAAGTCAGCTGGGATGGTGCAACCTATAATGCCGAATTTAGTGTAGGATTTAACGCCATCCATTCATCCACAGATTATTCGCATGCCATTTATGATAGAGAAGATGGCGTTCATTACGGGATGGAGTACAGTAGCCACCTTTATACACATGATGAGCATTTCTCAGCCACTATTGAGATCAGCTTTAAACACGGGCTGAGGAAAAATGCAAAAATTATATATCTAAAGTTTTATGAAACAATTTTTTATATTGATATCGATTCTGTCCAATATATTCGAGAAATAGTTAAGGGTTATGATGAGTGAACTCATGCATCAATTAGATGGGGTTATTATGATGCGCTTGCCGATTCAGCCATTTCTTAATGAGACTGCATTAAATACCTGCAGTCTCATATCACTTTTTTAGTTTAACCAAGAGCTATATACATTTCTGCGTCTCTCAAATGCTTCTTTACCACCTTCCATGACTGCTATAATCTGTTCCTGAACATCTTTGCAGTCAATTCCTCCACCTATAGCATTAATTTTTCCATCAGAATAAACACATGAATAAACGCATTCTGCATCTCCTAGAACTGGAATGTTAGCGTTGTGTGTTGCGAATATAAACTGTGTATTTGGTTTCATTTGACGGATAAGTTTTATTACATCATCGTAAATAGTCTGGTTGTCAAGATCATCTTCAGGTTGATCGATAATGATAATATCATTATTTTTCTGATTAAGTACAAAAAGCATAAGAGCAGAAGCCCGTTGCCCCAGAGAATGCTGGATAAGAGGTTTCCCTCTGAACTCTATAGAATAAACATTAGGTGGTTGCCAGGTGATCATATCCAAAATGTTTGCAATTAAATACTCATTGAAGGTTTTGGCTGAAGTTGTCAGAGATGCTATTACATCTCGATTTTCCCACATGTCGCCAATATCACTTATTTTCTCCGCAATGGCTTGAAAAGTTTGCTCTCTTAATTTACTACCATAAAACTTTTCTTTAATGAAATTACTCATGCATTTTTTATCGGATTTAAACGTGGCTGATATTTTTAAAGGTGTCTCTGCGCTATTTATTACTTCAAGCATCTGCACTATTTGATTGAATTCCTTTTGCCATAATTCATTCAGAGATATCAGTTTAGATTTGAGTTGTTCTTCCAGTGTCATTTTTTCAGATTCAGACTTTGTTAATTCTGCAATATTATTATTCGCTTCATCAATGTCTGACTTTAATTTTCTGAATTCCGTTGTACTTATTTTATCAGCGCCAGCTTGCTGTAACTCTTCTGATAACTTTCTTTCTATTTCCGCGAACTCATCATTTAAAGTATCTTTGTTATTCGTAAAGTCACCAGCTATTTTTTGAAGGTGTGAAAGGATGTTTCGGCCTTCAGAAAGAGATGTGTTCAGATTTTGAATGCAGTTTATTATCTTATGATATTCACCATGGTAAGCATCGATTATATCTTGGTTTTCACATGAAACATGGTTTGCATCCAAGGTAAGGCTTGCTATGGATTCCGTTAATTTTTGCTCAATTTCCGTAAGGATTTCATTTATTTTTATGTTTTTTTGATTGATGTATTTCTCGTCTCTTTCATAAGTCGTATGCTTTTCAAGTTTATCCTCGACATTATATTTTTTATAAAAACTCAATTTAAACTCTGCATCTGAAAGTTTTGATTTCCAGCCTTCAAGTTCTAATGCATTATTAGTTAGTCTCATTATTTTACGCAAAAGATCCTGTACTTCGATGCCTTTATCTTCAATCTCTTTGCGTATCGGGTCAAGTTTTTCCCCAGCCAGTTTCTGTATGAGATCTTTTTCAAAGCCTTCCCCTGTGTTAGCCAAGTCTTTTTGGCCAAAATAAATAGGGTTATGAAGTATAGTCTCTCTGATAGATATTCCAGGCTGCATTTCACCATTGACAATCACTTCAGGATCTCTGTCAAAAATGCGTGTTATTTTATATTCGACACCACGCCGACAGACTGCATCTATAGTTATTTTCCCTCCACTTTGTAATAGTTTTTCTACTAAGTTTTCTTTATATGTTGTTTCTGAAGATTTTTCACCAAATGGTATGCCGAGCGCATAACGTACACCCTCAAGGATTGAAGATTTTCCGCTACCACGGATTCCAATAAGCGTGTTGAGTTCAGATGATAAATTTATCACTGTCCCTCCAAGCGTACCCGCCCCCTCAAACGAAATTTTACGGATATGACTGTGCTGAATCTGAGGCTTATCGGGTCTGACCCGACTTCCAAAGTCACGTAGGGCAAACTGGAGAGCTTCAAAAGTGCAATCCCCAAGCTTGATGTAACTGGCCACCGCTCTTGATGCCATATCATGAAAATTTTTTGCATCACACCCCTGAACCTCAGCCGGATATCTTTCCCGTAACTGCGCCTTGATGATTTGACGGGTATCATGCGTCATTACTTTCTGAAAACCAAGAACGCGTCGCCGGACCTCCTCTTTTTCAAATAATTCTTTTATCAGAGCAGGCTTTAACCCCCCCCATAGCCCATTGTGAGCTTCTACGTGTGCAAAAACTATGAAGTAATCAAGGTTATATTTATCCAAAAGGTCTATCGTTTGCTTTATATTATGGTTGGATCTTGCGTTTTCGTTTTCAAAGTTAGCTATTCCTGCGAATGTGGAAGTAAGAAAAGACTGTATATGGTTTGTTTGTTCTTTATTGGCATACCATAATTCGGAAAAAACTATAAGAGTGTGGACTCCTGCGTTACCGTCGTGAACTGAAAGCTCAACGCCAGGAAGTATCCCAATCCCTTTTTTTTTAGCTTTCCTTTTTATTTGTTTAAATTCATCTAAGTCAAATTTATTATGATTTGTTATTATACCCATCCCTATTCCAGCGTTTTCCAAGGCGCTTACATAACTATTTATGTATTCATCCGGCTCACCTTCATACCGGAATTCTTTATCGGCGTTAGTATGAAGATGGAAATCCACTTTTACCCAGCAACTTCCATTATCAAATACAGGAAACCTCATTGTTCACCTCTTATATACTTGAATATATTTCTCTGTGAAAATAAAATTTATAGAATTTTCTTATTGATTTTAACTGGTGCGCGATAACTTTTATAGACTGTTTATTCATCCACCATTTCAAGGTTCTTTGTGAGAACCGCTTTTTCCGGTTTCTGCATTTCCGGAAGGGAAGCGTCAGTGAGGCGATATTTCGCCTTTACACCATCATCTTGTGTCTGCCGGCTTTTCCAGGCCTACTATTTAGGCATAAAAAGCTCCTGCGAGGGTCCTTTTCCTGTGCGCCCTGCCTGCTGTTTTGTTCCGATTTATGGGATATATCCCGAAAGTGGAAAATGACGCAGGACCGCTCCGCGGATTATTTCGATGGCCCGCACCCGCCAGACGGGCGAAAGTGAGCAGAATAATAGCAGGCGTCGCTACGCAAAATCTGAGAAAGCCGCAGGAGTCACCCACAAAATTTTACGTAGCGCTGTCATTCATGATAAAGATTGCGTGGCCGCTTTCGACTGTTACGCAAGCAGGGCAAGAATTAAATCCCTGTATCCAAATGTGAACTATTTTTTCCTCGTACTTATTTGCGTTAATTCCTAAAAACTAAACAATTCTCTACTTATTAAAATGTCTCTTTGAGAAAGTAGCTTTACGAAAGACGCTCGAGCAGTGATAATCCTAAACAGATTTCAGCGTGTGGCCATACGTCATACCTCATCAGATTCTGGACAAACATGACTGACTCAGTTGATGACAGTTTCATTCCGCATGAGCTGTCTCTTTCATCTGCACAAGACCAAGATGCGTTTGCCCTGACAGCGATTAACAGCAGTTCGTCGCTGAATCCCGCTCAGGCTTATCTTATTGGTCTGTCCTCCGCTGCCAGTCGACAGACAATGAAATCTTTTCTGAATATCGTGGCGGGTATGCTCGGCTTTACTTCCCTGCAAAGTTGCGCATGGGGTAGCCTGCGCCGCCATCATATTCGGGGTCTGCTGGAAATGCTTCAAGTCAGCGGCAGGGCACCCGCCACCATCAATACCTATTTATCTGCTCTGAAAGGAACTGCCCGCGAGGCATGGATGATGAAGCAGATGGATACGGAGAGCTATCAACAGATCTTGGCTGTGCGCGCGGTGCGGGGAAGCCGTCTGACCCGCGGTCGTGCGCTGGCGCCGGAAGAAATTCATGCCTTATTCCGCAGTTGTGAAAAGGATACGGGCTGCAAAGGACCGCGTGATGCCGCTATGCTGGCGGTCATGCTCGGTTGCGGACTGCGCCGTTCTGAGGTGGTTGATCTGGACTATGCCAGCATCCTGCATAAAAAGCAGGCTTTAATCGTACGGGGTAAGGGTAATAAAGAACGCCTGGCGTTTATGCCGGAAAAGGTATGGCAACGCATTCATATATGGACGGAAACGATCCGGGGCGAACAGGAAGGGCCACTTTTCACCCGTATACGCAGCGGTGACGATGTCACTTTTCAGCGCATGACGCCTCAGGCTGTTTATCATATCCTTGGTCAGCGTCGGGCTGACAGCGGCATAGATGAATGTGCGCCGCATGATTTACGCCGTACTTTCGCTTCAATGATGCTGGATAATGGAGAAGACCTGATAACAGTCCGGGATGCAATGGGACATGCCAGCGTCACTACTACACAAAAATATGACCGTCGCGGAGATGATCGTTTGCGTAAGGCTGCGGGCAAACTGAAGTTTTAAGGCCCAGTACAAGTACAGAAGGACTTAGCGCGGGCTGTGGCCTGCTCCCCGTAGTCAGTGCAGTAAACCCTGCAGCTCGTCTTTAGAAAGACCGGTTATCTCCATAACGGAGACCTCATCAAGGCCACGTTTCAGCATATTAGGGGCAATTTTAAAAGCCGCTTCGCGTTCACCTTCAGAGCGGCCTTGTTCAAGGCCTTTTTTTAATTCCTTTCTGTTCCAGCTGTTGTGCAATGGTCATCAGCTCGTCTCCATGTTGCGACACGCGCTGTACCATGTCGCGGACAAAGGCTTCAGCACCGTAAGATTCGCCCGTTTGCAAAATATAGTGTATCGGGGAAATTACCTGCGGCGAAGTGAGCTAGTTTTCCATCAGTAATGTCGCTAGCCGCTCGGTCAATTCTGCCAGATTACGTTGATGACTATGCTTTTGCAGCAGAGTCAGCGCCGCCATGCTACACAGTTTCAGCAAAGTTATTATCCAGATTATATTGGGGGCGGAAGCCCCAGGCTCTGCCATCCATTATCCACGTTTTTTCACTGTTCAATCATGCTGTTAATTAATATTTCGCATGCGAAATAAATAGGGAGTCAGTATTGATATGCAACATGGGTTGCGTATAATCGATAACGCACCGTGGTAACCTTTACCATATACGACTGACAGGAATCAGAAAGCTGTTTCCTGCCCGGCAGAACGCCTGACTCACAGGAGTTATCATGACGGAACTTACTGATTTACCGCGCTTTTTTCTGAGCATTATGCTGCTCATGCTTTTCCGCCCTTTCTCATTCATTTCGCATGCGAAATTTTAAGGACAATGATATGACTCTCAGCGCTGCCTCGTCAGGGAAGCTTATTGTGGTATGTAGTCAGAAAGGTGGGATTGTGAAATCCCAGTCCACCAAAGAGGTGGCGTTTGACCTTCGAATGATGGGCTTTTCCGTACTTGAAATCGATCTGGACTGGACAACTGGCCTGACAGAACGAACATTCCCTGATGAGCTTCCTCTGGCCATTGAACGCGAACCGCTGAGCCATGCTTTTACGCCTGGTGAAGCAAATGCCTATCAGCTGTTTTTCCCCGATACGACTATTACCCCAATAATCCTTCCGGACGGCCGTCACTTCATCGGTGCCACCAGTGAGCTGAACGAAATTAACTACCGTAATTCTGACTGTATGTTTGATTTTCGGGACCGGATCAATGAGCTGAAAACCCGATACGATTTCATTCTGGCAGACTCTGCGCCATCCTATTCAAACGTTATGATTGCCAGCCATATGTCAGCAGATTATCTCATTATTCCAACTCTGCTTGAGAAGCAGTCGCGTAATGCGGTTGGAAAGCAGCTGACCTACATGCAAAAAATTAAAAAGAACTATAATCCAGCCCTGCAGTTTCTGGGGGTCTACATTACTCAGGCGACGGTGACTAATTACAATAAACCACTTAAAGAGGGCTATCTGGGTCAGGTAGAAACGCACAACCTCTTGATGCTAATAGAAATACTGGAATCAAAAGGATATTCGGAAGAGTTCATTCTGGCATGTATCTCTTATATGCCGTCTGCGGCAAAAGAGGCGATTGAATTAGGTTTGACGTTCCATGAGTACGATCCCAAATGCCGGCCGGCTGTTCAGTATGCAGAAATGACCCGGAAAATTGTTCAGCTGACAGGAGCGCAGTGATGGCCAGAAAACCATTTAAAAGCCGTTTGCAGGAACAACAATCAGAACGTCCCCTGCCAGCGTCTGTACGTGGTATCGGGCAGGTTATCGAAAATAAGCAACCGGCTACAGAAAAGCGGGATCCGACATCACATCAGATTATGACGGGTATTGCCAGACCTGAACTTGAAGCCGCCGGGCAGATTATTCGCGTGCCCATTGACGATGTTTATGCCGAAGAACAGGTCCGGCCCGAAGAAGACTTTGATGAGAGCGTTATCCAGGGAATGGAAGAAACCTTTGACTCTGTCGGTATTCTGACCCCGCCGCGATGCTTCCCAAGAGATAAACGAGGTTACCGGCTTTGGCTGGGCGAAACGCGCTGGAGAACAGCTAAAAAACGCGGAGATCAGTACATCGATATTTACGTCGGTATCCCGCCAGAAAGTGATAAAAAACGGATCATTGGCCAGCTCATTGAGAACCTTCAGCAATCGGGACTTAAGCCTCTTGCCACCGCTGCCCAGTTTTTGAAACTTAAAAACGAGCATGGCATGACAGGAGAGGAAATCGCAAAAACTGTCGGCAAGCCAACGGCCTTCGTCAGTAAACACCTTCGTCTCGTTGATGCGCCTGCCGGCGTGACCGCATTACTACGGGACAAGATTACAGCGGACGTGGACCTTGCTTATACACTAACCCAGTTGCATGAAACTTCGCCTGAGGATGCCGAACGGTTAGTTAAAGCAGCCCGGCAAACAGGTATAACCCGCAAACAGGTAAAGGAAGCATTGGAAAGAGCGAAAGGCCGCACCAAAATTTCGCATGCGAAATCTGAGCCGCCAGCCTCGCCACCCATGCAAAAATCCGGGCAAACAAAAACGGTCAGAGACTGGCTTGTCGCCGTTGAGTTTGACGGGCAGGCGGGTTTTATCCTGACTGAGCGTGCACCGGACGCAGAAGGCTACGTCTGGATTAAACTGGATAACGGGGAAGCTTCGGTGGAGGCCGCACGGCTTACAGTTACGGGGCTGCGTCCCGCGAAATGAAGCCGACCCCTTTTTCTGTAATGGCTACGCATTTCCGTGGCCAGATCGTTAAACACTGGGCGCTTCAGCAACCGGGTACTCAGGCGGAAAACGCGGCGGCTTTAACCGAGGCTGCCATACGCCTGGGTTTTGTAAACCGCGACAGACCTGTCCCGGGTTCTGCTCTGGCTGAATGGGCTACCGTCCCCGAGAGTACACCCGTTTGGGCTGCTCAGACAGCACTAACCCTACTGATGAACGCAGGATGGACGCCTGACAGTGACCAGGAATGGTGTGGCATGGCCGCACTGATTTTCAGAAACAGTAAAAAAAGCCCACTTGAACAGCTTCTGCAGTGCCTGCCGGCCGGAGTCATTAAGCGGATTGCCGCCGGCTGGCTGGCTGCTGCTATTGAAGAGGATGCGCGTTATCGCGCCAGTCGTAAACTCATATGACCTTTACTGAACTCGATACGCTCATCACCGGGTCAGGCAGACGTTCTATCGCATCTGCCTTGATCGCATTTCTTGTAGACTCACTGGATCATGGGTCTGACGGGGTAGACCTTGATGAATTCGAGAAGCAAACCGGCTTTATACGGACAAATATTACCCGCGTCGCAGGTTACCTGCAGGCCAGTAATCTGATCTGTATTCTTTACTACCGTGAATCGGACAGCACAAGTAAACGCACCTTTGTCGAAACAAATACGTATGGACGCTGGGCAAAACAACATTACCGGCTAACGCCTGTTTTAAAAACGTTGTACCGGCGAAATGAGCTGACATGATAATTTCGCATGCGAAATTATCATGTCGTGCCGGCAATAAAGAGCTCTCCCTGCTTTTTATTGTATCTTTCAGCCATACCAATCTGGTTTTGCACGCTGCTTAATCATATTAATGTCTTACAGAAGGTTATTTAATCTGTGCAACCGGAATAATTAACCTGCGAGTGCCTATGCACGCACGAGAAAGCGGTTCAAACTTCATCCACCTAGTCGGCTTCTTAACCGGCAAACCAGACACTCACTATCCTGCTACTGTTAAGACGATCCATAACCGCCATCAGCGGCGCGTTGTCAGTCCGTGGCTGCCATTCATCAAATAAGTTAAGCTGCGTCTGCGGTCCCACCATCGGCACAGGGGCAGCTTGTTGGCGAGAACGAGCTTACCAGTTAGCAGAGGAAACGCCGACTTTAATCCTTGATAACGATACGCTGGATGAGGATATGGCCGGCAATGAAGAAGAAAGTGAGGATGAATCCAGCAGCGACATCTGTTGAAAGATAACGAAATTGAGGTGGAAGAATACGCCGGCAACATGCCAGCAGAAGCAGCGAAATACCGAACCGTCAGAACGTCAATGCTTTACAGCGCCACATAAGCGGGACAAAAGGATATGCAAAGCAGCTATGAATATAATAGTAACATTTAAGCTGCATTGGTCCGGCCGATAATATCTGCGAAGGTATAACGCAGGCATGACTCGCAGATGACAGTTAAAAGATTAGGATCATGGTTCCAATTATTTCGTATATACAATGTTGATACATAGATTATGCAATGATACATTGTATCTACATTGTTTATACAGAGCAGTAGAAAATGCGACAGACGATTAAACGCTGGGGAAACAGCCCGGCAGTAAGAATCCCCAGCCAGTTAATGGCCGCTATGGCGCTGGATGTAGATGCTGAGGTTGAAGTTAATGTGATTTTAGGCAGTGATAACCGCCCACAGTTGGTAATCAAGCCGGTGACTCCTGCGCCCACACTGCAAGCCTTGCTGGCAAAGGTAACGCCTGAAAATATTCACAGCGAAGCGTTTACGGATGAGGTCGGGAAAGAGGCATGGTAGCTAAATATGTACCGGACTCAGGTGACGTCGTATGGATGCACTTTGATCCACAGGCCGGCCATGAGCAGGCAGGCCACCGCCCCGCGCTGGTGTTGAGTGCAAAGCAATATAACGAGATGGTAGGTCTTCTGGTTTGCTGCCCAATGACAACGAAAATTAAGGGCTATCCGTTTGAAGTGCAACTGGACAGCCAGCCCGGTTCGGCAGTACTGGCCGATCAGGTTAAAAGTCTGGACTGGCGCGCACGCGAAGCAACGAAAAAAGGACGCGTGACAGCGACCGAACTGGAATCGGTCCGGGTAATTTCCCGGCTGCTGATAGGGTGATGCAGTGGAACCACGCTCCTCCATCTTTAAAAAGTGGGGTGCGCATGAAAGACGAACAAAACATCAAGCCGGCAGTAGTGGTAACCAAGACTGGTGCAAATTTGATGAAAAACCTCTTTCAGGTGCAAATCACGCTGGAAAAAAGCTCCCGTTTTCTGCCGACATTTTATCACATGATAAGGCGTAGACTCCTGCGAACAAAAGCAGGAGTGGTCTTCGCCATTGCACTTACGGCGACAATTCATCTGATGCCCCTAGGCAAAAAGCGTAACTATAAGCCGCTCTGTCGGACGGCGTTCCTGTATCAGCCGATTACTCATATTTACCATAACATTAAAAACGCCCTCAGTGCGTTTCTGCGCCACTCTACCCGAAAGACAGACCTTTTCCCTGTCCGAACCCCCGAAAAACGCCCCTGCTAATTTTTAAGCGCCTGCACAGGCATGCACGAAATTGAATGGCGGGGATTACACGCGGATGTTGGGGCGAAGCGGGGATTTCTATTGCATAACTCGATGGCTAACAATATATCTGAAGACTGTAGGATATTGCATTTAATCCTTTGGAAAGCTTTCCCTATATTCCGTGTGATGCCGAGCCAGTTCTCTTTCAGCTTCATCAGGGGAAATAATTCCTTCAGTGAGCTTCGCTTTGACCTGCTCGTATTCAGCAGTAAAATAAAGAGTTTCATCAGCTTCCTTGAACACATTCTCAGCTTCCTTAAAAGCCTGCATCCATAATTCTTTATCTGTCATTTAGGTTCTTTCCTTTTAAAACAGCTTATTACGATATTATTTCTTCGATGGCATGAATCCTTTCCCATCAGAACTACGAGTAAATGCTGCCCCTTTGTTATTTTTCGACCACTCCAGACCATCCTGAAACGTTTCGAAGAACAGATGATATTCCTCTTCTTTTTCATGCTTAAGGTCGCGGCTATACCTGTCCATCAAAGTATCAAATCCATTATGGGTATCTAGCCCCATAGAGTCGCAGAAATCTTCCCAGCCAGACATATAATTTCTCTGTTTGATAGCTTAAAAGGATACTCTATAAGTTATTGAAATTTTGGACAAGTAACCAGATCATTAATCAGAAAAATGCGAAGGCTAACGGTAGCGGCAACTATGAAAATCAGTATTATTCATAACGTAATGCGGTTGCTTGCGGCACTGTAGGTCGTTCCGCATTGTCTGGTCACCATGTCGATTAGTGCTGATTCCCATATAACAACAGCTTTCTCCTCATCAGAACGGTAAATGGGAGTACAGTTTACTATGTAGCTGTGAAGCGTTGGCCGGCGTCTTCAGACGCGGCATAAAAAGAGATCGGTAAAGCCACACTATTAAGAGCGTAGATTCTTATCCATCTGTCTATTTGACCTACCCCCAAGATGAGATACGGCTTTCAGTTAGTAATGTCGGATCCTTCATTCTCAGAATTACCCTTTCTCCGGCCCGCCGCAAATTCAGGCGGGGTCTGATAATTCAGCGTGGAGTGCGGGCGGCACTCATTATAATCCTGACGCCATTCACTGATGGTTCTCCTGGCATGACTTATGTCGCTGAACCAGTGTTCATTCAGCCATTGATCGCGAAAGCGTCCGTTAAAACTATCAATAAATCCGTTCTGTGTCGGCTTGCCGGACAGGATAAGCCGCAGCTCCACGCCATGCTCAAAGGCCCATTGATCGGGCGGCCACTGGCAAGTGCATCCATAACAAAATCCATTGACCAGGTCAGGTTCGGCACATCCGGGCGGAGCAGCAGCAAACGTTCTGTCGCCAGCCCTTTGCGACATCGTCTGCGTTTACCCCCAGGCCACTGAGATGATAAAGCCGGTACGCGCGCTTGTGATTAACATGAAGCCCTTCGCGGCGCAGCAGCGCCCTGAGTCGGGCGCTATTTTCCTCACACGACTTCAGGCGCTTAATCCCGGGTACCTCCATACCGCCATACTTTTTACGCCAGGTGTAAAAGGTGGCATCGGAAATGGCGTGCCTGCGGCAGAGTTCACGGGCGAATACCCCGGCTTCAGCCTCGCGGAGAATACTGATGATCTGTTGGTCGGAAAAACACTTCTTCATGGAGATGTCCTCATGTGGCTTATGAAGACATGACTAACATTGGGGTATGTTAATCTATTGGGAGCAGATCAACGCGGGCAAAACCTTCACGTGTCTGCACATTGCACTACTTGTCAAATAAATATGTACTGTATTCATCTTTTCTCTAAGCGCACTGTGGTTGCTTTGTTCTTTTAATATGCTTGCAAGACTGTACCCGTTAATCAAGACACAGAGGAACTATGCAGAAATAACCCAGCCGCTCCGCCTGCCAACATGTGCGCTGTCGGGATAGCTCGTAAGATTTATGTCCGACCATGTGTGCTGGCAGGAAGACAGGCCTGCTGAACAGGGTCTGCATGTGTGCTGTAGGGATGTAGGTCGAATCCGGAAAGAATACGGTGAGCTTGAGAAGATAATATCGATAAGAAAATGTGTGCTGTCGGGTAAAATAAGCAGGCGTCCCACCAGCACACACTGTCGGCTTGCTGACGGTGGCAGAAATACAGGCTCAGGAAAGGCTTGCTACTCTCACAGGCAATCACTTCCCGTCAGCACACATACATGGTGAACACATTTCAAGCATCCCGCAGCACATCTATGACCGATGCAGGCCTGAGTCCCACCAGCACACATTTTAAAAATCAACAGGCTTCAGCTTCGGGTTACGTTTATGAATGATCAAATAATTTTCACGTTCCTTACGAACCAGTGAAAATTCCAGATAACCAATTTTCTGCAGCTGTTCAAGGGCTTTTTTAATAGTACGATTCTGTTCGCTAACCGAGCTGGTCAGGGAAAGGCGTTCGCGTAAACGTGGGAACCCAACAGGAACAGGATTTGCCGGCAGGCTTTCGATGAAGGTATAAATAGCCTGAGCCGCCTCTTTCTTGGGAAGAGCTTTGATGGCGTGCTGTTGCAGCAGCACACGGTAATCAAGCTGAAACAGCTCCCAGAGCTTTTCATCCGCTTCAAGCTGAACAATATCCTTATCCGCGTCAAAATACCCCGTCTTAAGAAGGCCGGTTTGATAACTTCCCCGTACGTCTGCGCCACGTTTGAACGAAATGGACTTATTACGAAGCTTACCCAGCGATTCATGAATGGAGCTGCGCAGACGGGCATCTATACGCTTTGCCGAAAAGCCACATCCTTTGGCGAATTCCGTGAATTTGAGTTCGATTTTGTTAGAATTCAGGCCGTACTTGCTAAACGCATAGATAACTCCAATCCACACTTTGAAGTCACAGTCCATGTTGAGCCGCGGACCGGCAATATTGATATTGTCATAGCCTTCTGCCCGCGCGATTTCCAGCTGAGAAAAAAGCTCGGAAGCATCAACAACATTGTTATCGCCTTGGGATTTAGTGGGCTTCGGGACAAAAACGCCGAGTCGCATAAGAGCAACAGGCTGAACGGTGTTGTTTGAATTAACTGTGAGCTGTTTTTCTTTACTGATCATGTCGCTATAAAGCGCATCAGATATAAATGACTTATCTGTCATTGGGTTATCTCGTTTTTTAGAAGAGAATTTTCAGCTGTAGATGAAAAGGATCTTTATCCCGTCAGCACACACTTTACATCCCAACAGCACACATTACTAGCCCGTCAGCACACATTAACTTCCCGCCAGCACACATTAACTTCCCGCCAGCACACATCTGCATCTGCTTTAAAGCCAGACGCAGAGCGGCCTGCGCGTTACGGGGATCTATTAGGTACTATAAGGATCTTATTGGATATATTATTGGATCGTGCCTGTGGACTTGTGGATAACAGTCATCTAGAGATAGAAAAGCTGTTGTCGGAGCCGACTAACGCGCCTGCGGCTTGTTCAACTACTCAGGGGTTCACAAAGAATTTGTGAACCCCTGAGTAGTTACTTAAAAAGACTATTTTCATATTATATGTTAATGCGAGGCAGCAAATGGCCTTTCAGAACCCCGCACAAAACTTTGCAGAGCAGCGGCTCAGTCTGGGCGATCTGTTCACGCTGTCACCTCATTTAACGTTTCTTGTACGCAGCGACAGTAATTATCCTGAAGCTGACATTATGCAGGGCTCCGTTCTTGTCATCGCTCGTACACTCATATCTCAACACAGGCATATCATCGTTGCAGAGGTTAACGGAGAGCTTGTGCTTCGCAAACTGCTTATAAACCTCGTTCCAGCTCTTCAGGAGTTAAAAGGCGATAAAACCTTAGCCTGCTTGATGAAAGCTGTGGCACAAGAACATGCGATCTGGAAAAGAGACAACAGCCCTTACCTGTTCTGTAATGTGTTACCTCAGTCGGTATAAATTTAATAGTCCTGTTGTTTCTTCCGTCTAATCAGTCCAGGTTGCCAGATTGATTAAAATCCATTTCATAATCCGCTGATAATCAGATTCAAGCTGTCCGCCATAAACAAACGCATCGCTTCCGTTAGCAAAACGGCCGTCAGCTTAAACCGGATACAATGCGGCGACGGCAACCTCTGAAGGCTCATCCAGATGGCGTTGCAGCGTTTAGAACTTCACAGCGTATATCGTTCCGATGTTAAATTCATCAACAGGCGAAAGGCCAAGCCTGGTCCGGTGTTGACGTGGCGCCTAGCGCCAAAACACCAATGCGAACCGCGGCTGCGTGCGCTCTACAGAAAAACGCCATATTAAAGATCGGTGAACAACCTGCGTTTCTGGTCGTTATAATGAGAAAAAACAGGAGGCTGACGTGAAACTAAAAATGCAGGATCTGAGACTCTTTAATCTAGTTTTTGAAAGCGATCCGGGCTATATCCTTGATTTCTCTAACCGCACACTATCAGTTTTTTTTGATGAAGAACTGAACATCGATATTGATGATGAACTTTATCTGGAAGAAGAAGCATCGAAAGCTAAGCGTGTCAGATGTTTATTGAAAAAGGTGGATCGTGAAACCGCGCTGCGTGTGCTGAACGCACTGTGGCAGCATAAAACAGAGTGCATGCCTGATCAGGCTGAGCAAAGCCGTAATGACTGGCAGGCATTAATTTCCAGACTGGAAAATACTGACGCTGATACTGCCAGAGGTGATAAACCTGTCCAGGTCTGGCACGGTATTGACTGGTCTTCCCTTGTGGCAGAAATGAACGCAATGAAAGCTCTGGCGCCTCATCCCCGTGGTTTCCGGTTTGAGAGCTGGCTTGCTGGGCTGTTCAGTGCCTTTAAGCTTGCTCCCCGCTCCTCTTTTCGGAACACAGGTGAACAGATTGACGGCAGCTTTCGGCTGAATGATGAATTCTATCTGATGGAAGCTAAGTGGCATCAGAACAGGACGCCTGCAGCCGATCTACACGTTTTTGAAGGAAAGCTCAGCACCAAGGCGACTTGGACACGAGGCGTGTTTATCAGCTGGATGGGCTTCACTCCCGAAGGTCTGACTGCCTTCGGTAAAGGGAAACGGGTTATCTGTGTCAGTGGTTATGATCTTTATCATTCGCTCAGTCACGGGATCGCACTGCCAGACCTTCTTGAAGCCAAACTCCGGCATGCGGCTGAAACGGGAGAGCCCTATGCTGAATTCGACAAACTCTATACACTTAAAGACAAAATACCCGGCACGCTGAAATAATCTGCCGGGATATTTCATATATTACCGCTGAAGCCTGTAACTCACTTTACCCAATCTTCCAGCGTCAGTCCCGGTACCCGCTCAAACTTTCTTACGTTATTGGTCACCAGAACGGCATCGATGGCGATGGCGTGCCCGGCAATCGCCGTGTCGTTGGGGCCGATCGGCGTCCCGGCCAGCCGCAGCGTGATCCGGATGTCCGTGGTGGTATCCACCGCGGCCCGATCCCAAGGCAGGATGGCATCGAGGCGGGCGCAGAAGGCGTCAACCAGTTGAATATGGCGTGGCGAGGCTTTCGGGCTGGTGGCCCCGAAGCGCATCTCGGAATAGGTGATGGCCGAAATCACGATGCGGTGGTTGCGCAGCACCGCCTGCTCAAGGCGCTTCAGTACGGCTTCCGGCTGCTCCCGCATGATGAACGAGCAGATACAGGTGTCCAGCATGTATATTTTGTTCACAGGTTAAATCGTCCTTCGTCGCTGACAATGTCCTCACGCTCCGCCATAAAGTCCGGGTCTGCCTTATCGAGCTACGCAAAAGAACCCAAGGTCGGGCGGACGGGACGCAGAATGATGCTGTCCCCTTCTCGGACGATCTCCAGTTCGCTGACGCCTTCAAAGTCCATATCCCGGGGAAAGTCGGCGCAGGACAAGCTCGTCATTAACTGTAGTAATGATGATATTGCCATTCTGAGGCGTCAGGCTGCAATCTACGGTCAGCAATGAACCTTTCACTATTCCAACATCCGGATAATCGCTGGCGCTGCGCATCAGGTAGGTTGAGTACGTGGAGAGGCTGATCATATCGCCCAGATTAAGCTGCTTTTCCTCATAGTTCTGCGCCGGATTCTGAAATGCCATTTATTTTCCCTATATCAGCTTGTTGATGTAGATTTTAGCCTGCCGTGGCCTGCTCTTATCCCAGAATTACCGCGATCACTGCAGTCAGAATATGCAGCAGGGCCGGCAGTATCAGACCACCACTGTGCCGGCGAGCGCTACAGAAAATCATCCCAACTGCGAACAGTTCTACCAGCGTACTGATATGCTGATACTGACCGTTTATTCAACTTAATAGCAGTCTATTAAATTATGTCATCACAATAGATCCATAAAAGATTTGATAAAGCTTGGTACTACGGATCGCGCGGATATTTACGTAAATTCTTATCAGCTTTTAAAAAGAACAGCAGGGACGATATATTAGCCCTTCCTGACGCCTTCATTTTATACGACCGAGCTGAAATAGCTCGCAAAGACGGGACTAATACAAGAGAGGTGCGACTCGCCTGGCGTTCTGCCATTCTCGACTGTATTGCTGACTCTGAAGCCGCAGAACAGCTGCGCCAGCGCGTTGCAGAGCATCATCTACTAAGAGAATCATTAAACATTAGTCCTAAATACTGGCACGAGGGATGGAAAACCGGAGAAGTCCTGCGATACACGGCTGGGCATGATTCAGCAAAGCACAAGATCCATGCGCATATAAGTCGGGAATCGGGAGAAAAAGGGCCGCCGCCACAGCAGATGCAGGCTTTGGTGTATCTTGACCTGTCCCGACAAGATCTCACGGCATATCCTGCGTACGGCATTTTCAAAGGGGTACGACGGCCTTATTGGCGCTTCGCCGGATTCAGAGGGATATTTTCTTGCTGCTTTCAATGACCGTGCAGTTAGAAAACACTTATGACCCGTGCCTTACGCTGCACTACAAGCCGGCACCGGCCGGCCATTCATTTTGAGCGTATAAACATCGTCTTTTCTGAGTAAACGACACTATTAGCAGGCACATCTTTATTGACGAATGACATTGCCCCGATCGTCACATTATCACCGATAATAATATCTCCGATAATGCAGCTATGGGCGCCAATATCAACGTTATCGCCAATAATAATCTTTCCTGACGTATCGATAGAATCCTTCCTTTCGATCGTGGTGTTCTGGCGCAGCTTGATATTTTTTCCGATAATACTTTCAGCTCTGACGACTATACCTACATAGTGATTTACCTTCATGCCCGGGCCTATGAACGCCTCCAGGCTGATATCCGTACCGTATTTGCGTAATAACTTATTATTTATCCTGCGAGCCCACTTTCGTAGCCGTGGCGAGCTTTTTGTGTGCATGTAGTTAGCCAGACGCCACCAAAAATAGAAGTTGTGCTTATAACCGAATGCTACCCGATGAAAAACCTTAAACCATGAAAACTTCTTTTTTCCGTCCCTGTTCAGGACTTCTATACGCAAACACTCTTTGAAGTGTTCATAAGCATTTACATTACTAATAACTTCATTTAATGAGAGAGAAGCAGTCTGTTCAGTCATCTTAATCCTGACGCTAGGTCTTATAAAAGTAAGGAAGCAAATTAGATAATATCGATTTTGCTTTAAATTAAATAAAAATGCCTCTAAGAATAAAGGCGCGAGCATTTAGTTATTGGGACTCAAGGGGTTCGGAAATCTTCAGTTGATTTACGCGAGCTTCAGGTGTCCGGTAGGCGATGAAGAGGGCTAAATTACGATCTCGATATCGCAGCCTAAGCG
The DNA here is from genome assembly GCF_940807255.1 of Mixta sp. Marseille-Q2659. Taxonomy (GTDB): domain Bacteria; phylum Pseudomonadota; class Gammaproteobacteria; order Enterobacterales; family Enterobacteriaceae; genus Mixta. The sequence goes on along the minus strand of NZ_CALNWY010000022.1, from coordinate 17,097 downwards.
ATTCAGGCACTTCATCATTTTGCGCTCAGATAAGTTGGTAAAATCCCCGCGAAGCAGATTAGAGACTTTTGACTGACTGATACCCATGCGCTCCCCGGCAGCAGTCTGAGACAGGTCAAGCCGGCGGATATTTTTGATGATTTCTATCGCCAGGCCAGATTTTACTTTTTGTTTTTCAGCGTCCTCTAGGCCAAGATCAGCATAAACGTTGCCAGACCCCATTTCAACAGCGATGCCATTAATGATTTTGTTTACCATTCTTTATTTCTTGGGCTACAACAGCAGCCACTTTCTAATGATTTCCATGTCTTCTTTTGGCGTAGCAACCCTTTGCTTACTCTTTTTCTGGAAGGCGTGAAGCACAAACACAGCCTCTTCAAACTTGACGGTATACACAGCACGATAGGTGCCACCAATATCGTTCTTAACGACTTCCAGAACACCAGCACCGCCAAAGCCTTTCAGAACCTTAACATCATTATGCTTTTCGCCGCGCTGGGCAAAGTCCAGCGCAAAACCAAAGAAACGCTGCATTTCTTTGGGCAAAAACAATAAATCTTTCTTGCTGCTGCCAAGCCATACTCACGAGACGGTAACAAGGCAGGTTAGAGCTGAGATTATGGCGAAGCTGTCTGTAATGAGATCAGGCGCGTGTGGCTGAAGAACCTGGCGTTACCCTCAGTATCTATAAGCGTTATAAAAAAGCATAGGGGATATGCTGCCCGTGATGACGGGGTTTGCCAGCCGTATACTTACTTGATGACAGATGCTGCCGGCGCTTCATTAGGAAACGAGCAAAACATCCTGCTGTGGTTACCTGTCATGCTTCATACAAAAAAAGATTAGATTATTTATATGTCACGTATATATCTTTTTTATGGGCGCTAAATGATGTCTAACTTGCATTTAACTAATTTGAAAATAATTATATGATATATATTCATCATGAAATACGAGTTTAAGAATCATCATTGCTGCTTTACAGGTGGGGGTATGCCTGGTACTATCCAATTTGTGTCATATATATTTCAACTTCAGATTGTATTGGAGTTCCAGCTGAACTTTAACTTTTAACCCCTTCTGTGAGGTTTTGCGATGCGTATTTTTGTTGATGACGGCTCTACTAATATCAAGCTGGCGTGGAAGGAAAATGGTGAGGTTAAAACCTTTATCAGCCCTAACAGTTTCAAACCGGAATGGTCGTTGAATTTGTTTGATGATGGTCAGTCTGCAAACTATGAAATAGAAGGTGAAAAGTTCAGCTTTGACCCAGGCAGTGCCGACGCAGTCGTGACGACAGAAACACGCTATCAGTACAGCCAGGTAAATACAGTGGCAATCCATCACGCACTGCTGCAGTCAGGCATCGAACCACAGGTGATAGATGTTGTTGTGACGCTACCGCTGTCTGAATATCTGAATGCTGATTTCCAGCCCAAAACTGAAAACATTACCCGCAAGAAAAAAAGCGTTAAGCGTGACGTTGTTCTGCAGGGAAACAGGCAGGGTTTCACCATCGACAAAGTCACTGTTCTGCCTGAAAGTATTCCGGCAGGCTTTAACGTCCTGACCGGGCTGCAGGACGATGATTCACTGCTTATCGTGGACCTGGGCGGTACCACCCTGGACGTTTCGCATGTTCGGAGCAAAATGTCCGGCATTACGAATACCTGGTGCGATCCTAAAATTGGCGTATCCATTATCACTAACGGTATCAAAAACGCACTCGCCGGGCATACGCGTATCAGTTCTCTTCAGGCAGATAACATCATCGTTCACCGTGAAGAAAAGGCCTGGATTGAACATCGCCTCCCGGATGCCAAATTGCGTCAGGCCGTGATGAACACGATGGAAGAGAAAGAACGCATTCTGACGAACCGCGTAGTGGATACGCTCGACCGCTTTACCGGCTATACGCATGTAATGTGCGTAGGCGGCGGTGCAAAGCTAATTGCCGATGCTGTAAAAAAAGCAACCAACGTGCCCTCAGATCGCTTTTTCACGAGCAACGATCCACAGTTTGATCTGGTGCTGGGCATGCTGGAAATGAAGGAAGGCAGCGCTAATGACTGACAAATCCTCACCACGTAAAATCGCGTTTAACCTGTATCCGGATGAACAGGCCGGGGACAGGTTAGCGGTCGATTTGCTGGATGACACGCGCCTCAAAGAGCGGGGACGCGCCATGCGCGCCTTTCTGCTCACCGGTGCCGCACTGGCGTCCATTGATCGCCGGCTTCCCAATCTGATCGCTGAGCTGGCAACCGAAAACGTTACGCTGCAGGACATCCAGCGTATTATCAGCAGTGTGATCCCGGATGCATTTACGCCGGACGATTCGGTGATACAGGCATTACTGACAAGGCTCGGTCCGGCTGCCAGTGCGCCAGACTCTGCTCAGGCAAAAAAACCAGTACATCAGGAAGATAAAAACGTCGCCGATACCCGTGCAAACAGCGCCAGGATGTTTCCGGATGACGAATGATGGGCCTGTTTTTTTCCACATGATTAAAACAGGCGCCGGGCTGCGCTCAAAGAAAATCCCCTTCGCTGCAGTCCGGCAGCCTGACGCTTAATGTGAAAACTTTTACCTCTTCCTGAACTGAGTGGCATTCCTTCAGATATCCAGTAAACATCCTTAACACAATTTTGCTACCGGTATATCTTTCCAGTTCGTTGTCCAGGCCTGACTTAGCATCTCCCGTTTCATCTTCCATTCAGGATCAATCCCTTTACCTGCAAAGCCAATGCTGTAGCGACCCGAACGATTCATGGTATCCAGCAGGTTCATCAGGGCCTCGCTGCCAGGACGCGGTACCTCATCATCAAACAGGTTCAGCTGCGCCACGCCGTTCGGGCGTAGTTCGCTGAGCATGATGCCGGCTTTCGCATAGCGATAACCCGGGCGCCAGATAGCGTCCAGGGACTTCACCGCCGCCTCAGTAATGTTTCGCGTGTCCTGCGTGCCTACGTGCAGCTTTACGAATGCCGTGTTGCTGTATCCGGCTTGGGTGGTGTCGAAGGGCGACGTACGGATAAAAACCGAGACGTGATGACAGAACTGGCGGTCCTCGCGCAGCTTTTCCGCCACACGCTCGGCATAGGCGCAAACCGACTGACGCATCGCATCGTATTCGGTGATGCGCTCGCCAAAGCTGCGGCTGACGACTATCTGCTGCTTTGGTGGGGGCGCATCTTCCATCGGGATGCAGGATTCGCCATTGAGTTCACGTACCGTGCGCTCAAGTTCCACGCCAAAGTTTTTACGAATAAGGGAAGGGGAAGTGCGCGCCAGATCGAGCGCCGTAGTCACGCCTAGCAACTGCAGGCGCTTTTCAAGCCGGGAGCCCACGCCCCAGAGTTCGCCCACGGGCTGGCGTGAAAGCAGCGCCTCCGTCCGTTTGGGGTTACCTGAGCAGAACTCAAATATAAACATGCCAGAGTCGTCAGAATGACTTTTTAAGCTCGATAGCAGCCCTGACTTCTTTTACCAGATCGGGGAACTTATCTTCTAAGTCAATGCGTTCCAGTCTTCTCAGGATCTTACCCTCTCCTCCAAACAGATGAGCTATTTCCCTTATATCTAGTGCCAGATAGTGTCCTGTTGCACTGGAGATAATGTGAGAACGCAGGCTTAGTAACAACATCAGAAACGTTTTATCACTGTTAATTTGTTGAGCAATCCAGGAAATAACTGTTTCGGGACCTGCAATATCCTTCCAAGCCCAGATAAAGCCACCTAGCTCACCCTCCCGCTCAAACAGAAATTCCAGTTCACTGTTGTTGAGGCGTTTGCAAAAGCGATGACGAACAGACCTCAGTTCATCATCTTTCAGTACACGCTCATGTTTCGGCTTTGCCCGATTACCAACCAGCCCATTATTCCATAGCAAATCGCGGATATAATGTGAAATCCAGACGCAGGCGTTTCCTTTCATCGTAAGTGAAAGCAGAGTTTCCATCGTCTTTGCCCGGTCGATATCCAGTATTCTTTTCAGAAGGCGATCAGCCACTCTGTTTACATCAAGGTCATACTGGGAAAACCAGCGATTTCTACGGCGATAGCGTCCATGTATTTCATCTCCCTCATCGAAAAAGAATCTCAGCAGACCAGAACATTCTGCGGCTGTACGCTCGTTTATCATCGGCCAGGTCAGCTGACTCATGATATGTTCGAACCAGGTACGTGAGGACACTCCATTGCTGTTAATCCTGGACAGGAGTTCCTGCGTCATCGCCGTATATTCTTCGGGATGACTACTTTTACGGAAGAGTTCATCAAAATACGTGGGTGGCAGAACGTTCTGAGGTGATGAAAATGCAAAGTAATAACGCCAGTATACTGTGCTACCCAGACGGCGATTTGCTGTCATCATTGCTTTCTCTTCATCGCCTGTTGGAGTGAACAACGTATGTACAGTAGTCTGGAACCCCGAAATTCCCGGCACCCAGTGTTTCAGGCTGTTTACAGATTTAGCTTCTGAAGATCGAAAACGAGACAGGTACTCAACCAAATTTTCAGTCAGGAGTTTTTGTTCTTCCTCACTTACACTGCCGTCACCGGATTCCACGATGGCCCGTTCTGTAAGATATTCTTCTGTCCAGTCATACAATCCGGGGTTGGTGGTGCGGATCAACTGCAGAAAGCACAAATCCGGCAAATAAACGTAATCACGTATTCCGCTGTATCTGAACCGCAAATTATTCAGAGCCAGCTGTACTTCACGGGGTGTTTTCAGTGCAGCACCGTAGATATTTGTCACCCTTTTCAGTTCATTGATAACTTCTTTGTCCGGAAGGCTGCCGTTAACCGTTTTATATAACCCGACAACGCCGGAAAGAAATTCACGCCGCAAATCGAAAGATTCTGGTCTCGGCAAGCTGAACGAAATCTGTACGATTTTCTGGAGATAAAGTTCACCATCTTCAACGCCAAGCCCCCTTTTTATAGCCTGCGACAACACGGCTTTGTCATAACACAGGATGTAACGGAAGCGCGGAAAATCGGCGACGGATTTAACCAGGCGTACAACCTCAACAGCCTGCGCGGGCTCCAGCCTGTCCAGATCATCGAGCAGTACAATAAAGCTCAAATCCAATCCAATAATTTTATCTGCGATTTGGTTGCGCAGCTCCGCTGCGGTTTTTCCCTTCTCTTTAAGCCACATAGTGTCAGCCAGAGCATCCAGTGCGCCGCTGGCATCTGGCATGCCCGGGATCATCGCCGCAACCTGAGCCAACGGAGACAAGTACCGTGCAGTCACTCTCGTGTAGTCCATGATTACTCTGGCGGTCCGGGTCAAAGCTTTATTACTTTTGAGGCTTTTCTGCTCATCAGGAGAAAGACGGCGCTCTTCCTCAGCGGCAATAATACTCGCCACCGGTATCAGCAGCGATTCCACCAGACTGGTCCCGGAGCCCTCAAGCCAGGGGGAAATATTCAGCACAAAGGTATTATTCTTTTTCTTTTTTTCCAGCTCCGCACGCAGCAAGTTCAGCAGACTGGTTTTACCCGAACCCCAGGCTCCCTCAATACCAATAACAGCGCTACCCTCGCGACCGATGTCCTGAACGGACTGTGCCAGCTGTGCAGCGACATAGCGGAAGCCATAGCGATCCTGCTCCTCGCAGGTAACGGACTGATCCAGCCTCATTGCGTTAATATCAGTCATTTTACAAATTCCCGTAAATACAACTCAGGCTTTCCAGCGTCTGATGCAGCTCCCCGCGTTCGCAGCGCGCCACAAAATCCCCGGCCAGCACTGCAAACCCCTCTTCTGACATAAACACCCGCAGCGCATACAGTCCCGGGATCACCTCGCCGACCGTGGTGGCACGGGGCGAGAACATCACGCCATGCCCCTGCCAGCCCTGCGAAATGACGCCCGGATGGTGGTGATACACTGTCAGCAGGCGCAGCAGCTCGGCGAACGGTTCCCAGCCAAACGGCATAACAAACTCGCTGCCGGTCACGGTCAGGAACAGGCGGGACGTCTCTCATTTTGCAACCTTCCCGCCTTTCGGCTCCGCCCGGGCGAGTGCCAGCAGCTCGGCCTGCAAGGTGCGGTTTTCTTCCCGGGCGCCCTTCAGCTCCGCCTTCGTTTCCGCCAGCTGCGCCGTCAGGTGTTCACCGGTTGCCGTCAGGCGGGCCACCTGCTCGCGCAGCGGCAGCGCCTCATTCCGCAGTTCCCGGACGTCCTGCAGCAGGCGGTCACGTTCGGCCACCACCTCGCGCAGCACCGCCAGCTCGCTCTCAAGCCGGGCCACTGCCGCCTGCGCCTCCTCCCGCTCCCGGTCGGCCTGCGCAATATCCGCATCAGCCTGCTCGCGCGCCGCCAGCGCCCCGGCGTCGGCCTGTTTTACGGCCGCCTGCCACAGCAGCCTGAGCTGGCCGGTCAGCAGCTGCGCCAGCTCAGGCGGCAGAGGCGTGGTCTGTTCAGCGGCCTGCTCACGCTGGCGGGCGCGGAACGCGCGCATCACCGGAGAGATATGCGACAGCGAACCGCCGCCAAGGTGCTGGCGGACCTGCTCGTTGGTCGGGTTCGGGTTGCCGGCGGCGATGAGGGCGGCGGCGGCGTCCTCGATACGGCGGACGGTTTCAGGGGGCAGTGTGTTCATGATGGGCACCGGGTTAATAAAGGGTCAGTGAGCGGATTGTACGCTGTGGGGAAAAAATAAACAATACACATAATATAAAATATACATACAATACATATAATACATACACTAATACCATACATACAAAACATACTCGTTTTCCCGGTCAGATCCGTTTTCTGTCATAGTCGGTGGCTGGCGCAGCAGCATGAAATTCAAAGAATTAAGATTCAGAATCCTTTCTCCGGAGCCGCGGCGGGATCCGAAAAACGGGTTAAAATGGCAGAAGTCAGAAGATGAGAATAATTCAGGCTGTTTTTTTGTTTTACTATTTAAATCAATAACATGATTATGGTTTTGCTCGTGTATTTCCAGTGAAGGGAAGTTTTCGGAAGTCAATGAAGTGAGCCATCACAGTATTTAACAGCTGCCCGATGAGGGCCGGCAGCTGTAAAGATAATGTCATACCGTTCTGTGGGGGGGGCCGTTTTCCATATAGCTTGCGGATATAACCAGTGCGCTGTTTAAATCGTCGTTTTACTTTTATGTCCGTAATTTCCATGATGCTCAGGCATACGCGTCCGGTTCAGTTGCATATTTCAGGAAAGTAACGCTCCTTTTCCTGCAAAAACTTTTACGTCAGAAAAATTTCCATTATTCTGGAATTATAGTTAACGGAGGCAGCATGGATATAAAAACCGCAGCCAGCGCCCTACGGGAACTGGGGCACCCGACGCGTCTTGGTGTTTACCGGGAGCTGGTCAGAGCGGGTCATGACGGCCTGCCGGTCGGCGTTCTGCAGAAGCGCCTTGGTATTCCGGCCTCCACGCTCAGCCATCATATTTCTGCGCTGATGTCCGCCGGACTGATAAGCCAGGAGCGGCAGAGTCGCACCCTGTTCTGCAGACCCTGCTATGCGCAGCTCGAGCAGCTGATGGCCTTTCTGACGGAAGAGTGCTGCGCCGGCGGCAGTGGCTGCCGCCTGTCTACCGAGATTTCCCATAAAGAGACTCCCGTGTGAATAACGTAAATGATGTCCTGAACAATATCGATCCGACTCTCCTCGATGCGCCGCTGACGGAAGAAAAACTGAAGGCCGGAGAGGTGGCGCACCCGCCCCGTATTCTGATGCTCTACGGCTCTCTGCGGGAACGCTCTTACAGCCGGCTCACAACCGAAGAGGCTGCGCGCCTGCTGACGGCCATGGGTGCGGAGGTAAGAATATTTAATCCGTCGGGCCTGCCGCTGCCCGACGACGCCCCGGAGACGCACCCGAAAGTCGAGGAGCTGCGCAAACTGGTGCTCTGGTCAGAAGGCATGGTCTGGTGTTCGCCGGAGCGTCACGGTGCCATGACCGGCATCATGAAGGCGCAGATTGACTGGATACCGCTGACATCAGGGGCGGTCCGCCCGTCGCAGGGGAAAACCCTGGCCGTCATGCAGGTCTGCGGCGGCTCGCAGTCGTTCAACGCCGTTAACCAGATGCGCATTCTGGGGCGCTGGATGCGTATGATCACCATCCCGAATCAGTCATCCGTGGCAAAAGCCTGGGCTGAATTTGAGGAAGATGGCCGCATGAAGCCTTCGCCATATTATGACCGCATCGTGGACGTTATGGAGGAGCTGCTGAAGTTCACCCTGCTGACGCGCGGGCGAAACGATTATCTGACCGACCGCTACAGCGAGAGAAAGGAGAGTGCCGCGCAGCTCTCGGAGCGGGTCAATCAGCGCAGCATATAAAAAAAGCCGGCAGATGCCGGCTTTTGTTTTTCACACCCGCTATACCTGCAGCCTCATGCAGGGTCAGTGGCTGACGCGGTTACCGTGTTCATCAATGACCATTTCTCCGTCCTCTTTGGTAAACGCTCCCTGCTGCGGGTCGGGCAGAATGTCCAGAACCGCTTCGGACGGGCGGCAGAGTTTCGTGCCGAGCGGGGTCACCACCACCGGGCGATTAATGAGGATGGGATGAGCCTGCATGGCGTCGAGCAGTTCATCATCGCTGAACCGGTCTTCTGCCAGTCCCAGCCGCTCATACGGTTCGGTGTTTTTGCGCAGCAGGGCACGTACGCTGATACCCATGTCCGCAATCAGTTTTACGAGTTCATTACGCGGCGGCGGTGTCTCAAGGTACAGAATTACCGTGGGTTCAGTGCCGCTGTTGCGGATAAGCGCCAGAGTGTTGCGGGACGTCCCGCAGGCGGGATTGTGATAAATGGTAATGTCGGTCATAAGCGGTTCTCCGTTAAGGCGCTGCGCAGACGCAGCCCCGGGGTCAAGGTTAAACAGACAGGCGCAGGGCCAGCGCGGCCAGCGTGACGAAAAGCACCGGCAGGGTCATCACGATGCCCACGCGGAAGTAGTAGCCCCAGCTCACGGTAATGTTTTTCTGCGCCAGTACGTGCAGCCACAGCAGGGTGGCGAGGCTGCCAATGGGGGTAATTTTCGGGCCGAGGTCGCAGCCGATGATGTTGGCGTAAATCATCGCTTCCTTCACCATGCCCTGAGCCGTGCTGCCATCAATGGACAGGGCACCGACCAGGACGGTAGGCATGTTGTTCATCACCGATGACAGAAAGGCCGTCAGGAAACCAGTGCCGAGTGCGGCAACCCAGACCCCGTGCTCCGCAAACCGGTTCAGGGCGGCTGAGAGGTGATCCGTCAGGCCGGCGTTGCGCAGGCCATATACCACGAGGTACATACCCAGCGAAAAGATGACGATTTGCCAGGGCGCGCCTCTCAGCACCTTACGGGTGTCAATTACCTGCCCTTTCCGGGCAACCAGCCAGAGAATAAATGCCGCCACCGCTGCCACCAGGCTGACCGGGACGCCAAACGGCTCCAGGGCAAAAAAACCGGCCAGCAGCAGAAACAGCACCAGCCAGGCGGCTCTGAACGTTCGCATGTCACGAATGGCTTCCCGTGGCGCCTTCAGCTTCGCCAGGTCATAGGTGACCGGGATGTCTTTACGGAAAAAGAGGTGAAGCATTATCAGCGTGGCCACCACGGAGGTGATACTGACCGGCACCATGACGGATGCATACTCGCTGAATCCCAGACTGAAGAAGTCCGCGGTGACGATATTCACCAGGTTCGACACGATAAGCGGCAGGCTGGAGGTGTCCGCGATAAAACCTGCCGCCATGACAAATGCCAGCGTGGCGCCGCGGCTGAAGCCCAGCGTCAGCAGCATGGCGATAACAATTGGGGTCAGGATAAGGGCCGCCCCGTCATTGGCGAAGAGTGCCGCCACCGCCGCGCCCAGCAGAACGATATACGTGAACAGCAGCCTGCCTTTACCTCCCCCCCAGCGGGAGACATGCAGCGCAGCCCACTCAAAAAAACCGGACTCATCGAGCAGCAGGCTGATGATAATGACCGCAATAAACGTGGCCGTGGCGTTCCAGACAATCTGCCAGACAGCCTGAATATCACCCGGGTGTACCACGCCGGTCACCAGCGCCAGCGCGGCCCCGATAAACGCACCCCAGCCAATACTGAGCCCCTTTGGTTGCCAGATAACCAGCACCAGCGTCAGGACGAATATCGCACCTGCCAGAAACATATCCTCTCCTTTGAAATACAATAACCGGTTAAAAACGATGTCATGCAACAGCCCTCATATTCGAAAAAACGAATATGTAAGCGCAAAATTTTCAGATGCAGACAGGTTTGCCGTTGGGGGTTGCGTTATCCCGTTCAGCCTGACGGGTCATCTGCAAAAGCGCATCCCGCTGACAGAGATAAGCCTGCTCAATAACGGCTGCCGCCCAGGCCGGCATATGTGGGGAAAGCCGATAATGGATCCACTTCCCCTCGCGCCGGTCATGCAGGATGCCCCTTTTTTTCAGCAGGGCAAGATGACGGGACGTTTTCGGCTGGGATTTCTGCAGGACAGCAGAGAGTTCACAGACGCAAAGTTCACCTTTTTCACGCAGCAGGAGGATCAGAGCCAGACGGGTTTCATCAGCAAGAGCCTGGAAAAGCATAAGGGGGGTAAGCGGTGGCATATTAACTCCTGTTCAGACAGGAGACAGTGTGACGGTAAAGAAAAAGTTTAGCAATTATATATATGGATAAATGCATATGAATCGGCCAAAGTAGAGGTGCGGCTCATGTAATACGACAGGATGACAGCACTGTCCGGGTTCGCTGCCCGGTTCGCCTCTAAAATCCGTGGCCGGTGCCATTTCTGTCAGCTGCTTAATCTAACCTCAGAGACGGAACAGTTAAGATGGCAAAAGTCAGCATAAGAAAGATGAACGATGAGGACTGGAATGCAGTCAGGGAGATTTATCAGGAGGGGATTGCTACCGGCAATGCCACCTTTCAGGTGGCTCCACCGGAATGGCAGGAATGGGACAGCAGTCATCTCAGGGAATGCCGTTATGTTGCCTGTCTTGAGAACAGTGTGGCGGGATGGGCTGCATTATCTCCCTATTCCCGCCGGAATGCATACCGCGGCGTTGCTGAGCTGAGCATTTATGTCGGTTCCGGCTATCAGGGTTCCGGAGTGGGCAAAGCACTGCTCTCGGAACTCGTCAGGGGATCAGAAAAGGCCGGATTCTGGACCCTGCTGGCCGGCATATTTCCGGAAAATCAGGCAAGCATTGCCCTGCATCTTGGCCAGGGGTTCAGGGAAGTGGGCTGCCGGGAAAAGATAGGGGAAATGCATGGCGTATGGCGTGATGTTCTGATTTTTGAACGAAGAAGCCGAGCGATCTGTTACTGAACATGCCCCCGCTGAACGGAGGCATCCAGGGTATCAACGTGATTCCACGGAGACGGTTTTGGGATCCTGCATGATGAACTGACTGCAGAAGACGGCGGCCAGACCGCCGCACAGCGGAGCGCACCAGTACAGCCACTGGTTATCCCAGTACCCCATGGCGAAGGCCGGGCCGAAACTTCGGGCGGGATTCATGCTGGCACCGGTCAGCGGGCCGCCTGAAGTGGTTTACTGAATTTGGCCACCTGAACAGAGGTGATATGCTCACCTCAGAACATTACAGGTGCCTCAATGAAAAAAAGAAATTTCAGCGCAGAGTTTAAACGCGAATCCGCTCAGTTGGTCCTTGATCAGAACTACACCGTTGCAGCTGCGGCCAGTGCTATGGATGTGGGTCCTTCTACCATGACGCGATGGGTAAAGCAGTTGCGGGATGAACGACAGGGCAAAATACCTAAAGCCTCCCCTATAACCCCAGAACAGATTGAAATACGTGAGCTGAAGAAAAAGCTACAACGCATTGAAATGGAAAACGATATATTAAAAAAGGCTACCGCGCTCTTGATGTCGGACTCCCTGAACAGTTCTCGATAATCGGGAAACTCAGGGCGCGTTATCCTGTGACCACTCTCTGCCACGTGTTCGGGGTTCACCGCAGTAGCTGCAAATACTGGAAAAACCGTCCTGAAAAACCAGACGGCAGACGGGCTGTATTACGCAGTCAGGTACTTGAGCTACATGGCATCAGCCACGGTTCGGCCGGAGCAAGAAGCATCGCCACAATGGCAACCCAGAGAGGCTACCAGATGGGGCGCTGGCTTGCTGGCAGGCTCATGAAAGAGCTGGGGCTGGTCAGTTGCCAGCAGCCGACTCACCGGTATAAGCGTGGCGGTCATGAGCACGTAGCTATCCCGAATCATCTTGAGCGACAGTTCGCTGTAACAGAGCCAAACCAGGTGTGGTGCGGTGATGTGACCTATATCTGGACAGGTAAGCGCTGGGCGTACCTCGCCGTTGTTCTCGACCTGTTCGCAAGAAAACCAGTGGGCTGGGCAATGTCGTTCTCACCGAACAGCAGACTCACCATTAAAGCGCTGGAAATGGCATGGGAAACGCGCGGCAAGCCCGCCGGAGTAATGTTCCACAGCGATCAGGGCAGTCATTATACAAGCAGGCAGTTCCGGCAGTTACTGTGGCGTTGCCAAATCAGGCAGAGTATGAGCCGACGTGGAAACTGTTGGGACAACAGCCCGATGGAACGCTTCTTCCGGAGTCTGAAAAACGAGTGGGTGCCAGTGACAGGTTATATAAACTTTAGCGAAGCTGCTCATGCGATCACGGACTATATCGTCGGGTATTACAGCTCGCTAAGGCCGCATGGCTATAACGGTGGGTTACCCCCAAACGAATCGGAAAACCGATACTGGAAAAACTCTAACTCGGTGGCCAGTTTTTGTTGACCACTTCATAACCCGCTTTTACTGCGAGCGGGGTATGCGCGGCAAGGCAGTAATCACAGCCGCTTTCTTCACTGACAGCGAGGTTAATGGCTTCACGTTCGCGCGCGGTAAGGCTGCTTTTTCCCAGAACCGCATTAAGCTGTAAATTCTGTTCAAGAAGATCGGGCGCATTGCTGCCGATGGTAAGATACGCGTTCGGAACCTTGCCCACTGCCTGTCTGATGCTTTTGAAAAGCGCCGCAGCTTTACCACTCGCCTCGCTTTCCGGGGCTGAATATAAACGATTCATTTTGGCCTCTTTCGCTCGCCTTAAATTTTTGAAGAGGAAGACTGATAACGAGTTGCGGGCACGTTGTGGGAAAAGTCTTCAATAATTGCCTGACGCGCCTGTTCCCAGTTTTGCAGACGGCTTTCATCATGCAGGGAAGGAATGGTAATCAGCTCACCAAGCTGGAAACCGGCAAGAGCCGCATCAACCATATCCTCTGCCTGCATAACAATACCCGGGTCAAGCTGGCTTAACGGCAGACCACCGTTTTCCCAGAATGGTGTTGCAGTAGCACTGGGCAGCACTGCCTGAACCTGAATGCCTTTATCAGCTAATTCGCGATGTAATGACTGGGTAAACGCCAGCACATAAGCTTTACTGCCGCCGTAAACGCCGTTTAAGATTTCAGGTGCTATTCCGACAATAGAGGCAATGTTGATAATTGCCCCTTTTCCGCGGTTTATAAAACCAGGAACGACGGCATAAGTTAGCCGGGTAAGGGCGGTTACGTTGAGATTGATCATCGTGGTCATCTGCTCAACATTACTGTCTATAAGAGAAGTGTGGGTGCCAACGCCTGCGTTATTGACCAGCAACGTTATGCTGGCGTCATTACGTAGTTTTTCTTCGAGGGCAGCCAGTTGCTGTGAATCGTTCAGATCCGCAGCCACGACTTCTACATTACACTCGGTGTCACCAGTAATGTGACTGGCCATCTGATTAAGCCGGTTATGATTGCGGGCAACAATCATCAGGTCATAACCCATTCTGGCCAGACGGGCTGCATAAATAGCGCCCATACCGGTTGACGCACCCGTTACAACGGCCGTTCCTTTTGAAGATTTGTTCATTTTACTCACCTCGATATGATGTGTTGGATGAGTTGAGATTACGGGAAGGAGCGGCAAAAAAACGGACGCAGAAGGGTACAATTTCAGACATTTTTTCTGCTGCATGAGGTATTAATATGTTCAGCAACCCGGCCTTGTCATTACGCTTAATATTCGGATATCAGGCCGAGACATCATGAATTCTGATTGTTCACTTATTGTCTTTGATGGATTATTGGTTATTCCTGACAGGGTGAAAGCATCCAGTTTGTTGAGGTGCTGCGAAACTGAGTCAGAATCACTTAATCTTGATTAAAAAGAAGGAAGTTGAATGCACCGGGTAGGGCTTATCATCGCCGAGCAGTTCCAGTCCCTTGCGTTATCGACACTAACGATTTTTGAGTTTGCCAATCTGGTGCTGGGCGAAAATTTTTACAGTTGCACGGTATATTCAGAGGCCGGCGGAGAGGTCAATTCCTCTTATGGACTCAGCATCATCACCAGGAAGCTCACTGACGAAGCGGCAGCTGATACGTGGCTTGTTGGTGGTGTGCTTATGCCAACGAAACTGCCTGCCACAGATGGCATAATAAATTTTTTACAAAACCAGACCAGCCACGCACGGCGTGTTGCAGGTATCTGTACCGGAGCTTTTGTGCTTGCACAGGCGGGATTGCTGAGTGAAAGACGTGCTACTACTCACTGGGCACATGCGCACAGCATGAAGGTTTTGCACCCGGCAATCAGGACTGAAGACGATTTGATATACATCATTGATGATCGAATCTGGACCTCAGCCGGCATGACGGCCGGGTTAGATATGGTGCTGGCCATGGTTGAAAAAGACCATGGGACAGAACTGGCCCGTAATATCGCGCATCGTATGGTGATGAATCAGCGCCGTTCGGGTGGCCAGCGCCAGCATTCTGAATTGCTTGCATTGTCGCCTAAAAGCGACCGCTTACAGATAGCGCTGGAATATGTGCGGCAAAATCTCAACAAGCCGTTGTCAGTTGAACATCTTGCTGATGCGGTACATGTAAGTACCCGTCAGCTTAATCGACTGTTTCTGAATGAGATGGGGAAATCTCCGGCCCGGGTAATTGAGCGGTTGCGGCTTGAAGGCGCGCGACTGATGATTGAACAGAGCCGACTTTCGCTGGACGTGATTGCAAGGGAGTCAGGTTTCAGGGATCGCCGCCATATGCGTGATGTTTTTATGCGAGGGTATGGTATTCCCCCTCAGTCATTACGTACAGGAAAGAACACGACTGTATCCTGACGCCCTTATCTTTAGCTGAAGCAATATCTGCACAACGTTATTCAAAAAAGCTACGAAGCCAGTGGAAGACTAAGCACTCTATATGCAAGGTAAAAATGACATTCTCATGAATGGGGTTCTACGCGCTTCTACCTCCCATATCTGTACCTATAAACATACTATGCGTCCGCTTCTGGCACAAAGCGGACATTAGCATTAAAAATTCAGTGACTTCTTCCTGCTCCCCAGTGCTGCTGGGTCGTCAACCCTACTGCGCTAACCAGCAAGTTCGGTAATCTTCGCCGGACCGCGTAAGCGCGTTCCGGGTCTGCCAGCTGGGCTCTGATAGTGAAGACACGAGATGCTTACGCGCCCGAGCAATAATCACTTCAGAACTAAAAGTGGGATCGTAAAGCAAGCATCGTGTTGATGCATTCAGTAGCCAAAATAGACATGGCTACTGAATCCTTTTATGACATGGAACATTCAATAAGCGGATAGTTGCCGGACACTAAAATTTTTTCGAGAACCAGCCGAGAATTTTTTTCCCCACGCTCTTTGCTACTTCTACTGCTACTTCAGCTACTACTTCTTTTACTGACTCCCAGGCATCACCAACCCATTCTTTGACGCTTTCCCATACGCCTGTTTCTGCCTCGATTTCCATTTTTTCGTTTTTTATATCTTCCTTTGCCTCGCGGAAAAGTGAATACTTTTTTTCGTTTGGAAGTATCTCGATTATCTTCTCCATTGTTTCAACAATATTGAATTTCCTCGTCACAGAAGCAGTTTGTATATATCGGGTAGATATATCAAAAGCATGACTGATTTCAGTAACTTTTTTATTGATGTTTGCTTCTTGTTCGGCCAGAGGTTTATTTTCTTGCATATCCCAGAAAGGGATTCCTGTTGCGTAGTCGAATATCGGAGCAACGTTATCAACTTGGTTTACAACAAATAAGACCGGGCACTTTTCTTTATTTGGCTCCAATATCTCTTTATACGCTTTTTCAGCTACAGCATATGCTCTGTCATCGGCTTTAATAACCCAGATAACTAAATCCAGAGTAGGAGATAACTCTTTGTAAAGCTCGAAATATTCTTTATCTCTGTCAATGGTTTCTCCAACCCCCGGCACATCAATTAAAACTATCCCCCCGCTGCCATTTTCATTTGACGATATTGTCATTTCCTGTGCTTCTCTGGTGCAGGCAGCTACGTCACTGACTTTTGCGAGATCTTTACCAAAAAGCGCGTTGCACAAGGAGGATTTCCCTACGCCAGTTACACCAAAAACACCCACGCGTGGTGTATATCCGCGGATTTCCCTGGCTTTCTTTTCAACCAGCTCTTTAATTTTTTTTCTGTTCGTTTCGCTTTTTAAATCATGGTTATGTTGCATAAATAGACTCCTTATTATCATTATAAAGTGTGTTCTGTACTTATCTGCCTTTATCGGCATGAAGAACATAAACTTGAGCAGAGCGTGATGGTTTGCTCCATGTTAATTTAATCAAGTCCGCTTCTGGCACAAAGCGGACACTGGTATCAATACCCTGATGGCCACCTCCGGCTCCCCGGCGTTGCCGGGTCGTCGAGCCCCACTGCGCTAACCGGCAGTGCCGGTAAGCTCCGCCGGACCGCATGGCGTTCCGGGCCAGCCAGCTTGGGTCTGATGGCAACGGCAGGGCTCAACCCCTGCAGCCGGCTGGCGCCGGCGCTTCTGCAGGCCGCCGCGTGGCGGCTACCTGTAAGGACCGGACCGGCGAAAAGCCGCCGTCCGGGGCTGTACCCTGTTCATCCCCCGCGTTCTGTTTCGTTTCCCGAATCCCTTCGCCGTGCAGAAACCTGGCACCCGGGCGTCTTCACGCAAGGGTCGCACAGCTAAACGGCGGCACCCGGTCCCTGCGGGCTGCGGCTTTGCCGTTTTCCCCTGCGTTCAGCCTGATGCC
>NZ_CALNWY010000021.1 GCF_940807255.1 Mixta sp. Marseille-Q2659 | reverse complement strand
GCCCAGCACATAAGGCGTGCGTCCGCTGGCAGCGATGCCGACCAGCACGTCGCGCTCGTTAAACTCGATTGCCTGCAAATCCGCCGTGCCCATTTCGCTGTTGTCCTCGGCGTTTTCCACCGCCTGCAAAATGGCTTTGTGGCCGCCCGCAATCAGGCCGACCACCTGTTCACGCGGCGTGCCAAAGGTTGGCGGGCATTCGCTCGCATCCAGAATGCCCAATCGACCGGAGGTGCCCGCGCCGCTGTAAATCAGGCGTCCGCCCTGCTGAAACGCGGCGGCAATCGCGTCTACGGCCTGCGCTATCTGCGGCACAATCGCCTCGACGGCCAGCGCCACCTTTTGATCTTCATTATTGATAACGCGCAGCATCGCTTCCGTCGTTAGCTCATCAATATTTTCGCTGGCTGGATTACGGCTTTCGGTGATCATGCGAGACAGATCGAGACTCATGGCAACTCCCTTATAAACGCGGATGCAATTTTGACGCCCTATAATGAGCAACTCGCCGCACGAAGGAAACCCGCGCCGTTCGGCAAGCGGGCAAAAAAAAACGCCGCCCGGGCGTGGGACGGCGTTAGATTAACGTCTGCTTAGCGGGCGGGCTGAATACGTAGCTGCTGCTCGTACTCTTTCGCCTGCGCGCTGTCGAACTGGTCTTCCCACTTGGCGATAACCAGCACCGCCAGCGCATTGCCTACCACGTTCAGCGCAGTACGCGCCATATCCATGATGCGGTCTACGCCTGCGATAAAGGCCAGACCTTCCAGCGGAATGCCCACGCTGCCCAGCGTTGCCAGCAGCACCACGAAGGAGACGCCCGGCACGCCAGCGATCCCTTTTGAGGTCACCATCAGCGTCAGCACCAGCACGATCTCATCCATCAGGGAGAGTTCGATACCGTACAGCTGGGCGATGAAGATCGCCGCGATGCTCTGGTAAAGAGTTGAGCCATCCAGGTTGAAGGAGTAGCCGGTCGGCACCACGAAGCTGGTGATCGCTTTCGGCGCGCCGTAGGCTTCCATTTTCTCCATAATGCGCGGCAGTACGGTTTCCGAGCTGGAGGTGGAGTAAGCCAGAATCAGCTCATCCTTCAGGATGCGAATCAGCGTGGTGATTTTCAGTTTGCAGAGACGCGCCACCGCGCCCAGCACCACAAAGGCGAAGAACAGGATGGCGGCGTACACCAGCAGCACCAGCTTCGCCAATGGCCACAGCGAGGCGAAGCCGAAGTTAGCGATAGTCACCGAGATCAGCGCAAACACGCCAACCGGCGCATAGCGCATAATCATATGCGTCACTTTAAACATCGCTTCGGAAACAGAGCGGAACACCTGCACCAGCGGATCGCGATGTTCCGACGGCAGCGATGACAGCCCCAGACCAAACAGCACCGAGAAGAAGATGATCGGCAGCATATCGCCGCTGGCGAAAGCCGCGAAAATATTCTGCGGGATCAGCGACAGAATGGTGATCACAAGGCTATGCGCCCCGCTTTCAACCTGCTGTGTCGTCGCTTCATATTTAGAGATATCCACCGTTGCCAGCGTCGACATATCAATGCCGGTGCCGGGCTGAAAAACATTCGCCAGGGTAATCCCTACCACGATGGCAATGGTGGTAATCACTTCAAAGTACACAATGGTTTTGACGCCGATTCTTCCCAGCTTCTTCGCGTCACCCACGCCCGCAATACCCACGACAAGCGTGGAGACAACAATAGGCACCACAATCATCTTGATCAGATGAATAAAAATATCACCGGCAGGCGAGAGGATATTGGTGATTAACCATTCACGATCCCCTGGCTGGTTATGTAAAATCGCTCCGACGATGACACCCAGCACTAATGCAATCAGTATTTGCCAGGCAAGGCTGATTTTAAAACCTTTCATAGTGTTTCATTTCCTTAACAAACCCTGGTTCCGCAAAGGAGCGCGGACATTTACACACTTAAGGGAAATGGACAAAGTCCGGTAAAATCGAGGGTTATTGATGGTTGCGCCCGGAAAAGGGCCGTTGATAAGTACCATTATCAACGGGCGAAAAGCAACCTTTCCAGTACCCTCTTTCGTCCAATTGACTTGCGACGATATAAATACCTTTAGGTTATTGATTCACTAACTCTATGTTCTAAAAAGTAATATAGCGCCTCTTTTTCGCATAACTATGTATGAAAAGCGTTATACCGTTTGCTGTTTTTTTCACCAATTCCGCGCGCCATTACCTACACTTATCGGAAGGCAAAAAGCGAAATATTTTGCTGTCAGGCTAATAAAAAACCTGCATTTTTCATCGTGTTTACTAATCCCGTGATCTGTCGCGCAAAAAAGAAACAAAGCGCTGCTCCTCGCTGTCATTAACCTTTGATTGACATATCATTAACAACTCCAAGGAGATCAGCCATGAGCCAAATTATTAAGCATCCCGTTCCCGCTAATATTGCGGAAAACACCCTGATAAATGCAGAACAGTACCAGTCGATGTACCAACAGTCGGTGCAGGATCCTGACTCCTTTTGGGGCGAACAGGGCAAAATTCTTGACTGGATCAAGCCTTACACTAAAGTGAAGAACACCTCCTTCGCGCCCGGTAATATCAGCATTCGCTGGTACGAAGACGGCACCCTGAACCTCGCCGCAAACTGCCTCGATCGCCATCTGCATGAGCGCGGCAATCATCCGGCGATTATCTGGGAAGGTGACGACGCCAGCGAAAGCAAAACCCTCACCTATCGCGATCTGCATCGCGAAGTGTGCCGCTTCGCCAACGTGCTTAAAGAGCTGGAAATCAAGAAAGGCGATGTGGTCGCTATTTATATGCCGATGGTGCCGGAAGCAGCCATCGCCATGCTGGCCTGCGCCCGTATCGGCGCGGTGCATTCGGTCATTTTCGGCGGCTTTTCGCCGGAAGCGGTGGCGGGCCGTATTATCGATTCCAGCGCGAAGCTGGTGGTGACCGCCGATGAAGGCGTGCGCGCGGGCCGCACCATTCCGCTGAAGAAAAATGTCGATGAGGCACTGAAAAATCCTGGCGTGACCACCATTGAACGCGTGGTGGTGCTGAAGCGTACCGGCAACGAGGTCGCCTGGCAAAATGGCCGCGACTGCTGGTGGCATGAGCTGATAAACAGCGCCTGCTCTCATCATCAACCGGAAGAGATGAACGCCGAAGATCCGCTGTTTATCCTTTATACCTCCGGCTCCACCGGCAAACCGAAAGGCGTGCTGCACACCACCGGCGGCTATCTGGTTTATGCCGCGGCAACCTTTAAATATGTATTCGATTACCATCCGAGCGACGTTTACTGGTGTACCGCCGACGTCGGCTGGGTAACCGGTCACAGCTATCTGCTGTATGGTCCGCTGGCCTGCGGCGCGACAACGCTGATGTTTGAAGGCGTGCCTAACTGGCCGCAGCCCAGCCGGATGGCGGAAGTGGTAGATAAGCATAAGGTGACGCTGCTCATACCGCGCCGACGGCGATTCGCGCGTTGATGGCGGAAGGCGACCGGGCCATTACCGGCACCAGCCGCGCTTCGCTGCGCATTATGGGATCGGTCGGCGAGCCGATTAACCCGGAGGCCTGGGAGTGGTATTACAAGAAAATCGGCGACAGCCGCTGCCCGATTGTCGATACCGGTGGCAAACCGAAACCGGCGGCTTCATGATCGCGCCGCTGCCCGGCGCCACCGAGCTGAAGCCGGGCTCGGCCACTAAACCTTTCTTCGGCGTGCAACCTGCGCTGGTGGATAACGAAGGCCGTCCGCAGGAAGGTGCCTGCGAAGGCAACCTGGTAATTGTCGATTCCTGGCCGGGCCAGGCACGCACGCTGTTCGGCGATCACGAGCGCTTTGAGCAAACCTACTTCTCCACCTTCAAAAACATGTACTTCAGCGGTGACGGCGCGCGCCGTGACGAGGATGGCTATTACTGGATTACCGGCCGCGTGGACGATGTGCTGAATGTGTCAGGCCATCGACTGGGCACCGCCGAGATTGAATCGGCGCTGGTTTCCCATGCCAAAATCGCCGAGGCGGCGGTAGTCGGTATTCCGCACAGTATTAAAGGCCAGTCGATTTATGCCTATATCACGTTGAACCACGGCGAAGAACCCACGCCTGAGCTGTATGCGGAAGTTCGCAGCTGGGTACGCAAAGAAATTGGGCCGATCGCTACGCCGGATGTGCTGCACTGGACCGATTCGCTGCCAAAAACCCGCTCCGGCAAGATTATGCGTCGTATTCTGCGCAAAATTGCCACCGGCGATACCAGTAATCTGGGCGACACCTCGACGCTGGCCGATCCTGGCGTAGTGGAAAAACTGCTGGAGGAAAAACAGAGCATTACGATGCCATAACGGGCGGCGATCGCCCGACGATAACAACAAGCGGCAAGGCTGGCTGCGGCCAGCCCATAACAACAGACGTCATAACATCATAGTCCTGCGATCTTTTCTTACCTCTGGAGACGCTGCATGAACGACGCTATCTATGCCCGAATAGAGAATAGCGCGCGCTTTAAAGAACTGGTGCATAAGCGCCAGCGTTTTGCGCTGATTCTGTCCATTATCATGTTGATCCTCTACGTTGGCTTTATCCTGCTTATCGCTTTTGCGCCCGGCTGGCTGGGCGCGCCGCTGCATGAAGGCACCAATGTGACGCGCGGTATTCCCATCGGCGTCGGCCTGATTGTGATCTCTTTCATTCTGACCGGCGTATATGTCTGGCGCGCCAACGGCGAATTCGATCGCCTGACCAAACAGATCCTTGATGAGGTGAAATAATGAACGGGCTTAAGCGCTTTACCGCGGGGCTCGCTCTGCTGCTTCCATTGCCGCTGCTGGCGGCCGATGCGATCACCGGCGCCGTGCAAAAGCAGGGCACCAACTATCAGGCGATTATTATGTTCCTGGTGTTTGTCGCCGGGACGCTGGGCATTACCTGGTGGGCGTCCAAACGTACCCGCTCGCGCAGCGACTACTATACCGCGGGCGGCAATATCACCGGTTTCCAGAACGGGCTGGCGATGGCCGGGGATTTTATGTCCGCCGCCTCGTTTCTCGGTATTTCCGCGCTGGTCTATACCTCCGGCTACGACGGGCTGATTTACTCGCTGGGCTTCCTGGTGGGCTGGCCGATCATCCTGTTTTTGATTGCTGAACGTCTGCGCAACCTGGGCCGCTACACCTTTGCCGATGTCGCCTCTTACCGTCTGCAGCAAAAGCCGATCCGCACGCTGTCCGCCTGCGGCTCGCTGGTGGTGGTGGCGCTGTACCTGATTGCGCAGATGGTCGGCGCGGGCAAACTGATCCAGCTGCTGTTCGGCCTGGATTACCATGTTGCCGTGGTGCTGGTGGGCATTCTGATGGTGCTGTATGTACTGTTCGGCGGCATGCTGGCTACCACCTGGGTGCAGATTATCAAGGCGGTGCTGCTGCTGTTCGGCGCATCCTTTATGGCGATTATGGTGATGAAATCGGTCGGCTTCAGCTTTAATACGCTGTTTACCGAGGCGATGGCGGTGCATCCGAAAGGCCAGGCAATTATGCGCCCCGGCGGGCTGGTGAACGACCCGATTTCCGCACTGTCGCTGGGACTGGGACTGATGTTTGGTACGGCGGGTTTGCCGCATATTTTGATGCGCTTCTTTACCGTTAGCGACGCCCGCGAAGCGCGTAAAAGCGTATTCTGGGCCACCGGCTTTATGGGCTACTTTTACTTCCTGACCTTTATTATCGGCTTCGGCGCGATTCTGCTGGTAGGCGCCAATCCGGCCTTTAAAGATGCGGCTGGCGCGCTGATCGGCGGCAATAATATGGCGGCGGTCCATCTGGCTAACGCGGTCGGCGGCAGTACGTTCCTCGGCTTTATCTCAGCGGTGGCGTTCGCCACCATTCTGGCGGTGGTGGCCGGTCTGACGCTGGCGGGCGCGTCTGCCGTTTCGCACGACCTGTATGCCAGCGTGGTGCGTAAAGGCCAGGCGACCGAGAAGGAAGAGCTGCGCGTATCGAAAATTACCGTGCTGATTCTGGGTGTGGTCGCCATTGCGCTGGGCATTCTGTTTGAAAAGCAGAACATCGCCTTCATGGTTGGGCTGGCCTTCTCCATTGCCGCCAGCTGTAACTTCCCGATTATCCTGCTGTCGATGTACTGGTCGAAGCTGACCACGCGCGGCGCGATGATCGGCGGCTGGCTGGGCCTGCTGACGGCGGTCATTCTGATGATTCTTGGCCCGACGGTTTGGGTTCAGGTATTGGGACATACAACACCGGTTTTTCCGTATGAATATCCGGCGCTGTTCTCCATGCTGGTGGCGTTTATCGGCACCTGGCTGTTCTCGGTTACCGATCACTCAGCACAGGGCGCACAGGAGCGTCAGCTGTTCCGCGCGCAGTTTGTACGCTCGCAAACCGGCCTCGGCATCGACCAGGGTAAAGCGCACTAGCCAATACGTGCTGATTTAACGAAGTAAGCATTAACAGACAGGGCCGTCAGGCCCTGTTTTTTTGGCATTAACGCCGCCAGCAAAACGACGGTTTAGGCTGGAATCGCTTAATAAGTAACGCCCTGTCCGCTGGTTAAGCAACGCGTAAACAGGTCGTTACTGCGCCACCGGCCACATTAGCTGGCTGATTAGCGGTGCAATCACCACCGTCAGCACGCCGGAGAGCATCATCACCAGGCTGGAAACCACACCTTCCTGTTGCCCCAACTCATAAGCGCGGGCGGTGCCAGCCCCGTGCGAGGCGGCGCCAAAACCGGCCCCTTTTGCCATGCCCTGCTTCACCGCCAGGCGCAAAAACAGCACATCGCCTACCGCCATGCCAAACACGCCGGTAATCACCACAAACAGCGCCACCAAATCGGGCTGGCCGCCTACCTGCTTCGCCGCCGCCAGCGCAAACGGCGTGGTAATAGATCGAATCGCCAGGCTGCGCTGGATAACTTCCGGCAGCGCCAGCAGCCGCGCCAGCCAGACGGAGCTGCATACCGCCACCAACGTCGCGGTAATTACGCCTGCCGACAGCGACAGCCAGTGACGGCGGATAATCGCCATATTTTCATAAACCGGCACGGCAAACGCCAGCGTAGCTGGACCAAGCAGCCACAGCAGCCAGCGGCTCTCGCTAATATAGTTTTGCCATGAGATATGCATCACCAGCAGCATGCCGACCAGCAGCAGCGGCGTCATCACCAGCGGCATCAACAGCAATTTGCGCCAGCGGCGATAGAGGCGTTTATTGAGAAAATAGATGCAGAGCGTCGCGATAAAACAGAGCAGGCTGATAATGAGATTATTCATGGCGCGCCTGCTTACGCTGCGCCAGCCACATCTCCAGCCGGTAAACCCTGTCCACCACCAGCGCCGTCGCCGCCAGTACCATCAGCGTACTCAGAGCGATCACCAGACAGATGCGCCAGCCTTCAACTTTCAACAGATCGCCGTAATTAACCACCGCCACCACCGCCGGAACGAAAAACAGCAGCATTTCCGCCAGCAGCCAGTTGCCGCCCGCCTTTACCCATTTCAGCGGCATGATGCGCAGAACGATCAGCGCCAGCAGCAATAACATGCCGACAATATTCGCGGGCAGCGGCAGATGCAGCCACTCTACCAGCTGCTGCGCGCAAATAAACAGCGCGATATAAACGCCAACCTGTAACGGCACCTGCAATCGTTGCAGCCATCCCGTTCTCTGCGGGCTTAACGCCACGGCCATAATCGATTTCTCCTGACGAATCTGTGATGGCTGTCAGTATACGGCGCTGTCAAAGGGTGAAAAAAATGAATTAAAATTATCCAAAGTATGCATAAAGGGAATGGTTTATGGACGTTCGTGCGCTGCGCTATTTTGTCGAGGTGGTCAGGCAACAGAGTTTTACCCGCGCCGCTGAAGCGCTGTTTGTCACGCAGCCGACCATCAGCAAAATGCTGCGTCAGCTGGAGGAGGAGCTGGGCTGCACGCTGCTGCTGCGCGAAGGGCGTAAGCTGCATCTGACCGACAGCGGCCAGGTCGTTTATCAACGCGGCCTGATGATCTTGCAGGAGTTCAAACAGCTGGAGCTGGAAATTGGCGATATTAATCAGCTGAAAACCGGCGAGCTGCGGCTGGGCGTGCCGCCGATGGTCGGCATGCAGATTGCCGGCTCCGTTTCCGCCTTTCGCCAGCGTTATCCCGGCATTGCGTTAAAAATTGTAGAGTCCGGCGGGCTGACGGTGCAGGAAGCGGTGCTTTCGGGCAGTCTTGACCTGGCGTTAACTGCGTTGCCGATTGATGAGCAGGCACCGTTGAATACGCTAACGCTGATGCGTCATCCACTCTGCGTGCTGGTACCGCGCGCCGAGCCCTGGCTGAGCCGCGCCAGCGTTTCGCTGGCGCAGGTGGCACAGCATCCGCTGCTGATTTTTAATGAGGAATTTTCCCTTAACCGCCAGCTGAAGAAAGCGTTTCAGCGCGAGAACCTGACGCCGCAAATTGCCGTACGCAGCGGGCAATGGGATTTTCTGGCGGCGATGGTACAGGCGGGCATGGGCGTGGCGATTCTGCCGGAGCCGATTTGTCAGCGGTTGGATCGTCAGTCGCTGCTGTGGCTGCCACTGGAGTCGGAGCTGGCCTGGACGCTGGGCTTAATCTGGCGCGAAGGCAGCTATCTTTCCCGCAGCGCGCAGGCATGGATCGATTGCTGTCGTGAATACTGGCCGGGCGAAGCGCCGACGCTGTCGGTCTGAAGCACAGGAATAGCGCTTTCGCTGATTAATGCGCAACGGTACACAAGGTAAGCGATGCTGTAGGGAAATGCACTGATGGGCTTATGCAGACAAGGCAAACGGGTGAATTACGGACAGCAAGAGGCGCCGGTTGACCTGTGCTGCCAGAGCAAGCAGGCGAATAGATTATTGATGGCAAGGCAGGCTGGTTGGTCGAGGCAAATACAACGGGCGGGCTTATTGGCCCGCCCGTTTTCTTAGTGATCTTTTTCTACCAGTAGCGCTTCCAGCAGATCGAGATCGCGCAGCAGACTCTGCATCGTCTCATTGCTGATTTGCTGCGTGGCGCGCAGATGATACAGCTCAGCGCGTTCGGCACGCACCGCCGTCAAACGGAAGCGGCGCTCCAGATCTTCGGCAATATGCGCCGTATCCAGATCGCTTTGTCCGTCAGCACGACGACGCAGGTTGCCAATCACGCGCGAACTCACCTCTTTCAACAGCTCGTTGTCGAGGTTCTCTTCAGTATCCTGCGTCAGGCGCTCTTCCATTTTGTAGAGGCTTTCAATCGCCGCACCAGCCATAACCGCCCGAGCCTGCTGCACTTCGCGACGCAGACCCGATTTATCAATGCCATCCACGCCGCGCAGCAACAGCGGCAGTACGATAACGCCGATA
Source organism: Mixta sp. Marseille-Q2659 (assembly GCF_940807255.1). GTDB lineage: Bacteria > Pseudomonadota > Gammaproteobacteria > Enterobacterales > Enterobacteriaceae > Mixta. The sequence continues at coordinate 58,525 of NZ_CALNWY010000021.1, read as the reverse complement.
AAGAGCGAGAACAGAATCACGCCGGTTGCGAGGAAGACCAGTTCATAACGGCCCGGGAAAGCGTCGCCGTTCGGCAGAAACAGCGGAATCGACAGCACACCGGCCAGCGTGATCGCCCCGCGTACGCCAGCGAACGAGGCGACAAGCAGTTCACGCGAACTGTAGTTGCTGAACTCCATCGGCTTTTTGCTCAGGAAGCGCTTGCTGATGCGCTGCATGGTCCACAGCCAGCCGAAACGCACCAGCAGCAGCGCGAGGTAAACCAACAGAATGTCGGTAAACAGCATCCAGAGCTGCACATTCGGGTCGGCATTGGCCTCGGCGATCGAGGTTTCCAGAATGCCCGGCAGCTGCAGGCCCAGCATTAAAAAGACCATGCCGTTAAACACAAATTCCAGCATCTGCCAGACGCTGTTAGCACGCAGGCGCATCGCCAGCGGCGCGCGGCGCATAATGCCGGAGCGGGTGATCATCATACCGGCCGCAACCGCCGCCAGAATGCCGGAAACGCCCAGATGCTCTGCAATCAGATAAGAGGCAAAGGGTAACAGCAGCAGCAGAACGGTTTGCGTCGCCGGATCGTCACCGCTCAGGCGGCTGAACAGACGCAGGGATTTGCCGAACAGCCAGCAGACCGCCGCCCCCGCCAGCAGGCCGCCGATGGCAACCTTGAAAAATTCCACCGCCGCGCCGGAAACGGTAAACACCATCGTACCCATCGCGACCGCGACGGCGAATTTTAGCGACACCAGGCCGGAGGCGTCATTCATTAACGCTTCGCCCTGCAGTATGGACATGATTTTTTTGGGAATGCGCCCTTCGCCAACAATGCCGGACAGCGCCACCGCATCGGTCGGCGACAGCACCGCCGCCAGCGCAAAGGCCGGCACCAGCGGAATGCCCGGCACCATCCAGTAGATCAGGTAGCCGATACCGACCACCGTGATCAGCACCAGTACCAGCGCCAGCCCCATGATTTCACGGCCATGATGCAGAAATTCATTAACTGGCGTTTTCCAGCCGTCGGCAAACAGCAGCGGCGGAATAAACAGCACCAGAAAGAGTTCCGGGTCGAAATCCACATGCAGACCAAAGGTCGGCCAGGCCAGCAGTGCGCCAGCAGCGATTTGTACCAGCGGCAGCGGGATCTGGAACGGAATAATGCGGGCGGCGACGCCAGAGAGCGACACCACCAGCATCATGATGAGAATAGTAAAAAAGATTTCCATGCTTTCCTTATAGCCCCTTCCAACAGGCATATGTGAATCAATTACCCCTGGGGTAAGCCCCGTAGCAGTGTAAAACAAAACGTTAAGCCTGTTAAAAACAAGGCGGACATTTCGTTAAGCTTCAGGATAATTCTCTATGCATAAACCAAATGGGAGAAAAAGCAGCGGTGGAAAGCACGCGCGGCAGGGACGCCGCGCGAGGAGATTAGAGGGCCCAGCCTCCGGCATAGAACACCACCAGGGCGATGGCGATAATCACGGTGCCGATATTCAGCTTGCGCCATTCACCGGCAAACAGACGACCAATCACCAGCGAGCCAAAGCCCAGCATAATGCCGGTGACGATATTGCAGGTCAGCACAATAAATACCGCCGTCAGCAGGCCGGACATCGCATCGACAAAATCGTTAAAGTCGATTTTTGCCACGTTGCTTAACATCAGCAGGCCTACATACATCAGCGCGGGTGCCGTCGCGTAGGCTGGCACCAGATAAGCCAGCGGCGACATAAACAGGATGAGCAGGAACAGCAGGCCGACCACAATCGCCGTCAGGCCAGTTTTACCACCCGCGGCGGTACCCGCCGCCGATTCGATATAAACCGCCGCTGGCGATGCGCCGACCAGCCCGGCGAAAATGCTGCTGACCGAGTCGGTGGTCAGCGCCTTGCCGCCGTTAATGATCTGTCCTCTTTATCCAGCAGGTTCGCCTGCCCCGCCACGGCGCGAATGGTGCCAGTGGCATCGAAGACGGCGGTCATCACCAGCGCCAGCACGCTCGGCAGCACCGCAGCCTGCAGCGCGCCACCAATGTCCAGACTGAACAGCAGCGATTCGCCGTTGGCGTCGCGCAGGCTGGGCATGGCAAATAATCCTTTAAAGCTCACCGCCGGATCGACCGCCAGGCCAATCAGCGAGATGGCGATAATCGTCAGCAGAATGCCGCCCGGCACGCGGCGTTTTTCCAGGCCGAAAATGGCTGCCAGACCGATTAAGGACATGATGACCGGGAACGAGGTGAAGTGACCAAGCGCGACCGGCAGGCCAGGCGCCGGGTTTTTCACTACCAGGCCAACGCCGTCAGCGGCGATCAGCAACAGAAACAGGCCAATGCCGACGCCGGTGCCGTGCGCCACGCCCATCGGCAGATTACGCAGGATCCAGGCGCGAATGCCGGTGGCGGAAATCAGCGTAAATAACACGCCCATCAGGAATACGGCACCCAGCGCGACCGGAATGCTGATCTGCTGCCCCAGCACCAGGCTAAACGCAGTAAAGGCGGTCAGGGAGATCGCACAGCCGATCGCCATCGGCAGATTGGCCCACAGTCCCATGATAATCGAGCCGAAGCTGGCGACCAGACAGGTGGAAACAAAAACCGCCGCAGGCGGGAAACCCGCTTTGCCGAGCATGCCCGGCACGACAATGACGGAATAAACCATAGCCAGAAACGTCGTCAGGCCGGCAAGGATTTCCTGGCGCACGCTGCTGCCGCGTGCGGAAATCTGGAACCAGGCATCAAACGAACGACGCGCCGGTGGTGTTGGAGTCGACATGGAAAAACCTCATTATTTTGGATAACAGCCTGCGCGGCGAACAGAATGCACCGTTTTTTTATTTCCCTGGATAAGCACTGGCGAGAAAAGAACAGCCGACGCCAGTCAAAAAGCAAACGTTTACTTCACCGCGCGAAAAAAAGGCCGCATAGCGGCCTGTCAAAAAGGCAAACGATTATCCTGCCTTTGGTGACATATTTTCAACTGCTGTATGGATCTAATTCAGCATAATTCACGAGTCGATGAGATAAAGACGCGGGTTTAAACGAAAAGGCCGGGCGGCAAGTCAGGCTAACGTCGCTGCAGCTATGGTTTTTTTGCTGCAGCAGGCCGTCCAGCGTTGAGCTATTTCCCCGCTGACTTTTTAAACAGAAAGATTAGCGCGCGGCTTTATTCCGCCGCCAGGTTCAGCTCTCCGCCTTTTTGAATAGCGCGTTGCCAGGCCGGACGGCAGGTAATTTTATCCAGCCAGGCCTGCGTCGCGGGCATATCCTGCAGGCCGCCACGTACCGCCAGCCCCTGAATGGGAAAGCTCATCTGGATATCCGCCAGCGTGAGCTGCTCGCCGGCAAACCAGGCGTGGCTGGTAAGGTGCTGTTCGATAAACTGACGGTGAGTCGCCAGCTGGCGATCGATAAAGCCTTTGCGTACTCCTTTGCCAAAGGCGGCGCCAACCGGACGCAGCAGCCAGGGCACCGGCGCTTTCCCCATCCGGCTAAAGATCAGACGCATCACCACCAGTGGCATCAGCGAACCTTCTGCATAGTGCAGCCAGTAACGGCACTGCAGGAGGGCTTCTTCATCCAGCGGCGTGAACTGTTTATTTCGATCGTAACGGCCCGCCAGATATTCCAGAATCGCACCCGATTCCGCGACCACACGATCGCCGTCGGTAATCACCGGCGCCTTCCCTAACGGATGAATTTTTTTCAGCGCGTCCGGCGCCAGCATCGAGGCCTGACGCTGATAGCGTTTGATTTCGTAAGGCAGCTCCAGCTCTTCCAGCAACCAGAGGATCCGCTGCGAGCGGGAGTTATTCAGATGATGCACAACGATCATGACGGAGTCCTGCAGTTAAGCGCCAGCCTCCAGTATAGCGGCTACTCTTCTTCGCGATGGGGATCGAGCAGGATAGCGCCGGTGCCCTTTTCCGCCAGCCGGTCGCCGGGGTTGCGCAGCGGGCAGTCACGCATCGACAGACAGCCGCAGCCGATACAGCCATCCAAATCGTCGCGTAGATGAGTCAGGGTTTCGATGCGCTTGTTCAGTTCAGCGCGCCACTGTTCGGTCAACTCTTCCCAGGCTTTCGGCGAAATACGCTTGTCGGTCGGCATATGCGACAGGCTTTCACTGACGGTCGCCAGCGGAATGCCGATGCGCTGCGCAATTTTGATTATCGCCACGCGACGCAATACATCACGGCTGTAGCGCCGCTGATTTCCGGCATTGCGCGTGCTGGCAATCAGCCCCTTCGCTTCATAAAAATGCAGCGCGGAAACCGCCACCCCGCTGCGCTTCGCTACTTCACCCGGCGTCAACACCGGCTTCGGATAACTGTTTTTTTTCATTTTACGCTTTACCTCAAGTTAACTTGAGGAATTATACTCCCACCCCATCGACCTGCAACGCTCAAAATCTCATCAGAAGGACATAGTCATGATGCATAACGACATTATTCATTCTTTGACTGACTGGATTGATCAGAACCTGGATAAAAACCTTTCTATTGATGAAGTCGCCGCCAAATCCGGCTACTCCAAATGGCACCTGCAGCGTATGTTCCGTACCGTAACGAAACAGACGCTGGGCAGCTATATTCGCGAACGTCGGCTCACGCTGGCGGCGGAAGCGCTTTCCCTGACGCAGCGCCCGGTTTTTGATATTGCGATGCAGTACGGCTTTGATTCTCAACAGACCTTTTCGCGCGTCTTTCGTCGGCAGTTTTCCCAGACGCCCACCGCTTATCGCCACAACATGCGCCGTCAGAGCGCGCTGCGCCAGCGTCCGGTGAGCTTTTCCCGCAGCGAGGCGCTCGGCAGCTACGCCCAGCGTACGACCGGCGCCTGCTGTCCGGTAAGCGGCTAACAATGTGGGAAAAGAGATGACGGCCCGATTCTCCGTCGGGCCTTCAGAAGATTTCCATTTGTGGCTGACTCTGTCTCAGCGGCGATAAATACCAGCCTCCGCCCAGCGCTTTGATGTGATACATCGCGGCATCAGCCTGCGCCAGCAATCCTTCAGCCGACCGCGCATTTTTCCCCATGGCGGCGCCAATGCTTAGCGACCAGACAATCGGCTGACCGTCCGGCAAAATTAGCGGCTTTTCCATGGCGCTCATCAGATGCTGCACCACGCGCGTGATCTGATCGGGATGGGTAATATCACGCAGCAAAATCGCAAACTCATCGCCGCCGAGCCGCGCCACCATATCCGTTTTTCTTACCTGCGCGCGCAGCCGTTCTGCGGTCGCGGTAATAATGGCATCGCCAGCCGCATGTCCCCAGGTATCATTGATCTGCTTGAAACGATCGCCATCAATAAACAGCAACGCCAGTTGTTGGCGCTGGGCGCCGTCGGCAAACGCCTGCGCTAACGTCTGTTCGAAAGCGATACGATTTGGTAAACCGGTCAGGCTGTCATGGCTGGCCTGGTGCGCCAGATGATCGTTTTCCTGCTTCATATGGCTCTGCCACTCATCCAGCTCCGCCAGCAGCGTATTGAAGTCATGGCTTAAGGCGTGCAGTTCGGCAATGTCCGCCGCCGGAACGCGGCGCGCAAATGCCCGACGCTGGCGCACTTCACGCGTAACCGAGGTGATGCTTTGCAACGCCTCCAGAATACCGGCGTGCATGCGCCGTGACAGCAGCGAAGCCAGGGTGGCGGTCAACAGCAGGCTGGCCATCAGCCAGGCGAGAATCTGATAAATATATTGGATTACCTGGCTGGCGTTGCCGACCAGCCAGATCTGGCCGATCTTATTATGATGATGGAGGATCGGCATGGTCACCGGCTGCGGAAAAAACCACTGGGCGATCAGCTTTTCCAGGCGATTCTGTTGTGGACGCGGCGAAGCTTGCCAACCCGCCAGCAGTTGTCCGTGGTCGTCATATACCCGTCCATAGGCAAAGCAGCCGCGTCGGCCAATTTCCGCCAGCGCTTCCTGAACAACCTGCCCTTCGCCTTTTACCACCGCCGACTGCACCGTATAGCTCAGCGTGGAGGCCAGCAGCTGCAGATTATTTTCCGCATAGTTTCGTAGCGCGATAAGCGAAAGCGTGGATAAAGAGATCCCGGAGATCATCATCGAAATAATAATGATCATCAGATGGATGCGCTGCAGCGATTTACGCAGTGTTGGCCGCGATCCCGTTTTCATATTGTCAGACAGACGCAGGCAAGGCTTAATCACATCGCCCTCCGAAAAAGGTGCCGTTAAATGACGCGCCGTGTTGCAGCAGACGATACCCCGAACGAAGGTCAGAGGCAGGAAGCAACTTAGTCATATCAGGATCCTGAATAAAAGAGAAAGCAGGGCTAAACGGCACGAACAACGCCTGCGCTGACCAGATCAGCATGGGTTGAAAAGCGTATCTGGCTGATGTCGCAGGTACAATCATTCAGCGGGTCAGATTCATCCCAAATCCCTGTTGTTTCTTTATTTTGCTAATAAAGACAGGAAATTAAACGCCTTCTTACCCTGCCTGCACCGCAGCTATTCCCGCCTTCAGAAGCAGCTTATCTGGTGTAAATTTTGTTCAATTTTTAAAATGCAGTGATATAATGTGACCCAAGTCACACTTTAGTGCTGCATGTTCATGACCGGTAGAGACTCTCTGGCATCTTTATCGCGTCTTCTTACTCCAGGCGTCAGGGTTAATAAGAGACAGAGGTTGCATGTTATGGCTACGCTTACCGCCAGCCTTGTTGTAATGCGTTGGGAATTGCTGAGCGCCGTTCTGATGTTTTTCGCCAGCACCTTTAAAACAAAGTGCCGTCAAACCAGCCATCCGGTCATGGCTTTTGTCTGTAGCGGTATCGGCGTCGGCCTGACCTGCTGGTTTGTTGCCGGATTATTAGGTATGTCGTTCAGTATGGAAAACGTTAATAATTTTCTGAACATTACCAAAGACACCTTTATCAATATTATGAGCCAGACGCCGCCTGAATGGCCGATGCCCTGAGCGGTAGTCTGATAAAAGCCGTTGCTATCCTGATAGCTGACCAATAAAAAAAGCGAGCTGCCCGGCTCGCTTTTTTATTATTTCTCCGGTCAAAGGCGTTAAACCTTTTTCAGCAATCCCGGCAGCGTTACATCAGTTACATCTGTAGAGCCCAGCGGTGTCGGAAGGTTAACCCGATCCTGCAACCACATTTCGCCCATCATTTTATTCAGGCCGCGATCGAGTCCGGTAACCAGACCGGCGCCTGGCGTAAAGGTTAATTCGCCAAACCAGATCTGTTCTTCATGGATATACCAGTCAACGCGAACGTAATCGAACTCTTTCGCCAGCGTTTTACTTAATTCCAGTGCCTGTTCCAGCTTCGGCATAACCTGTTGAATATCCAGACCGGTATCGCGGATTTTATACCAGGCTTCGCTCAGATTATTCACGTAGAAATTCATCGAGAGCGCCGGATTACTGCGGTTATAGATAACCTGCAGCACATATTCAAAATTGCCGTCCTTTTTATTGAACATGTGGAATCGATCGGTGCGCTTTTCCCATCGCCAATATACTGTTCAACCAGAATGCGCGGCTTGATATAACGATAATGTATCTCGCGCGCCTCTTCGGAAAAGTCTTTGCGCAGCCACTCCTGACAGCGATTAACGATCAGCTGCTTTTGCAGGCTGTCCGGCTCTTCCAGCAGAATTTCCACCATATTAGAACCGTGGTTGGGCTTAACCACCGTATTCTTCAGGCCTGGCAGACTCAGCAGCGTCGTGGGATCGCTGGTTTCGTGTACCAGTGGGATCAGGTATTCATTGCCAATAGTATCAGCGATATAGTCGCGAACCGTGAATTTGTCAGAGAGCTTGCCGTAGCGCGCGTAGTCACCGTTGACGAACTTACGGTATAACACTTTCTCGTTAAACAGCTTGGGTTCACGAATATTGGGTAGTCTTTTAAACTTATGAAAATAGTGAATACGGTCCTGGTATGCCCACGGCATTTTTTTTACAAAATAAAGAACGCTTCTTCTTAATTCATCTTTAAACTTAGACATCTTAACCTCATTTGTAAGTTTTGTAGTTGAGTGAGGAAACGTGGATCTTGTGGATGACGCCATGTTTGAAGAAGTAATTCATTACGGTCAGGGACAGGATTTCTGTGATTAAAACACTCCACGCCGCGCCGATCAGTCCGAAGCTGGTAATTAAAACCCAGGATAACGGTACGCTGATTGCCATCAGGCAGAGAATTTTCTTCAGCAGATAATTAAAACCTCCTTCTTTGACCATATAACGATATGCAACTGTCCCCATTGACGAAAAGCAGGTTGCTAATGACAATAACGTAATGAGACTTCCCGACTGTGTGTAATCTTGCCCATAAAGGGTAATAATAATGTTCTCACCGTACAGGGTTACGATAAGCAGCATTAATAGTGAAATAACCATGACATAACCATTCAAACGCGCAGTCAGTTTTAATGCCCTTTCTGACTGTTCCCTGAATATTTCCGTAAAACTAGAGGTAATGATTGCCGCAGGAATAAATATCCATGAAGCGGAAATAATATTCGCTGCGTTAAATAGCCCAACATCCTTCGGTAATGACTCCAACTTACTGATAGTGTTTTATGTTCAGATAATGCCCGATGACCTTGTCATGCAGCTCCACCGATTTTGAGAACGACAGTGACTTCCGTCCCAGCCTTGCCAGATGTTGTCTCAGATTCAGGTTATGTCGCTCAATGCGCTGAGTGTAACGCTTGCTGATAACGTGCAGCTTTCCCTTCAGGCGTGATTCGTACAGCGGCCAGCCATCCGTCATCCATACCACGACCTCAAAGGCCGACAGCAGGCTCAGAAGACGCTCCAGTGTGGCCAGAGTGCGTTCACCGAAGACGTGCGCCACAACCGTCCTCCGTATCCTGTCATACGCGTAAAACAGCCAGCGCTGACGTGATTTAGCACCGACGTAGCCCCACTGTTCGTCCATTTCAGCGCAGACAATCACATCACTGCCCGGTTGTATGCGCGAGGTTACCGACTGCGGCCTGAGTTTTTTAAGTGACGTAAAACCGTGTTGAGGCCAACGCCCATAATGCGTGCACTGGCGCGACATCCGACGCCATTCATGGCCATATCAATGATTTTCTGGTGCGTACCGGGCTGAGAGGCGGTGTAAGTGAACTGTAGTTGCCATGTTTTACGGCAATGAGAGCAGAGATAGCGCTGATGTCCGGCAGTGCTTTTGCCGTTACGCACCACGCCTTCAGTAGCGGAGCAGGAAGGACATCTGATGGAAATGGAAGCCACGCAAGCACCTTAAAATCACCATCATACACTAAATCAGTAAGTTGGCAGCATTACCGAAATATGCTGCTGTCGCGAGCCGCTTTAAATCACTCAGCGGCAATAGAAGCCAGCACTGACGTTACGGCTTGCCGTTATAGCCATCCCAATAAGTAGCGATAGCGCCATCCAGCAAGATTGTGCGACGTTTTTCCGGCTGATCGGCGGTGTATTGATGCGTAAGAAAAAAGCTTTTTTGCGCTTCAAGCGCAAAGGGGCTATGTCCCGCAGCGTCGCCAGCTTGCTGTTGGCGAAAACAATTTACCCGTTGTTGTGCCTGCGCCAGCGTAAGGCCAGCGGCCCGATCTTTTTTACCCTGGTCATAAAACTGACTGAGGAATTGCGCCATTAAGCGGATGTTGTCGGCGGTCAGCGGACGCGTATTGGGATCAAAATGCACGCGGGCTATTTGATGAGCCATATGACGGGCATTTTTATCCACGCTGGTTTGAGATCCTGCGCACGCCGTAAGCAGGAGCGGAAGAGTAAGAATAACGGAAAGGCAAAATTTACGTTGCATGATTTATATCCCTATAAAAGAACGTGTCTCGCTATATACGCCCAGCCGTTTATTTTTGCTTAAAAAAAACCTGCCGAAGCAGGTTTTCTTAAGCGATCGCCAGAACAAAAAGCGGCTTATCAGAACGGAATATCGTCGTCGAAATCCATTGGCGGTTCATTGTTCGCAGGGGCGCTCTGCTGCGGACGAGCCGGTGCCTGCTGCCCGCCACCGCTGAACTGATTACCGCCCTGCGGCTGCTGAGGCTGGCCCCAACCGTTGTTATTGCTGTTGCCGCCGCCCATGCCGCCACCGGCCTGCGCGCCCGCGCCGCCCTGACGGCCGCCGAGCATCTGCATGGTGCCGCCGACGTTAACTACCACTTCCGTGGTGTAACGTTCCTGGCCGCTCTGATCCTGCCATTTGCGCGTTTGCAGAGAACCTTCGATATAAACCTGAGAACCTTTACGCAGGTATTCACCCGCCACTTCTGCCAGTTTGCCGAACAGCACAACGCGGTGCCATTCCGTTTTCTCTTTGGTCTCGCCGGTTTGCTTGTCACGCCAGCTTTCGGAAGTCGCCAGCGTAATATTCGCTACGGCTCCACCATTCGGCATATAACGCACTTCCGGATCCTGACCCAGATTCCCGACAAGAATCACTTTGTTAACGCCTCTGCTGGCCATGTTCGCGTCTCCCGATGAGTATTCACTAAAGTCTAAACGGTAAATTCTACCACGCTAGCCTGCCCGATCATACTTCCGAGCAAGCTTCCAATAATGAAGATCTTTTTGCACCGTTGCAACAGACTACTGGATATACATTCAGTTATTTTTTGTGCCATAATGACCTGTTTAGTCCTGCCGTAGCGTTACGGGCATGGTGAGTCTGCGTTAATCCGGGAAATGTGAATGGATAAGATTGAAGTCCGGGGTGCCCGCACCCACAACCTGAAAAACATCAACCTGATCATCCCTCGCGACAAACTGATCGTTGTCACCGGCCTGTCAGGTTCCGGGAAATCCTCGCTGGCGTTCGATACGCTGTATGCCGAGGGACAGCGCCGCTATGTGGAATCCCTTTCCGCCTATGCGCGTCAGTTTCTGTCGCTGATGGAAAAACCGGATGTCGATCATATAGAAGGCCTGTCGCCAGCCATTTCTATTGAGCAGAAATCCACCTCTCATAACCCGCGATCGACGGTGGGAACCATTACCGAAATTCACGACTATCTGCGCCTGCTGTTCGCCCGCGTTGGCGAGCCGCGCTGCCCCGATCACGGCGTGCCGCTGGCGGCACAGACGGTGAGTCAGATGGTGGATAATGTACTGGCGCAGCCGGAAGGCACGCGTCTGATGCTGCTGGCACCGGTGGTGAAAGATCGTAAAGGCGAACATACCAAAACGCTGGAGAACCTGGCGACGCAGGGCTACATTCGCGCCCGTATTGACGGTGAAGTCTGCGACCTTTCTGATCCGCCAAAGCTGGAGTTGCAAAAGAAACATACCATTGAAGTGGTTATCGATCGCTTTAAGGTGCGTGAAGATCTTGCGCAGCGGCTGGCGGAATCGTTTGAGACCGCGCTGGAACTCTCTGGCGGCACGGCGATTGTTGCTGATATGGACGATGCCGATGCGCATGAACTGCTGTTCTCCGCGAACTTCGCCTGCCCGATCTGCGGCTACAGCATGAGCGAACTGGAACCACGCCTGTTCTCATTCAACAACCCGGCGGGCGCCTGCCCGACCTGCGACGGCCTTGGCGTGCAGCAATATTTCGATCCTGAGCGCGTGGTGCAAAATGGCGAGCTGTCGCTGGCCGGCGGCGCGATTCGTGGCTGGGATCGCCGTAACTTTTACTACTTCCAGATGCTGCGCTCGCTGGCGGAACATCTGAAATTCGATGTCGAAGCGCCTTTTAATAGCCTGAGCGAAAAAGCGCGCCAGGTGATCCTGTACGGCTCCGGCAAGGAAAGCATCGAGTTCAAATATATCAACGATCGTGGCGATACCTCGGTGCGTCGTCATCCGTTCGAAGGCGTGCTGCACAATATGGAACGTCGTTATAAAGAGACGGAATCCAGCGCGGTACGTGAAGATCTGGCGAAATTTATCAGCAACCGCGCCTGCGCCACCTGCGAAGGGACGCGCCTGCGTCGTGAAGCGCGCCACGTTTATGTCGAAGACACCACGCTGCCGACCATTTCCGATATGAGCATCGGTCATGCGATGGACTTTTTCCGCAATCTGAAGCTGAGCGGCCAGCGCGCCAAAATCGCTGAAAAAGTGCTGAAAGAGATTGGCGATCGCCTGAGCTTCCTGGTTAACGTCGGCCTGAACTATCTCTCCATGTCGCGCTCCGCCGAAACGCTGTCGGGCGGTGAGGCGCAGCGTATTCGTCTGGCGAGCCAGATCGGTGCCGGTCTGGTCGGCGTGATGTATGTGCTGGATGAACCGTCAATCGGCCTGCATCAGCGCGATAACGAACGCCTGCTGGATACGCTGATCCATCTGCGTAACCTCGGCAATACGGTCATCGTGGTGGAGCATGACGAAGACGCCATTCGCGCCGCCGACCATATTATTGATATCGGGCCGGGCGCTGGGGTTCATGGCGGTCAGGTGGTGGCGGAAGGCACCGCTGAAGAAATTATGCAGGTGGAAGCATCGCTGACCGGTCAGTATCTGAGCGGCAAACGTAAAATTGCGGTGCCGGAACAGCGCGTGCCTGCCGATCCGAACAAAGTGCTGAAAATCACCGGCGCGCGCGGCAACAACCTGAAGGATGTCACGCTGACGCTGCCGGTGGGCCTGTTTACCTGTATTACCGGCGTGTCCGGCTCAGGGAAATCGACGCTGATTAACGATACGCTGTTTCCGATTGCTCAACGCCAGCTGAACGGCGCAACCATTGCCGAACCGGCACCGTATCGTGAAGTGATCGGCATGGAGAATTTCGATAAGGTTATCGATATTGACCAGAGTCCGATCGGCCGTACGCCGCGCTCTAACCCGGCTACCTATACCGGCATCTTTACCCCGATTCGCGAGCTGTTTGCGGGCGTGCCGGAGTCGCGCTCGCGCGGCTATAATCCAGGCCGCTTCAGCTTTAACGTGCGCGGCGGACGCTGTGAAGCCTGTCAGGGTGACGGCGTGCTGCGCGTGGAAATGCACTTCCTGCCGGATATTTATGTGCCGTGCGACCAGTGTAAAGGCAAGCGTTATAACCGCGAGACGCTGGAGATTAAATACAAAGGCAAGAGCATCCATGAAGTGCTGGATATGACCATCGAAGAAGCACGCGAGTTCTTCGATGCGGTGCCAGCGCTGGCGCGTAAGCTGCAAACGCTAATGGATGTCGGTCTCTCTTATATTCGACTCGGCCAGTCTGCGACCACGCTGTCGGGCGGCGAGGCGCAGCGCGTTAAGCTGGCGCGCGAGCTGTCGAAACGCGGCACTGGTCAGACGCTCTATATTCTTGATGAGCCGACCACCGGCCTGCACTTTGCCGATATTCAGCTGCTGTTGACGGTGCTGCACCAGCTGCGCGATCAGGGCAACACCATTGTGGTGATTGAGCATAATCTGGACGTGGTGAAAACCGCCGACTGGATTGTCGATCTCGGCCCGGAAGGCGGCAGCGGCGGCGGACAGATTCTGGTTGCCGGTACGCCGGAAACAGTAGCGAACTGCAAAGAGTCCCATACCGCGCGCTTCCTGAAGCCACTGTTAGCACAGCGCTAACCGGCTGATTTAACGCCCCTGACGCCGCCCGCGTCGGGGGCTTTTTTTATGATCGCCACGGGCTGCTTTCCCGCCTTACTTCACTCATTCCGCTCTTATCGAGGCGCATACCTCCGGTCTTGCCTCTTTCCATGGCAATCGTGCAGGATCAGGCAAGATTTAGACACTTTCAGGTCTGGTTACCCTTCCCCGCGCTGTTTATGCTGGTTCGCTCACTGGCTCGCCCTCTGATGGCGAGCGTCAGTTTATCTGATTGTTTTTCCTTACGCTTCACAACGGCCTCAATAACAGGAGACACCATGAATATTACGCACGCTTATGCTGCCCAGGATGCGAAATCTAAACTCGCGCCTTTTGACTATAAGCCGCGTGAACTGCGCGCGCATGATGTACAAATTGAAGTGCTATTCTGCGGCGTTTGTCACTCTGACCTGCACCAGGCCCGCAATGAATGGCAGAACACCATTTTCCCGGTGGTGCCGGGCCATGAAATCGTCGGACGCGTCACCGCAGTCGGCGCACATACACAAAAATATCGCATCGGCGATCTGGTTGGCGTGGGCTGTATGGTTGACTCCTGCCGCACCTGCCCAAGCTGTCAGGAAGGTCTGGAACAGTATTGCGAGAACGGGATGGTGCCGACCTATAACGGTCAGGACCGCGAAACCCAGGAAGTGACCTACGGCGGCTATTCCACCAGCATCGTAGTCAACGAAGATTTCGTACTGCGCGTGCCGGAAAACCTCGATCCGGCAGGCGTTGCGCCGCTGCTGTGCGCGGGCATTACCACTTACTCACCGCTGCGTCACTGGAACACCGGGCCTGGTAAAAAAGTCGGCATCGTCGGCTTAGGCGGCCTGGGTCATATGGGCGTGAAACTGGCGCACGCGATGGGCGCGCATGTGGTGCTGTTCACCACCTCGCCCTCTAAAATCGAGGACGGTAAGCGTCTGGGCGCCGATGAAGTGGTAATTTCTAAAGACGCCGATCAGATGGCGCAGCACGCCAACAGCTTCGACTTTATTCTGAATACCGTGGCGGCTCAGCACGATCTCAACCCGTTCATTAACCTTCTGAAGCGCGACGGCAATATGACGCTGGTGGGCGCGCCGGAAAACGATCATCCTGCACCGCACGTGTTCGATCTGATTTTCAAACGTCGCAGCGTTGCCGGTTCGCTGATTGGCGGCATCAATGAAACCCAGGAGATGCTCGATTTCTGCGGCCAGCACAATATCACCTCCGATATTGAGCTGATCGCTATGAATCAGATTAACGAGGCCTATGAGCGTATGCTGAAAAGCGACGTGAAATACCGTTTCGTCATCGATATTGATACGCTGCGTCAGGAAACCGCCGCGTAATCACGCTGTCGCTGCGGCCTGTCCCCGCAGCGACAATTTAATGACTCCCCGCCGCTTTGGTCGCCAGCGCCTGCTGTAACGACGCATCCACCAGATAGTAAATCTGCGAATCCTTTAAATTGCCGTCCAGGTAAAGCGTACTCCAGTGCGATTTATTCAGATGGGCGCTGGGAAACACATCCGCATGCTGCTGACGCAATAAATCAGCCAGCGCCGGTGAGGTTTTCAGCGAGAGCGCCGGTCGCCCTTCCGACTCATGCACCATGGCGAACAGGACGCCGTCCGCCTGGATTTGGGTCGCCTTCCAGTCGCTGTGGACGCGCTGTTCAGCGCCTTCTTTACTCATGCAGTAAGACAACAGATCTGAGGTATTCATGGTTACTCCCCTTGCAGCGTGGCGACAATGCGACGTGAACCGCCGCGAACGCGGTGTTCTCCCAGCCAAATCCCCTGCCACGTGCCTAATACCAGACGTCCACGGCTAACCGGCAGCAGCAGCGAAACGCCAAGCAATGATGATTTGATGTGCGCAGGCATATCGTCCGCGCCTTCGTAATCGTGTTCATAAGGCGCGCTTTCCGGCACCTGACGCAGAAAATGCTGCTCCATATCGCTACGCACGGTGGGATCGCAATTTTCATTTAGCGTGAGCGAAGCGGAAGTATGCTGTAGCAGCAGGTGCAGTAACCCTGTATTGATGTCACGTAGTACCGGCAGCTGTTCGAGAATTTCATCGGTAACCAGGTGAAAGCCGCGCGCTTTAGCGCCCAGCGACAGGGTTTGTTGTTGCCACATAACACTTGCTCCTTAACTGAATGACTCTGTTAAGTGTGCAGCATGTGGCGCAAAGGTAAACCCGCAGTGCAGAAAAAGAGGGGAACCGCAGAAAAGAGACCGGCGCCGTTTCAACAGTTGACCCGCTTTTACCAGCAGGAAAACAGGCGGCATCTGAATCTGAAGCGAAGAACTGGCGGCAAAAGTAAGGCGGCCTGCGCCGCCTTTTTTATTCGGTAATCCCTTAGTGCTGCCACTGTCATTGCTTTCTGTCACCGCAGCAAGAAGCTGGCAGTTTTACATCACCGCCGCGAAGGCTTCCGCGACCTGGTGAACATTTTTGCTGTTCAGACCAGCCACGCAGATGCGTCCGCTGTGGATCAAGTAGATGCCGAACTCGTCGCGCAGGCGATCGACCTGCTGCGCGTTCAGGCCGGTGTAGCTGAACATACCGCGCTGCTGCAACAGATAGTCAAAATTTCTGCCCGGCAGCGCGGTACTCAGCGCCGCGACCAGCGACTGGCGCATCTCCAGAATACGCAGGCGCATCGCTTCGACTTCCGCCAGCCAGCTCGCTTTCAGCGCCTCGTCATTCAGTACGCAGGCGACAACCTGTGCGCCGAAGTTTGGCGGCGATGAATAGTTGCGACGTACCGTCGCCTTGAGCTGTCCCTGGACGCGCGCCGCTTCTTCCGCATCGCTGCAAACCACCGACAAGCCGCCGACGCGCTCGCCGTACAATGAGAAAATTTTTGAGAACGAGTTGCTGACCAGCGCTGAAATACCGGCGGCGGCGATGGCACGGATCGCATACGCATCCTCCTCCATGCCAGCGCCAAAGCCCTGGTAAGCGATATCCAGGAACGGGATCAGCTGCTGCGCTTTCAGCACCTCGACCACGCGATCCCACTGCTCGTTAGTTAAATCGGCGCCGGTCGGGTTATGGCAGCAGGGATGCAGCAGCACCACGCTTTGCGCAGGCAGTGAGGCCAGTTTAGCGAGGAACGCATCGAATTTTACGCCGTTGGTTTGCGCGTCGTACCAGGGGTAGGTATGCACCTCAAAACCGGCACCGGCAAAGATTGCCACGTGGTTTTCCCAGGTCGGATCGCTTACCCATACCTGCGACTGCGGGAAATAACGTTTCAGAAAATCTGCGCCAACTTTCAGCGCGCCGGAGCCGCCAACGGTCTGAATGGTAGCGATACGGTTTGCCTGCAGCGCCGCGTGTTGGGCGCCAAACAGCAACGGCGCAATCGCCTGACGATAGCTGGCCAGTCCGTCCATCGGTAAATAGAGCGAAGCCTGCTGCGGCTGTGCATTCAGACGCGTCTCCGCTGCGGCGACCGCCTGCAGCTGCGGAATAATGCCCTGCTCGTTGTAATAGAGGCCAATGCTCAGGTTAACCTTGTGCGGACGCGGATCCAGCCTGAAAGTTTCCATTAAAGTAAGGATTGGATCGCCAGCGTAGGCATCAACTTTCTGAAACACGATGAATCTCCATAGTGATTTTGTTATTGGTCAGACAGCATAACGTCCGTTGTAAGCAGTATCGATGCACTTTTACCTGCGTCAGGCATTTTTTTGATGTCGCGGCGCGGGTACGGCTATCGTCAGGCCATTTTCTTTCAGGCGGTTTAACACCACGGAGGTTTTCACGTGCGCCACGCTGCGGTGTCCGGCCACCAGCTCGCTGATTAAGGCGCTCAGCTCCGCCAGGCTCGCCACGGCAACCTTAAGCAAATAGTCAGCATCACCGGTAGTTTTATAGGCATCGACGATCGCGTCCTGCTCCGCCACCATCTGATGGAAGCTCTCCACATAATCAGAAGTGTGATTAATCAGGCGTACTTCAATCAGACCGATCATCCCGAGCCCAACGGCATCGGGCGATACGCGGGCGTGATAGCCCAGAATCAGATTTGCCTGCTCAAGGTTGATGCGACGACGGGAACATTGCGAAGCAGACAGGCCGACCAGATCGCTTAATTCCTGATTGGTTAAACGTCCATTGGCCTGCAACAGGGTAAGAATTTTCAGGTCGTAATCGTCAATCTGTGTCATCTGCATTTGCCGCTTTTAGCGCTACGATCGTTACAGATAAGCGCAGCCGGGCGGCAAATGTCCAACACAATTTTCTGATGACGCGGGAGCGATGCACAAAACGTGCATGTTATTCGTCGTCGTACTGCGGTCCGGCGTAGTTGTCAAAACGCGACCACTGGCCGTTAAAGGTCAGGCGCACCGTACCAATTGGACCGTTACGCTGTTTACCGATAATGATCTCGGCGATCCCTTTCAGGTCGCTGTTTTCGTGATAAACCTCGTCACGATAGATAAACATGATCAAATCGGCGTCCTGCTCGATCGAGCCGGATTCACGCAGATCGGAGTTGACCGGGCGTTTATCGGCACGCTGCTCCAGCGAGCGGTTCAGCTGCGACAGCGCTACCACCGGCACATTCAGCTCTTTCGCCAACGCTTTCAGCGAGCGGGAAATCTCGGCGATCTCCAGCGTACGGTTGTCAGAAAGCGACGGCACGCGCATCAGCTGAAGGTAATCGATCATAATCATGCTCAGGCCGTTATTTTCGCGGAAAATACGGCGCGCGCGCGAGCGGACTTCGGTGGGTGTCAGGCCGGAAGAATCATCGATATAGATGTTCTTTTTCTCCAGCAGCACGCCCATGGTGCCGGAAATTCGCGCCCAGTCCTCATCATCCAGCTGGCCGGTACGAATACGGGTCTGGTCGACGCGCGACAGCGAAGCGAGCATACGCATCATAATCTGCTCGCTGGGCATCTCCAGACTGAAGATCAATACCGGTTTTTCATGCAGCATCGCGGCGTTTTCGCACAGGTTCATGGCGAAGGTGGTTTTACCCATCGACGGACGCGCCGCCACGATAATCAGGTCGGAACCCTGCAGACCGGCGGTTTTTTTATTGAGATCCTGATAACCGGTATCGACGCCGGTTACGCCATCATGCGGCTTCTGATACAGCGACTCGATACGTGAAACCGTCGCTTCCAGGATCTGCTCAATGTTTTTTGGGCCTTCATCTTTATTGGCGCGCTGTTCAGCGATTTTAAAGACGTTCGACTCGGCAAAATCGAGCAGATCTTCGCTGCTGCGGCCCTGTGGATCGTAACCGGCATCGGCGATCTGGTTAGCGACCGCGATCATCTCGCGCACCACCGCGCGCTCGCGCACAATGTCGGCGTAGGCGTTGATGTTGGCGGCGCTGGGCGTATTTTTCGACAGCTCAGCCAGGTAAGCAAAGCCGCCAACCATATCCAGCTCGCCGCGCTGCTCCAGCGAATCGGAAAGCGTAATTAAGTCGATGGGCTGGCCACCTTCCAGCAGACGCTGCATTTCACTGAATATCAGACGATGAGGGCGACTGTAGAAGTCTTCGGCCACGACGCGCTCTGAGACGTTATCCCAGCGCTCGTTGTCCAGCATCAACCCGCCCAGCACCGACTGCTCCGCTTCCAGCGAATGGGGCGGCAATTTCAGCCCTTCTACCTGGCGATCGCGAACCTCGTTGGATTTGTTGGTGGGTTTATTTCCTGCCATAGTGAATGCAATACCGAATCTGTGAGTGACGCGCAAGTATACCCGTTTTTCGTCTGCCTGGCGTCATGTCATCACTGGAAAGCGACAGGAGTGGTAATGGCAAAACGTATTCAAATTGCCCGGTACGGCGGGCCGGAAGAACTTCAGCTGATCGACTTCGAACCGGCCGATCCTGCAGAAAATGAGGTGCAGGTAGAGAACAAAGCGATCGGGATTAATTATATCGATACCTATGTACGCAGCGGGCTTTATCCGGTGCCTGAACTGCCGTCGGGCATCGGCACCGAAGCCGCTGGCGTGGTGGTGAAAGTAGGCAGCCAGGTGACAGCCATCAAGCCGGGCGATCGCGTGGTGTACGCGCAGTCGCCGCTGGGCGCCTATAGCGAAATTCATAACGTTCATCAGGACAAAATTGCGCTGCTGCCGGACGCGCTCTCCTTTGAACAGGCGGCGGCCTCGTTTCTGAAAGGACTAACCGTACATTATCTGCTGCGCCAGACCTATAAAGTGCAGCCCGGCGAAACCTTTTTATTCCACGCAGCCGCTGGTGGCGTCGGGTTGATTGCCTGCCAGTGGGCGAAAGCGCTGGGTGCGCATCTGATCGGAACGGTCGGCTCAGCGGAAAAAGCACAGCTGGCGAAAGATCGCGGCGCCTGGGCGACGATTAACTATCGTGAAGAGGATATTGCCCAACGCGTCAGCGAACTGACCGACGGTAAAAAAGTACGGGTGGTTTATGACTCAGTAGGTAAAGCAACCTGGGAAGCTTCGCTTAACTGCCTGCAGCGGCGCGGCCTGATGGTCAGCTTCGGCAATTCTTCCGGCCCGGTGACCGGCATCGATCTGGCAATCCTGAATCAGAAAGGATCGCTTTATCTGACGCGCCCTTCGCTGAACGGCTACATCACCTCGCGCGATGAGCTACAGCGCGCCAGTAACGACCTGTTTTCGATGCTTGCCAGCGGCGCGATTAAGGTTGAGGTGCCGGAGAACCAGCGTTTTCCGTTAAGCGAGGCGCAGCGGGCGCATACCACGCTGGAAAGCCGCTCGACGCAAGGCTCCAGCCTGTTGATTCCGTAACAAAGTTAGCTGACGACAGATATAAATTGGGCTTCCCGAAGGAAGCCCTTTTTTCTTTTTTATCGTTCGCACTGTTGTAGGGGACAGCGGCGAGGGATTGTTTTCGACTCAACGAAAACAGTCTCGCAGAATTCATAAGTAAAAAATATGTTTAATTGCGAAAAATAGCTAAGCAAAACGCCACTCTGTGATCCAGCGCGCATCCGGCTTCTTTATTAGTTAACTCATTGATAACACGATACCAATAATCGTTATAACTCATTTTACGTAGCGCCAAAAAAAGAAAAACCCATGCGGTTAACGCACGGGCTTTAACAATTCCAAAACAAATCAGGCGGTTGCTGTCATTTTATCAGCCACCAGCGACAGCGCTTTTTCCACGACTTCGATGCCCGCGCCTGGCTTATGCGCATTCTCACTTAAATAGCGTCGCCACTGTCGCGCGCCGGGAATGCCCTGGAACAGGCCCAGCATATGGCGCGTAACGTGCCCCAAATAGGTTCCCTGCGCCAGCTCGCGCTCAATATAAGGATACATCGCGCGTACTACGGCAACCGGATCGGCATCCGGCGTGCTGCTGCCGAACAGTTCACGATCCACCTGCGCCAGCAGCCCTGGATTTTGATAGGCTTCGCGGCCCATCATCACGCCGTCCAGATGTTGTAAATGTTCTTTCGCTTCTTCCAGTGTTTTCACGCCGCCATTGATCGCCAGCGTAAGCTGCGGAAAATCGCGCTTCAGCTGATAGACACGCGGATAATCAAGCGGTGGGATCTCACGGTTTTCTTTCGGACTCAGGCCAGAAAGCCAGGCCTTGCGCGCATGAATAATAAAGGTATCGCAGCCACCCTGCTGAGCCACCGTACCGATAAAATCACACAGAAACTCATAACTATCCTGATCGTCAATGCCGATACGGGTTTTAACCGTTACCGGAATTGACACCACATCGCGCATCGCCTTCACGCAATCCGCCACCAGCGCCGCCTCGCCCATCAGACAAGCGCCGAAACGGCCGTTCTGTACGCGATCGGAAGGACAACCAACGTTGAGATTGATCTCATCGTAGCCGCGCGCCTGCGCCAGCTGCGCGCACTGCGCCAGCGCGGCTGGATCGCTGCCGCCCAGCTGGAGCGCAACCGGATGCTCCGCCTCGCTATAGGCCAGATAATCGCCTTTACCATGAATGATGGCGCCGGTGGTCACCATTTCGGTATAGAGCAGCGTATTGCGCGTAAGCTGGCGATGAAAATAGCGGCAATGGCGATCGGTCCAGTCAAGCATCGGCGCGATGGAAAAGCGTTGGGAAGAAAAAACCTGGGACATAAAACGGGAAACTCGGCGCGTTCGTGGAAATTATGCGCAATGATAACACAGCTTGCTGCGCGGGCTGTAGGGCTGCGCCAGAAACGACGCAGCCCTGTACGCTTAGAAAGAGAAGCCCAGCTGCGCCATTGCGCCCCAGGTATTGTCTTCGCCTACTGAACCTGCCAGATCGAGGTGAACGCGGTTATTAAATGGTGAAATGCCAAAGCCGGCGCTGACCACGTTGGTATCGTTTGATTTCATATCGGCGTGATAGCCGCCGCGCAGCTGCAGCCAGTCCAGCACGCGGTATTCCACACCCACGCCAGCATACTGACTGTCATCCTGTGATTTAAAGCGTTTAGTACGGGTCGCATCTACATCCAGCGATGCCGTCAGCTTTTCTGTATGCCAGGCGGCGCCTGCAGTCACCAGCGGGCGAATCTGGTAAGTATCGCGATAGCCATTTACCTCTTTGGTATCGATATCGCGCGAAATCAGGTTTTGCGCGCTCAGGCCGAAGGTCCAGTTTTCACCTACGTCAGTAGAAAGGCCCGCATCAATGTTGAAACCGGTATCGTTGGTGCGGTATTCGCTGTTGGTGACTTTATCTTTATCAAAATTGTAAACCGAGGCGCGATAATTATAGAGACGCGTTTGTTGCAACTTAGGCGTAATACCCACAGAAACCGGCTGTTCGCCGATCATAAATTCGTGGGCAACAGCAATACCATAGTCCGCCACAATCGCCGCCACGCCGGTCGCGCTGGAACGCAGCAGATACGGGTCGCCAGGTAGTGTGCCCGCCGCCACGGAATCAAGATAGTCAATATCGCTTTGCACTACGTCGGTCTGTAAATGCGCCGTACCGTAGGCTTTCGCGACAAAAGCAAAGGGCAGGGTTTCATTCGGCACGGCGACTACAATCGCCGCGCCAGCGGCGCCGTCCGCCTTATTGCCGCGTAAATCACGCAGCTGATTGGCCAGATCGCCAGAAGCGAAACGGATGTCTGAAGAGTTAGTGATTAGATCGATAAGGTCGAAATCTCTAAACACATTCTGGTAGTAATTAACGGTATCGGTGACATCGTCAATCTTATCGACCATTTTGTCTTTATCGGTTATCTGCACGCCGACTGACGGCAGGATAACGCTAACGCGATCTTCTGCGCGCCCTTTCGTCAGTAAAGCCGGGTTAGATAAAGGCGCGGTCGTATAGTTAGATGAAGCCACGCCGGTGCCGCCCATGGCATCGTTACGCGCATCAAAATAGCTGCCGCCTGCAAAGGAAGAAAATGAGGTAAAGATTAACGACGTTAATACCGCTACCGGGGAAAGTTTCAAACCTTGAATGTTTTTCATTGCCATTTTCAGACGCCACCAAAATAAGCTGAATGTAAGAAGGAGATCGCTGAGTAAATGATGACCAGCAATCGCCCATTTTATTGCCCGGAACTCAGGCCTTTTTCCCCGACTTATCAGTGGATTGCTGCTTTTATAAGCAATCGGTGGCTTAGCTGTTATCTTATTTTGGCAGTTTAACTTTTCTGCTGTTCTTAAGCCTGATTGAACATTAGCTGGATATTTTTTCGCATGCAAACAGGAAAACAGCAGTTCCAGCCGGATCTAAATAAGATTGTTATTTCTTCAAGCCGTATCAACGCGTTACCGCGATGATACGCGGTACGGTATTTACGGTTTTTTAGTGACTTCAGGCAGTTTTATGCGCTTTTAGACAAGGTTAAGGAAGGAGTCGGCGTTTTTTAAGCGACGTGATAAAATAACATTTCACTCGCCCGGAGAAAAATTATGAGCGTATCGCCTTCTCAACAGATTCTGTCGCAGGCTGAGAAAATCTGTCTGCAACGCAACGTGCGCCTGACGCCGCAGCGTCTGGAGGTGCTGCGTCTGATGACTGAGCAAAACGGTGCAATCAGCGCTTACGATCTGCTGGATTTGCTGCGCGTTTCTGAGCCGCAGGCCAAACCGCCTACCGTTTATCGTGCGCTGGATTTCCTGCTTGAACAGGGTTTTATTCACCGCGTTGAATCGAACAACAGCTATGTCGTTTGTCATCATTTCGAAGAGCCGGAACATACATCAGCCATGTTGATCTGCGACCGCTGCGGCGCGGTCAATGAGCAGCATGCGCAGGGCGTTGAAACGATGCTGCAGCTGCTTTCCCAGCAGAGCGGTTTTTCCTTACGCAACATGGTGATTGAAGCTCACGGCTTATGTGCCGGCTGTAAGGATGTGGAGAGCTGCCAGCAACCAGAAAGCTGTAGCCACGATCACAGCGTGACCAACAAAAAACGCGGACGTTAAGCCAGGCCGCTGCAGGAAGAAATAGCGCCAGCAAAAAATAACGGGACGTGCGTTTGAACGTAAGGGGATTAACAGGAAAAAATAAGGGAGCCTTATTGCAGGCGGCAAAAGCGATGGAAATTTAGTAGAAGCGTGACGTGTGGCTTAATGCAGATACAAATCCTCTAAAAGTAAACGAGGGTTCGCGGAACGGGAGATTGTAAAAAAGGAAAGGAACGGCACTTTCCGTGTGCCTGGGCAGGAGCCTTTTCCTGAAAAACGCAGCTTACCAGCGATGATCGCGGTTTGTGGTTTCCCAGTCGCTGACTTCTTTTTCCGCTTCGTCTTTGGCATAGCCGTAGCGTTCCTGAATTTTACCGACCAGCTGATCGCGTTTACCTTCGATGACGGTCATATCATCATCGGTCAGCTTGCCCCATTTTTCTTTCACTTTACCTTTAAACTGTTTCCAGTTACCGCCGGCTTCGTCTTTGTTCATAGTTGTATCCTCTACCTTAGGTGCTAACAGCTTGATGGCCTTCAGCAGCAATCCTCATCAGAAAAGCGCTGACTCCCTGTTTGTTACAGTTTTAAGTGTAGCAGGAAGAGGCGGCTCTGCTTAAAAAGCCAGGCAGATGAACTAAAAACAGCGGCAAAAAAGCGGCAGTTGTGCTGAAAACCCTGTGGTTTCAGCAAATAAGCGTAGCCGTAACAACTGTATCAAAGCGTAAACCAGACGCCACGACGCTGATAATTTCGCCATATCCAGCCAAGGGTTACGCCACGCAGCAGCAGGAACAGCGTAACGGCCAGCCACAGACCATGATTTCCCAGCAGCGGCACGGTTAATAAAGTCAGCGCGAATCCCAGCGCCGCCAGCGCCATGCTGTTACGCATTTCGCGCCCGCGCGTGGCGCCGATAAACATGCCGTCCAGCAAATAACACCAGACACCCGCCAGCGGTAAGAGGATTTGCCACGGCAGATAATGATTCGCCAGCGACTGCAACTCCGGTAGCGAGGTTAATAACGCCACAATTTCCTGACCGAAAAAGGCGTAAACCTGCGCAAACAGCAGTGCGACCAACCCAGCCTGCCGACAGGCAGCAAGCCAGACCTGATGCAGCTTTGAGGCATCGCGCGCGCCAAAGGCTTCACCTGAGATCGCCTCGACCGCATAGGCGAAACCATCCAGCGCATAGGCGGTAAAGGTCAAAAACATCAACAATACGGCGTTAACCGCAACGATTTCACTGCCCATGCGGGCGCCAAAAATCGTTACTGAGGCAAAGCAGAGCTGAAGCAGCAGTGAACGCAGCATAATGTCGCGATTCAGACGCAGCAGGCGGCGCACATTGCCGGTTACCCCTTGTTTTAAATGGGCCAGGGTTATCTGACGCAGGCGCAGCACATGCCATACCATCATCAGCCCCACCAGCAGCGTAATATATTCGGCTATCGCCGTGGCCGCCGCCGCGCCGATAACGCCCCAGCCCAGACCAATCACGAACCACAAATCGAGCAGGATATTCACCAGGTTGCCGACGATCAGCAGAATAACCGGCGCACGGGCATACTGAACACCCAGCAGCCAGCCGAGTAATACCAGATTTGCCAGGGTTGCGGGCGCGCTCAGCCAGCGAACATGAATAAAGCGCTGTGCCTGCTCCAGTACCGCTGGACTGCCGCCAACAATCTGCGCCGCCAGCGCGCTTAGCGGCCCTCGCAGCACAATAAAGGCCAACCCCGCCACGACAGCAATCAATAACGGCTGCACCAGCGCCCGCGCCAGCGCCGCTTTATCGCCAGCACCAAAGGCCTGCGCCGTCAGGCCGGTGGTACTCATGCGCAGAAAAAGCAGCAGCATAAAAAGAAAGCTGGTAGCCGTCGTACCGACGGCGACGCCGCCCAGATAGACGGGACTATCAAGATGGCTAATCACGGCGGTATCTACCAGGCCCAGCAGCGGTACGGTAATGTTTGACAGGATCATTGGCAGCGCCAGCCGCCAGAGGTGCTTATCGGTCTTAGAGAAGAAGCGCATAGTTGTGTACAACATGAAGCGGACAATAAGCCGTAAAGCTTATCGCCAAAAGGGGGGAATAACAGCATATAGTGCGACGAGGCTCGGGCCGACGCACAGAAGGCAAACTTGTCGACAGAACAGAGAATGTTACCGGCAAGCCGGTCTTAACACTTTTTACCGCTGCGAATAACATTAACGGCAAGTGCGGGTTAACGCCGCTCGCCGTGATGAATACCATCCGCAGCGCGGTAAATTTAAAGCCAGTCGCCGTTACGAATAACGCCAACGGCAAGGCCTTCAATAGTCAGCGTTTGCTGCTGCAAATCGACGACAATCGGCTGGAAATCATTGTTTTCAGGCAGAAGCTGCACCGTATTGCCCTGACGCTTCAGACGTTTAACGGTCACTTCGTCATCAATACGTGCGACCACCACCTGGCCGTTACGCACATCCTGCGTTTTATGCACTGCCAGCAGATCGCCATCAACAATGCCGATATCTTTCATCGACATACCGCTAACGCGCAGCAGGAAGTCAGCGTGGGGCTTGAACAGATTAGGATCGACCTGGAAGCGGCTTTCAATATGCTCTTGCGCCAGCAGCGGCTCTCCTGCGGCGACGCGGCCAATCAGCGGCAGGCCGTTTTCTTCTTCCGCCATCAGACGAATCCCGCGCGAAGCGCCGGATACCATCTCAATAACGCCTTTACGCGCCAGCGCTTTCAGATGTTCTTCTGCGGCGTTAGGGGAGCGAAATCCTAACCGGGCGGCGATTTCCGCACGCGTCGGCGGCATGCCCGTTTGATTGATATGATCGCGAATCAGGTCATAAACCTGCTGCTGCCGAGCCGTTAAGGTTTTCATCCCGCCCCCTGGTTGTTTATACAGTCGCTGTGAGTATATACAGGTATCAGCGGAATGGAAACCAAATGCTGTGTAAAAAACAACACATTGTCAGTTGCGGAAGCGTTATCGCAAATATGGCCAGAGCAGGCTTGCCCAGACGAAAACGGCCAGTATGATGCTGAGCAGAACCGCTGCCGAGCCCATATCTTTCGCCCGCCCAGCCAGCGGATGGAACTCGCTGCCGATGCGATCGACCACCGCTTCGATAGCGCTGTTAAGGATTTCAACAATAATAATCAGAAAGACGGAGCCGATCAGCAAAACGCGCGTCATTGCATCGACATCGAGCCAGCAGGCGATAATGATGGCCACCAGCGCCATCACCGCCTCCTGGCGAAAGGCCGCTTCATGCTGCCAGGCCGCCCGCAGGCCTTTCCAGGAATATCCGGCCGCTTTAATAATGCGAGTCAGGCCCGTTACGTTATTTGCCATGTCCAGGGAACCCTTTGCAATGTTTAACGTCAATGTCAGGGGTGCAGCACTAATTGCAACACCACAGATCTTCAATGCGCTTTCTGGTATGCTTGCGGCGCTTTGCTAACAAGAGGCTTCATGTTGTCTATGTCAGGTTGGCGTAAACTTTATTATAAGTTACTGAATTTACCACTTACATTTTTAGTTAAAAGTAAGGCGATTCCGGGCGATCCGGTCGCAGAACTGGGGCTCGATACATCGCGTCCCATTATGTATGTGCTGCCTTACGATTCAAAGGCCGATCTCCTTGCGCTGCGCACCCAGTGCCGTCTGCACGATCTGCCCGATCCGCTTGAACCCCTGGAGATAGACGGCACGCTGCTGCCGCGTTACGTTTTTATTCATGACGGGCCACGCGTTTTCCCCTATTTCGTGCCGAATCAGGAATCGGTAAAGCTGTTTCACGATTATCTCGATCTGCACCGCAACAATCCCGATCTGGATGTGCAAATGGTGCCGGTATCGGTGATGTTTGGCCGTGCGCCGGGGCGCGAGGTGCAGGGCGAACAAACGCCTCATCTGCGCGAGCTGAACGGCGTACAGAAATTCTTTGCCGTGCTGTGGCTGGGACGTGACAGCTTTGTGCGCTTCTCGCCCATGGTTTCTCTGCGCCGCATGGCAACGGAACATGGCACCGATAAAACCATCGCGCAAAAGCTGGCGCGCGTGGCGCGTATTCATTTCGCCCGTCAGCGACTGGCCGCCGTCGGCCCGCGTCTGCCGGTACGTCACGATTTGTTCAATAAGCTACTTCAGTCGAAAGCTATTGCTAAAGCGGTAGAAGATGAGGCGCGCACAAAGAAAATCTCGCAGGAGAAAGCGCAGCAGAACGCCATCGAGCTGATGGAAGAGATTGCCGCCGACTTCTCGTACGAGATGATCCGCCTGACCGATCGCGTTATCGGCTGGACCTGGAGCAAAATCTACCAGGGCATTAACGTCAGCGGCGGTGAGCGCGTGCGTCAGCTGGCGCTCGACGGGCACGGCCTGGTTTACGTGCCTTGCCATCGCAGCCATATGGATTATCTGCTGCTCTCCTACGTGCTTTATCATCAGGGCCTGGTGCCACCGCATATCGCCGCAGGTATCAACCTTAACTTCTGGCCTGCCGGTCCGATCTTCCGTCGTCTTGGCGCATTCTTTATTCGCCGCACCTTTAAGGGTAATAAGCTCTATTCCACGGTGTTCCGCGAATATCTGGGTGAGCTGTTCAGCCGCGGCTATTCGGTGGAGTATTTTGTGGAAGGCGGACGCTCGCGTACCGGCCGTCTGCTCGATCCGAAAACCGGCACCCTGGCGATGACTATTCAGGCGATGCTGCGCGGCGGCAACCGTCCGATTACCGTTGTGCCGGTTTATATCGGCTACGAACACGTTATGGAAGTGGGTACGTACGCTAAAGAGCTGCGCGGCGCGGCTAAAGAGAAAGAAGGCTTTATGCAGATGCTGCGCGGCCTGAGTAAGCTACGCAACCTGGGCCAGGGCTACGTTAACTTCGGCGAACCGTTGCCGCTGGTGAACTACCTCAATAAGCAGGTGCCGGAATGGCGCGACTCAATCGATCCGATTGTCGCGCAGCGTCCGCACTGGCTGACGCCGGCGGTGAATGATATTGCCCAGCAGATTATGGTGCGTATCAATAATGCGGGCGCCGCCAATGCCATGAACCTGTGCGTAACCGCCCTGCTCGCTTCGCGTCAGCGCTCGCTAACCCGCGAACAGCTTATTGAACAGCTGGAGTGTTATCTCGAACTGTTGCGCAACGTGCCTTACTCATCAGACGCGACCGTGCCGGATATGACGCCGGAAGCGCTGCTGGAACACGCGCTGAACATGAACAAGTTCGAAACCGAGAAAGACAATATCGGTGATATTGTTATTCTGCCGCGCGAGCAGGCGGTGCTGATGACCTACTATCGCAACAACGTGCATCATATGCTGGTGATGCCGTCGCTGATTGCCGCCATCGTGCAGCAACACAGCGAGATTTCAGCCGCCGAGCTGCTGCGTCAGGTTAAGGTCATCTATCCGCTGTTGAAGAGCGAGCTGTTTCTGCGCTGGGATAAGGAAGCGCTGCCGCAGCTGCTGCAACAGCTGGTTGCCGAGCTGGCGCGTCAGCAGTTGATTATTATCGAAAACGACATAATTCGTCTGAACGCCACACGTTTCCGCACGCTACAGCTGCTGGCGGCGGGCATGCGTGAAACGCTACAGCGTTATGCGATCACTTTCTCTATCCTCAGCGCAAACCCGACAATTAACCGCGGTTCGCTGGAGAAAGAGAGCCGCACGCTGGCTCAGCGTCTGTCGGTTCTGCACGGCATCAATGCGCCGGAATTTTTTGACAAGGCGGTGTTCTCCACGCTGGTGCTGACGCTACGTGATGAAGGCTATATCAGCGATACCGGCGATGCCGCGCTGGAGCAGACGCAAAGCACCTCGCGTTTGCTGAACGAGCTGATTACCAGCGATGTACGCCAGACCATAGAAAATGCGGTCGCGCCCAGCTAAGCGTGAGCCGACAGGTAAAAAAGCGGGCGCCAATGGCGCCCGCTTTTTTTTAGATTAATTGACCTGCCTGAAGCTTCATTCACTGCTTAACTGGTATCTCTGCTTGCTGGCCGCTCAAAACTACCACTGGCTGAACGGCGGCATATTCAGTGCGATGCCAATAAAAATTACCAGCCCGACATAGTTATTATTCAAAAAGGCCTGAAAACAGGCTTCACGCTGGCGCTCGGCGATCAAGCGCTGCTGATGCACAAACAGCGCGGCGGCCAACAGCAGCGACCAGTAAAAGGCGCCATCCAGCCCCATGCGCAACCCAACGATACTTAGCAGCAGCAGCGTCGAAAGCTGCAGCAGTCCGATAATAAGCTTATCGAAACGACCAAACAGAATGGCGGTTGATTTCACGCCAATCTTGAGATCATCGTCCCTGTCGACCATCGCATACTGCGTGTCATAGGCCACCGTCCAACAGATATTGGCAAAAAACAGCAGCCAGCAGTTAAGCGGCACGCTGCCGCTGACCGCCGCCCAGCCCATAGGAATCGCCCAACCGAAAGCCGCGCCCAGTACCACCTGCGGTAAATGGGTGTAGCGCTTCATAAAAGGATAGATCCAGGCGAGCGCCAGCCCGGCGAACGACAGCCAAATCGTCAGCGCATTCATGGTCAGCACCAGCGCAAAGGAGACCAGCACCAGCGCCGCAAACAGCACCTTAGCCTCTTTCTCGCTTACCGCGCCGCTGGCCAGCGGCCGCTGTTGCGTGCGTTTTACGTGCCCGTCGATTTTGCGATCGGCAAAATCATTCACCACGCAGCCCGCCGCGCGCATAAAAAAGACGCCCAACACAAAGACAACCAGTACCTGCAACGGCGGTACGGCGCTGTTCGCCAGCCACAGCGCCCAAAGTGTCGGCCACAGCAGCAGCAGCGAGCCGATCGGCTTATCGATACGCATCAGGCGGCTCCAGGCCTGCAGCTTATTCAGCGTCACTCCTTGTTCACTATTACTCACGGCATTCTCCAGACAAACTTTGATAAAGCGGCGACGCAGGCAAAAACAGTTCGGTTAACAGCAGCGGCTTGCCTGACAAACGCAGGCGCGAGCGACGTCCCCACAGCGCGGCGGCGCAGCCGGGATCGATAAAGTCACGTGACAGCGTTGAGGATGAAAAGAGATACCGGCCCAGCGGACGCGTACCCAATTGGCTGAGCATCGTTTCCGGCCCGTTCAGCGTCGATTCCGGCACCACCGTGCGCCCAGCCAGCCAGGGAACGCCATCACCGGATAGAATGATCTCACGCAGCCAATAGCGCGGCTCCAACGGCAGGAAGGTCAGCTCCTGAGGAATGTCATCTGCGGTAACGAAACCTTCAAACTGCGGCTCAACGGTCACTTTACGACAGTGGCGCTCAAAGCGCTTCGTCATGGAATCTTCTTCCAGCAGCCAATCCAGCAAAGGCGCGGACAATAAAGGTGATGACGAGGGAAGCCATTCAAGGGCGCGCAGCTGAGAAAGCGCGTTATCGGACATACGGCATCTCCGGTAAAAAACAGGTGCCATAGTGTAGCGCAGAGCCTCGCGCAGAACACGCAACGCCGCAGAAAAACCGCCCGGTCAGCGGGCGAAAAAGGGTGCGCCGAAGGCGCACCAATCGTCCAGCAAGATCAGCAATATGGGGATGTTATCCCTTGCCTTTCACACTGCTGATAAAGGTTGCGCGCGCCGATGTAGAGCCAAGGCGTTCCGCCTCGTTCATCAGCTTAAGCGCTTTATCGATGTCGCCCGCTTTTGCTGCTTTGCGAATGCCATCGTTAAAATATTTTTCGGTATCATTCAGCATCGGCTCAGATTTCGCGGCTGGCGCTGGCGCAGCAACAGGTGCCGGTGCGTTCACCGTCGGCTGGCTCGCTGCCGTGGCGGCGGTGCTGCCGACTACCACCGGTTTCGCATCGCCGGAACCAAAGATCTTGCCGATCATGATGTTGCCGCTGTTCTGCTCACTTTTCACTTTCAGCGCCAGCGTACCGGTATTCACATGCTGCACCACCGGATCCGGCACGTCAGGAATGGCGTTGCTCGCCCCTTCCGCATAGAGTTTGGCCGGATTGATCATGGTAGAGGTTTGCGCCAGGTCGCGCGTGGTGGTGTAGATCAGCAGGTAAATCTGTTTCTGTCCCAGCACCGGCGTCAACTTCATGGTGCCTTCCAGCCGGTTAGTGGCGACGATGCCCGGCTTCTGATAGGTGAAATAGCTGCTGGGGAAAAAGGCCGCTGGCTGAAGCTGGCTATCCAGCACCAGCACGTTCGGCGCATAGACGCGCTGATCTTTCATAATGCTGGCCAGCGTTACTTCCAGCGAGCCCTGATCGGCGGGCAGCGCGATCGCGGCTACCGGGCCGCTGATGTCGCCTTCATTCAGGCTCACCGAGGCGGCGTTCAATACAATGTCCTGACTCGCCGGCGGCGTCATCGGCAGCCAGGAGAGGCGTTGGAGTTTTTCCGGCGCAATAGATGGCGCGGTCGCGACATTTTGCGGATTGAGGCTGGTGCTGGCGGCGAAGGCAGGCAGCACGGTAAAACTCAGGGCCGGAAACAGGCAAAGCGCGAGTAGATGTTTTTTCATTTTTTTATCCTCAAGAGAAACCCGCCTCTCTCAGGCAATAGGGAGGCGGGCTAAGGTAGGACGCCGGGCTAATTACACCCTTTCAGATTGTTTCTTACCACCAGGCTTCCATCTGAATACCGAAGGAAACTTCATCGTTATCGCCACGGCTGAAGGTATGCGCAGCGTTATCGCTGTAGGCGACGCCAGCAGTGGTGCCCGGCAGGTTGCCGGTGTAGTTCTGATCGTTTTCGTTAGAAGAGGCGTAGCCCCATTTCTCATCCCACTTGGCGTAGGTGGCGAACACGCGAATGGCCGGACGTGACCAAATGCTGTTGCCTGCCTGCCACTGCTGGGCCAGGGTGACTTTATACTGGCTGTTGCGTTCGCCGGTACGCTGTGACTTCACGTTGTCATAGCCCGCTTCCAGCAACGTACTCATGATCGGCGTCCATTTGTACATCGGGCGCACGCCCACGGTGTACCAGGTGGTGCCGTTGTTGTTATCGCGATCCACATCCTGGTACATACCTACGTACATCAGGCTCCAGGTATCGTTAAAGTCAATGGCGCCGTGGTCGATCACGCGGATCATAGAACCGTTATTGTTCTCTGCGGTGCCCGGACGACCGTTGCGGTTCTGTGTCATCGCATCGGTAGCGTACTGCACAACGAATTTGTTCAGGCTGGTGCCGTAGAAGGTCTGGGTATGTTCCAGCGTCGCCATCCAGCCATCATCAGAGGCGTCTTCGTTATTGGGGCTGTAGCCGTCGGTATCGTTAGCGCTGCCGTAGTCAAAGCCCAGCTCCAGCGAGCCGCCTGGGTTGACTTCCATGCCGCCTAAACGCACATCGAAAATATCGTTAGCGCGATCCTTGGGCGTACCGCGCGTATTGCCGGTAACGAAGGCTGAAGAGCCGCCAGACTCGCTGCTGCGGGTAGCCGCCAGTGACAGCTTGCCGAAGCCGAGATCGATATCTTCAATACCGCCGCCAGGACCGGAAATATCCCAGTAGTAAAAGTCGATCATATGCACGTCGTGACGCTTGTAGTAGCGCTTACCGGCCCAGATATTGGCGCCCGGCAGCGCATCAAACAGATTTTTACCCACCACGTTCATCTGGCGCACGGCCGGAGAATCTTCTTCATAGTCATTCTGTTGAGAAACGCTGTAGCCGATCATGGTATCGACGTAGAAGCTTTTTTCGCCCTCTTTCCAGACTTCCTGCCCCAGCTCGACTTCCGCATAGGTCTCACATTCGTTGCCGAGACGGTATTTAGAGTTGGCACCGGTTGCCTGGAAGCACTGCTGCTCGCCGCCGCTGCCGGTCCAGCCGATACCGGAACGAGCATAACCTTTGAAATCCACCGCGCTGGCGTGCGGAGCCACAACTGCGAGGGCCACTGCCACGGCCAGAGGGTACTTAGAGCGCGTTATCATCGCGATTCTCCTGTTATGATTTTACTGTTGTTATGTGTGCTTCTACGCCGGGTTCGCTGTGTAACCGACGGCAGGCGCGTCCATCTTCGCGGAACAGATGGCAACGCTGTGGCGGCAATCCGATGGCGTATTGGGCACCTTCTTCAACCAGCACCACGTCGTTCTGGCGATAAACCAGGTTCTGACGCAGCGCAGGTATTTGGATATGGATTTGCGTTTCGTGACCGAGCTGTTCGACCACCTGTACTGTCCCTTGCAGCGTGACGTCTGCTACCTCGCTGGGCAGCAGGTGTTCCGGGCGAATGCCCAGTGACATATTGGCGCCGACCTGCACACCGGTGCTGTCCACCGGCAGCCAGATTTGCTGACGGTTCGGCAGCTCGACCTGCACCTGGTCGATGGCGGTCGCGGTGACTTTCACCGGCAGGAAGTTCATCTTCGGCGAGCCGATAAAGCCGGCGACAAAGCGGTTAGCGGGATAGTGGTAGAGTTCCAGCGGCTTGCCGACCTGGGCAATATTTCCGCCTTCCAGCACCACGATTTTGTCCGCCAGCGTCATCGCTTCGACCTGATCGTGGGTGACATAAATCATGGTGCGCTGCAGGCGCTTATGCAGGCGGGAAATTTCAATACGCATCTGCACGCGCAGCGCGGCATCCAGGTTGGACAGCGGCTCATCCAGCAGGAACACCTGCGGCTCCGCCACCAGCGTACGGCCGATGGCTACGCGCTGACGCTGGCCGCCGGAAAGCGCTTTCGGCTGGCGATCGAGCAGATGCGCCAGCTGCAGCACTTCAGCGACCTGCGAAACGCGCTGCTGAATTTCACCTTTGCTGGTGCCAGCCAGCTTGAGGCCAAATGACATGTTATCCGCCACCGTCAGGTGGGGATAAAGCGCATAAGACTGAAAGACCATTCCTACGCCGCGTTCTGCGGGCGGCACCTCGTTCATGCGCTTGCCGCCGATAGTCAGCTCGCCGGACGTAATCTCTTCCAGTCCCGCAATCATACGCAGCAGCGTTGACTTGCCGCAGCCTGACGGCCCGACAAATACCACGAACTCTCCTTCGGTGATGGTCAGATTAATATCTTTCGATACCACCACATCGCCCCAGGATTTGGTGACCTCTTTCAGCACCACATTCGTCATTGGCTTCTCCCGTCTCCACGACTTCCTTCGAATGGCAGGAGTGTGCGTGAAGGCCGGGGAGGAAAAATCCTCCACCATGCGCTTTTTTGCGGGGGAGGAGGCAGGAGGATGAGTGGATGGCGAAAAGGGGGGATCCGCAGGCCCGACAGGCTTTTTCGTGATCGAAACGGCAGGAAAAGAGGCTCTTTTTTGTGTCCCGACCCGCAGAAAGCGGCAAAAAAGCTAACGGGATCACACTTCTTGCTGGTGGGGCGTAGAAACAGGGAGGATGAGTCAGCCGTCGCTTATCAGCAGACTTCTGCCTAACGACAACCACTCACGTTTAGAGGTAAGGGAAATGTCAAAGTTCAAACTGAATAGCAAAACGCTGTTGTTATGCGCCATGACCGCTGCGCTATTACCGGGCGCAGCGCTGGCAAAGATCGAAGAAGGCAAGCTGGTTATCTGGATTAATGGCGACAAGGGCTACAACGGCCTGGCGGAAGTGGGCAAGAAGTTTGAGCAGGATACCGGCATTAAAGTTACCGTTGAACATCCCGACAAGCTGGAAGAGAAATATCCGCAGGTTGCCGCTACCGGCGACGGCCCGGACATTATTTTCTGGGCGCACGATCGCTTCGGCGGCTATGCCCAGTCCGGCCTGTTGGCGGAAATTTCGCCGGACAAAGCGCTGCAGGAAAAAATCTATCCCTTTACCTGGGAGGCGGTGCGCTTTAACGGCAAGCTGATCGGTTATCCGGTGGCGGTAGAATCGCTGTCGCTGATTTATAACAAAGACCTGCTGCCGAATCCGCCGAAAACCTGGGAAGAGATCCCGGCGCTGGATAAAGAGCTGCGCGCCAAAGGTAAGAGCGCGATTATGTTTAACCTGCAGGAGCCCTATTTCACCTGGCCGCTTATCGCAGCGGACGGCGGCTTCGCCTTTAAGAAAGAGAACGGCAGCTATAACGTAAAAGAGGTGGGCGTTAATAATCAGGGTTCTCAGGAAGGTCTGAAATTTCTGGTCGACCTGATTAAAAATAAACACCTGAATGCGGATACCGATTACGCCATTGCCGAGGCGGCGTTTAATAAAGGCGAAACCGCCATGACCATTAACGGTCCCTGGGCCTGGAATAATATCGACAGCGCCAAAGTGAATTATGGCGTCACCCTGCTTCCCACCTTTAAAGGCAAACCGTCGAAGCCATTTGTTGGCGTACTGAGCGCCGGTATTAACGCTGCCAGCCCGAATAAAGAACTGGCGAAAGAGTTCCTCGAAAACTATCTGCTGACCGACGATGGCCTGGCAAAAGTGAATGCGGATAAACCGCTGGGCGCCGTGGCGCTGAAATCCTACCAGGAGAAGCTGGCGAAGGATGAAAAAATCTCCGCCACTATGGAGAACTCGCAGAAAGGCGAAATTATGCCGAACGTGCCGCAAATGGCCGCCTTCTGGTATGCGGAACGCAGCGCGGTACTGAATGCGATTAACGGCCGCCAGTCTGTAGAAGCTGCGCTGAAAGATGCGGAAAACCGTCTGACTAAGTAAGGACTTGCTATCGCTTCGCTTCCGGTCACCTGCGGTTTATACCGTCAGGTGACCGGATTTTACCTGATGCTACGGCTGGCCCGTATTCTTTTAATCTGTTCCAGAGGGACCCTGAAATGGCAAAATCCGCATTGTGGTGGCAGCGTGACGCCCTGAAGTGGCTGGTTCTTGCCCTGTGTGTGATGATAACCGGTTACCTGGTTGTCCTGATGTATGCTCAGGGCGAATACCTGTTCGCTATCGTTACATTGATACTGCTTAGCAGCGGCCTGGTGATCTTTTTCCGCCGTCGCGCACAGGCGTGGCGCTACGTCTGGCCGGGGCTGGCGGGCATGGTGCTGTTTGTCCTGTTTCCACTCGCCTGTACTATCGCCATCGCTTTTACTAACTACAGCAGCACCAACCAGCTCTCTTTTGAGCGGGCGCGTCAGGTTCTGCTGGATCGCCAGTTTCAGGCTGGGGAAAGCTATCCATTCTCGCTCTGGTCAACCGCAGATAATCAGTGGCGGCTGCAGCTGGACAGCGCAGGTAAGCACTTTATCTCTCCGCCCTTTGCACTCTCTGGCAAAGGTGAGCAAACACTTACTCTTTCCGAAACGCAGCAACCGCCAACAGGCGAACGCGCTATGCTGCGCGACATAACCAAAAACCGCCAGGCGCTTTCCCAGCTGACCGCCCAGCTGCCCGACGGCACGCAGCTGCGCATGAGTTCGCTGCGTCAGTTCTCCGGCACCCAGCCGCTCTATCGCCTCGCTGAAGATAACTCGCTGACCGATAAGCAGACCGGCAAAATCTGGTATCCCAATGACGATACCGGCTTCTGGCAAACCAAAGATGCTAACCAGCAGTGGACCAGCGAAAAGCTGAGCCCCGGCTATACGGTCGCCGTCGGCTGGGATAATTTCCTGCGCGTGCTGACCGATAAAGGCATTCAACAGCCGTTCATCGCTATCTTCATCTGGACGGTGATTTTTGCCGCGCTGACGGTGTTCCTGACCGTCGCGGTTGGCATGGTGCTGGCCTGCCTGATGCAGTGGGAAGCATTGAAAGGACGCGCGGTTTATCGCCTGCTGCTGATTCTGCCCTACGCGGTGCCCGCTTTTATCTCTATCCTGATCTTTAAAGGGCTGTTTAACCAGAGCTTTGGCGAGATCAATATGATGCTCGATGGCCTGTTCGGCATTAAACCCGCCTGGTTCAGCGATCCGGCGATGGCGCGCACCATGCTGGTTATCGTCAACACCTGGCTTGGCTACCCTTACATGATGATTCTCTGTATGGGGCTGCTGAAGGCGATACCGGACGATCTCTACGAAGCCTCAGCGCTGGACGGCGCCACGCCGATGCAGAATTTCTTCCGCATTACGCTGCCGCTGCTGATCAAACCGCTGACGCCGCTGATGATTGCCAGCTTCGCCTTTAACTTTAATAACTTTGTGCTGATTCTGCTGCTGACCGACGGCGGCCCGGATCGCCTGGGCACCACGACGCCGGCGGGCTATACCGATCTGCTGGTGAGCTATACGTGGCGCATCGCCTTTGAAGGCGGCGGCGGACAGGACTTCGGCCTGGCAGCGGCAATCGCCACGCTGATCTTCCTGCTGGTTGGCGCGCTGGCGCTGTTTAACCTGCGTTTCACCCGCATTAAAACGGATTAAGGAGCGAAACATGGCGATGGTTACCCCTAAATCACAAAAGCTGCGCTTGGCGCTTACGCACCTGCTGCTGCTCGGCTTTATCGCGCTGATCATGTATCCGCTATTAATGGTGCTGGCGATTTCGCTACGTCCCGGCAACTATGCCATCGGCAGCCTGTTGCCGGAGCATATCTCCTGGGATCACTGGAAGCTGGCGCTCGGCATGTCGGTTACGCATGAAAACGGCAACGTAACGCCGCCGCCATTTCCGGTGCTGCTGTGGCTGTGGAACTCGGTAAAAGTGGCGGCCATTACTGCAATTGGTATTGTTGCGCTTTCCACAACCTGCGCCTATGCTTTTGCTCGTATGCGATTTCGCGGTAAGGCGACGCTGCTGAAAGGAATGCTTATATTTCAGATGTTTCCCGCTGTACTTTCGCTGGTAGCCCTGTACGCTCTGTTCGACCGTTTAGGGCAGTACATTCCTTTTATCGGCCTGAATACCCATGCCGGGCTGATCTTTGCCTACCTCGGCGGTATCGCGTTACACGTCTGGACGATTAAAGGCTATTTTGAAACCATCGACGGTTCGCTGGAGGAAGCAGCAGCGCTGGATGGCGCGACGCCATGGCAGGCTTTCCGCTTGATTCTGTTGCCGCTCTCCGTGCCGATTCTCGCCGTGGTATTTATTTTGTCTTTCATCGCCGCCGTGACGGAAGTGCCGGTTGCGTCGCTGCTATTGCGTGATGTGAACAGTTACACGCTGGCGGTTGGGATGCAGCAGTATCTGAATCCGCAGAACTATCTGTGGGGTGATTTTGCCGCCGCCGCGGTGCTGTCGGCGCTGCCGATTACGCTGGTGTTCCTGCTGGCCCAGCGCTGGCTGGTTAGCGGCCTGACCGCGGGCGGCGTGAAGGGTTAACCGTTTTTTATTGCCATTGTTGTTTTTGTTGCCTTTGTTGTTATTGCCACTGCTATGTTGTTCCCTGTGTATATTCTGGCGGCCCGTTGGCCGCCTTTTTTTATTCGCGCTTCAGCCGGTTGCTGTTCGCCAGCCATAGCGTAACCACCAGAATTAAAATGGCGGCGGAATAGCAGAGCGTATCAAACGGATTTTTATGATCGACAACAATCAGGCGAATAATGGCGGTAATGCCGATATAGACGAAATAGCGCAGCGGAAAATGGTAGCCCGACTGGAAATATTTCACGATAAGCGCAATGAACTCGAAATAAAGAAACCAAATCACGATACCTTCCACTAGCAAATAAGCGGAAGCCGCCTCACCGGTATTGAGTAATACATTGGCCAGATGAATCGTCTCTTTGCCCAGAAAGACGATTAAAATAACGCCCAGAATAAGCAGGCCTACGTTTAATACCCACTGCAAAACAGCGGCAATAATTTTTCCACTCATCATTATTCGTATCCTTTGCGATGCGATGTTTCCGGCGAATGCCGTATCAGCATCATGACAGAATGTGACCAGGATCACAGTATAGCCAGCGTAAAAAAAACGCCCTGACAAAAGCCAGGGCGTTGAGCAAATGATAAGCAATGATGCGGTTAGCGGAAATGAATATCGCGATCGCTGGTCATATCGTACAGCTGATATTTACGGCCCAGCATCTGGCCGCCGTCGCGCGTCAGCGGTGTCCAGTTAACCTGAGCGCGGCCACGGTTATGGGTGACAGTGAACAGATCCATCGGCACCGAAATATAAAAACCTTTGGTAAAGTCACCTTCGCCATACTCATCGCCGGAGACGTTGGTTAAGGTGGCGTACGCGCCGACGGTTACGCCGCTGTCGAAGCGTTTCGAGACGTCGATGGTACCGCCCTTATCTTTCGCCAGGTATTCGCCGACGCTCATTTTCACCAGCACGTTGTTCATAAACCACGGCTGCCAGTAGCGGTCAGATGACCGGTCGGCACCTTGTAGTTGGTGAACTTCATCATGTTGTCCCAGTCACGCTGCTTCACGTAGTTGGCATCGACGCCCACTGCCCAGCTGGCATCGAGCGGACGGTACAGCACTTCAGCGCCCACGCCGCCGTACATCGTCTCCAGATAACCACCGTACATCTGACCATAAAAGCCGTTGCCAAATGACTGGAACCAGTTCGCCTGTAGGTTATTCACGTAGACGTTATTTTTCACATAGTCGCGGATATGGGTGCGCACGCGCGGTAGCGAGGAGTCGATTGGGCGACCGTCGTAGTTGAATTTGTCGTAGTTGTTGGCGAGGTTGGCAAACACGCCGCCGCCCACCAGCAGATGCTGCGTCAGCCAGTAATCGGCATTGGCGTTGACGCCCGCCTGATACATATAAAAGCTTTCCGGGCCGCCGACCGACTGATTCAGTACCGGCGAGAGGCCGTAGCTGAAGCGCCCTTTTTCGATATAGTAACCCTGCTCGGTTTTGCCCGGATCGACCGGATCGATGCGGCGCTGTTCCAGCGGCTGCTCGTGCCCCAGCGGATAGCCTTCCAGCTGCTGGCGCAGGCTGCTAACGCGGGTTTCGGTGGTGACCTGCGGCAGGTTGTAGCGCGTTTGGGTAACGCGCAACGTATCGATATTCTCCGGCAGGTTATTCATCAAAATGATATTTGCGCGGTCAACGCCTTCCTGCGTATCGCGGTACTTATATTGCTCACCGGTCACGTAGAGCGTGCGATCTTTAACCTGCAGATTTGGCGCATCCAGCCCGGCGTTATATTTCAGCTGCGTCAGCTGGTTGGCCGCTACCGTATGCTGCAGGATTTCCGGCTGCGGATTAGGCTGATAGCTCGGTTTTTT
Organism: Mixta sp. Marseille-Q2659; assembly: GCF_940807255.1. GTDB lineage: Bacteria > Pseudomonadota > Gammaproteobacteria > Enterobacterales > Enterobacteriaceae > Mixta. The sequence goes on along the minus strand of NZ_CALNWY010000021.1, from coordinate 17,494 downwards.
ACTGTCGAGATGGTTGGTATGCAGCGCATTGAAATTGGTGCGCAGCGTAAAGCCGAAGGTGAAGGTATTGCCGCGCTCGTAGCTGGCATTAATGTCGGCCCAGTCGGTCAGACGATAAATCGCCCCCACGTTGACCTTGCTACGCTGTTCCAGACGGCCGGCATAGTCGCCCTGATAATCGTTGCCTTCATACTCCAGTTTCAGACGCAGCGGCTGCCACGGCGTCTGGTATTCGATACCGCCGAAGATCGATGCCGGGCCTTTAAAGAGATCGTCGCCGTTTACCGATCCCGCCGATCCGAAACCGGTACGACGATGACAGAATTTATCGTCATAAGAGCAGAACGGGTTTTTGATATTACCGCTGTTGCCAAGGTAGCCCCAGCCGATTCCCAGCGTAAAATCGAGCGGTCCCCAGGCTTTGGTGGCGACCAGATATTCGCTGTCGAACAGTCCGGTCCCGCCCAGATCGCGCGTTCCTACGGCCACTTCCGGCAGCCAGTAGCCTTCCTGCCACAGCCGCAGCTTCAGATCGAAGGCTTTGTCTTTATAGCTTTGATCACCGCTAAAGCCTTCAACCCGGCTGTAAAGGCGCGTGCGTACATCGGTATAGCGCACGGTAGTTTCCAGCCAGGGAAACAGCATCAGCGATGCGGAATAGAAACGATACTGATCGTTATCACGGTAGTTAAGGCTGAATTCGCCCTCTTTCGCCATGCGCGCCGTTGGCACCTGCATCAGGCCGACGCCGCCGAAATCTGATTGTGACGGGCCAATGGGTTCGCCCCAGGTCGCCGCCTGAGCCTGACAGGCAGACGCGACGGACACAGCGAGCAGGCTGAGAAGCATTTTTGTTTTCATCAGTCAGGGATCCGGTGCGTCAAAACAGAGATGATTTGCTGGTTAAGGTCACGGTATTCGTCCGGCAGCGCCCAGGAAGAAAAGCCGAGGTAAATGATGCTGCCCGGCGCGACTTCCACGTGACGATGGTTCCAGTAAGCGACCGGCGCTTCCTGAGTAGATCCGTCAGGCGCGATAACGATCGCGATATTGCGTTCCGCGCCGCTCAGACGTGCATGACCGGCCAGATAATCACGCGTATCGCGCCCCGGTTGCCATGCAGCTTTGCCACTACCGGCGATAGCGCCCAGCAACATAATGCTGTCGGGCCGTTGCAGGGTATACAGGCTGTATTCTCCCTCCAGCCGACGATTCGCTTCAGGGCGCAGGCGGATCCAGTCAGGATCGAGCGAGGTGAACTGCCGTCCGGTCACCCGCACCGGCGTCAGCTGCTGAATAACGGCATTGATCGCCGCCGCCCGCTCGCCCTCCTCGCTGGCTGTCCAGGCGCGCAACCGCGCCAGCGTTTGCTGGTACTGCTGTTGCGCCGCTGCCGTCGCCAGCGGCTCCGCAATAACCGTGCCGGGCCACCAGCTACGATTCGCCAACGCCGGACTGGCAAGCAGCTGCGACAGCGTCTGCGCATGGCTGACCACGGCTGTTTGCGCTGAATCAGGGTAGTAAACGGTAACCTGGCTATCCGCCAGCGCGTTAAATGACAGGCAGGCAACCAGGCCCGCTAAAAAGTGCATCTTTTTCATGATTTGGCTGGCTTCAGAATGGTGATTTCAACCGGCAGCGTATCCGCTCCCACCCGCTGCGCGCTCTGACGGATTTCGCCGCTCAGGGCGTCAATCCAGAAGGTGTTTTGCCATTCGGCACCGTTTGCCGCGCTGGTGATGGTTTCATGCCAGACGCGGCAGGCAATCTCATGGCCGCCAAGTTTCAGCACCTCATCCCGACCACGACTGAAGCGCGAAGTGAGCGTGGCCGAACGCAGTTGACCGTTTTCCGTCCAGCTCATTATGCGCGTCCAGCCTGCGTCATCACGAAGTTGCAGCGGATGCGCCAGCGGGTCCTGCGCCAGATTACTCACTTCCAGCAGGTGATCGCTCAGCCCCAGAGTTTTAACCAGACGCCCGTTTTGCGTTACCAGCATCGCCCGATCCTGCGTTATCCATTTTTGCTGGCCGTTTTCGGCATAGCCCAGCACCAGGAAGATGCGCTGACCGTCATTAATGCGTAAATACATGCTGGCGTACGGTAAGGAGGCTATCTCTTCATCCGCAACGGTCACATCGTCCGGGCCCATGACCGCCAGCTTCGCGGTATCAACCAGCCCCTGTTGCGTTGTTGTACACGCTTGCAGCAGCAGGCAAAGAAACAGCAATGGAATATGGCGCACCTGTGTATCCCTGTGTGAAGTCTGCCAAATCAGAAAATAACCACACGGGCGTGTGGTTATGATTAAAAACCGCCTTAGCGGGTGGTACTGGTCGTTGTCGTGGTGGTGGTACCGGTATTGGTTCCATCGCCGCCGCCGGATGCCGCTAAACCGACACCTAACAGCGCGCCGACGGCGCCGATACCCACGGCGGTGGTGCTGCCGGCGGAGATAGCTCCCGCTTCAGCACCCGCTGCGGCACCAGCTTCAACCGGAGCGGCAAATGCAGCCGAACCTGAGGCCAGAAACAGCGCAGCCGCTGTGGCACAAACGATTTTTTTCATACTGAAGTTTCCTTCATGAAATGAATGGATTATCTGCCTGGATGGTTTCAGGCGGCTCCAGTATAGGGCAACAAATTACCAGAAATCAGGATATAAAGAGGGCAGCAGGCAGGACGTTTTTTGTGGTGTTTTATGCTGGATAAAATAAATATTTGTTCTTTTTAAAACTAAATAACATCAAATTAATAAAATATAATGCCAATTAAATGAGGAAAATTAGATTATTTTAATTTCATATGATTTTTGAATGAATATTAACCTAATAAAGTAATTTTTAAACTATTAATTTCATTATTATGTTTTATTTTCAAATAATTAAGTTGTTAACTCTTTCTTTTTAGACCCAATTTTAACCAGAGCCGTTTAGGACTAATCCTGCGTTAATTTTCGGCGCTAATCGACATTTTAAGAAAATGCTTAGAGCAAAATAATCAGTTTCGCTACTATTCAGCAACGAAAACGCCACAGCAGTCGCAAAAATAGTTTCTGATAATAGCCTCTTTGACCACCTCATAAAAAAGGCGCCCCGCAGGGCGCCCTGTTTTAGACCGGCTTCGCTTAACGCCAGGCTTTGTAGAGATTGATCAGACCATTAGTCGAACTGTCATGGCTGGTGACTTTCTCTGCGCCTTCCAGCTCAGGCAGGATACGGTTAGCCAGCTGTTTGCCCAGCTCAACGCCCCACTGATCGAAGGTGAAGATGTTGAGGATTGCGCCCTGCGTGAAGATTTTGTGTTCATACAGTGCAATCAGCGCACCCAGGCTGTACGGCGTAATTTCACGCAGCAGAATGGAGTTTGTCGGACGGTTGCCCTCAAACACTTTAAACGGCGCGACGTGTTCTACGGATTTGGCATCTTTACCGGCATCGGCAAACTCTTTTTCGACCACTTCACGTGATTTACCGAACGCCAGCGCTTCGGTCTGCGCGAAGAAGTTAGAGAGCAGTTTCGCGTGATGATCGCCCAGCTGGTTATGGGTGATGGCCGGCGCGATAAAGTCGCACGGGATCAGCTTGGTGCCCTGATGGATCAGCTGATAGAACGCATGCTGACCGTTGGTGCCCGGCTCGCCCCAGATAATCGGGCCAGTCTGGTAATCAACCGGATTGCCGTTGCGATCGACATACTTACCGTTGGACTCCATGTTGCCCTGCTGGAAATAAGCAGCAAAGCGGTGCATATACTGGTCATACGGCAGGATCGCTTCGGTTTCGGCACCGAAGAAGTTGTTGTACCAGATGCCGATCAGCGCCAGCAGTACCGGCAAGTTCTGTTCCGCCGGAGTTTCTGCGAAGTGCTTATCCATCGCATGCGCGCCGCTCAGCAGCTGCACGAAATTGTCAAAGCCTACGGACAGGATGATGGACAGACCAATCGCCGACCACAGAGAATAACGGCCGCCAACCCAGTCCCAGAACTCAAACATGTTGGCGGTATCGATACCAAATTTAGTCACTTCTTTGGCATTGGTGGAAAGCGCGGCAAAGTGTTTCGCTACATGCTGCTCATCGCCCGCCGCTTTCAGGAACCAGTCGCGCGCGCTGTGGGCGTTGGTCATGGTTTCCTGGGTGGTGAAGGTTTTTGACGCCACCAGGAACAGCGTGGTTTCCGGGCTGACTTTTTTCAGCGTTTCGGCGATATGGGTGCCGTCAACGTTGGAAACAAAGTGCATGTTCAGATGGTTTTTGTACGGGCGCAGCGCTTCGGTCACCATGTACGGGCCGAGGTCGGAACCGCCGATACCGATGTTAACCACGTCGGTAATCGGCTTGCCGGTGTAACCTTTCCACTCGCCGCCGATGATGCGCTCAGAGAAGGATTTCATCTTCTCCAGCACCGCGTTCACTTCCGGCATCACATCTTTGCCGTCAACCAGAATTGGCGTGTTGCTACGGTTACGCAGCGCGATGTGCAGCACCGCGCGATCTTCCGTGCGGTTGATCTTCTCGCCGGAGAACATCGACTTAATCGCGCCCGCCAGGTCAGTTTCTTTCGCCAGCGCCTGTAGCTTTTCCAGGGTTTCAGAAGTGATGCGGTTTTTTGAGAAATCCACCAGCATCTGGTCGTCAAAGGTGGCGGAGAATTTCGCAAAACGATCGCTGTCTTTGGCAAACAGGTCAGCAATGCGCACATCTTTCATCTGTTCGTAATGCTGCTGCAAGGCCTGCCAGGCAGCGGTTTGCGTCGGATTGATATTTTTCATGGCAACACTCTTATGTTTTAACAACCGTAATTCTGACCGGACGTCATCTTACCTGTTGACCGTGACTCACTTTCCTTTTCCTGCAACAGGTTACGACTATCGAAGCGGTGAGCGCTCGCTGGCATTTTCTCACCCTTTGCCCGGGACTCATTATAATTCAGGCTGCGGCAATGATGGCCGCCAGGTATTTCAGTATGACGATTCTTACCCTTGAAAGGAAAAATTTTTATGCCGCTCTCTGCTCCGTTATTACTGGTGATCATTGGCTTCAGCTCGCTGATAGCCCAGTGGATCGCCTGGTTACTGCGGCTTCCAGCGATTTTACCGCTGTTGGTTTTCGGAATCATACTGGGCCCGATAACCCATGTTTTGCAGCCTGATGCGCTGTTCGGCGATCTACTGTTCCCGCTGGTTTCGCTGTCGGTCGCCATTATTCTTTTCGAAGGCGCGCTAACGCTGCGCATCGATGAAATTCGCGGTCTCGGCGGCGTGGTGCGCAACCTGATAGTCATTGGGATGCCGATCACTTTTGTCATTATCAGCCTCGCCTGCTGGCTGCTGCTGGATTTTCCGCCGGAACTGGCGGCGCTGGTTGGCGCGGTAACGGTGGTTACCGGCCCAACGGTGATTGCACCGCTAATGCGCGTCGTGCGCCCCAATGCCGCGATTAATCAGGTTCTGCGCTGGGAAGGCATCGTCATCGATCCAGTGGGCGCTATTTTTACCCTGCTGGTATTTGAATTCATTGTGCTGCGTCAGCATGCTGAATCGTTATCGCATTTGCTCTGGACGCTAGGCGTAACGGCGGCAGTCGGATTGAGCGTCGGCGCGCTGGCCGGCTGGCTGTTGGGCGTGGCGCTAAAACGCGTCTGGCTGCCGGGCTACCTGCAAAATTTTGGCGTGCTGGCGATTGTGCTGACTACCTTCGGCGTTTCTAATGCGCTGGCGGACGAATCAGGCTTGCTGACCGTAACCGTGATGGGCATCTGGCTGGCGAATATGCGCGACGTCGATTTACGCGACATTATCGCCTTTAAAGAGGAGCTGTCGGCGCTGCTGATTTCCGGCCTGTTTATTATTCTGGCCGCGCGGCTCGATATTCATGCGCTGCTGGCGCTGGGCTGGCCGCTGATAGCGGTACTGCTGGTGGTACAGTTTATCGCCCGGCCGCTCTGTATCGCCTTTTCGACCTGGGGCTTATCGCTGCACTGGCGCGACCGCGTGCTGTTGAGCTGGATTGCGCCGCGCGGCATTGTGGCGGCGGCGGTGAGTTCGCTGTTTGCCCTGACGCTGGCGCGCAGCGGCTATCAGCAGGCGGATCGTCTGGTCACGGTGGTGTTTGCGATAATTATCGGCACCGTGGTATTGCAGAGCCTGACCAGCGCGCCCTTTGCCCGCTGGTTGCGCGTTCAGCAACAAAAACCGCGCGGCGTGCTGATTATCGGCGCTAACGCCGTGGCGCGCGCGCTGGCGCTGGCGCTTCAGCGGCTCAATATTCCGGTGATGCTCACCGACAGCAGTTGGGAATATTATCGTCAGGCGCGCATGGACGGCATCCCAGCTTATTACGGCAATGCCTGGTCGGAACATGCGGAGAACTACCTTGATCTGAGCGATATTGCCCAGGTACTGGCGCTTTCGCCGAATCGCCATCAAAACGCGCTGGGCGTTTATCACTTCAGCCATATTTTCGGCGCGGGCAAAGTCGCCTCTATCCGTTCCGGCTCTACGCTGGCGGGCCGGCGCGATACCGAAAGCCCGCGTTTCCGCCGCCATGAAACTCTCTTCGGCGCCGAGCAAACCTATTCCCACCTCAGCGCGCTGTTGGCAAAGGGCGCCATTATCAAAGCCACCCAGCTGACGGAAAATTTTGGCTGGCTCGATTATCTGGAAAAGCATCCCGGCGTAATTCCGCTGTTTGCGTTAAAAGAGAGCGGAAAGCTGGAGATTTTAGGCAATTCGGCGCCGCCAGAGGCGCCCTGTACGCTGATTGCGCTGGTACAAAATGAGAATTCTTCAAATGCCAGCCGTTGACAGCGGCGCGAGAACCCGATATTTGTAAGCGGTTACTTGCGCAGCAGTGCGCAGGCCAGAAGAGGCGCGTCGCCCAGGTAGTGTGTCAGAGGAGCCGTATCCGGTGAAGACACATCAGGGGGAGCGACGCCGAGGCGTTTTTTCCACGGCAGAAAAAATGTCGACTACAGGGGCTGAATCCCCTGGGTTGTCACCAGGCGCGTGCGACAGTCGGACGCGCCGCAAGGTGGGGCGCTTCTGGGTGATCGTAGTTGTCCTCTCTACGTCTGCCCCGTTTCTGCTCTTCCCTTGTGCCAAGGCTGATGGAATTTAACCTGACACGGGGTATCTATGTTGCAATCTGAAGTGATAGTCGCCAAATTCGGCGGCACCAGCGTCGCCGACTTTACCGCGATGAACCGTAGCGCCGATGTGGTGCTGTCCAATGCTAATGTGCGTCTGGTGGTGCTGTCCGCCTCCGCTGGCATCACTAATTTGCTGGTGGCGCTGGCCGAAGGCCACCAGCCGCCGCAGCGCGATGCCCTGCTCAATGACATTCGTACTATTCAGTACGCCATTGTCGATCGCCTGCAGCAGCCGGAAGTGATCCGCGAAGAGATCGACCGCATGCTGGAAAATATTGCCATGCTGGCGGAAACGGCGGCGCTTAACCCTTCAGCGGCGTTGACCGATGAGCTGGTTAGCCATGGCGAGCTGATGTCCTCCCTGCTGTTTGTCGAAATTCTGCGTGAACGTCATGTCGCGGCCGAATGGTTCGACGTGCGCAAAATTATGCGCACCAACGATCGTTTTGGCCGCGCCGAACCGGACGTGAGCGCGCTGGCCGAACTGAGCCAACAGCAACTGCGTCCCCGGCTGGAAAAGGCGCTGATCATCACCCAGGGCTTTATCGGCAGCGAAGCCAACGGCCGCACTACGACGCTGGGTCGCGGCGGCAGCGATTATACCGCCGCGCTGTTGGGCGAGGCGTTGCAGGCCCAGCGTATTGATATCTGGACCGACGTGCCGGGTATTTACACCACCGATCCGCGTATCGTTCCGGCGGCGCAGCGCATCGATAAAATTACTTTTGAAGAAGCAGCGGAGATGGCGACCTTTGGCGCGAAAGTGTTGCATCCGGCCACGCTGCTGCCTGCGGTACGTAATGATATTCCGGTGTTTGTCGGCTCCAGCAAGGATCCGGCAGCAGGTGGAACGCTGGTCTGTAATGAAACGGAAAATCCTCCGCTGTTCAGGGCGCTGGCGCTACGCCGCAAACAGACGCTGCTGACCTTACACAGCCTGAATATGCTGCATGCGCGTGGCTTTCTGGCCGAGGTGTTTGCCATTCTGGCGCGCCATCATATTTCGGTCGATCTGATTACCACGTCTGAAGTCAGCGTGGCGCTGACGCTGGATACTACCGGCTCAACCTCCACCGGCGACAGCCTGTTGACGCAGGCGCTACTGACCGAACTTTCCTCGCTCTGTCGGGTTGAAGTGGAAGAGAACCTGGCGCTGATCGCGCTCATTGGCAATAAGCTGTCGCAGGCGTGCGGCGTGGGAAAAGAGGTATTCGGCGTGCTGGAACCTTTCAATCTGCGCATGATCTGTTACGGCGCCAGCAGCTACAATCTCTGCTTTTTAGTGCCCGGCAACGATGCCGAACAGGTGGTGCGTACGCTGCACCATAATCTGTTCAAATGCTGACTCAGGTTGCGCACACGCGGCGCTATAATCGCTTAAAATAGTGAATTAATGCCGGGCCAAAAGCCCGGCATTTTGTTGTTCACCTGCACGTATTGCTTCTCCCGCCCCGCTTTGCTTGCGACGTTTCTTACAGGACCTGTCTCGAATATTAGCCATATATTGATGCAGGTGCTGTTAACGCGTTTTAGCGATTGCAGACTTATTGCAGAAAAAGATAATGCGCCTCGCTTAAACATAATAAGAGTGAGGTTTTTACATGCGTAAATTAATGGCGGAATTTTTGGGAACATTTGTTTTGGTATTAGGGGGATGCGGAAGTGCGGTGCTGGCGGCAGGCTGGCCGGAATTAGGGATCGGTTTTACCGGCGTGGCGCTGGCGTTTGGTTTAACCGTGCTGACGATGGCTTACGCGGTAGGCCATATTTCAGGCGGTCATTTTAATCCGGCGGTCACGCTGGGTCTGTGGGCGGGCGGCCGTTTCAGCCTGGCGCAGGTTATTCCTTATATTGCCGCTCAGGTGCTGGGCGCGATTGCGGCAAGCTGCGTCCTCTATCTGGTCGCCAGCGGTAAGCCTGGTTTCGATGCGGTCGCGAGCGGCTTTGCCGCCAACGGTTACGGCGAACATTCCCCGGGTGGCTACTCACTGGAAGCCTGTATGCTGATCGAGGCGGTGCTGACCGCGATTTTCCTGATTGTTATTATGGGCGCGACCGATAAACGTGCGCCTGCGGGCTTTGCGCCAATAGCTATCGGCCTGGCATTAACCTTAATTCATCTCATCTCAATCCCGGTGACCAATACCTCGGTTAATCCGGCGCGCAGTACCGGCGTCGCGCTTTTCCAGGGCGACTGGGCGCTGAATCAGCTCTGGATGTTCTGGTTAATCCCGCTGGCTGGCGGCGTGGTTGGCGGTCTGCTGTACCGCGGACTGCTGCAAACGAAGGAATAAATCCTCTTTTTCGGGCGGCGTTCTGTCGCCCCTTTACCCAGACGACCGTAATGCTATGATTTTCCGTTCGCTTTTTGCTCAGGTTCCGGGCTTAAGGCGAACTGTCTATTGGCAAACCAACATTACATTCTAATAAGGAAGTCTGGCTATGCTCGCCAAAATCACCCGGCTGTTCCCGGTATGGGCTATTTTGCTCTCCGTGGCGGCCTATTTCTCTCCCGGCACGTTTACTGGCATCGGCCCCTGGGTCTCTTGGCTGCTGATGCTGATTATGTTCGGCATGGGCGTCACCCTGCATATTGATGACTTTAAACGCGTGCTGGTGCGTCCGGCTCCGGTCATCGCCGGCACTTTTTTGCATTATCTGGTGATGCCGCTGGCCGCCTGGCTGCTGGCGAAGTTGTTTCAGATGCCGCCCGATCTGGCAGCCGGCATGATTCTGGTCGGCAGCGTAGCCAGCGGTACCGCGTCCAACGTGATGATCTATCTGGCCAAGGGCGACGTGGCGCTGTCGGTTACCATCTCTTCGGTGTCAGCGCTGGTTGGCGTGTTTGCCACGCCGCTGCTGACGCGTTTTTATGTGGATACGCACGTTGAAGTAGACGTGGTCGGGATGCTGCTGAGCATTATTAAAATCGTAGTGATCCCTATTGGCCTGGGGCTGATTGTGCATCACAGCATGAACCGCGTGGTGAAGCGCATCGAACCCTGGCTGCCCGCATTTTCCATGATCTGTATTCTGCTGATCATCAGTGCCGTGGTGGCCGGTAGCCAGAGCTTTATCGGTTCGGTGGGTCTGGTGGTGATTGCCGCGGTTATTCTCCATAACGCCATTGGTCTGTTGGGCGGATACTGGGGCGGCAAGCTGTTCGGCTTTGATGAGTCAACCTGCCGCACGCTGGCGCTGGAGGTCGGCATGCAGAATTCCGGGCTGGCAGCCACGCTGGGCAAGCTTTACTTCTCTCCGCTCGCGGCGCTGCCCGGCGCGCTATTTTCCGTCTGGCATAACCTGTCCGGCTCGCTGCTGGCGGGTTACTGGTCCGGCAAACCGGTCGATAAAAAATAACAGAGACGGCCAGCCGCGCAGGCTGGCCGCTTTTCACTCTTTGTCCCGCTCATCATCCGGCTGTTCCAGTACGCTGTAGGCTACAGCGCAGAACAGCGAGTTCAGCCTTTTCATATCGCCCAGCAGTCCCAAATGCAGCGAGCTGGTTTCAATACTTTGCACGTTTTTCTGATGCAGCCGTTCGACATGCTCATGGGAAAAGCGACGATTCATAATGCGAAAGCGATGTTTGGCGCGGCGCAGGCGCTTTGCGCTGGCGATATCCCGTGACAAAAAGACCGACAGCGCCAGCCGCAGGTTATTCAGCAATTGTTCCTGCAGCTGCTCCAGCGATCTCAGTCCCTCCGGCGAGAAGGCGCGACGCGCAGCCAACGATTTGTCAGCTACGTCGCCGCTCATACGTTCGATAATATCGCCCGCCTGCTCAAGATTAAGCGCCGTTTCGATAATCTCCGCCCAACGGCGTGAATCCTCCTCCGGCAAATCTTCCTTCGGCATGCGCGCCAGATAGAGCTTGATGGCGGTATACAGCACGTCCACATCATCATCCAGCCGCCGTACCTCGCGCTCCTGACGCGGCTCGCCGTGCATCACTTTGTTAAAGTTATCCAGCATCATCTCCAGCACGTCGCCCATGCGCAGCGTTTCGCGCGCCGCGTTAGCTAACGCCAGCGCAGGCGTATCCAGCGCGCTGCGGTCGAGGTGTTTTGGCTTGAGGCGCGTATCGTTTTCCTGATCGTCGCGGATCAGCCTTTTGCACAGCCGCGCCATCGGTTCGGCAAATGGCACCATAACCAGACAGCGGATCAGGTTGTAGAAAACGTGGAAGAAGATCACCAGTTCTTGATCCTGTACCGGTAACTTATCCAGCCACGGCGACAGCACATGAATAAACGGCAGCACCAGCACACAGCCAATTGCTTTAAACAACAGACTGCCAAGGGCCACGCGTTTGCCCGCCGCGTTGGATCCGCTGTTGTTCAGCATCGCCAGTAGCCCGCTGCCGAGGTTGGCACCAATCACCAGGCAGAGCGCAACCTGAAAAGAGATAACGCCGGTCGCCGTCAGCGTTGCCGTCAACAACACCGCCGCCAGGCTGGAATAACTGATAATGGCAAATACCGCGCCAATAAGCGCATCGAGCATAATATCGCCGGTCAGCGAAGAGAAAATAACCTGAACGCCAGATGCTTCGGTAATCGGGCGCGCCGCTTCCACCACCAGCTGTAACGCCAGCAAAATCAAGCCAAGACCAATGCTGGCGCGACCTAACTGTCCTGCTCGCGTTTGTTTTCGCCCAAGAAAAAAGGCCACGCCCAGAAAGATCAGCAGCGGCGACAGCCAGGAGAGATCGAAGGTCAGTACGCGAGCCATGATTGCGGTACCGACATCGGCACCGAGAATAATCACCAGCGCTGGCGTCAGGCCGACCAGGTTCTGTGCGACAAAGGAGGTGACCAGCAGCGTGGTCGCGTTGCTGCTCTGAACCAACGCCGTCACGCCAATCCCGGCGATAAAGGCCATCGGTTTCTTTTCTACGCTGCGGCTGAGAACGCGCCGCAAATCGGCGCCGTACACGCGCATGATCCCGGTACGCACAATATGCGTTCCCCAAACCAGCAGCGCGACAGCGGAAAGTAGATTCAACAGGATTAACACAGATTTCTGCTCCTTCACGCCGGGCTGCAATAACCTTTGCTGCCAGCCCGGCGGGAAAAGCAGCAAATGAAGCGGTTCTTTTCCCCGGCGTACTTCGCTGGGGCATATTTTGGCTTATTTTTCAGGTGAGTTAATGCGGGGACGAACCTATTAAATGTAGACCAATAGATCCAGGCGGGAAGTAAAGTTGATCACAGCTGTGCTTTATCTGCGGCAAGTTTCCGGCGAAAAAAGAATAAGTGTTTCCGACGTTCGGGCACGCTGCACATCAGGCAGCATTAGCCGTTAGTCCATTTACCCCTTTACCCGTTTACCTGTTAGTCCGTTAATCCGTTAATCCGATGCTGCTTCACCAGGGCGATCGTTGCCAGCCCTGCGGCTGGCATTTATCCCTTTTTCCAGAGAAATCAATCGGCGTCATAGCCAAGGTGAGGTGCCAGCCAACGCTCAACTTCGCTGACCGTCATCCCTTTACGCGCGGCGTAATCCTCAATTTGATCGCGCTGTAGCTGCGCCACGGCGAAATAACGGCTGTCAGGATGGCTGAAATACCAGCCGGAAACCGACGCGCCAGGCCACATGGCGAAGGATTCAGTCAGCTTCATGCCAGTATGACGCTCGACATCCAGCAGCTGCCAGATAGTGGCTTTTTCAGTATGTTCCGGGCAGGCTGGATAGCCTGGCGCCGGACGGATTCCCTGATAGTTTTCCCGGATCAGTTCCTCGTTACTGAGGTTTTCATTCGCAGCGTAGCCCCAGATAACTTTACGCACCCGTTCATGCAGATATTCCGCAAAAGCTTCCGCCAGCCGATCGGCCAAGGCCTTTACCATGATTTTGTTGTAATCATCATGCTGACGATCCCAGGCTTCCGCCAGCGCATCCTCCTCCAGGCCGCCAGTAACGGCGAACGCGCCGAGATAATCCGCTTTACCTCTGGCCTTCGGCGCTACAAAATCCGCCAGACAGTAGTTGGCGAATCCCACCTTCTCCGTCTGCTGACGTAAATGATGGCTGACGGCAATCACCTGCGAACGCGATTCGTCCCGATAGATTTCAATATCGTCACCGACGCGATTCGCCGGGAAAATGCCGACCACGCCGCGTGGCGTCAGGCTGCCGTCGGCGCTGAGCCGATCCAACATCGCATTGGCGTCGGCAAACAGGCGCTGCGCTTCTTCACCAACCACCTCATCTTCAAGGATGCGCGGATATTTGCCCGCCAGCGACCAGGTCATAAAGAACGGCGTCCAGTCGATGTAATTACGCAACGTATCAATCGAGGCTTTGACTTCGCTTACGCCCAGGCGATGCGCCACCGGCGGCGTGTACTGCTCCCAGTCAAAGGCGAAATCATTTTCGCGCGCGGCCTGCAGGGTAACCGGCGGCGTGCGCGGCTTTTTACGGCCGTGCTGAATGCGTACCGTTTCATACTCTTTGCGCGTACGCGCGACAAACTCATCGTGTTGCACAGGCGACAGCAGCGCGGAGACCACACCAACGGTGCGTGAAGCGTTCTGCACGTAAACCGTTGGCCCGCTATAGTTCTGTTCGATTTTTACGGCGGTATGCGCTTTAGAGGTGGTAGCGCCACCGATCAGCAGCGGCAGCGTAAAGCCCTGGCGCTCCATCTCCTTTGCCACGTTGACCATCTCATCCAGCGACGGCGTAATCAGTCCCGACAGGCCGATAATATCTGCCTTTTCATCGCGCGCGGTTTTCAGGATTTTTTCCGTTGGCACCATCACGCCAAGATCGATGATTTCGTAGTTATTACACTGCAAGACGACGCCAACAATGTTTTTGCCAATGTCATGCACGTCGCCTTTTACCGTGGCCAGCACGATTTTGCCGTTGGTGCTGCCGACCGCTTTGCTGGCCTGAATATAAGGCTCCAGCCAGGCGACCGCCTGTTTCATTACGCGCGCCGATTTCACTACCTGCGGCAGGAACATTTTCCCTTCACCGAACAGATCGCCAACGACGTTCATGCCCGCCATAAGCGGCCCTTCGATCACTTCAATGGGTTTATCCGCTGCCAGACGCGCCGCTTCGGTATCTTCTTCAATAAATTCAGTAATGCCTTTAACCAGCGAATACTCCAGCCGTTTCGCCACATCCCAACTGCGCCATTCCGCCTGCGGTTTGGTGCTGTCATCTTCCGCCTTGCTGCCTCGATATTTTTCCGCCAGTTCCAGCAGACGCTCGGTGCTGTCGCCGCGCCGGTTTAAAATGACATCCTCTACCGCATCGCGTAGCTCGGCGGGCAGATCGTCGTAAATCGCCAGCTGACCGGCGTTAACGATGCCCATATCCATGCCGTTGCGAATGGCGTAATAAAGGAAGACGGCATGGATCGCTTCACGTACCGGATCGTTGCCGCGGAAAGAGAAGGAGACGTTGGAAACGCCGCCAGAGATAAGCGCATGTGGCAGCTCGCGTTTGATGTCCTCGCAGGCGCCGATAAAGTCCATGGCGTAGTTGTTATGTTCCTCAATGCCGGTCGCCACGGCGAAAATGTTTGGGTCAAAAATAATGTCTTCCGGCGGAAAGCCAACCTCTTTCGTGAGAATGCGATACGCCCGCCGACAGATTTCAATTTTACGGGCGCGCGTATCGGCCTGGCCCACTTCATCAAACGCCATTACCACCACTGCCGCGCCATAGCGACGCACCAGCCGTGCGTGATGAATAAAGGCATCCACGCCCTCTTTCATCGAGATAGAGTTGACGATACCTTTGCCCTGAATGCACTGCAGCCCTTTTTCAATCACCTCCCATTTCGAGGAGTCGATCATAATCGGCACGCGCGCAATGTCCGGCTCGCCAGCGATCAGATTCAGGAAGCGCACCATCGCTGCCTCGGCGTCGAGCATCCCTTCATCCATATTGATGTCGATGATTTGCGCGCCGCTTTCAACCTGCTGCCGCGCGACATCCAGCGCTTCGCTGTATTTCTCTTCTTTGATGAGCCGCTTAAACTTTGCTGAACCGGTGACGTTGGTACGTTCGCCGACATTCACAAACAGCGTTTCCGCGCCGATGTTCAATGGCTCCAGACCAGAAAGGCGACAGGCAACCGGAACCTTTGGCAATTGACGCGGCGCTACGCCTTCTACAGCCTGAGCGATAGCGGCAATGTGCGCGGGTGTGGTGCCGCAGCAGCCGCCGACAATGTTCAGAAAGCCGGCCTGCGCCCATTCGCCGATCTGCTCCGCCATGATTTGCGCGTCCAGATCGTATTCACCAAAGGCGTTGGGTAAACCAGCGTTAGGATGGGCGGTCACGTAGCATTCCGCCAGACGCGACATTTCCGCAACGTACTGACGCAACTCATCCGGGCCCAGCGCACAGTTCAGTCCAAAAGAGAGCGGTTCCGCATGACGCAAAGAGTTGTAAAAAGCTTCGGTTGTCTGGCCGGATAGCGTGCGGCCAGAGGCATCGGTAATGGTGCCGGAAATCATCAGCGGCAGCGTAACCCCTAACGCCTCAAATTCACTTTGAATCGCGAAAACAGCAGCTTTGGCGTTCAACGTGTCAAAGATGGTTTCGATCATGATGATATCCGCGCCACCTTCAACCAGCGCGCGCGTCGATTCACGATAGGCCGTCACCAGCTGATTAAAGGTAACGTTACGGAACGCGGGATCGTTAACATCAGGGGAAATGGAACAGGTGCGGTTCGTTGGGCCAAGCACACCAGCAACGTAGCGCGGGCGATGCGGCGTCTTTGCACTCCACTCATCAGCGCAGGCGCGCGCCAGCTTTGTCGCCTCGTAGTTAATCTCTGCCGACAGCGACTCCATATGGTAGTCCGCCATTGCAATGGTGGTCGCGTTGAAAGTGTTGGTTTCCAGAATGTCAGCGCCAGCTTCAAGATAGGCATTATGGATAGCGCGAATAATGTCTGGCTGGGTCAGTACCAGCAGGTCATTGTTGCCTTTAAGATCGCTGGCCCAGTCAGCGAAACGCTCGCCCCGATAATCCTGCTCTTCCAGTCGATAGCTCTGGATCATGGTGCCCATTCCGCCATCCAGCACCATAATGCGCTGCGCCAGCTGCTGATGCAGCGCGTCGATTCTGTTACTCACTCTTGCTTCACCTGTTCTGATTATTATGTCTGCTGTCTGCCGCACAGTCTGGCATAGTTTTTATCCGACTCATGCACTGAATATTATCTTTTACTCAAGCGTGGGATTCATACGACGTAAGTCGTATGGCGTGATCTGGTAAACGTAATAGTTAAGCCAGTTGGAAAACAGCAAATTGCCATGGCTGCGCCAGCTGGCGCGCGGCGGCAGTTCAGGATTGTCCTGTGGGAAATAGTTCCAGGGAACCACCGGATTGAGCCCCGCTTCCCTGTCGCGCTGGAATTCACCGGCCAGGGTAAGCGCATCATATTCAGGATGGCCGGTAACGAAGGCTAACCGTTTATCTTTACTGCCCAACAGATAAGGCCCGGCCTGCTCTGATTCGGCGAAGATCTCCAGATCGGTGTAATCCCGAATCAGCTGCGCAGGAAAATCAGCATAGCGTGAGTGCGGCGCAAGAAAGGTGTCATCAAAACCACGCGTTAATAATGCGTGAGGATGCAGCGTCTGATGTTCATAAACGCCCGATAATTTCGTCGCTCTGGTCTGTTTCGGTATGCCGTACAGAATATTGAGTGCCGCCTGTACCGCCCAACAGACAAATAACGTTGAAGTGACGTGTTCTTTCGCCCAGTGCAAAACACGCTCTATTTGCGGCCAGTACGCGACATCATGAAAATCTACCAGCCCTAAAGGCGCGCCGGTAACGATGAGTCCGTCATAGTTATCATGCTCGATATCTTCAAAGTTGCAGTAGAAGTTATTGAGATGCTCCATTGGCGTGTTGCGGGATTCACGGCTGTCGATGCGCAGCAATTGAATATCTATCTGTAACGGGGAGTTAGAGAGCAGACGTAAAAACTGGTTTTCCGTCTCGATCTTTTTTGGCATCAGGTTTAATACCAGCACCTTAAGCGGTCGGATTTCCTGAACGCTGGCGCGAGAATGGGTCATAACGAACACATTTTCGTTGCGTAAACAGTTTACGGCTGGTAATTCATCGGGCACCCGAATTGGCATAGCCTCTCTTCCTCACTACATACGTTTATACGTTTAGACATCCAGATGCCCGAAGATAGCGTGATGCAGTGAAAATGTCGAGGTTTCAGCCAGAAATTGAAAATGTTTCATACAAGAAAGCAAAAAGGAAATTAATAGCAGGAAAAGAAGAGAGGATGGTTATAAAGCAGAACGGTGCTGGTCTGGTCTGGTCTGGTCTGGTCTGGTCTGGTC
>NZ_CALNWY010000020.1 GCF_940807255.1 Mixta sp. Marseille-Q2659 | reverse complement strand
GACATAGCCCAGACGACTCAGTTGGTTAATGATTTTGACCATATGGTTGCGTGATACGCCATAGGTATCGGTAACCTGAGTAATATTAGTCATCTGTCCGGCCGGTAGCGACGCCATATAAATCAACGCGCGCAGGCCAAAATCGGTAAAGCTTGTCAGTTGCACATTAACCTCGGTGAATTTCCGGTGAATTTCATCCGTTTAGCATAATTATTATTTAATGATGATAAACCAGCCCATCTGTTTCAGGGCAATTTTTTAAGCAAGCCGGATTCAGGAAAAGCGGTAAGCAAAAAGGACGGGAATAAAGATCGGGGCCTGTTATAACACAGAAGACAAAGGCCGGACAGGGTCCGGCCTTTACGTAATCAGGCGTCAAACGGGTGACGCAGGATCATGGTTTCGCTACGATCCGGCCCGGTCGAGATAATATCAACCGGCACGCCCGTCAGCTCTTCAACACGCTTAATGTAATCACGTGCCGTCTGCGGCAGCGCATCGACAGATTTCGCGCCAAAGGTGCTTTCGCTCCAGCCCGGCAGGGTTTCATAAATCGGCTCAATGCCTTCCCAGCCTTCAGCCGCCAGCGGCGTGGTGGTCATTTCGCGGCCGTCCGGCATCCGGTAGCCGACGCAGATTTTAACTTCTTTCAGACCGTCCAGCACATCCAGTTTGGTCATGCAGAAGCCGGACAGAGAGTTGATCTGCACCGCACGGCGCACGGCAACGATGTCCAGCCAGCCGGTGCGACGACGGCGACCCGTTGTCGCGCCGAACTCATTGCCTTTTTCGCACAGGAACTCGCCGGTTTCATCAAACAGCTCGGTCGGGAACGGGCCAGCGCCAACGCGCGTTGAGTAGGCCTTGATAATGCCCAGCACGTAATCCACATAACGCGGGCCGATACCGGAACCGGTCGCTACACCACCTGCGGTGGTGTTGGAAGAGGTCACGTACGGATAGGTGCCGTGATCGATGTCCAGCAGCGTACCCTGCGCGCCTTCAAACATAATCAGGTCGCCACGCTTGCGCGCGTTATCCAGCAGATCGGACACGTCCACCACCATGCTGGTCAGGATATCGGCGATAGCCATAACATCGTTCAGTACGGTGTCGTAGTCGACCGCGTCTTCTTTATAGTAATGCACCAGCTGGAAGTTGTAGAAATCAACGATCTCTTTCAGCTTAACGGCGAAGGTTTGTTTATCAAACAGATCGCCTACGCGCAGGCCGCGACGCGCAACTTTATCTTCATAAGCCGGACCGATACCGCGACCGGTGGTGCCAATTGCCTTCGCGCCGCGCGCTTTTTCGCGCGCCAGATCCATTGCAACGTGATATTGCAGGATGAGCGGACAGGCTTCAGAAAGTAACAGACGTTCACGTACCGGGACGCCGCGCTCTTCCAGACCTTTCATCTCTTTCATCAGCGCAGCCGGAGACAGCACCACACCGTTGCCGATGATGCTGGTGACGTTTTCACGCAGAATGCCAGAGGGAATTAAGTGGAGAACGGTTTTTTCACCGTTGATGACAAGCGTATGACCCGCATTATGGCCGCCTTGATAGCGCACAACGTATTTAGCGCGCTCTGTCAGAAGGTCAACAATCTTTCCTTTGCCTTCGTCACCCCATTGGGTGCCCAGTACGACAACGTTCTTACCCATTTTCTTGAAACCACCGATTGCTTAAAAAAGGATTCTACCACCATGATTTCCCACTTTCAGCACTTTTAGCATACGATTGCGCAGTTTTTTGCGGGTGATTTCGCCAGGCGTTCCCTGCCGTTTTAGCTTCTTTAGTAACCTTCCCTGGATATGGCATTAACTGCCGCCGTGAACACTCAACATGTAGTAAATGACCACGCCAGCCACCACAATTCCGCCGCCGAAGCGATGCAGAAGACGGTCCGGCAATTGCGCCATGGTGACAATCATGCGTCGCCAAAGGCGCGGCCACAGCATTGGCCCAAGCCCTTCCAACACCAGCACTAACGCCAGCGCCATCCATATGGTTGTATTCATTATTTCTCAGTCGCCATCGGTCAGAAGCTGGCGATTATGCACACTGGCGGATAATCAGTAAATACGAGGTCGGCTGAAGCAGCGGTAAAAAAGCGTGACCGGATATATCACGCTTTCGCCCGCGAGAGACGGGGAATTAATCGACGATAAACAACTTCGCGCCGCTGGGTGAGGAAGAACGATGTGCCTCGGCGTTGTCCGCCACCTGATAGCTCATGCCCGGCGTCAAAATAAAAGTGCGGCCATCCTCCAGCTCCGTATGCAGCTCGCCTTCCAGACAATAAAGTATATGTCCTTTATCGCACCAGTGATCGGCGAGGTAACCTGCGGAATAGTCAACAATCCTGACGCGAATATCATTAAACCTTTGGGTTCGCCACAGCGCATAGCCTTTCTCGCCCAAATGCTTTTCTGACACCACGTTTTGCCAGTCGGTAATACCAAAAGGAAGATGTTTGATTTGCATACCAGCCTCTGTAGAGAAGTTAACAATACGGGATTGCTGCCTGTATCAGAACAGATGAAGCAGGATGGAGCAGGTCGAACAGAAGATAAAAAAAGAGCCGACATAAGTGGGCTCTTTTAAAGAGGTTAGCGTGACGTATTGCCAGATGGCGACTTCATATAGCGGAAGAAGTCACTGTCCGGGCTCAGCACCATAACGTCCTGGTTACCGCTGAAACTTTTCTCGTAAGCGCGCAGGCTACGAATAAAGGCATAGAAGCCCGGATCCTGGCTGAACGCGTCGGCAAACAGCTTCGCAGATTCGGCGTCGCCTTCACCGCGAGTAATCAGCGCTTCACGCTGTGCTTCCGCCAGCGTGCGCGTTACCTGATAGTCGGCCTGAGCGCGCAGTTTTTCCGCTTCTTCCTGACCCTGCGAGCGCTGGCTACGTGCTACCGCTTCACGCTCGGCGCGCATACGGTTGTAAATAGCATCAGACACTTCGGTCGGCAGGTTGATCTGCTTAATCCGTACGTCAACGACCTCAATACCCAACGCAGCCATGCTGTTCGGGTTAATCGACGGCTCGGTGGTTTTGGTTTCACGCTCTACGCGCGCCGCAGCATGAGCGATTGCATCATCCGCCGCTGGCGTCTGCACTTCGTCATCGCTACCAGCGCTGCCGGTGTTCAGGGCATCACGTACGTCAGTGGTCAAACGGCCACGTGAATCGGTGACAATGTCTTTCACGTCAAGGCGACCCATTTCAGAACGCAGACGGTCGCTGAACTTACGTTTCAGCAGCACTTCCGCCTGAGAAACATCGCCGCCGCCGGTCGCCAGATAGTAACGGCTAAAATCGCTGATACGCCATTTGATATAAGAATCGACGATCAGATCCTTTTTCTCTTTGGTCACAAAGCGATCGGCCTGGTTATCCATGGTCTGGATACGCGCATCAAGCGTTTTTACCGATTCCAGGAATGGAATTTTAAAGTGCAGGCCCGGCGCGAATACCAGCGGTTTGTTCTCGTTGTCACGCAGTACTTTGCCGAAGCGCAGCACAATACCACGCTGCCCTTCCTGCACGACAAACAATGACGCGTACAGCACCACCAGTACAACAATAACTAATACGATTAATGGCTTACGCATCGTTTACTCTCTCCCTTCGCGCTGGGTGTCATTGCGCAGCGCGTTAGCGCGACGCTGATCCATGATGTCGTCCGGCGAGAACGACGAACTGCTGCTGGCGCGATCGTTACTGTCTGAAGCCGGCGGCAAACGCATCAGGCTGCTGCTCTCCTGGCTGCTGCGGTTGGAGTTCGACGAACCCTGTCCGCGCATCAGCTGATCCAGCGGCAGCACCATCAGATTGCTGTTGTTGTCGCTCACCAGAACTTTACGCGTATGGCTAAGCACACGTTCCATCGTTTCGATATACAGACGCTCTTTGGTGATTTCCGGCGCAGCTTTGTATTCCGGCAGGATTTTCGCAAAACGGGCGACTTCACCCTGCGCTTCCAGTACGGTACGCGCTTTATAAGCACGCGCCTCTTCTAGAATACGCTGTGCCTGGCCGTTGGCGCGCGGCTGGACTTCATTCGCGTAGGCTTCCGCCTCGCGCACGTACTGTTCGCGGTTTTCACGTGCGGCAATCGCATCGTCAAACGCAGCTTTGACTTCTTCCGGCGGACGCGCCGCCTGGAAGTTTACGTCCAGCACGGTAATGCCCATATTGTACGGACGAATGGTTTCATCAATTTCGCGCTGCGTTTCGCTACGCACCACGGTACGGCCTTCGGTCAGAATACGATCCATGCTGGAGCGGCCAATTACGCCGCGCAATGCGCTGTCCGTTGCCTGACGCAGGCTGTCGTCCGCACTGGTGACCGCAAACAGATAGCGTTCCGGGTCAGTCACGCGGTACTGCACGTTCATTTCTACGCGCACGACGTTTTCGTCCGAGGTCAACATTACGCCGGACGCCGCCAGCTCGCGCACCGCCTCAACGTTTACCGCACGAACCTGGTCGATAAAGGTCGGTTTCCAGTTCAGGCCAGGCTCAACCAGATGGCTGAACTGACCAAAACGTGTTACCACACCGCGTTCCGCTTCTTTGATGGTATAGAAACCGCTTGCTGCCCAAATCACCACGGCCGCTACGGCCACGATGCCTACCAGTTTGCCGCCGTTACCTGAGCCGCGTGAATTATCGCTGCCCTTGCCACCGCCCAGACCGCCGAGTTTTTTGCTCAGCTTACGGAAGATATCATCGAGATCGGGAGGCCCCTGATCGCGTCCTCCTTTGTTTCCCCCAGAGTTGCCGCCTTGATTATTGCTGCTTCCCCACGGGTCGCGGTCTTGTCCGTTATTACCGGGCTGATTCCACGCCATGTTTATACTCCATTTATTGTGTGTGCGGTGGTATCCCAGACCGGGATACACGTCTCAGGCAACATCAGTCAAACAATATAATCCACCAGCGTCGGCTCCTGCTTGCACAGGCGACGCCAGTCAACAATCGGCATGCGTATCAGTAAACTTACGCTGCCATCTTCCTCATTCCACTCTTTTTCGATGGCCTGTAGCTGATAAAAGCGGCTGCGCAGGCGTCCCATTTCCGGCGGCAGACGTAGCTGATGCTGAGCAATCTCGCCTGAGAGCCGCTCAGTCAGCGCCTGAAACAGCAGCGGCAGACCAGCGCCCGTTTGGGCGGAAAGCCAGACGCGTACCGGTTGGTTTTCATCGTTGCGATCGATACGCGGCTCGAAGCCATCCAGCATATCGATTTTGTTCATCACCTGTAGCGTTGGGATCTCGTCGGCTTCGATCTCTTCGAGAACGCTCTCTACTGCTTCAATATTTTCATCGACGCGTACATCGGCGGCATCAATAACGTGCAACAGCAGCGCCGCCTGACGCGTTTCCTGTAGCGTCGCTTTAAACGCGGCCACCAGGTCATGCGGCAGATGACGAATAAAACCGACCGTATCGGCCAGCACCACTTCGCCGACATCGGCAACGTCAATACGACGTAGCGTCGGATCCAGGGTGGCGAACAGCTGATCGGCAGCGTAAACATTAGCGGAGGTCACGCTATTAAACAGCGTGGATTTTCCAGCGTTGGTATAACCCACCAGCGAAACCGTTGGAATATCGGCTTTGGCGCGCGCCTGCCGGCCCTGATCGCGCTGTTTTTCCACGCGCTCCAGGCGCGACAAAATCTGGCTGATGCGATTGCGCAGCAACCGACGGTCGGTTTCCAGCTGAGTTTCGCCCGGCCCGCGCAGGCCGATACCGCCTTTTTGGCGTTCAAGGTGAGTCCAGCCGCGCACCAGACGCGTAGCGAGATGGCGCAGCTGAGCCAGCTCCACCTGTAATTTACCTTCGTGAGTACGTGCGCGCTGGGCAAATATATCCAGAATCAGGCCCGTGCGGTCGATAACGCGACATTCGCACAAGCGCTCAAGGTTACGTTCCTGAGCCGGTGACAGGGCATGATCGAACAACACCACTGAAGCACCGGTGGCTTTCACCGCTTCAGCGATCTCGACAGCTTTACCTTCACCGACAAAATATTTGGGATGTGGCGCTTTGCGGCTACCGGTTATCACGCGCAGCGCTTCGACGCCTGAGGAAGAGACCAGCGTTTCAAATTCTTGCAGGTCTTCTGTCTCTTTGTCTTGCGAGAACCAGATGTGTACCAGTACGGCCTGCTCACCGGCATCATAACGGTCAAACAAGCTTAAACCTCTCTAATTGATTGACCAGAACGGGGAAGGTCAAAAATGCTCTCCCCGTTCTGGCAGGACGATGGCAGGACTTACTCAGCGCTATCACCGTCTTGCTGTTGCGGCTGCGATTGCGCTGCCTGATTATTGCCGCCGTGATGATAGTTGCTACCGCCACCAGCATTGTTGCTATGGTGGGAGACTGCACGCGACGGGACAACGGTAGAGATAGCGTGCTTATACACCATCTGACTTACCGTATTTTTCAACAAAATCACGAACTGATCGAAAGACTCAATTTGACCTTGCAGTTTGATACCATTCACCAAATAAATTGAAACCGGAACACGCTCGCGACGCAGTGCGTTCAGGAACGGGTCTTGTAAAGATTGCCCCTTAGCCATTCTATCTTTTCCTTATATGCTTGTTGTTTATTACTAAGAACCCTGCGGCTCTAAATACTGCGTAAAAAAATTTGCGCACGATAACGGTTCAATTGTACACATTCACTCAAGCTTCGCACCAAGAACCTGTAATACCTTGTTAAGTGCCTCGGCCGGATGATCGCTGTCAAGCCAGTGAACATTCTGCCAGCCTCTTAGCCAGGTAATCTGGCGCTTGGCGAGTTGCCGGGTCGCGCAAACTCCCCGATAAACCATTTCGTCGTAGTTAATTTCGCCTTCAAGATAAGACCACATCTGGCGATAACCCACGCAACGAATGGAAGGCAAATCCGTATGCAAATCTCCTCGTGCAAACAGCGCACGCGCTTCAGCTTCAAAACCCGAAGCCAGCATTTGCTCAAAACGTAACGCAATACGCTGATGCAGCAATTCACGGCTCGCCGGAGCGATAGCGAACTGAACCACATCATAAGGCAAGGCTTCACCCGCAGTTTTCGTCAGTTCCGTTAAAGTTTTACCCGAAATAAAAAAAACTTCCAGTGCTCGCGAGAGTCTCTGGGGATCATTCGGATGAATACGAGCGCCAGCAACGGGATCGATTTCACATAACTGACGATGCAGCGCTTCCCATCCCTGTTCACGCGCTGCTTGCTCAATCTGTTCGCGTACCGCGGGATCGGCCGAGGGCAACGGCGATAATCCTTCCAGTAACGCTTTGAAATAGAGCATGGTTCCACCAACAAGCAACGGAATTCGCCCTTTCGAGACAATGTCCGCCATTTCCGCCAGCGCATCGCGACGAAAGTCGGCTGCCGAGTAGGCCTCCGACGGATCGCGAATGTCCAGCAGACGATGAGGCGCCAGCGCCAGCTCTTCTGCGCCTGGCTTAGCCGTGCCAATATCCATACCACGATAAATCAGCGCTGAATCCACGCTGATCAGCTCCACCGGCAGCTTTTGACGCAAGGCGATTGCCAGCGCTGTCTTACCGGAAGCCGTGGGCCCCATCAAAAATATTGCCTTAGGCCGGCCCGCCATTTCACTTTCACTCATGCTTCAGGGCGCTTAACGCCGTTTCTGTGTCGATCGGTTGTAATAAACCCGGAGGCGGCGATTTCAATAACGCCGGGCAGAGCCGTTCGACCTCCGCCAGCAGCGCAATCGCCTGTGAGTGATTCCAGTGCGCTGGCTCGGCATCAGCCTGCCGCGCCAGCCATTGCGACAGCTGGCCCGACGACATATCCTGCTGACGGGCGAGATAGCCTAACAGTTCTGGAATCAAGTTTTGTAAATTTTGTTGGCGCAATGGTAAAGGCACCGCGCGCAGAGTCACATGCTGTCCATCGCTTTGCAAATCAATCCCAAACAGCTGCAGCAGTTCGGCGTGCCGCTCTATTGCCTGCCGTTCCGGCGGCGCCAGTTTTAGCCGCACAGGAATCAGCAGCGGCTGAGGCTTCAGCCCTTCGGTTCCCGGCTCCAGCTGCGCCTGGCGCAGCCAGCGCGCCGCCACCGGTAACGCTACCAGCGCCAGCCCACCGTTACGCTCAACCACGGCATAGCATTCATGCAGAATAGTTAACAGTCTTCCCAGGCTCTGACTGTGCGCCGGTAACGGCGTCTGAGCGGGTACGCGGGAAGGCGCGGATGGCGCGTTCTCCATTGCGGGCGTTGGCGTCTGCAACAGCTGTTGATAGAGCGCGCCTTCGCGCTTCTGATATCCAGGCTGCTGCTGCGGCCAGCCTGCACCGCTGGCGCGTGCTGGTGAATGCGTGCCAGAGTGGGATGAAGAACTGCCCTGCAAAGCCTCGCCGCGTCGTTGATAGGGTGCCGGTTCCGCTTCCCGTGCCGATGAATGGCGCGCTGGCCGATCGGTTTCCGGCGCTGGCTGGCGGTGCGCTAAGGCATTGGTTTCCTGCAAGGATGGTCGGGACGAATCCGGTGCGTCCGCTGCCGGCAGGGAGAAATGATTTGTGCCTGCAGCAGGCCGGTTTTCCGGCTGCCAGCGCGGTTGATCGTGTTCCGCCAGCGGCAGGCTTTCGGCTCCGCTCTCCTGCAACGCGCAGATCACGCCCTGATAGATAAAATCATGCACCAGCCGTGACTGATGAAAACGCACCTCATGTTTCGCAGGATGAACGTTGACATCCACCTGGTGCGGATCAATATGCAGATAAAGCACATAGGCAGGTTGATGTTCGCCGCCCAGTTTTTCCTGGTAGGCCTGGCGGATCGCATGATTAATCAGCCTGTCGCGCATCATGCGGCCATTCACGTAGCAGTACTGCAAGTCGCTGACCTGACGCGCGCCGACCGGATCGGCCACCCAGCCGCGCAAAATCAGGTCGCCATGCTGCCATTCGATTTTTAGCGCGTGTTCCATAAAGGTCGCGCCGCAAATTGCGCCCAGCCGACGCAGCTGCTGGTTTTCCTGCGCCGCTGCGCGATACTGCCGCACCAGCTTGCCGTTATGCGTCAGCGAAATCGCAATATCAAAACGCGCCAGCGCGATGCGCCGCACTACCTCATCAATATGGGTAAACTCGGTTTTCTCGGTACGCAGAAACTTGCGGCGAGCAGGCGTATTGTAAAAGAGATCGAGAACTTCCAACGTGGTGCCCACCGGATGCGCCGCTGGCTTTACCGTCACCGCCATCTCGCGCCCTTCCGCATAGGCCTGCCAGGCTTCATTCTGTTCGGCGGTACGCGAGGTTAATGTCAGACGCGAAACGGAACTGATACTTGCCAGCGCCTCGCCGCGAAAGCCGAGGCTCATAATCGCTTCCAGGTCGTCCAGCGAGGTGATTTTACTGGTGGCATGACGCGCCAGCGCCATCGCCAGCTCATCCTTACCGATACCGCCTCCGTTATCGCGAATGCGGATCAGCTTTGCGCCACCCTTTTCTATCTCAATATCAATCCGCGTAGCGCCAGCATCGAGGCTGTTCTCTACCAGCTCCTTAACGACCGATGCAGGGCGTTCAACCACCTCACCGGCGGCGATCTGGTTAGCCAGCTGTGGCGGCAGGATCTGAATGGGCATCGCGCATTATCCTCGGTTAAGCGGGAAAGATGCCAGCATCCACCGATGCTGGCGAGAAACAAAGATGGTAACGATCGGGCGCGGACGTAACGGACTGGCCTGTCAGGAAGCGGGGATTTTTAGCGTTTGCCCCAGCATAACGTTTGTCGATTTCATATTGTTGGCCTGCATTATCGCCTGAGCGCTGACGCCATAGTGTACCGCGATCGCCGTCAGAGAGTCACCGCGCACCACTTTATGCCGCTGCGGGCCACGGCTTGCGGCGGCGGTTTTAGTGCCGTTGGTCGGCACCTTCAGCCGCTGCCCCACCCAAACGCTCTGTTTCTTGAGCTTATTCAGCTGGCTAAGCGTACTCATGGTAACGCCATAGTGCGCCGCAATGCCCGACAGTGTTTCGCCACGTTTTACCACGTGCCGCGTCACCGGGCCGGTATAAGTGACCGGCGTACTGGCGCTGTTGGCTTCGACTTCAACCGCCGTTGCGGACGGCAACGGTCGGTTTTCCTGCTTTGGGACGGATTGTAACGGATGCGTCAGGAAGTAACTGCGCAGGCCGCGATAAATCGACTCGGCAATTTTCTCCTGATACGCGCTGCTGCCCAGCAGCCGCTCCTCCGAAGGATTACTGATAAAGCCCGTCTCCACCAGCAGGGAAGGAATATCGGGCGAGCGCAGCACGCCCAGGCTGGCATGTTCTGGCCGCCGTTTATGCAGCGAACCAACCTGACGAAGCTGTTGGATAACCTTCGTCGCCACATCGTAGCCGACGCGCTGCGAATGGCCGAACTGCAAATCCAGCACCGCCTGGCTCAGATAGGGATCCGCCTGGCTGTTGGCCAGCAGATCGCCCGCACCGCCCAGCAATTCCGACTGCTTCTCATGCTGCTCCAGCCAGTTGGCCATTTCGCTGTTGGCGCGGCGGTTGGAGAGAACCCAGACTGACGCGCCACGCGCGCTGCGGTTAGGCGCGGCGTCCGCATGAATCGAAACCAGCACGTTAGCGTTCTGCTTACGGGCAACATCGGAACGGCCCATGACCGAAATAAAGTAGTCGCCATCGCGCGTTAAGACGCCCTTAAACATCGGATCGGCATTCAGCTTCGCCTTCAGCTTACGGGCGATAGCGATAGTGACATTTTTCTCTTTCAGTCCGTTCATGCCGATGGCACCAGGATCCTGGCCGCCATGCCCGGCATCAATAGCCACAATCACCGTATCGCTGGCGACGCTGTTACTCTGTCCGGGCGCCACGCGGCTGTTGGTGTTGGTTACCGACGTGACCTTATTGCCATCAAACGGGTTATGCGCCGGTTGTCTCGGCTGCGAGCGCGACGCGGTGCTGACCGGCGCGCTGGCGGCGGCGCGCTGTTTACCGGCAATGGTAAACACCACTTTATAATCGTTGCCGTTACGCTGGGTGACGGCGCGGGTTTTAGCCGATTGCGTCAGCTCAAACACCAGGCGAATGCTCTGGCTATCTTTGGGCTGACTGGTGCGGATGCGTTTTACCAGGTTATCGCCGCTGAAATTGAGCGGCAAACCTTTAATCACGCCGGACTGGCGAATATCCAGTACCACGCGATCCGGGTTATGCAGCGGGAAAAAGCCGTAAACCGGCTGCCCGTTAAAGCTCAGCGTTACCGTTGCCTGGCTGCTGCCGTTCGATACCTGAATATCAGACAGATTAGCGGCCAGCGCGGAGCAGGAGAGCAAGCACAGCAGCATCAACAGCATGACCTTGATGCGTGCCATTATGCGCGGTCCTTATGATTGTTCGCCTGCGAAACCAGACGTTCGCCCAGCGGCGAATGCGCCTCCAGCTTCGCCTCACGCGACTGGTTGACGTAGCTTAGCGTCAGCGACAGATCGGGCTCTGGCAGCACGCCGGTTCCCTGCTGCGGCCACTCCACCAGACAAACGGCCTCGCCGGAGAAATAGTCACGGATGCCCATAAACTCCAGCTCTTCTGGGTCAGCAAGGCGATAAAGATCGAAATGATAAACCGGCCTGGCGAGGTGCTGATAAGGCTCAACCAGCGTATAGGTCGGGCTTTTAACATTGCCCTGATGACCCAACGCCTGTAAAAAACCGCGACTAAAGGTGGTTTTGCCCGCCCCTAAATCGCCGTAAAGATAGATGACCGCCGCGCTGTCGCAGGCGCGGGCCAGTTGGGCGCCCAGATCGAGGGTTGCCGCCTCGTCAGGCAATGCGATAACACAGGTATTCATGCTTTATTGTTTAACATCTCAGGATTAACAAATTGATACAGCTCGGAAAACAGATCGGTCGCCAGCATACCGCGCGTGCCAATGCGCGCCGCTACCGCATCTGCTGCCGCTCCATGTACGACACAGCCTGCACAGCCAGCATCATACAGCGTCATTTTCTGGCCGCACAGCGCGCCGATAATGCCTGACAGCACATCGCCCATACCGCCCGACGCCATGCCGGCATTCCCCACATCAGCAAAGGCCATTTCTCCGCTTTCGCTGGCGATAATGGTGCCCGCGCCTTTCAATACCGCCACGCCACCGTAGCGCTTCACTAAGCGCTGAGCTGCAAGTAAGCGATCACTTTCAATTTCCGCCGTGGTAACGTTTAACAGCCGCGCCGCCTCGCCGGGATGGGGCGTAATGATGCGATTCTGACGTTTATCGGGATTGAATGCCAGCAGGTTGAGCGCGTCGGCATCCCACAGCATCGGTTTCTGAGAATTTTCGACCCGCTTAAGCGCCTTTTTGCCCCATTCCTGCTGGCCAAGTCCCGGACCGATAACAATGATGTCGGCCCACTCCAGCGCCTGCTGTAGCACCTCATCCAGTAGCTCATCGACCATAATTTCCGGGCGCGCGCTCAGGATAGGAATAATATTATCTTTGTGAGTAAGCACTCGCACCAAACCTGCACCGGTACGCAATGCCGCCTCTGCCGTCATTCGTATCGCACCCGCCGTTCCGCGATCGCCGCCGACCACCAGCAGACGCCCATGATCGCCTTTGTGAGAGGTGGGACGGCGCGGTTTCAGCCAGCGCGTTAAATCCCGCGCCTCGTAGCGCGCCATCGGCGCCTGTTGGCCGCTAAGCCAGGCTTCCAGCCCCAAAGCGTGATAGTGCAGTTCGCCTGTGTAATCGCGCGCTTTACCGGTAAGCAGCCCCGGCTTAAGCGCGATTAACGCCAGCGTTGCCGCCGCCTCGATCGCTACGCCCGGCACAGTGCCGTTGGCAGCGACCAGGCCAGAAGGCATATCTACGGAAAACACCGGCGCCGGATGCTGATTCGCCTTTTCGATCAGGCTATCGTAAGGCGCGGCGGGCGCCCGGTTCAGACCGGTGCCCAACAGCGCATCGACAATAATATCGACCTGCTCCGGCCAGAGAGCATCCGCCGCATGGATTTCGCCGCCCGCCTCCAGCCAGCCTGCACGAGCGCTTTGCGCCTCTTCCGGCAGCGGGTGATTGCTATCGCAGGCCAGCAGCGTCACCTGACATCCTGCCGCCTGCGCCAGTCGCGCCACCACATAACCATCGCCGCCGTTGTTACCGTGACCGCACAGCACCAGCCAGCGTCGGGCCTGCGGCCATCGGCGGCGAATAGTATCAAAAGCGGCGTGACCGGCACGCAGCATCAGTTCATAGAGCGTAATCCCCAGACTGTCCGCGCCTTCGGTCTCCAGCCGACGCAGCGCCTGCGCAGGCCAGACAGAGTGTGGTAAACTACGGGCGTTTTCTCTCTCTGTATGGTCAGTCATGTCACACCCTCTCGATCTTCAACAACTTGCTCAGGATATAAAACAGTGGGGAATGTCGCTCGGCTTTCAGCAGGTCGGTATTTGCGATACCGATCTCAGCGCTGAAGAGCCACGGCTGCAGGCCTGGCTGGATAAGCAGTATCACGGCGAGATGGAATGGATGGCGCGGCATGGCATGATGCGCGCCCGCCCGCATGAACTGCTGCCTGGCACCCTGCGCGTAATTAGCGTGCGGATGAACTATCTGCCGGCGAAAGCCGCCTTTGCCAGCACGCTAAAAAATCCCCGTCTGGGCTATGTCAGCCGCTACGCTTTAGGTCGCGACTATCACAAAGTATTGCGCAATCGACTGAAAAAGCTCGGCGATTTAATTCGTGAACGTTGTGAAGCGGTCAATTTTCGTCCGTTTGTCGATTCTGCGCCGCTGCTGGAGCGGCCATTAGCAGCAAAAGCCGGACTTGGCTGGACAGGTAAGCACTCACTCATCCTCAATCGCGAAGCGGGCTCCTGGTTTTTCCTCGGCGAGCTGCTGATCGACCTGCCGCTGCCGGTCGATCAACCGCAGGAGGAACAGTGCGGACGTTGCGTCGCCTGTATGACCACCTGCCCGACCGGCGCGATTGTCGAACCTTATGTCGTCGATGCACGCCGCTGCATCTCTTATCTGACCATCGAACTGGAAGGTGCGATCCCGGAACAATTCAGGCCGCTGATCGGCAACCGCATTTATGGCTGCGATGATTGCCAGCTGATTTGTCCGTGGAACCGTTTTGGGCAGTTAACCGATGAGGATGATTTCAGTCCGCGCGCCGCGCTCCATGCGCCGCCGCTGACGGAACTTTTTGCCTGGGATGAAGCGAAATTCTTACGCATCACTGAAGGTTCGGCAATTCGTCGCATCGGTCATTTGCGTTGGTTGCGTAACGTGGCGGTGGCGTTGGGCAATGCGCCCTGGGATGAGGAGAATATCGCTGCGCTTGCCAACCGTCTGGGGGAAAACGCCATGCTGGATGAGCATATTGAATGGGCAATAGAGCAACAGAAGCGCCGACGCGCCGAAAACAGCATTGAGGTGCAGCGCCCACAGCAAAAACGTCTGGTACGCGCCGTTGAGAAAGGCCTGCCGCGCGATGCTTAACCGCTTATATAATCGCCTGCCTGATGTGGCAGGCACTTTTCCACACGCTGTGCATAAAAATAAAAAATCGTTGTCATTCAAGTGACACACAAAGCGCAAGCGGCATCTATAACAAATTGAAATATTATCACCTTCATATATTTCAATTAGTTACTCGAATTATGTAAACAAATAATAACGTGAAAGCGCAGCGGTAGCGAAGAACAGCCTGTGGATAAGTCTGTTTAAAGAGGTTTGACTTAATGCGTCATCGGCACAACAGACAGGCGTTGCCGCTGTGGATAATTATATTGTGCAGATAAAATTTGGAGCGGGAAACGAGACTCGAACTCGCGACCCCGACCTTGGCAAGGTCGTGCTCTACCAACTGAGCTATTCCCGCAAAGAAGTAGGTAAATCGAAGAATCTGGAGCGGGAAACGAGACTCGAACTCGCGACCCCGACCTTGGCAAGGTCGTGCTCTACCAACTGAGCTATTCCCGCCCGGAAAGAAACGGAGAACACCGATTTGGAGCGGGAAACGAGACTCGAACTCGCGACCCCGACCTTGGCAAGGTCGTGCTCTACCAACTGAGCTATTCCCGCTTGGTGTTACCGGGTACTACACAAATTTTTTGGAGCGGGAAACGAGACTCGAACTCGCGACCCCGACCTTGGCAAGGTCGTGCTCTACCAACTGAGCTATTCCCGCATTCGTAGCCGACGTGAAATTCTTCATCGGTACGGGGAGCGCATTATACGAGAAAACTTTTACCCTGCAAGCCCTCAAGGGCAAAAATTTGCGCTTTCGCTTTAATTGCTGATTTAAGCGGCAACCTGTTCCTTTTTTAGCCGCTTTATCTGCTACAGCTGTAAGAAATGGGTACGGTAATAAGCCAGCTCCGCCACCGACTCACGAATATCGTCCAGCGCCTGATGGGTGCCCGCTTTTTTAAAGCCCGCCAGGATATCCGGCTTCCAGCGGCGCGCCAGCTCTTTCAGCGTGCTGACATCCAGATAGCGATAGTGGAAATAGGCTTCCAGCTCCGGCATATATTTAAACAGGAAACGGCGATCCTGACCGATGCTGTTGCCGCAAATAGGAGAAGTGTTAGCAGGCACCCACTTCCGTAAAAACTCCAGCGTAGCCAGCTCCGCATCGCGATCGCTGTAGGGGCTGGCTTTGACGCGCTCGACCAGTCCGCTATTGGTATGAGTGCGCACATTCCATTCATCCATCAGCGCCAGCTGTTCCGGGCTCTGATGTACCGCCAGCACCGGCCCTTCCGCCAGAATATTTAAATCGGCGTCCGTTACCAGCGTCGCAATTTCGATAATGCGATCGCGCTCTGGATCCAGCCCGGTCATTTCCAGGTCAATCCAGATAAGATTGTTTTCGTTTCCCATGTTTTATCCCGCAGTTGGCAATCTGATTAATGGGGCGAAAGCGGGAGCCCGCGCAAAGCCGCGCCGCGTCACTCGCTGTAATTCCGCCCAGGGTGTATCATAGACGTTTTGCCCAACGAGGCGAAACCGTCCCAATGCCTGTGAGGAAGAGTGAGTAAAAATAAACTGTCTAAAGGCCAGCAGCGTCGCGTCAACGCTAACCATGAACGTCGATTAAAGCAGCGAGCGGAAAAGCCTGAACCCGATGACAGCCTGTTTGGCGAAGCGCAGGATGGCATTGTCATCAGCCGCTTCGGCATGCACGCCGACGTTGAAGATAGCGCGGGCGCCGTTCACCGCTGCAATATTCGTCGCACCATTCGCTCGCTGGTCACCGGCGATCGCGTTCTCTGGCGGCCAGGCGTCGAAGGCGGCGCCACGGTTAAAGGAATTGTGGAAGCGGTGCATGAGCGCCATTCCGTCCTGACGCGCCCGGACTACTATGACGGCATCAAACCGATCGCCGCCAATATCGATCAGATTATTATCGTCTCCGCCATCGTGCCTGAGCTGTCGCTGAACATTATCGATCGCTATTTAGTCGCCAGCGAAACGCTTGGCATCGAGCCGCTGCTGGTCCTGAATAAAACCGACCTGCTTGACGATGAAGGCCGCGCCTTCGTTGATGAACAAATGGAGATTTATCGCCGCATCGGTTACCGCGTGCTGATGGTGTCCAGCTATGCAAAAGCGGGCCTCGCCGAGCTGGAAGCGGCGCTGACCGGTCGCATCAGCATTTTCGCCGGCCAGTCGGGCGTCGGAAAATCGAGCCTGCTTAACGCGCTGCTGGGTCTGGATCTCAGCAACCAAACTATTCTCACCAATGACGTTTCCGACGTCTCCGGTTTAGGCCAGCATACCACCACCGCCTCGCGTCTCTATCACTTCCCCCATGGCGGCGACGTGATTGATTCACCGGGCGTGCGCGAGTTTGGTCTGTGGCACCTGGAGCCGGAACAAATTACCCAGGGCTTTGTCGAATTCCGTGAGTTTTTAGGCGGCTGCAAGTTCCGTGACTGTAAGCACGATACCGATCCCGGCTGTGCAATCCGCGAAGCGGTGGAGAATGGGCAAATCGACGAAACGCGCTTTGAAAACTACCATCGTATTCTGGAAAGCATGGCGCAGGTAAAAACGCGTAAAAACTTCGGCAACAGCGAAGATTAATGCTGCGGTTATGGCATTATCGGCGCGTTAGCCTTAACCGGCTGGCGCTGCTACAATTCGCCCCCTTTTTCTTCAACGTCGTGTGATTAAGCCAGGAGGCTAACGTGTTGGATTCAATTAAACTCGGCCTGAATCATCTGCTCCCTAAAAAATGGCTCACCGAGCTGGCTGGCTGGGCGGCCGGCAAGCGTGCCGGTTGGCTGACCAAAGCAGTGATTGATATTTTTGTCTGGTTCTACCGGGTCGATATGTCCGAGGCGCAAAAGCCGGACACCGCCAGCTATCGTACCTTCAATGACTTTTTCGTCCGCCCGCTGCGCGACGAAGCGCGTCCGATTGATGCCGATCCTAATCTGCTGGTGCTGCCGGTGGATGGCGCCATCAGCCAGCTCGGCCATATCGATGGCGACACCATTTTTCAGGCGAAAGGCCACACCTATTCACTGGAAGCGCTGCTGGCGGGCGATCGTCAGATGGCGGCCCAGTTCCGCGACGGCGAGTTCGCGACTATCTATCTGGCGCCGCGCGATTATCACCGCGTGCATATGCCGTGCAACGGCATTCTGCGTGAAATGATCTACGTGCCGGGCGACCTCTACTCGGTAAACCCGCTGACCGCACGCAATATCCCTAACCTGTTCGCCCGTAACGAGCGCGTTATCTGCTATTTCGATACCGAATTCGGGCCGATGGTGCAGATTCTGGTGGGCGCGACTATTGTTGGCAGCATTGAAACCGCATGGGCCGGTACCATTACGCCGCCGCGTGAAGGCGTCATCAAACGCTGGAGCTGGCCGGGCGCCGACGCCGAAGGCGCGGTTGTGCTGCTGAAAGGTCAGGAAATGGGTCGCTTCAAGCTGGGTTCGACGGTGATTAACCTGTTCGCGCCGGGCCGCATTAAGCTGGCGGAAAGCCTGGAAGCGGAAACCAAAACGCGTCTCGGTCAGCCAATGGCGATGGCGCTACAGCGCACCGACGCGGAAACCGTTTTACATCACGAATAAGATCCTACTGTGCGACAGCTCCTCGCTTTAATTTTTCTCTCTCTGCTCACCCTGCCCACCTTCGCCGCCAGCGCGCCTGACGCGGCGCAGGTACGCCAGGAATTAGAGCAGGCAAAATCCGGGAAAACCTCGCCGGCTCAGGCCGAACTGGTGCAGACGCTGGAATCGGCCCTGAGCGCAATTGACGCGCGCAATGAATCGCTGGATCGCGCCAAACAGTATCAGCAGGTTATCGATGATTTCCCCAAACTGGCGCGTGAACTGCGCCAGCAGATCGCCAGCCTGAATGAGAGCAGTCATACGGTGCGCAGCGGCATGAACAGCGCCGAACTCGATCAGGAGATCCTGCAAATCAGCAGCCAGCTGCTGGAAGAAGGCCGTCAGGCGCAGCAGGAACAAGATCGAGCCAGAGAGATTAGCGATTCGCTGGGCCAATTGCCGCAGCAGCAAACCGAAGCGCGTCGGGCATTAAGCGAAAGCGAACGCGGTTTGCAGGGCCCCTCCTCCGCCACCGGCGCGCTGGCTCAGGCGCAAAGCTATGTGCGCCAGGCAGAAGCGGCAGCCTTAAAAGCTCGCGTTGACGAACTGGAGCTGGCGCAGCTTTCGGCCAATAACCGTCAGGAGCTGGCGCGGATGCGCGCCGAAGTGCATCAGAAGAAAGCGGAGCAGCTGGATGATTATTTGCAGGCGCTGCGCAATCGGCTGAACGGCCTGCGTCAGCACGAAGCGGAGCTGGCGCTGGCGCGTACCGAACAGCTGGCGGAAAACAGCGGCGATCTGCCACCGCCGATCACCGAGCAGTTTCATGTTAACCGCGAGCTTTCCGCCGCGCTGAATCAGCAGGCGCAGCGTCTTGACCTTATCGCCTCGCAGCAGCGTCAGGCGACCAATCAAACGATTCAGGTTCGTCAGGCGCTCAGCACCATTCGTGAACAGTCGCAGTGGCTTGGCGCGTCAAATCTGCTTGGCGAAGCGCTGCGCGCGCAGGTTGCGCGCCTGCCGGAAATGCCGAAGTCGCAGCAACTGGACAGCGAAATGGGCCAGCTGCGTGTCCAGCGTCTGCATTATGAAGATCTGCTGAGCAACCAGCAGCAGTTGCGCCAGCTGAAACAGGAAAACGGCGAGCCGCTGACCAGCGAGCAACGCCGCATTCTTGACGCACAGATCAAAACCCAGCGCGAGCTGCTCAGTTCGCTGATTTCCGGCTGCGATACCCTGATTCTGGAAGTAACCAAACTGAAGGTCGCTAACAGCCAGCTGGAAGACGCGCTAAAAGAAATTAAAGAGGCGACGCACCGCTATCTGTTCTGGACCGCCGACGTTAATCCGTTGAGTCTGAGCTATCCCCTGGACGTGGCGCGCGATCTGACGCGCCTGCTGTCGCTGGATACGCTGGGCCAGCTGGGTGGCGCAGTAATGATGATGGTCACCAGCCGCGAAACCATCCTGCCGATTCTGGGCGCGCTGCTGCTGGTGGGCTTCAGCATTAGTTCGCGGCGTCATTACAGCGCCTTTCTGGCGCGGGCCGCCGGGCGCGTTGGCAAGGTTACGCAGGATCACTTTACCCTGACGCTGCGCACCGTTTTCTGGTCCATTCTGGTGGCCGTACCGTTGCCGGTATTGTGGGCCGCCTTCGGCTTTGGCTTACAGCATGCCTGGCCTTATCCGGTCGCCGTCGCCATCGGCGATGGTGTCACCGCCACGTTGCCGCTGCTGTGGGCTTTTATGATCAGCGCCGCCTTTGCGCGCCCTAACGGGCTGTTCGTGGTTCATTTCCGCTGGCCACAGCTGCGGGTGGCGCGCGCGATGCGTTATTACTCGCTCTGCATCGGCCTGGTTGTACCGCTGATAATGCTGCTGATCACCTTCGCAAATCTGGAAGATCGCCAGTTTTCCGCCACGCTCGGACGTTTGTGTTTTATCCTGATCTGCGGCGCGCTCAGCCTGGTAACCGTCAGCCTGAAGCGCGCCGGAATCCCACTCTACCTGGATAATGAAGGCAGCGGCGATAACGTTATCAACCGCATCCTATGGAATATCCTGATCTGTATTCCGCTGGCAGCGGCAGCAGCTTCCTGCATCGGCTATCTGGCGACGGCGCAGGCATTGCTGGCGCGGCTGGAGACTTCGGTCGCCATCTGGTTCCTGTTGTTGGTGATTTACCATATTATCCGGCGCTGGATGCTGATTCAGCGCCGACGCATCGCCTTCGATCGCGCTCGTGCGCGCCGCGCCGATATGTTGGCGCACCGCGCACGCGGTGAAGAAGAAGCGACGACGTACACCGTGGACGGCGTGGAAGTGGATGAACCGGTTATCGATCTGGACGCCATCAGCGCGCAGTCGCTGCGTCTGGTACGTTCGATTCTGACGCTAATCGCCCTGCTCTCGGTTATCGTACTGTGGTCGGAAATTCATTCTGCCTTCGCCTTTCTGGAAAACATCCGCCTGTGGGATGCCAGCAGCACGGTACAGGGCGTAGAGAGCCTGCATCCGATTACGCTGGGCTCGGTGCTGATCGCTATTCTGATTTTCATTATTACCACGCAGCTGGTACGCAACATGCCCGCCCTGCTGGAGCTGGCGCTGTTGCAGCATCTCAGCCTGACGCCCGGCACCGGCTACGCCATCACGACGCTGACGAAATATCTGCTGCTGCTGATTGGCGGCCTGATGGGCTTCTCGATGATCGGCATTGAGTGGTCGAAACTCCAGTGGCTGGTCGCGGCGCTCGGTGTTGGTTTGGGCTTTGGCTTGCAGGAGATCTTCGCTAACTTTATTTCCGGCCTGATTATTCTGTTTGAGAAGCCGATTCGTATCGGCGATACGGTAACCATCCGCGATCTTACCGGCAGCATTACGCGCATTAATACGCGCGCCACCACCATTACCGACTGGGATCGCAAAGAGATTATCGTGCCGAATAAGGCATTCATTACCGAGCAGTTTGTTAACTGGTCGCTGTCCGATTCGGTGACGCGCGTAGTGCTTACCGTACCGGCTCCGGCGGGTGTGGACAGCGAGCAGGTCACGACCCTTCTGAAACGCGCCTGCGAACGCTGTAGCTACGTGCTGGATACGCCGGTGCCGGAGGTGTTCCTGGTAGATTTACAGCAGGGCATCCAGTTGTTTGAACTGCGTATTCACGCGGCGGAGATGGGTCATCGTATGCCGCTGCGCCATGAACTGCATCAGCTGATTCTTCAGGGCTTCCGCGAACATAATATTGAAATGCCGTTCCCGCCGTTCCAGGTGCGAATGGAGACGGCAGCAAAACGCACGCCTGCCAGTAACGGCGCGCCTGCGGCTCGTACCTTTAAATCGGGTGGGCTGTAGCGCTCAGCGGCGGGAGGTTTAAACCGCTGGAGAGGAAATGTTAAACGCGGCCTGCCTTAAACAGCAGGCCGCTTTGTTATCAGCAGCGATCGACCGGGAAGGCGATCACCTCGCTGAGCGACTCGGCCTTGAGCGCCAGCATAACCAGGCGATCGACGCCGAGCGCGACGCCGGAACAGGCTGGCATTCCATGCTCCAGCGCCGCCAGCAGGTTATTATCGATCGGCTGCTGCGGCAGGCCGCGTGCGGCGCGGCGGCGGTTATCCTGTTCAAAGCGCTGACGCTGTTCGCGCGCGTCGGTCAGCTCGCGGAAACCATTCGCTAATTCGATCCCTTTGAAGTAGACCTCAAAGCGTTCCGCCACACGGTGATCCTCGGTGCTGATCTCCGCCAGCGCCGCCTGGGTGGCCGGGAAATGATAGATAAAGGTCGGTTTTTCCTGGCCGATCTTCGGCTCCACGCCCAGCATAAACAGCAGCTGCAGCAGCGTGTCGCGATCTTCCTCAGCATTTGCCAGATCGCCAACGCCGAGCTTTTCTGCAACGGCGCGCAGCTGCGCCTTATCGGCAGAGAGCGGGTCCACTTCCAGATGGCGAATAAACGCCTGCTGATAAGAGAGCGACTCCGCTGACGGGCACTCCAGCACCTGCTGCAACAGATCGTCCACCTCATTCATCAGGCGGTACATATCGTAATGCGGGCGATACCACTCCAGCATGGTGAATTCGGGATTGTGATGACGCCCCGCTTCTTCATTACGGAAGCTGCGGCCCATCTGATAAATCGGCCCGCTGCCTGCCGCCAGCAGACGCTTCATATGATATTCCGGGCTGGTCATCAGCCAGAGATCTAACCCCTGCGATGCGCCAGGTCCGACAAAGCGGGTCTGGAAGGTGACCAGATGAATATCGGTTACCGTAGCCTGACTCATCGCCGGGGTTTCCACCTCCAGTACGCCGCGATCGGCAAAGAAACGTCGAATTTCCGCCAGGATTTTCGCGCGTTTCAACAGGTTAGAGATGGGTGCGCTCGGCTGCCAGCTTGCCGTCTCGCTCATGGGGTTTACTCCTCAGTCAAACAAGGGGATGCAGTCTACTCGTATCGCCGACATCAGACAAACCTCTGCCGATAAAACCAGCATATTTCCTTCTGCTCGCTTACGCACGCTTTCCCACCTGAATACCTGAGTACATCAATTTTGCGTCCGCTGAGCTGGCATATACTGCATAACCCTAAAGAGTTAGATAGCGTTCGAGGGAGGTAGCAGTGCAAAGCATTCAGGCCGATTTAGTGATTGTCGGCGCGGGCGGCGCGGGCTTGCGGGCGGCGATTGCCGCAGCCGAAGCTCATCCTCAGTTATCCATCGCCCTTGTGTCAAAAGTCTATCCCATGCGTAGCCACACCGTGGCTGCCGAAGGCGGTTCCGCCGCCGTTACGCAACAACATGACAGTTTCAATGCGCACTTCCACGATACCGTCGCAGGCGGCGACTGGCTGTGCGAGCAAGACGTGGTGGATTACTTCGTCCAGCACTGTCCGCAGGAGATGATTCAGCTGGAACAGTGGGGCTGCCCGTGGAGCCGCAAAGATGATGGCACCATTAATGTGCGCCGTTTCGGCGGGATGAAAATCGAACGCACCTGGTTCGCCGCCGACAAAACCGGCTTCCATATGCTGCATACGCTGTTCCAGACCTCGTTAAAATATCCGCAGATCCGCCGCTTCGATGAACATTTCGTTCTCGATCTGCTGGTGGATGATGGCCGTATCGGCGGCGTCGTAGCGCTGAATTTGATGGAGGGCACGCTGGTAACGCTGCGCGCCAACGCCGTCGTGGTGGCGACCGGCGGCGCCGGGCGCGTTTA
This sequence comes from Mixta sp. Marseille-Q2659, assembly GCF_940807255.1. Taxonomy (GTDB): domain Bacteria; phylum Pseudomonadota; class Gammaproteobacteria; order Enterobacterales; family Enterobacteriaceae; genus Mixta. The sequence goes on along the minus strand of NZ_CALNWY010000020.1, from coordinate 50,308 downwards.
CCGCTACAACACCAACGGCAGCATTGTCACCGGCGACGGCATGGGCATGGCGCTGCGCCACGGCGTTCCGCTGCGGGATATGGAATTTGTGCAATACCATCCCACCGGCCTGCCCGGCTCCGGCATTCTGATGACGGAAGGCTGCCGCGGCGAAGGCGGCATTCTGGTGAATAAGCATGGCTATCGCTATTTGCAGGATTACGGGCTCGGTCCGGAAACGCCGCCCGGCGCGCCGAAAAACAAATATATGGAACTGGGCCCGCGCGATAAGGTTTCGCAGGCCTTCTGGCATGAGCTACAGGCCGGACGCACTATCTCCAGCGCGCGCGGCGAGGTGGTTCATCTCGATTTGCGCCACCTCGGCGCGAAAAAGCTGCACGAGCGTCTGCCCTTTATCTGCGAACTGAGCAAGGCCTATGTCGGCGTCGATCCGGTAACCGATCCCATTCCGGTGCGGCCAACGGCGCATTACACCATGGGCGGCATTGAAACCGACGCGCGCGGCGAAACCCGTATTCAGGGGCTGTTTGCCGCTGGCGAATGTGCTTCCATCGGTCTGCACGGCGCCAACCGGCTGGGCTCTAATTCGCTGGCAGAACTGGTGGTATTTGGCCGCCTGGCGGGCGAACAGGCGGCGCAGCGCGCGCTGGAGAGCCAGGCCGCCAGTGAAAAAGCGTTGAGCGCTCAGGCGCAGGATGTCGAGCAACGACTGCGGGCGCGGGTTAACCAGCCCGGCAACGAGCGCTGGTCAACGCTGCGCGATGAGATGGGACGCAGCATGGAGGAAGGTTGCGGCATCTATCGCACGCCGGAACTGATGCAGCGCACCATCGACAAGCTGGCAGAGCTAAAAGCGCGCTATCAGTGTCTGCATATCAGCGACAGCAGCAGTGTTTTCAATACCGAACTGCTCTACAGCCTGGAGCTGGAACATAGCCTGAACGTTGCCGAGTGTATGGCGCACGCGGCCATGCAGCGTAAAGAGTCGCGCGGAGCGCATCAGCGGCTGGATGAAGGCTGCCGCCAGCGCGACGACGAAAACTTTCTGCACCATACGCTGACCTTTTTCAACGGCGACGGCGCGCCACGCATCGAGACGTCGCCGGTAAACATTACCCGTCTTCCGCCGGCGCAGCGGCTTTACGGTGCCGAGGCGGAGGCCGCACAGGCTCAGGAGGCGCCTCATGACTAAGTCCACCCTGAATGTGACCGTGCAGCGCTACAACCCGGAGCAGGACCACGCGCCGCACGACGAACATTTTTCCGTTCCCTGGGATGAACAGACCTCACTGCTGGATGCGCTGGGCTATATCAAAGATCATCTGGCGCTGGATCTTGCCTGGCGCTGGTCATGCCGGATGGCGATCTGCGGCTCCTGCGGCATGATGGTCAACGGCATCCCGAAACTCGCCTGTAAAACTTTTCTGCGTGATTACCCGGACGGTTTGCGCATCGCGCCGCTGGCGAATTTTCCGGTGGAACGCGATCTGGTGGTGGATATGAGCCACTTTATTGAAAGCCTGGAGGCGATTAAGACCTACATTATTGATAATCCTCGCGTTCCGGCACAGGGCGCCAACCGGCAAACGCCAGCGCAAATGGCGCGCTACCATCAATTTTCCGGCTGTATCAACTGCGGCCTCTGTTACGCCGCCTGCCCGCAGTTTGCCCTGAACCCGCAGTTTATCGGTCCGGCGGTTATCGCGCTGGCGCACCGTTATAACCTTGACAGTCGCGATCGCGGAAAGGCGAAACGGATGCCGTTATTAAACGGCGACAACGGCGTCTGGCCCTGCACCTTCGTCGGCTTTTGCTCGGAAGTGTGCCCAAAACATGTCGATCCGGCAGCCGCTATCCAGCAGGGCAAGGTCGAAAGCGCAAAGGATTATCTGATTGCCCGGCTAAGACCGCGCTAAGGAGCTTTTGATGTTAAGTAAACGCAAACCTTATCGGGCACCGGTTTCCGCAAACTGGTGGCGGCAGTTGAGATTCTATCGCTTTTATATGCTGCGCGAAGGAACCGCTATTCCGGCGCTGTGGTTTAGCCTGGAGCTGCTGTTTGGCCTGTATGCGCTGAAAGACGGCCCGGAGTCGTGGCAAAGCTTTGTCGGTTTTCTCCAGCATCCGATCGTGCTGCTGTTAAATCTGGCAACGCTCGCCGCCGCGCTGCTGCACAGCAAAACCTGGTTTGAGCTGGCACCGAAGGCGGCCATTATTATGGTCAAAAATGAGAAGCTAAAGCCGCAGCCCATCATTATCGCACTGTGGATCGTCACGCTAATCGTGATGCTGGTCGTGCTATGGCTGGCATTGAAAGCGTAAGGAGGAAACATGCAGCAACCACAACGATCGGATGAGCCGCTGTTCTGGGGAATGTTTGGCGCGGGCGGCATGTGGGCAGCCGTGGTGTCGCCGGTGCTGGTTCTGCTGGTTGGCCTGCTGCTGCCGCTGGGCTGGTGGCCGGAGGAAGCCTTAAGCTATGCGCGTATTAGCGGTTTCGCCAGCAGCATTGTTGGACGCGGGCTGATTTTCCTGGCTATCGTTTTGCCGCTGTGGTGCGCGCTGCATCGTCTGCATCATGGCGCGCACGATCTTCAGTTCAGGATCCCCGCCGGTAAATGGTGGTTTTATGGCTTTGCCGCTATCCTGACGATTATTGCCGCTATCGGCGTCGTCACGCTGTAAAATCATCCTTTCAACAGCGACAACATTATCTGCGGCTGCTGGTTCGCCTGAACCAGCACCGCATTGCTGGCCTGCTGAATAATCTGCGCCTTCGTCATATTGCTCGCTTCCAGCGCGTAATCCGCATCCATAATTCGGCTGCGTGCCGCCGTGGTCGCCAGCGTCTGCGCGGAGAGCGTCGCCTTTGCCGATTCCAGGCTGTTAATAGTGCTGCCGTATTCACCCCGGTAGCCGTTAACGGTATCCAGCGCCTTATCCAGCGCGCCCAATGCTCTGCTCGCCTCATCTTTCGGGTTAAGGCGCGTGGAAGCCAGCCCTAAAGAGGCGCTGTCAGAAGGCGTCGGCTCGATAGTTTTGGTTTTCAGTTCATCACCAAAGTTAGCGCTGGTCACGATCTGCGTGGCGCTGCTTACCTTGACCGGCTCTGCGGGCGTGTAGGTTGGCGTCGGCATATTTCCCCAGGTCATGCGTGCGGAGAAAGAGCCATTGCCGACCACCATCACCACCAGGTCTTCGGTCACGTTATCAATCGTGATGCGCTCCTGAGTATTGGTGCTGGAAACGGTGCCGTCGTTATAGCCGCCGGTAGAGGCATCTTCATAACGGTCGCCGTCGCCGCTATAGGTAATGGTCATCCCGTTATAATTTTGTGTGGCGCTACCGTTAATATCGTAACTGCTGCCGCCCTGTACCAACGTGCTGTCATCGTAGCTGGCATTCGGCAGGAAGCCGTTGGCTTCAGTGATGACGCTGCTGTCGGCCTGCGCGGCGCTGGTGATCCCTTTACTGGCCCAGGTAGAATCAGGATCGCTGCCCTGCAGCGGCGTGCCCACCAAATGCTTGCCGTCGCGGGTAAAAATCTGGATGTCATCATCATAAGAGTAAGAATCGATGCGCATCGCAATATTGGTCGCGCCCGCCGGAATGTAGGCCAGCGAAACAATGCCAGAGGTAAAACCGTAGTTAGCGCCTGCTACCGGAAATTTGCTGCTGGCTGGCGCGACGTTTCCTAACTGTACCGGCAGCTCTGCGACCGCAGGCGCCAGCGGATATTTGCCGAAAATCTCAGTATTGCCAGCAATTTGATCGATAGTGGCGCTAATTTGCTGGAATTCATCCTGCAGGCTCTGCCGATCGCTATCTGATAACGCGTCGTTCACTGAACGGATCGCCAGCTCTTTCGCACGGATCAGCAGTTGAGAAATCGAATCCAGGCCGCCGTCGGCGGTTTCTGACAGGCTGATACCATCATCAAGTCCACGTCCGATAACCGTGTCCGCGCCGAGATTCGCCGTCATGCGGTTAGCAATCGCCTGACCAGCAGAGTCATCCTTCGCGCTGTTAATGCGCAGCCCTGAAGAAAGACGCGTAAGCGCCTGGCTAAGCTGTGAGGCGTCCTTTGCCTGATTTTTCAGCACGTTGGCTGATAACAGATTGGTAAAAATGGTCGCCATGATAAGGAATTCTTCATTGACTGTTGCTTGAGTAGAAGGGTTATCGGCGTAAAAACAAGCCGCTTTAGCAGGTTTACATTCGCTTACGACCAGGGCCGACAAGGCTTTGCCCGTTACGGCTGCATTTCTGATGCGGCATTGAATTCACTATCTATACTTAAACTGTTCAAACTTATCAGGAAAGCACGATGAAATTATGGAAAACCTTTATGGCCAGCGTTGGCGCCCTGCTCTCCGTGGCCTGTAGCACGACGCCGCCGAAAAACGTTACGGTGGTCGAAAATTTTGAGGCCGATCGTTATCTCGGTCAGTGGTATGAAATCGCGCGGCTCGATCACCGCTTCGAGCGCGGTCTGGACCATGTCACCGCCACCTACAGCAAGCGCGACGATGGCGGTCTGAAAGTGATTAATCGCGGCTACAGCCCGGAGAAACAGCGCTGGAAAGAGAGTATCGGCAAGGCGTACTTTACCGGCTCGCCGCAGCGTGCGGCGCTGAAGGTCTCTTTCTTTGGGCCTTTCTATGGCGGCTACAATGTTATCGCGCTCGATAAAGAGTATCGCTACGCGCTGATATGCGGACCGAATTACGATTATCTGTGGATTCTGTCACGCACGCCGCAGCTGGACGATTCCGTTAAGCAACGGCTAACGGAGCAGGCGCGGCAGGCCGGTTTCCCGGTCGATAAGCTGATCTGGGTAAAACAGGATGGCGCCACGGCACCGCAGGCGGGAAATTAATGTTAAGGCAGGCGTGAAGGTCGAGATAGGTAAAATGCCGGTACGGAACCGCGTTCCGCACCGTTCATATTACTGAGCGCTGCGCTGAATCGCCTCGCCGCCCGCTTCAACATCCTGGCCCACGCCGCGCGTGGTATTGCAGGCAGAAAGCAGCGTTGAAAGAATTAAAGCGGAAAAAATTGCGACAATACTTTTCTTAGACATAGCCATTTCCTTGTTGGTTACTGTTGAAAGTACAGTAACTAAAGCATAGACCGAAATTATTAGCTTGCTCGTTGCGATAAAGGAAATGGCGGGCAATAAAAAAGCGCATCCGTTGGATGCGCCTCTTCGCTGCTTATTGCACGTACGAAACGTCATTTCATACGTGAAGCATGTTCGCTTATTTTACGCGAGATACGTATTCGCCAGAGCGGGTGTCAACTTTGATCACTTCGCCGATCTGCACGAATAGCGGAACCTTCACGACCGCGCCGGTAGTCAGCGTAGCTGGTTTGCCGCCGGTACCCGCGGTATCGCCTTTCAGACCCGGATCGGTATCAACGATTTCCAGCTCGACGAAGTTCGGCGGCGTAACGGCGATCGGGCTACCGTTCCACAGGGTAACGATGCATTCAGCCTGATCCAGCAGCCATTTTGCGCTATCGCCTACCGCTTTCTCATCGGCAGCCAGCTGCTCGAAGGTTTCATTGTTCATGAAGTGCCAGAACTCACCGTCGCTGTAGAGGTAAGTCAGGTTCATATCAACCACGTCAGCGCCTTCGGCGGAGTCGGTAGATTTGAAGGTTTTTTCAATCAGCTTGCCGGTCAGCAGACGACGCATTTTAACGCGTGCGAAAGCCTGACCTTTGCCCGGTTTAACAAATTCACTGGATTCGATAGCGTAAGGTTCGCCTTCGAACATGATTTTGAGACCGTTGCGAAAATCGTTGCTAGAATAAGTCGCCATAAAGGCCCTCTACAATTAATACTGGTACTTAGCCAAAAAAATGGCACACATTGTAACCCTAAATACCCCATCCAGAGAAGAATGGTTGCATCAACTTGCAGACGTCATCACTGAACCCCATGAATTACTACGCTTTTTAGCGCTGGATCAGTATCCTCAGCTCTCTGCCGGAGCCGATGCGCGGCGGCTTTTCGCCCTGCGCGTGCCGCGCGCGTTTGCAGATCGCATGAAAAAAGGCGATCCGCAGGATCCGCTGCTGCTGCAGGTGATCACCGATCGGCAGGAGTTTATCGATACGCCAGGCTACAGTGTTGATCCGCTGGATGAGCAAAGCAGCGTTGTGCCGGGCCTGCTGCATAAATATAAAAACCGGGCGCTGCTGCTGGTAAAAGGCGGCTGCGCGGTAAACTGCCGCTACTGTTTCCGCCGCCATTTTCCCTATCAGGAGAATCAGGGCAACAAGCGCAACTGGCAGCGGGCGCTGGATTATATTCGCGATCATCAGGAGCTGGATGAGATCATTTTCTCCGGCGGCGATCCGCTGATGGCAAAGGATCATGAGCTGGACTGGCTGATCGGCGAACTGGAAGCGATCCCGCATCTGAAACGGCTACGTATTCACAGCCGTTTGCCGGTGGTGATCCCGGCGCGCATTACCGAAGGACTTTGCCAGCGGCTGGCCAACTCGCGGTTACAGGTGTTAATGGTGACGCACATTAACCATGCGCAGGAAATTGATGATGCGTTGCGCCACGGCGTAGTGATGCTCAAACGCGCAGGCGTAACCATGCTGAATCAGAGCGTGCTGCTGCGCGGCATTAATGATAATGCGCAGACGCTGGCGGCGCTTAGCAATGCGCTGTTTGATGCCGGTATCCTGCCCTATTATCTGCATGTGCTGGATAAGGTGCAGGGCGCGGCGCATTTCTATGTTTCCGATGAGACGGCGCGCACCATTATGCGTGAGCTGCTGGCGCTGGTTTCCGGCTATATGGTGCCGAAGCTGGCGCGTGAAATCGGCGGCGAACCCAGCAAAACGCCGCTCGATTTACAGCTCAGGCAATCCTGAAAACCTGCCCGGTAACAGACTGTTTACCGGACGCCCTCTGGCAGAGATCCTGCCGCTGCTTACAGATAAGCAGATAATTACTTTCGTACAAAGAGTTACGATGAAAAAGCTCACCCTGATTTCCACTCTCATTCTGGCCGGCACGATGAATATGGCGCACGCTGAGGATTGCGCTGCGAAACGCGCCGCTCTGCAAAAAGAGATGGATATTGCCCAGCATTACAATAACAGCGCAAAGGTTAATGGCCTGAAGCAGGCGTTGGCGGAGGTTAACGCGCACTGTACGCATGACAGCGTGCTGGCGGATGCGCGACAGGATGTTGCCAAACTGGAGAGAAAGCTGGAAGAAAAGCAGGCAGATATTCGCGAAGCGGAAGCGGATTTACGTGAAGCACAGGCTGAAGGCAAGCAGGACAAAATGGCGAAGTATCAGCGCAAAATTCGTGAAAAACAGGCTGACCTGCAGGAAATAAAACAGGAACTGGCGCAGGCGCGCGCTGAGCAGGCCGCACTACAAAAATAAGCACATTAAAACGCATCAGGCCAGCAGGAAAACAGGAAAACCGCTGTTAAGCGAAGAGGCTGAATAAACAGGGCGTTAAACCGGCGTTAATCTGAAAAGGCGCCGGAATAACGCAACAGGCTTCAGATGGTTACGGGCACTTATAAACCTGGCCGGTCATCTTGCTGTCAAGCGGTGCGAAGCTTGACCAAATATTTTGCGTTGGGCTGGTGGCACCATAAATGACGTTGCCGCCCATTTCAGCTGCCCGATTGCGTAAGTCATTAGCTGCGCCGCGCAGCGAGCTGTTTTCACCGCCTGCGCCGCTGAGCCAGTTGCTCTGGCTACCGGTGATTTCACCCAGTAACTGACACGTCTGAGCCGGCTGCTGATCGGTAAAGGTGACGCGCTCTCCGGCTGCACTTAGCTCTTTAGAGGTGCTACAACCCGCCAGCAGCAGCGCTGCCGCAGAAAGCCCCAGCAAGACATTAATCCGCATGTGATTCCTCATTTATTATCGTCAGTATCCGGTTCGAGCGTATCAGAAAAGCATGTGTTTTCTTAAACATCCCTTGCCGCAAAACGTTCAGTATAAGACTGCGCGTTTACTTATACCTTTTTCAGCAACAAAAGAAAAACCCCCTGCCATTTCTGACAGGGGGTTGAGATGACTTAAGCCGTTGGGGGCAATTACATCATGCCGCCCATACCGCCCATGCCGCCCATACCACCAGCAGCACCTAAGTCGCCTTTATCTTCTTTCGGCAGGTCAGTCACCATACATTCGGTGGTGATCATCAGACCGGCAACGGAAGCAGCGTACTGCAGCGCAGAACGGGTCACTTTGGTTGGATCCAGGATACCGAAGTCGATCATGTTGCCGTATTCTTCGGTCGCTGCGTTGTAACCGTAGTTACCGTCGCCCGCTTTAACCATGTTCGCAACCACAGACGGCTCTTCACCGGCGTTAGCCACGATCTGACGCAGCGGAGCTTCCATTGCGCGCAGCGCAACTTTGATACCGACGTTCTGGTCTTCGTTCTGGCCTTTCAGCTCAGCGATTTTCGCAGCAACGCGCACCAGCGCCACGCCACCACCAGCAACCACGCCTTCTTCTACCGCAGCACGGGTTGCATGCAGGGCATCTTCAACGCGCGCTTTCTTCTCTTTCATTTCAACTTCAGTTGCTGCGCCCACTTTCAGTACGGCTACACCGCCTGCCAGTTTCGCTACGCGCTCCTGCAGTTTTTCTTTGTCGTAATCAGAGGTCGCTTCTTCGATCTGCTGACGGATCTGAGAAACACGGCCCTGAATAGCGGTTTCTTCGCCCACGCCATCGATGATGGTGGTGGTGTCTTTATTGATAACAACGCGTTTCGCCTGACCCAGATCTTCCAGCGTTGCTTTTTCCAGCTCCATACCGATCTCTTCAGAGATAACGGTACCGCCAGTCAGGATAGCGATATCCTGCAGCATCGCTTTACGACGGTCGCCGAAGCCCGGTGCTTTCACCGCAGCCACTTTCACGATGCCGCGCATGGTGTTCACCACCAGCGTTGCCAGCGCTTCGCCTTCTACGTCTTCAGCAACGATCAGCAGCGGCTTGCTTGCTTTAGCAACGGCTTCCAGAACCGGCAGCAGTTCACGGATGTTAGAAACTTTTTTATCAACCAGCAGGATGAACGGGCTGTCCAGTTCTACAGCGCCAGTTTCCGGCTTGTTGATGAAGTAAGGGGAGAGGTAGCCACGATCGAACTGCATACCTTCAACCACATCCAGCTCGTCCTGCAGGCCGGTGCCTTCTTCAACGGTGATAACGCCTTCTTTGCCCACTTTTTCCATCGCCTGGGCAATCAGGGTACCTACGGACTCGTCGGAGTTAGCAGAGATAGTACCTACCTGCGCGATCGCTTTGGAATCAGAGCAAGGTACGGACAGGGTTTTCAGCTCTTCCACAGCGGCGATAACTGCTTTATCGATACCGCGTTTCAGATCCATCGGGTTCATACCCGCAGCAACAGCTTTCAGGCCTTCGTTAACGATGGACTGAGCCAGCACGGTTGCGGTGGTGGTACCGTCGCCCGCAGCGTCGTTCGCTTTAGAGGCAACTTCTTTCACCATCTGCGCACCCATGTTTTCGAACTTATCGTCCAGTTCGATTTCACGTGCAACGGAGACGCCATCTTTAGTGATGGTCGGCGCACCGAAAGATTTATCCAGAACCACGTTACGACCTTTCGGGCCCAGGGTAACTTTAACTGCGTCTGCCAGGATGTTTACGCCGCGCAGCATTTTTACGCGAGCGTCATTACCGAATTTTACGTCTTTAGCTGCCATTTGAAATTTCCCTTAAATTCGTATGTTCGATGTGGTTTACGCGTAATCAGGCTTCAACGATTGCCAGAATGTCGCTCTCAGAGATAATCAGTACTTCTTCGTTGTCGATCTTCTCGGTTTTAGCGCCGTAACCTTCGTTGAAAATCACAACGTCGCCCACTTTGACATCCAGCGGCTTCACGCTGCCGTTTTCCAGGATGCGACCATTGCCGACAGCCAATACTTCACCGCGAGTAGATTTAGCTGCCGCAGAGCCGGTCAGAACGATGCCGCCAGCAGATTTGGATTCAACTTCTTTACGCTTGACGATAACGCGATCGTGCAATGGACGAATGTTCATTTGATAGCTCTCCTTTGAGAAGTCCAATCAGTCATTTTTGGGATGAATGCCGGGCTTATGGGCTTCCGGCCTCGTGGCTCAAGAGATAGGGACAGTGCCAATCGCTTTCAAGGGGCACAATGAAAAAAAATTTTTGTTTGGGGTGAATCTGCCGAGCCGGCTAACCGGCTGAAGAAAAAAGGGCGGCGGCTGTTTGCCGTCGCCCTTTATCAGGAAAATTAACGATCCTCGCGATCTTTATCGTGGCCGATACGATCGCTCTCTTTGCGTTCGTATTCGCCTTCCATAGTATAGCCGCTGTCGGGGCCCGCTCCTGGCCCGCGCCAGACGCGCAGATGCGGCATCAGCTTCAGCGTAAGATGTTTTTGTACCGGCGGCAGCAACAGCAGCAGGCCGAGAAAGTCAGTAAAGAAGCCGGGCAACAGCAGCAAGAAACCAGCGATAATCAGCGACACGCTTTTGATCATCTCCGCCGCCGGGCTTTCGCCCTGCGCCAGCTTCTGCTGCATCAGCATAAAGTTTTTTACGCCCTGGTTTTTAACCAGCGATACGCCGATGCAGGAGGTAAAGATCACCAGCAGCATCGTCAGCAGCACGCCCATCACATGCGCCACCTGAATAAACAGGGAAATCTCAATCCAGGCGAATAAAAACAGTATTAATAACGGTAACCAGCGCACCGTATTCTCCTTTGGTCGGGCCGCCACGCCTGCGGCGCAGCGGCAATATTCTTAAGGTTAAACGCGCAAAGCGCTTTGCGGCGCGTTCATTATGCGGTCCGCATAAGTTACTGAGATGGGTATCGGCGCGTTATTTTTCAACCATCGCGCCGGATTTTTCCCACCCGCCACAATTTTGCGATTATGATCACACCACAGAGCTGGTAATCCTTCAGCTTTTATCTGAAACGCGATCTGTACTCAGATATTTCTGTTGCTTCAGCCTATGATCGTGCTGCCCGGCAGTCAGGGATACATATTCCGGCGCTGGCTCTATCCGACACGATGAACGCATCACCCGTAATGATGTAACCGGTAGCTCTAACAAGAAGGTTCCCATGGCAAATAACATTCGTATCGAAGAAGACCTGTTAGGCATGCGCGAAGTTCCGGCGGATGCCTGGTACGGCGTTCATACTTTGCGTGCGATTGAGAATTTCTGTATCAGCAGCCACAAAATCAGCGACATTCCAGAATTTGTGCGCGGCATGGTAATGGTGAAAAAAGCAGCGGCATTAGCCAACAAAGAGTTACAAACGATTCCGCGCAACATTGCCAACGCCATTATTCAGGCCTGCGATGAAGTGCTGAATAACGGCAAATGTATGGATCAGTTTCCGGTTGATGTCTATCAGGGCGGCGCGGGAACCTCGGTAAATATGAATACCAACGAGGTGCTGGCGAATATCGGTCTTGAACTGATGGGACATCAGAAAGGGGAATATCAGTACCTGAACCCCAACGATCATGTGAATAAATGTCAGTCCACCAACGATGCGTATCCTACTGGTTTCCGCATCGCGGTTTACACCTCTATTCTGAAACTGTTGGATGCGATCGCGCAGCTTGGAGAAGGCTTTGAGCGTAAAGCGGTCGAGTTCGAAACCATTCTGAAAATGGGCCGTACGCAGCTTCAGGATGCGGTACCGATGACGCTGGGCCAGGAATTTCACGCTTTCAATGTGCTGCTGAAAGAAGAGATTAAAAACATCACCCGCACCGCCGAGCTGCTGCTGGAAGTGAACCTCGGCGCAACGGCTATCGGCACGCGCCTGAATACGCCGGATGGTTATCAGCAGCTGGCGGTAGAAAAACTGGCGGAAGTCAGCAACCTGCCGGTGACGGCGGCGGAAGACCTGATCGAAGCGACCTCCGACTGCGGCGCCTATGTGATGGTGCATTCCGCCCTGAAACGTCTGGCTGTGAAGCTGTCGAAAATCTGCAACGATTTACGTCTGCTCTCCTCCGGGCCGCGCGCGGGCCTGAACGAAATCAACCTGCCGGAACTGCAGGCGGGCTCGTCGATTATGCCGGCCAAAGTGAACCCGGTAGTGCCGGAAGTGGTCAATCAGGTCTGCTTTAAAGTTATCGGCAACGATACAACCGTAACCATGGCCGCCGAAGCGGGTCAGCTCCAGCTAAACGTCATGGAGCCGGTGATCGGCCAGGCGATGTTTGAGTCTGTTCAGTTACTTACCAACGCCTGTTATAACCTGCTGGAAAAATGCGTTAATGGCATTACCGCCAACAAAGCGGTCTGCGAAGCTTACGTCTTTAACTCTATCGGCATTGTGACCTACTTAAACCCTTACATTGGCCACCATAATGGTGATATTGTCGGAAAAGTCTGTGCGGAAACCGGTAAAAGCGTCAGAGAAGTGGTGCTGGAGCGCGGTCTGCTTACCGAAGCAGAGCTGGATGAGATATTTTCCGTACCTAACCTGATGCGGCCAGCGTATAAAGCAAAACGCTATACCGATGAAAATGAAAACTAAGTCAGATCAGTAATTTAACAGGCACGTCTGCTTTCTGAGCGACGTGCCTTTTTTATTGCCGCAAAATACAAACTATTAACTACTTTTTAGCATTCTTTTAAGGAGTCAAATTATGGTGGGGTTAGAGCTGATTATCGTTCTGCTGGCGATATATCTGGGCGCCAGGCTGGGCGGTATCGGTATCGGCTTTGCAGGCGGCCTCGGCGTGCTGGTTCTGACGCTGCTGTGCCAGATGAAGCCTGGCGCCATTCCTTTCGACGTGATCGAAATTATTATGGCGGTGATCGCCGCTATCGCCGCGATGCAGGTCGCAGGCGGTATGGATTATCTGGTCAGCCTGGCCGAGCGCCTGCTGCGTAAGCACCCACGCTACGTCACCTTCCTGGCGCCGCTGGTTACCTACTGCATGACCCTGCTGGCGGGCACCGGCCACACCGCATTCTCCACATTGCCGGTAATTGCCGAGGTGGCGAAAGAGCAAGGCGTGCGCCCGTCGCGTCCGCTTTCTATCGCGGTGGTCGCTTCGCAAATCGCCATTACCGCCTCGCCTATTTCCGCGGCGGTGGTCTATTTCGCGGGCATTCTGGAGCCGCGCGGCATCGGCTATCTGGCGCTGCTGGCGGTGGCGATACCTTCCACCATGGCGGCGATATTCGTGGCGGCGCTGGTAACCAATTTCCTGGGGAAAGAGTTACAGGACGATCCGATTTATCAGGCGCGCCTGGCAAAAGGCGAAGTGACGCTGCGTGGCTCACAGGTTTTTGCAGAGAAGCCCGGCGCAAAACGTTCGGTGCTGCTGTTCCTGATCGGCATTGTCGCGGTCATGCTTTACGCCACGGCGATTAGCGATAATGTTGGCCTGATTCAAAATCCGCTGCTGCCGCGCAATGAAGCGATTGTGGTCTTTATGCTGACCATCGCCACGCTGATCTGCCTGAGCTGTAAGGTGGACACCAGTGAAATCCTGAGCGCCAGTACCTTTAAATCGGGCATGAGCGCCTGTATTTGCGTCATGGGCGTCGCCTGGCTGGGTGATACCTTTGTAAAAGGCCATATCGACGATATTCAAACGCTGGCCGGCGAGCTGCTGAACAACTATCCGTGGATGCTGGCGCTGGTGCTGTTTTTCGCTTCTACCCTGCTCTATTCCCAGGCGGCGACCACCAAGGCGTTGATGCCTGCCGCGCTGATGCTGGGCGTATCACCGATCACCGCCGTCGCCTCTTTTGCCGCCGTTTCCGCGCTGTTTGTTCTGCCAACCTATCCTACGCTACTGGCGGCGGTAGAAATGGATGACACAGGTTCCACGCGCATCGGCAAATTTGTCTTCAACCATTCGTTCCTGATCCCCGGCACGCTGGCAATTGTGCTGTCGGTGGCGTTCGGCTTCCTGTTCGGACATTTATTCCTTTAGCGGTTTGCGCTAACCCGGCTGCGGCCGGGTTACGTCTGTTCACCGCCTGTCAAAAATATCCACATCGGCTCGTGCTATGATTGCCCTTTTACGTTCAGGAGCGAGCCATGTCTTTATCAACCGCCGTCATCGTTCTTTGCACTGCGCCCGACGCCGCCTGCGCCGAACAGCTGGCCGACAAGGCGCTTTCCGCGCGGCTGGCCGCCTGCGTCACCGTGCTGCCGGGCGCTACGTCTTATTATGTCTGGCAGGGCCAGCGCGAATGCGCCAGCGAAATCCAAATGCTGTTTAAAAGCGACGTCACGCATCAGCAGGCGCTAATCGACCTGCTGAAAGCAGCGCATCCTTACGATACGCCCGAACTGCTGGTATTGCCGGTACAACATGGAGAGAGTGATTACCTGTCATGGCTCAGCGCATCGCTTCGTTAATCCTGCTGTTTTTCAGCACTTTTTTCACGCTTTCCGTCCATGCCGGTCTGTTTGATGCCAGTCCGCAAAGCCAGTTTGTGCCGGTTAATCAGGCTTTTTCCTTCGATTTCAATCAGCAGGGCAATCAGCTGACGCTGCGCTGGCAGGTCAAACCTGGCTATTACCTTTATCGCCAGCAGATCAGCGTGACGGCACAGCAGGCGACACTCGCTCCGCTTCAATTGCCAGCGGGCCAGCCGCATGAAGATGAGTTTTACGGTAAGAGTGAAATCTATCCGCAGGATCTGACGATCCCGGTGGTTATTAACCAGGCGGGTTCGGGAGCCAGTATTACGCTGCGTTATCAGGGCTGCGCGGCGGCGGGCTTTTGCTATCCGCCGGAAACGCGAGAGATTCCGTTAACGCCGGTGACGGCAATAAAACCAGCCGCTGAGGCGACGACAGCGACGACAGCGACGACAGCGACGACAGCGACGACAGCGACGACAGCGACGACAGCGGAAAACGTATCCGATGCCGCCGTTAGCGCAACTTCGCCGCCATCCAGCCCGCTGCCCTTCTCACCGCTTTGGGCGCTGCTAATTGGCATCGGCGTCGCCTTCACGCCCTGCGTATTGCCGATGTATCCGCTGATTTCCGGCATTATTCTGGGCGGCAACCGTCAGCTTTCACTGGGCCGTCTGCTGGCGCTGTCGATGGTCTATGTTCAGGGCATGGCGCTCACCTACACCTTGCTGGGCGTGGTGGTTGCAGCCGCAGGTTTACGTTTTCAGGCAGCGCTGCAGCATCCTTATGTATTGATCGCGCTCTCCGCCATATTCGTCCTGCTGGCGCTCTCAATGTTTGGCCTGTTTAACCTTCAACTGCCAGCCAGCCTGCAAACGCGCCTGACGCTATGGAGCAATCGTCAACGCGGCGGCTCCCTGCCCGGCGTCTTTTTAATGGGCGCGCTGGCGGGGCTGATCTGTTCGCCCTGCACCACCGCGCCGCTGAGCGCCATCCTGCTCTATATTGCGCAAAGCGGCAATTTGCTGGCGGGCGCGGGCACGCTGTGGCTATACGCTTTCGGCATGGGTTTGCCGCTGATCGCCGTCACGCTGTTTGGTAATCGCCTGCTGCCGAAAAGCGGCCCCTGGATGCAGACGGTTAAAGAAGGCTTCGGCTTTGTGATTCTGGCGCTGCCGGTCTTTCTGTTGGAGCGCATTGTCGGCGACAGCTGGGGAGTACGGCTCTGGAGCCTGCTGGCGGTCAGTTTCTTTGCCTGGGCCTTTATTATCAGCCTGAAAACGCCGCGCGGCTGGCTGCGGGTGCTGCAAATTTTCCTGTTGCTGGCGGCGCTGGTCAGCGCGCGTCCCTTGCAGGATTGGGCCTTTGGCACAGAAAACGCTGCCGCTCCCTATGCGGCGCTGGATTTCACGCAGGTCAGCAACGTCGCGCAGCTGGATGCGGCTCTGAAGCAGGCGCAAGGCAAAATCACGATGCTCGATCTCTATGCTGACTGGTGCGTGGCCTGTAAAGAGTTCAGCAAATACACCTTTAGCGATGCGGGCGTACAGCAGGCGCTGAAACCCATCCAGCTTTTGCAGGCGGACGTGACGGCGAACAGCCCGCAGCAAAGCGCGCTGTTACAGCATCTTCAGGTACTGGGGCTGCCCACTATTCTGTTCTTCGATGCGCAGGGAAAAGAAATTCCCGGTTCGCGCGTGACCGGCTATCTCGACGCGGACGCCTTCCGTGCGCATTTGCAGAAACTGGCGCGGTAAACGACACTGGAGTCTGGTTCAATAAACGTGGCTCCGCTTTAGCGGCGGAGTCACGCTGACAGGAGAAGTCTGACGTGCAACGTGAACAGGTACTCGACCACGCACTTAACGTACTGGAACATAATGGCCTGGCGGGCACGGTCTCGCTGGAAGAGCTGGCGGGTCAGGTCGCGGTTCCTTATGAGCAACTGCAACGTTTCTGGCCCGATCGCGATGCGTTGCTGTATGACGCGCTGCGCTACCACGGGCAGCAGATTGACAGCTGGCGCCGTCAGCTATTACTCGACGACGAGCTAAATGCAGAAGAGAAGCTGCTGGCGCGTTATAAGGTGCTGGAGGAATCGGTTGGCAACGGGCGCTTCCCCGGCTGTTTATTTATTGCCGCCTGTAGCTTCTATCCGCAGCCCGATCATCCGGTACATCAGCTGGCCGAACAGCAAAAACGCGCGTCCTGGCAATATACTCATGAATTGTTAACGGAACTGGGCGCGGACAACCCTACGCTGGTAGCCGATCAGATGGAGCTGGTGCTGGAAGGCTGCCTGAGCAAGCTGTTGGTGAAACGCAATCAGCAGGATGTGGCGACCGCTCGTCGCCTGGCGGAAGATGTGCTGCGCATCTCGCTCTGTCGGCGAAACGGTGCCTTAACGTAACAATTTTTCACCAGGCTGCACGAAAAGCAGGCGATCGACCGCATTTCCGCAACTTTTTCACAGAAAGCCGTTGACGCTGTTAAGCCTTTACGGTTTAATGCGCCCCGTTGCCCGGATAGCTCAGTCGGTAGAGCAGGGGATTGAAAATCCCCGTGTCCTTGGTTCGATTCCGAGTCCGGGCACCACTAATTCATAGAAACGGACGCCTTCAGGCGTCCGTTTTGCTTTGGTTTTTCCGCCAGCGCTCATTCTTCATAACCAGGCTAACCTGAACGGCGTCTGTTCCTGAAATTTTGTCACGCCCTCTTTCAGCCCGTTAAATTAAGCAAAATAGAAAAACAAATATTCCAGCAGAGTTATTTATTTCTGGATAATCATTGTTAACCTTAAATCGCCAGTCACTCTTCCCTGCCTGCTCAATCATTTCCTAATGTGAAATTCTACCGTTAATGACGTACTCCTCACCATGAAAGCCTGCACACCCAGAAAAATCTCTTTTCCTTTTATTTAGCGCATAAAAGAAATAGAACTAAAGGTGAATTAATGTACATAGCTGAATAAAGACTTTCTTATTGGCATGGCGGCACCGAGCAGTTTAACTAAATTTGCTTAAAACCTGTTTACGCAAGCTCTATCGGCGTCGAAAGCAAAGCCGGTGGCGAAGGCGCAACCTCGCTTGGCTATCGCGCTAATACTTCCGGCTACAGCAGCACTTCTGTTGGCGCATGGAGCAGTTCAGAAGCCAGAATGGTACGGCAATTGGCATATTTGCTTCAGCGACGGCAAATCAGAGCGTGGCGCTGGGTTATCAATTACAGGCGACAAAAGAATATACCGTTTCTCTCGGCAACGATTTTATAAAACGTCAAATTACCAATATGGCAGCGGGTACAGAAGATACTGATGGCGTAAACGTTTTACAATTAAAAGGGGCTAACGCAGAGATATTAATTGAAGCAAATAACTACACCGATAATAAAACAGCTGAGATCGTCACTACGGTAAATAACTATACCGATCAGAAAGCGGCTGAAACTTTAAATTCCGCCAATAACTATACCGACCAGAAAGCAGATGAAACCTTAACCTCTGCCAATAATTACACCAACCAGAAAACCTCTGAAACCCTTACCTCAGCCAATGACTACACCAAGAGTCAGGTTGCTCAGAAGGCAACAGCCCGTCAGGAAGGCGATCGAAAAACGCTGCAAAAAGCTAACGACTATACCGACAGCAAACTCTCCGGGCTGGGTAATAAAGTTACCAATCTGGATAAGCGCATCGATCGTAACCGTAAAACGGGCCGATACCGGCATTTCAGGCGGAATGGTCATGACGGCGATTCCAATGGTGGAAGGAAAACGGCTGAGCTTCGGTATGGCGATGGCGGGCTATCGCGATCAGGGCGCTGTCGCTGCCGGTTTCAGATTACGCACCAACGCATCGTCGGCGGTAAAAATTAATACCGCAGGGATTCCCAAAATGGCGTTGGCGTAGCTGCTGGCTTTGCATTGGGCTGGTAAGCAATAGTCGGCTCGCCGTTCAGACGGAACGGCGACGCAATGAGATAAAATGAAAATGGCGAGCGGAAATACCCCCGCTCGCCTCCTCTCAAAGCGGGTAAACTCTTCTGCTGGATAAAGATGTCATTAGCACGAGTCCTTTACTTGTGCCTTTAGCTCACCGCATAGCGCTGTATCAGACTGCTCCATTTATTACGATTCTCTGCTTCATAAAAGCATCTGCATGACGCGTTCAGACGCAGGCGTCATCTGAATGGGCCTGCGCTTGACAGGCTGGCAGTGGCGCTGGAAGATGCGTTTACCCTTCTCCGCACAGATAGCTGCTATGAAAAACTTACCCGTCGTCACGATTCATTACTGCACCCAATGCAACTGGCTGCTACGCGCGGGCTGGATGGCGCAGGAATTATTAAGCACCTTCAGTACCGATCTGGCGTCCGTCTCGCTGGTGCCCGGCACGCAGGGCATTTATCAGATAAAAGTGGATGATGCGCTTATTTGGGATCGCAAAATTGATGGCGGCTTTCCCGACGCGGCGGAGCTTAAACGTCGGCTGCGCGACCGCTGCTTTCCCGATCGCGCAATGGGCCATAACGAGAAGAAATCGAACTAACTCAGATAGCGGCGAAACCAGGCGATGGTACGATCCCAGGCCAGCTCCGCTGCCTTGCGGTCATAGCGTGGCGTGGAATCATTATGAAAACCATGGTTCACGCCCGGATAGATCCAGGCCTCATATTTTTTTCCGGCGGCCTTTAACGCGGCCTCATAGGCGGGCCAGCCTTCGTTAATGCGCGTATCCAGCTCTGCATAATGCAGCAGTAACGGCGCCTGAATACGTTCCACCTCGTTAAGCGGTGGCTGTCGGCCATAGAAAGGGACGGCGGCGGCCAGTTCTGGATAAGCAACCGCCGCGGCATTAGCCACCCCGCCGCCGTAACAAAAACCGGTAATGCCCACCTTGCCGGTACTTTGCGGATGCTGCATCAGGAACTCAATGGCGGCAAAGAAATCGTTCATCAGCTTAGTTTGATCGACCTGCTGTTGCAGCTCGCGCCCTTTATCATCATTGCCAGGGTAGCCGCCGACGGAACTCAGCCCGTCCGGCGGCCAAGGCAATAAACCCCGCCTTTGCCACGCGACGCGCCACATCTTCAATATAGGGATTCAGGCCGCGATTCTCATGCGCTACCACAATCGCTGGCGCTTTTTGCTGAAGCGCCGCCGGACGGACAAAATAGCCGCGCACCGACTGGTGGCCGTTGG
The DNA here is from genome assembly GCF_940807255.1 of Mixta sp. Marseille-Q2659. Classification (GTDB taxonomy): domain Bacteria; phylum Pseudomonadota; class Gammaproteobacteria; order Enterobacterales; family Enterobacteriaceae; genus Mixta. The sequence goes on along the minus strand of NZ_CALNWY010000020.1, from coordinate 30,688 downwards.
GCGAAGGATAAGAGAGATATTCAGCATGAATATCGGGATCGGTAAACTCCACCTGCTCCGCCAGCGCATAGTTCGGGCTGAGCAGTGAAAGCAGGCTGGCCGCTGTCAGGCCGCCAATGGCATATTTTGCCGCCTGAGAAAGAAACTCGCGCTTACTCATCATGCCATGGGCGTAATAATCGTAAAGCTCCAGCAGTTCTTGCGGAAAATCCTGTGCGGTCAGTCGTGCCATTTTTCGCTCCTTCCGTCGGGTTTGCTCACAATGTAAACAGCGAAAACGGAAAAAAGAAGCGTTATTTAGCCTGTCCATGGCAAGGCCGAAGCCTTTGTAAACGGCGCAAACCCTAAGCCAGCTGCAAAAACAGGAGCAATAGCGTACGTTGCTGGTGACGAAAAGATGTCAGGAAGCGCAAACGTCGGTAAAAAGGCCCGCAGGGCTGGCCATTAAGTTATTAATATTGATACTTTTTTAATACTTCCTGTACCAGCCCGCTAATATCTGCCCCGGTTTTTGACAGGCTGGTTATTTGCTTTTCCGTGTTGCTGCCGATAAGCGAACCCGTTTTCAGGCCAAGCTGTAATGCTTTTTCCCGCTCGGCAGGAAACCTATCGGTATAGAGATGTTAGTAGTAGCCAATCATCAGATCCTGAATTTCTCCAGCACCGCTAATATGGCAGAGCTGGCTATTCGTTAGCGATTTTATAAATAACATTCTTATTATAAGAGATTGAATAAAAAGAGTTATCTCTTGCAACCGCTCTTTTAAACACCCTTTTTCTGCTTACAAAAACAGGCTAATGCTTTTTATCGTGTAAAAACATTTGTTTACACTGAGCTACATTTTGCTACGGAGAATTTTGTTAAATTAATTACCCTGAAAACTGTATCTAACAAAATTATAACTATTGTTACTTTCTGGGTAGGCAAATGGGCGAGACGCAAAAAACGCAGTACATTGAGGATCTGATTGCCTGGATTGAGGATAACCTGACGGAAGCGTTGAATATCGATATCATCGCGCAAAAATCGGGCTATTCAAAATGGCATATGCAGCGTCTGTTTAAAGAGATGACCGGACAAACCGTCGCCGCCTATGCGCGTAAAAGGCGCCTGACGAAATCGGCAATGGCGCTGCGTTTAACGCGCCTTTCGCTGATTGATATTGCCATACGCTACGGGTTCGATACCCAGCAAAATTTTACCCGCGCCTTTCGCAATCATTTCGCTTTAACGCCCCATGCTTATCGTTACGCCAGCGAGCTAAATACCTCCGCCTTTCACAGCCGTTTTACACCGGCGCGCCAGGCGGAAAAACAGCCGGAATTGATAACGCTACCTGAGCGGGTGATATATGGCGAGAGCCAGCAGTATCAATGCTTATATGGCGACTTCGTCGAAGATAAACAGCAAATCCTGACGCAATATCTGCACGATTTTATCCGCGATAATAAAGGAAGCCGTGAGCAAGGTTATATCACGCTGCAGTTTACGCCTTGCGCCCAGCGCCGCGAGTATCACACGGTAAGCCTGATGTGCGGTCTGGAACAGCGTGAAGGCGAATATTCTCTTCAGGCGCAGCGCGATATTTTACCAGGCGGTTTATGGCTGAAAATCGCTTTCCAGGATCGTCCACGTAATTTCAGTGCTTTTATTATCGAAACTTATTATCGTCACCTGGCGCAACCAGGCCTGTCACGCCGTCCCGGTCAGGATTTCCTGTCGCTCGATCTGGCGCGCTGCACGGCGGAATGGCTGGAAGGTTATTTTTTTATCCCCGTTAATTTTCACCTGCCAAATACGGCTTCGCTCGCCTCATAAGCGGACGGCAAATAAATCCCCCAGCGAATAAGGCGATTATTCAAACGATTTTTATTGTCTTTAATCGCCTGCTGATCATAACAACCCGTGCGGAACAGGTTAGTTTTCCGGTAATGACTCCAACTTACTGATAGTGTTTTATGTTCAGATAATGCCCGATGACCTTGTCATGCAGCTCCACCGATTTTGAGAACGACAGTGACTTCCGTCCCAGCCTTGCCAGATGTTGTCTCAGATTCAGGTTATGTCGCTCAATGCGCTGAGTGTAACGCTTGCTGATAACGTGCAGCTTTCCCTTCAGGTGTGATTCGTACAGCGGCCAGCCATCCGTCATCCATACCACGACCTCAAAGGCCGACAGCAGGCTCAGAAGACGCTCCAGTGTGGCCAGAGTGCGTTCACCGAAGACGTGCGCCACAACCGTCCTCCGTATCCTGTCATACGCGTAAAACAGCCAGCGCTGACGTGATTTAGCACCGACGTAGCCCCACTGTTCGTCCATTTCAGCGCAGACAATCACATCACTGCCCGGTTGTATGCGCGAGGTTACCGACTGCGGCCTGAGTTTTTTAAGTGACGTAAAACCGTGTTGAGGCCAACGCCCATAATGCGTGCACTGGCGCGACATCCGACGCCATTCATGGCCATATCAATGATTTTCTGGTGCGTACCGGGCTGAGAGGCGGTGTAAGTGAACTGTAGTTGCCATGTTTTACGGCAATGAGAGCAGAGATAGCGCTGATGTCCGGCAGTGCTTTTGCCGTTACGCACCACGCCTTCAGTAGCGGAGCAGGAAGGACATCTGATGGAAATGGAAGCCACGCAAGCACCTTAAAATCACCATCATACACTAAATCAGTAAGTTGGCAGCATTACCAGTTTTCCTACTGGTTAATCGCCCCGGCATCGCTATTTTTCGCCCACAATTCAGCCAGAGCTGCTATATAAAAAGCAACGGTTAATAATTCATGCCAAAAAAAACGAAACTTGTAACGCTCATTCATATAAAATTTAACGCATCAGGAACATTTGGCTCACAGGAAGAGCAATATCAGGAACACTGAACACCCGTACTTTATCTACTGGTACGCAACCAGGCTGGTTGTTTACTTAGGTTTATGGCAACACTCAAGAGGACTAAATTATGGGGAAAGACTCCTCATCTTCGCGCGTCATACGGTTTCTGACCATATTGTTCGCTGTGCTTTGCGGGGCATATCTGCTGATTGGCGGCATCTGGCTGTCAACCATCGGCGGTAGCTGGTACTACATTATTAGCGGTATCGCTATGCTGGTGACAGCGTTTCTGCTGTATCGCCGCCATAGCGCGGCGCTGGTGGTTTATGCGCTGGTGCTGCTCGGCACGCTGGCCTGGGCGGTCTGGGAAGTTGGCTTCGACTTCTGGGCGCTGGCGCCGCGTACTGATGTCTGGGTTATTTTCGGCGTCTGGCTGTTGCTGCCCTTTGTCTATCGCGGCATTACGAGCGGCGGGAAAGCGGGCGCATCGCTGATGGGATTAAGCCTGGTGGTTAGCGCCGTGGTGCTGGCCTGGGCGGTATTCAACGATCCGCAGGAAATCAACGGCACGCTGCCGACCGCGCAACAAACCGCACCGGCTGGCGCTGACAGCACCATTCCGCCGGGCGACTGGCCAGCCTACGGCCGCGATCAGGCCGGTACGCGTTACTCTCCGCTGAATCAAATCAACGAGAAAAACGTGAAGGATTTACAGGTTGCCTGGACTTTCCGTACTGGCGATCTGAAAACCCCGAACGATCCGGGTGAAATCACCAACGAAGTGACGCCGATTAAAGTGCGTGACACACTTTACCTGTGTACAGCGCACCAGATCCTGTTTGCGCTGGATGCGGTAACCGGTAAAGAGAAGTGGAAATTTGATCCAGGTTTGAAACCCGATCCGACTTTCCAGCACGTCACCTGCCGTGGCGTTTCTTACCATGAAACGCCTGCCGCAGCCGATGCGGGCACTGCAGCCCCTGCGCTTTGCGCACGCCGTATTATCCTGCCGGTCAATGATGGCCGTCTGTTTGCGTTAGATGCCGAAACCGGTAAGCGTTGCCCGGACTTCGCTAATAATGGCGAACTGGATCTGCAGCATAAGCAGCCGGTCACCACGCCAGGCGCTTACGAGCCAACTTCTCCGCCGATTATCACTGACAAAGTCATCGTGATTGCTGGCGCGGTTACTGATAACTACTCTACGCATGAACCGTCAGGCGTGATTCGCGGCTTCGACGTGAACACCGGCGCGCTGCTGTGGGTGTTCGATCCGGGCGCGAAAGATCCGAATGCCATCCCGGCAGACGGTGAAAGCTTCGTACCAAACTCGCCTAACTCCTGGGCGCCAGCGGTATATGACGCCAAACTGGATATGGTTTACCTGCCGATGGGCGTCTCTACGCCGGACATCTGGGGCGGCAACCGTACGCCGGAGCAAGAGCGCTACGCAAGCAGCGTGCTGGCGCTGAACGCCACTACCGGTAAGCTGGTATGGTCGTATCAAACCGTACACCACGATCTGTGGGATATGGATCTGCCTTCTCAGCCGACGCTGGCGGATATTACCGATAAAGATGGTAACCAGGTTCCGGTTATTTATGCACCGGCGAAAACCGGTAACATCTTTGTGCTGGATCGCCGTAACGGCAAGCTGGTTGTACCGGCACCGGAAACGCCGGTTCCGCAGGGTGCGGCCAAAGGCGACCACGTTTCTCCAACCCAGCCTTACTCTGAGCTGACGTTCCGTCCGAAAGAGCATCTGTCGGGTAAAGATATGTGGGGCGCCACCATGTTCGATCAGCTGGTGTGCCGCGTTATCTTCCATCGTCTGCGTTATGAAGGGCCGTTCACGCCGCCGTCTGAGCAGGGTACGCTGGTGTTCCCTGGCAACCTCGGCATGTTTGAATGGGGCGGTATCGCCGTTGATACCAACCGTCAGATCGCAATCGCTAACCCGATGGCGCTGCCGTTCGTTTCCAAACTGATCCCGCGTGGTCCGGGCAACCCGATCGAGCCGCCAGCTGACGGTAAAGGCGGTTCAGGCACCGAAACCGGTATCCAGCCGCAGTACGGCGTGCCGTACGGCGTTGAGCTGAATCCGTTCCTGTCGCCGTTTGGCCTGCCGTGTAAACAGCCGGCCTGGGGTTATATCTCGGCGCTGGATTTGAAAACCAACGAAGTGGTATGGAAAAAACGTATCGGCACCGTACGCGACAGCTCACCGGTTCCGCTGCCGTTCAAAATGGGTATGCCGATGTTGGGCGGCCCGGTAACAACGGCGGGTAACGTCTTCTTTATCGCCGCTACTGCGGATAACTACCTGCGCGCTTTCAGCACCAATACCGGTGAGAAGCTGTGGGAAGGCCGTCTGCCAGCGGGTGGTCAGGCTACGCCGATGACCTATGAAGCTAACGGTAAGCAGTACGTGGTGATTGCCGCTGGCGGTCACGGTTCCTTTGGCACCAAGCTGGGCGATTACATCATTGCCTACGCGCTGCCGGATCAGAAATAAGCAGTTCCGTAAGTTAAGCAACCCCGGCCTGGCCGGGGTTTTTTTATGTCTTTTTTCCTGCCTGTCGCATGTGCAACAGGTTAAAAAACGCGCCCGCCGCCATAATCACGCAGGTAGCGAGAAACACCGAGCGCATGCCCAGCCAGCCGCCAACAAAGCCGCCAAACAACGGCCCGCAGACCTGGCCCACGTACTGCGCCGAGGTAGACCAGCCGAGCGCCCTGCCCACCTGCTCGCCAGCAACATGATGCCGAATCAGGCTGGCAATACAGGGCAGCAGTCCGCCGCGCGCCAGCCCCATGAAAAAGCGCAGCGCTACCAGCTGCCAGGCGCTGGTAATAAACGCCTGTGGAATTAACAGCAGCGCGGCGGCGAACAGGCCGCCAGTCAACACTTTCCAGTGACCGATGCGATCCGCTAACCGTCCCAACCAGGCCGCCGAAAGGATGCTGCCCAGCGCCGCCGCCGACATCACCACGCCCGCCGCCAGCGTTATACGCTGCGGCTGCTGCACAAATTGCGCAACGTACAGCGTAACAATCGGTTCCACGGACATATTGGCGAATATCAACAGCATGCCGGTCAGCAGCATCAGCGGCAGAATGCCATTACGCAAATTGAGCATTGGCGCCGCCGTCACGCGTCGCTGCCCAGGCGTACGCGGCGCCTCTTTCAGCAGAAAACAGGTCGCGAGAAACGCCAGAAAAATGACGCCGCCCGCCAGCCAGAAGGTGGCGCGGATACCGATCAGCGGTGGCAGCAGGCCGCCGATTAACGGCCCGACCACGTTGCCTGCCATAATGCCCGATGAGAGCATTCCCAGCGCCCAGCCGGTATGCGCTTTTGGCGTTTGCGCGGCGATAAGAATGGTCGAGCCGGAGGCATATCCGCCTAACAATCCTGCCAGCAGACGCAGCGTTACTAGCTGCCAGGGCGCGCTGGCCATGCCGATCAGCGACATCGCAACGGCCATTCCGAGGCTGGCGCGAATCAACATCAGTTTGCGCCCGTAGCGATCCGCCAGCCTGCCCCACAGCGGCGCGGTAAGCGCGGCGGTAAAAAAGGTCGCGCCATAGGCAATGCCTGACCAGCGCGCGATGGATGCCGGCTCGCTAACGCCCAGTTCTGCGACGTAGAGCGGCAAAAAGGGCAGCAGCAGCGTCATCGCGACCAGGGTAGTAAAGGAACCCAACATACAAACCCATAAATTGCGCCGCCAGTATTCTGGCTCTTCATTGCTCATAGAAAGCATCATTCTTTTCTCCTTGTCATCACCCCGCTATGCTAGCAAGCCACGGAGATCATCCCGACAGCGCGGCAGAAAGTTCTCTGGATGCCCTTGTTTGTTTCCCGTGAGAAACAATGCGCGGCATCAGCAAGGCTGGGATAGAAGAAAGACCGACGTTGAACCAGCGTCAGCAAGCGGATTGCCTCAATGCCTTAGGTGACATGGATTATCAAGCTGCCCAAAAACGCCAGCGCGATTATTCTGCGAATGGCGGTAGGGATTCAGCGGGCGCCAGCGCCGCCTGAAGCTGCTGGCAAAACCGCGCCACCAGCGCACGGGCGCCTTCCGCCTGCTGCACAATCAAATAACTGTAATAGCAATCCATCTGCCAGTCGGCCAGCAGGCGCACCAGTTGCCCTTGCCGCTGCGCCGCCTGCGTCACATAGCAGGGAAGATACGCGATGCCCGCCCCGGCGATGGCCGCGCTTAGCAGCGCCTCGCTGTTATTGATACGAAACCGGCTATGTACCGCAATATCGAGCTTTTGCTTGCCGTGACGAAACGGCAAAGCAAGCGTATGCGCTGCGCCGCGAAATAATAAATAGTCGTGACGCGGCAGCTGTTGCGGATGTGAAAGCGTGGCGGGCAGAGGATAGTCGGGCGCGGCAAATAATCCCCATTCAATCGCGGTAAGCGGATAGCAGGTGAGCGCGGGCGGCGGCGTTTGCGCCACCACAATTGCCAGATCGTAGCGATCGCTCTGCAAATCAACGGATCGGTCGGACAAATCCAGATCAACCTGCACATGAATATGCTGTGCAACAAAGCTATTCAGTACCGGCAGAATGCAGTGACGGCCAAAATTAACCGGTGCGATGATACGCAGATTGCCGGCGGGCTCCTGGTGATAGTCACGAATAAAAGCATCGGCGCCGTTCACTTCCTGCAATGCCCTGGCGCAAAACTGATACCAGGCGCGCCCGACTTCGGTAACGGCAATATGCCGGGTGGTCGCTCCAGCAGCTTAACGCCGAGCCGGATCTCCAGCTGCGCGATTTCTTTACTGACGAAAGATTTCGAGAGGCCGAGGCTGTTCGCCGCGTCGGTGAAGCTCAGCGTATCCACTACACGGGCAAACACCATCATTGCGGTTATATTTTCAAGCGGCTGCATAAGGTTTTCCGTCGGCAAGAGAGCGACAGACTGACAAAAAGCAGGAGAAAAAACCAGTGGCGGGAAGAAGGGAAATCAGAAAAACAAAGCCGCCCGCATGCGGCTCAGAGCATGCTTATTTCTTCGGAGAATTTTTTACCGCATCATCATCCAGCTGCTGAGAACCGAGTTCGGCACCGGTAGTTGGATCGATGTCTGGGTTGGAGCGGGTACGCAGTACCATACTTCCCAGATCGGCTTTTTCGCCTTTCGACAGCATCACAGAAGCAAGGCCATCGCCGCCGTCTACGGCCGGTTGCGGATTCGCTACGTAATCGAAGTTTTCATCCGAGTTCCAGCTGCCGCGTACTTCACCGCCTTCAGACATATTGAAGTAGGTGTTGGAGTACTGCTCGATCGGCGGCAGTTTGCCCGGCGGGAAGTTATTACGAATCGAATAGAGCGCTTTTTCAAAGGAGATCTGGTGCGCCACTTCGCGCGTCATCAGGAAGCCCAGCGCATCTTTTACGCCCGGATCGTCCGTCAGGTTAATCAGGCGCTCATAAATAATTTTCGCACGCGCTTCGGCGGCAATATTGGAACGTAGATCCGCCGTCACTTCGCCGATGGTATCGATATAGGCTGCAGTCCAGGGTACGCCAGCAGAGTTGGTCAGCGCCGGGCCGCCGCCGTACAGCAGCGCGGTAGTATGGCTGTCGTTGCCGTTGCCGGTCAGGGAACGGTAAAGCTCAGCTTCCTGTTCGGTTCCTTCAGCCAGCGCGCCTTTCGCGCCTTTGTTCAGCATCCCTACCAGAGAACCGATGATCTCAAGGTGGCTCAGCTCTTCCGTTGCAATATCCAGCAGCATATCTTTGCGGCCGGCATCGTCATCGCCCAGGCCTTGGGTAAAGTAACGGCAGGCAGCAGCCAGTTCACCCTGCGGGCCGCCAAACTGTTCGAGTAGAAGATTAGCCAGGCCAGGATTCGGCTCGGCGACGCGGACGGTATATTGTAACTGTTTTACGTGTCTAAACATTGCTCGCTCCTCTATAGAGGTTGCCATTGCTGGCAACCCCGATACAGTAAAATGCCATTGCTGGCTAAGGTTTTATTTTTTTGCTTCGGTGTCTGGCTGCGCGGAACGCACCATAAACTGCTCGGTTACATCTGGCAGATGGGTCAGCGCCCAGTCAGCCATTGCTTTTTCCTGTTCACGGATTTGTTCGAATACGCGGGCGCCTTCGGCGTCGCCAGCCAGTTCGGCCGCGGCGATCAGAGAGGTATAACAGGCAATTTCGAACTGTTCGAATACGTAGCCGCTGATTGCACCTTTAACCACTTCGTCAGAGGCGAACATACCGCCAACGGCCTGTCCCATCGCGGCGACTTTACCCATCATGTCTTTCATGGTGGAGTTGGATGTATCCTGGCGATCAATAACCTGTTGCAGCATTTGCTGTTGCTGACGGGTTTCTTCAATGTGTTGCTGAAGACGTGCTTTCAAATCGGGATAATGCTCCAGACGGGCGGACATTTTTTCCAGCATTTCTTCTGCTTGTTTTTCCATTGCATGCGCGTCACGCAGCCAGCTGAGATAGTTTTCCTGATAAGTCATACTTTCACCTCGTGATAAGTGAGCCAGAAAATAAGCCCAACGCTATAAACACAAGCAACGTCAGAATTATCTCTATAAGATTATTCACCGATAAAAAGTCATCAGACTTTATAATCAACACATAAAAAAGCGTAGGCAGCGAAACAGCAAATAACAACCGTAACGCGAAAAAATTTGCGTTATGTTTTTGTTAATGCGTTATAAAGCGGGATCAAGGCGGAACGCGGTTTAGCGCCTTTCTTTAAGCGACAAAAAATAATAAACCCCTGGTACGCCCGATAAAAAGCGCCAGGGGTTAATAAAGGTAAGTTAGCTAACTAATAAATTAGCTATTGGATGGACGGCCACCGCCGTGGCTGTTTTGCCCACCTTTTTTGCCTGCTTCAGAGGCTTTTTCGCGGTCGTTTTTAAAGTTGCCGCCACTATGCTGACCGCCTTTTTTACCGGCTTCAGATGCTTTCTCACGGTCTTCAGCGAAATTACCAGGATTGCCACGATGTTCTGCCATAGTATTTCTCCTCAATATTCCATAATTAATATTCTTATCCAGTACGCCAGTAGTGGAAAGAATATCCGCGACTTCGGGTTTAAATCTAGTTGACTCCTGAAATAACGCAAATTGCAAACGCAGCGGCAATAAGTTTATGAAATCAAAAAGAAGAACCTGGCAGAATGGCGTTTTTGAAAGATTTAATTACAATCAGTCGCGAAAATTAAATAACCGCAGCGCGGTTAAACAAGCGCAGCGGTAATAAGTTCAATAAAAATGTCATATTTTTATTTAAGCGGAGCGCAGCCTGCAAAATGTATCGCACCCGGAATAGCTTAACGCTCTTCACGACACTTTTGACGGAATTCGCCGGGGGTCATGCCATAGTAACGAACAAAGGTTTTATGAAAGGTATCGTGAGATGAGAAACCGTGGCGCACAGCAACATATTCGATAGTGACATTATCCTCCAGCAACATCCGCGCTGAAGCGACCAGCCGTTTTTCCCGACAGAAAGCCGCCAGCGTTTTGCCCGTGACCGCATGAAAATAACGCTGCAAATACCATTTCGAATAGCCGGTTTTCTCTGCGCAATCATCAACGGTAATACGTCGATCCAGATTATTCTCAATCCAGCGTATCAGTTCGCGGACAACGCCATAGGTAAACACTCTTTCGCTTGCTGCGCTCACGTTCATGATTTATTCCCTTACTGTCCAGACTCTATCGGTAGCAGTTCCAGTCGAATAATGTGGAGCAAATCACTGTGTAATTGTTCCTGGTCACCACCCACTACGCCGTGCATCGCCAGTGAATCCTGCCCCAATGCCAGGGCCATCAGCCGCCAGGCCGTGGTGGATGCCGTATCGTGGCAGCGCAAAACATTCTGGTTGATGCCGTCGGTAATGGTTTCGCTGATGATGCCGTGCCAGAGATTAAGCCCGTAAACCAGGATGTCCTGCAGCGAGCGATCCTGATGCGCCAGCACCGAGACTTCACGCCAAAGCTCGCTCATATACTGTTCTTCTTTGCAATCGACCAGTAGCGAGAGTACCGCCTCAACGCCACTCAGCGTTTCCCGCGTCACCTTATGCCTTTCCGCTTTTTCATGAACGATAGCCAGAAAAGCCTGACACTTAAGCTCACCCAGAGAGGTAAAATGACGGTTGATATGTCCTATTGCCGCCCCGCTCTCCAGCGCGACTTTTCTGGCGGTAACCGCCGCAAAGCCCTGGCTTTTCATGATTTTTTTCGCTGCGTTGAGTAATAAATCCGCCCGCGCATCCGCTTTTAAATAGCCCATTCCCTGCTCCGCCCGTTTTAACTGGGCGACAGTTTGCCTCTTTTTGAACAGCTGTTCAATATTTGCTGAACGCACGTTCAAAAAAATTCAGGATAACTTTACATAAGTCAGAAAAGGGTGAATGACCAATTAAACGTTTGCGTGGATGACGTAAGCGATTGCTTTTGTATTTAGCGCGCTTTTATGACCTGTTTTTTAACCGCCTCCAACCAGTTCGTGATCTGCATCACATAACAACTGAATCAAAATGAAACAAACTTTGACAAACGTGAGCAATATCTATTTTCTATCGGCAGGATGCAGGCAACCTATGCGGGCTGCCGCGACGTACCCGTACGTCTTCCCCGGAGTGGCATATAAAAATACCTTCCCGTCCAGCAGTGGACACTTGATTCGCGGCCTTCTCTGACTCAGCAGAGAGGCCTTTAAGCATGTGGTAACCAATGAAAAATAAAATGTTGATGGCTGGCGCGCTGTTGGCCGCGTCCTGGAGCGTCACTTCTCAGGCGCAAAGCAACGATGCGACTTATCTGTCAGACTGGTGGCATCAGAGTGTTAACGTAGTAGGCAGCAACCACACTCGCTTCGGACCGCACCTGAACAACGACGTTTATCTGGAATATGAAGCGTTCGCCCACAAAGACTGGTTCGATTTCTACGGCTACGTTGATATTCCGAACTTCTTCGGCGCGGCAAACAGCTATCAGCAGGGAATCTGGGACAACGGTTCGCCGCTGTTTATGGAAATCGAACCGCGTTTTTCCATTGATAAGCTGACCGGTACCGATCTGAGCTTCGGCCCGTTTAAAGAGTGGTACTTCGCCAATAACTATGTTTATGACATGGGCCACAACAGCGATAACCGCCAGAACACCTGGTATATGGGCCTGGGCACCGATATTGATACCCATACCGATCTCGCCCTGTCGCTGAACGTCTACGCCAAATACCAGTGGGAAAACTATGGCGCAGCGAACGAAAACAGCTGGGATGGTTACCGCTTTAAAGTGAAATACTTCCTGCCGATTACCACCCTGTGGGGTGGCAACCTGAGCTATATCGGCTTTACCAACTTTGACTGGGGCTCCGATCTGGCGGATAAAACGCCGGGCGCCTCACGCACCAGCAACTCTATCGCCTCCAGCCATATCCTGGCGCTGGGCTACGATCACTGGCACTACTCTGTCGTGGCGCGTTATTTCCACAACGGCGGCCAGTGGGCAGATGGTGCGAACCTGAACTTTGGCGACGGCCCGTTTGAAGTGAAATCAACCGGTTGGGGTTACTACCTGGTGGTAGGTTACAACTTCTGATGCTGTTGAGGCAGAAGCGCGCGCCGCTTCTGCCTTCTCTCGTTTCGCCCGCTCTCTCTTCGTTTCCATAAGCCTGCTTTCCCTTCTGCCGTGACGTCAGTCTGCCGCTATTCGCTTTGCCTTTATTAAAGGATGTCTAAAGTAAGCGCTGCGAATTCGACAATATATTCATTCTGTTTCCTTTATATTTATCCAGAGCATTAATAACAGGCGCAATATTATTCATTTCATTTTCTGGCCGGTAAGTACTGACTCCAGGGCAAATTCGTCTGCTGTTTATTCCCTTTGCTTCACCATTAATTACAGAAAAAGAAGCGGTTCAGCATATCAGCCTTTTCTATTGCAGCCATTATCAACATCAGGCAAGGAAATATAATGCACCTGAATAATAATTAATGTTTCCCGTAACGTTATTTAATGAGATCCGAATTTATAATTAATCTATTAATATTAAACATGAAGCCGATCACATTCCCGCTCAGAATAAAATATCAGGCTTTTATTTTATAAATAAGCTGTGCTAGCGTAGCCGCCATATGGATTGTCACTGTTTCCAACAGGCAAAACCTTTTTTATCCGTTACTGCGTTTGTATAAAAGCTATCATGCGCAGCATTAACGGCAGGTCCCCTATTTTAAACAGAAACAATGGTGAATCCAGATGCTAAGGAAAGTCTTTGCTTTATTATTCATTCTCAGCAGCGCTACTGCTTATAGTGCAGAAACAGTCACGCCATCCACCGATAATAATCAACCCATCACAATCTGGTTTGTACGTCACGGTAAAACCTTATTAAACACGCTGGATCGCGTCCAGGGATGGGCCGATTCCCCTCTTACCGATAAAGGACGCCGCGAGACGCGATATCTCGGCGCGGGGTTAAAAGGCATTACGTTTGACGCCTTTTATGCCAGCGATGCCGGACGACAGCGCGAAACAATGAAGCTCCTGCTGCAACAGATCGGTATCGAAAGCTATCAGCTTAATGAGCTAAGCGGCCTGCGCGAAGCCTGCTTTGGCAGTTTCGAAGGCGGGTTCAATCGGGATATGGCGGCTGCAGCCGCCAAACAGCTGGGCCTGGCCGATGGTAGCGCGCTTTTTTCGCGTATGAAGTCAGGTACGCTGCCGGTCGAGGAGAGCATGAACGCGCTGGCCAGCGCGGATCCCACAGGCATGACGGAAAGCTATCAGCAGGTGAAGTTAAGAACGCAGGCGGCGCTGCATACCATTATCGATAATGCGATCGCCAACCATCAAAAAAACATTCTGGTTATTTCCTCCGGCACCGCAATTCAAATAATGATTTCCGATCTGACGGATAACCCAGCGAAAAATAAACCGCTGCCTAACTTAGCGGTAATAAAAATGGTTTATCAGAATGGCAAAACAGAGGTTGCTGAAATTGGCGAGATGAAATATATCGCCGCCGGAAAGAAAGCGCTTCAACCATAATAAAACCCCGTTCCGGCCCTGCCACTAATAAAAAACAGTTAATTAAACAAGACTATTATTTCGAAAGTAAAACCCGGCATAACAAAAAACATTAATCATAACGTTTTAAATAACACCAACGTTCAACACCAGGGAACTTTTACATCCATAGCCAGGGAATATATGAAAATAAACAAGCTAACAATAATAGCGCTCCTGTGCCCGGCACTTTGTCAGGCGCAGGCGCAAAATACGGAATTTACCGGGCAGGTTCTGGCGAATCCGTTCTTTAGCGATAGCTCGCTCGATCTCTCTTTCCGTAATTACTGGAAGTATTTAAAAGAGGATGGTGCTAATCCAAAAACCGTACATGCGGCGTGGGGGCAAGGCGTCACGCTCGATTACCAGTCTGGTTATCTGGCTGATATTATCGGCGTAGACCTCTCGTGGTATAACGCGGTGAAGCTGGGCGCCAGCGATTATTTCAACTCGCGCGGCATTCTTTACAGCAAGGGCAGCGGTAATCATAAACATAACGCAACGGGCTACAGTAAAATCGGCCAGCGTTATATCAAGCTGAAGCTGGAAGGCGAACACCTTCGTTTTAATGGCAAGGCGGGCTGGCAGATGCTGCGCGACTACGGCGTGGTAACCACCTCCAGACGCCTGTCGCCCACCACCTATCTGGGCTGGAGCGGCGATCTCGCCCTGGATAACGTCTCGCTACGTGCTGCCTGGCTGACCCGCTCGCTAAGGCGTGACTCGCCGGACAAAACCACCTTTCAGACCAACGATGGGCGGAATATCGATCATCTCTATTCCGCCAGTCTGCTTTATCGCGGCGAAGCGCTGAAGGCGCAGTATGGCTTTGGCGAAAGCGACGGTTACCTGCGGCGCCAGCTGTTGCTGCTGGATATGGCGCTGTTGCCGCAGCTTTCCGCTGGCGCGCAGATTTATGCTACCGAAGCGCTGGACAGCTATCAGGCGATGGCGGCCAGCAAGCGCGACTTCGATCATCATGCCCGTCACTACGCCGTTGACGTTAGCTGGAAGCATGACAGATGGCATTCAAAATGGGGGCTGGGCTATACCGATGCCAGCAAGCAGGATGCAGTTGGTTTTTACCCACGGCACATGAGCAAAAATTCGCGCGGCACCTTTCCTTCCATGGCCACCGCTGGCGAGGATTACATGCGTGATAAAGAGTGGATGCTCGCCACCATGACCGACTATCGCCTGACGCCTGAGCTTACCGCCGGCCTTGCCGCTAACGCAGGGCGCTTCTCTTACCGCGGGCAGCACGTTATTACCGGCGAAGTTAACCTTTATGGTCGCTGGACACCGTCGCATCCGGCGCTGAAAAACCTGACCATTTGGGCCATGGTTGGCCCTGGCTGGTCATATAAAAACGTGAAGCGCACGCCAATAATACGCGATGGACACTATCAACGCGCCCACAGTCTCGCGGGCGAGGTAATTATCGATTATCGCTTTAAGTTGCTGTAACCCCTCTCCGGGGACGGCGTAAGTAGCGTTGTTCAGTTCAGTAAGGAGACTCGATGAAAAAATGGATGGCTATTTTTGTAATGCTCTTAAGCTGTGGTGCCAGTGTCGCTGCGCCTACGGTAACCGAACCCGACACCATTACCGTCTGGTTCGCCCGCCACGGCAAAACCTGGCTTAATACCCTGGATCGAGTACAGGGCTGGGCCGATTCGCCATTAACGGACGAAGGCGCGCAGGTGGCGCGCTATCTGGGCGAAGGCTTAAAAGCGATCCCCTTCGACAGTTACTATTCTGGCGATGCGGGCCGCCAGCGGGAAACGATGCAGCTTATCCGCACGGCTCGCGGCGATAATTCCATCCCAACAGTCGAAATGAAAGCGCTACGCGAGGTGTTTTTTGGTGGCTTTGAGGGGCTGCCAAATCATGAAATGATCGGCGCGGTGGTAAAGAAACGAGGCCTGAACAACAGCGACCAGCTTTTTGCCGAAATGAAACAGGGTAAGCTAACGCTGATACAATATCTGGATGAGATCGCCAATGTTGATCGGGAAAACCTGGCGGAACGCGGTGAACAGGTGAAAGCACGGATGCAGTCCGCCCTGCGCACCATTATTAAAAATGCACAACATCGCGGTGAAAAAAATGTGCTGGTGGTCTCTTCCGGCGCTGCCATTCTGGCAATGGTTGCCGATCTGACCGATGACGGCCGAAAAAATCAACCGTTGGCGAATGCCGCCGTCGTTAAGTTGGTTTATCAGAAAGGCGCCCTGAAGGTTACTGAAATCGGCAATATGCAGTATGCCAATGCAGGTAAGGAGCGGCTTGCGCCATAGTAAAAATCCGCCTTCATAGAAGGCGGCATACTTACGTCCAGGCAGAGCGTGTCACCCTGAAGTGCCCCGAAAAAGAGATCTCTATCCGGTCTGAACAATGTAAACCTAAAGGTAAGCCCCTGTTGCTGACCAACTACACAGAAGGTGATATTCAGATGTGTGTGAAATTCAGGCCAGAGCGAGCTGGCCTGAAGCGGTGCGTCAGTTAGCCGAGGATTTCCCGTACAAAGGCTTCGATCTCTTTGTTCTGGCAGTTTTCAAAGAAGCACTGCTGGAAGCGCTGACCGCTGACGGCGGTTTTCACCAGTTCAGGATCGATCGCGCGCAGCGTATCCAGGTAGTTATCCTTCACCACCGCCGCTTTCACCTGATTCAGAATCCCGGCGTTGCGCACCTGCGGCTCTTTACGTTCCGGCGGATAGCCCTGGCCTTTCTCGCCGCTAAAGGCTTTTTCAAAGATAAAGCGCAGATTCAGCTCAGCGCCCCAGCCGAAACCTTTAGCGAAAGGTAGCGCCAGCGCGTTGCCGTTATTGATCTGTGCAAACAGATAGGCGTCTGCCGGATCGATACAGTAGCCGCAGGCGACGCCCGGATGAATGTTCAGCGACATCAGCGCGCCCTGCCCGGTGCCGCAGCCAGCGATAACAAAATCCACCGCCTTTGAGTTCAGCAGAATGCTGGCCATAATTCCCAGATGAATATAGGTCAGATGATGATCCTGCTCATCGCTCATGCCTACGTTGAAAACCGGATAATCTAGCCCGTTCGCTACCTGCTGTAGCTCTTTCAGCACAATGGCGTTTTTCGCCGCCTGGCTGTTCTCCATCATCAACGCAATTTTCATCGTTTATCCTCTCGTTACATAGCACGTTGTCAGACCGGTGAAACGGGTTTCCCCATCACCGGCCGCGTTTCTGGAATAATATTCATTTTGCGACATACCGGGCTGTTGCCCCAGCAGTGTTCATAAGGATGGCCCACCAGCTCTTCAATAACGGTGCGCGCCGCCGGGCTAATCCCATTTATCGCGCCGCCTGCCTTAATGCGCGCCACCTCTTCCAGCACGATCATATGCGTCTGGCGATTCAGCTTCATTTGACGGCTGTAAAGCATGGCGCACAGCGCCAGGGCGCTCACGCCCAGGAAGAAGACCCAGCCGATAGCATCCACCGCACTTTCCGGCTGCGTATGCGATTTCGACTGAAAGCCATAAAAACTCAGTACCGCGCCCATCGCGAACACAATCACCGAGCGGGCGATTTTGCCGCAAAAGGTCATTGCGCCCGCATAAATGCCCTCACGCCGACGGCCGGTATAGATTTCATCCACATCAGCCAGAAAGGTATAAACCGTCCATGGAATATAGTAGACGCCGCCGGTGCCCAGGCCGAACACCACGGTAATCGCGATCAGCGCAATAGTGGAGTAGTAAGCGGGCAGCGAGAAAAAGTGCAGCATGGAATAACAGGCGACGGCGAATACCACGATGCTCAGCGCCCAAATATAGGGTTTACTAAAGCCTTTTTTCACGCACAGGCCGATAAACAGCGCCGTAGAGAACAGCTGCAGCACCGCGTTAAGGCTGTTCAGACCGGCCACAATCGCCGGATCGTGCTGCAAGACGAAAATAATAAAATAGGTAAACACCGAGGCAAACAGCCACTCGGCGCCAAAACCGAACAGATACATGCCTAAATGCTTGCGGAACACGCGCAAATAGAAGGTGGACTGCATATCGCGCATCAACGAGACAAGGGTTTTTCCCAGTCCCCGTTTCTCCGTTACCGCCGCAGGCGCTTCGCCTTTACGTTCCCATGTCGCCAGCCACAGCAAGCCAATCGCCAGCAACAGAATCAACCCGTAGGTCAGGCCGGTCAGGAAAAATGGCGTGGCAGAATCCTTGCCATACAGCAGAATAAACTGACCGGGAATAAAGGCGGCCAGGAAGTTCGCCAGCTTGCCGAAAATGGCCTTGTAGCCGGTCAGCTTTGAACGCACCGCGAACTGCGTCGTCATTTCGGTCGCCAGCGTTTCATAAGGCACCATAACCGAGGTATAAATCAGCTCAAACAGCACATAGGTGCTGAGGTAATACCAGAAGCCGAACCCTTCTACCCACAACAGCGGATAGAACATCATTAACGGCGCGCCGATCAGCAGAAAAAAGCGTCGGCGGCCAAAACGCCGCCCCAGACGCGTGCGCCCGAAATTATCGGTCAGATAGCCCATCAGAGGATTGCTTAACGCATCGACCACGCTGGCAATAGAAAAAATCAGCGAGGCTTCCAGCAACGATAATCCGCAGAACGTGGTATAGAAATAGAGTAGCCATGCGCCGCTAATAGCCAGCGCGCCGCTGCCCAACAGGTTGCCGCCGCCATAACTTAACCTGTGCCACAGTTTGACCTGCGGCTCTTGCCCGGAAGGTAAAGAGGATGTGGTCATAATTACGCCTCGTTATAATTATGAAACAGCGTTTCAATTTATAAGATGTGCTGTTTCTTATAGAGATCGCGTCTGCTATTTGCTGTGATTGCTTTCACATTTCTGCGTCAGGCTCTCTTTTGTAAAGGGCGTTTTGCGAGCCAGACAGCATTCCTTCCTCTCAGGAAAAATAGTGTGATCCTTCTTACATTTTTTTCAGCCTTAACTCGGCAACGGCCACGAACAGGGTATCCTCTCTTAAAATTGTGAAACAGCGTTTCATTTTATATCAATATCTGGCGAGAGGAGGAAACGATGGCAAAAGGGAATCAACTGCATCTGCCGTTTCATCGCTTTCAGGATGAAAAAACCGGTGCGGAGATGGTGCGCTTAACGCCGCCTGAAGTGTTATGTCACCGCAACTATTTTTATCAAAAATGCTTTTTCAACGACGGCAGCAAATTGCTGTTTGCCGGTGAATTCGATGGTCATCGCAACTATTACCTGCTCGATCTGCAACGGCAACAGGCAACGCAGCTTACAGAAGGCGCTGGCGACAACACCTTTGGCGGCTTCCTCTCGCCGGACGATCGCTATCTGTTTTACGTTAAAAATGAACGCGAACTGCGCCGCGTCGATTTACAAAGCTATGAAGAAGTCATTATCTACACCGTACCGCAGGAGTGGGTAGGTTATGGTACCTGGGTCGCCAACAGCGACTGTACCAAACTGGTGGGCATTGAAATTGACCATCAGGACTGGCAGCCGCTCAGCGACTGGCAGGTATTTAAAACCTTCTTTGAGAAGAACCCGCACTGCCGCCTGCTGCGCGTCGATTTACACACCGGCGAAGCGCAAACCATCCTGGAGCAGCGATTGTGGCTGGGCCATCCGATTTATCGTCCTTTCGACGATCAAACTGTCGCCTTCTGCCACGAAGGGCCGCACGATCGGGTCGATGCCCGTATGTGGCTGATTAACGAAGACGGCAGCCACATGCGCAAGGTAAAAGATCATGCCGAAGGGGAAAGCTGCACCCATGAGTTCTGGGTGCCCGACGGCTCGGCGCTGATTTACGTTTCCTACCATAAAGAACGGCCAGAGCGGGAAATTTGCCGTTACGATCCCGTCACGCAACATAATGAAGTGCTGATGACCATGCCCGCCTGCTCCCATTTGATGAGCAATCAGCACGGCACGCTGCTGGTCGGCGACGGTTCCGGTACGCCAGTGGATGTGCAGGATACGCAGGGCTACACCATTGAAAACGACCCGATGCTGTGGCTGTTTGATGTGGCAACGCGCAGCTATCGCCCGCTGGCGGCGCATAACAGCTCGTGGCGCGTGCTGAACGGCGACCGGCAGGTTACTCATCCACATCCGTCGTTTACGCCGGACGATCGCCAGGTCCTGTTTACTTCTGACTACGAAGGCCAGCCGGCGCTCTATCTGGCGACCATCGGCGACCATTTTTTCAGCCAACCTGCACATAACGGATAACTATATGTTTACTTTCAAAGAGCAAACCCACGTTGAGGATTTAGGCAACGGCGTGACGCGGCGCATACTGGCGCACGGCGGTGGAATGATGGCGGTGGAAGTCACCTTTGAGAAAGATGCGGTCGGCCCGCTGCATCATCATCCGCACGAGCAGCTCACCTATGTGCTGTCCGGGCGCTTCGCATTTACCATTGATGGGGAAACTTATGAGGTCAGCGCGGGCGACACGCTGTATAAGAAGCCGAATGTGGTTCACGGCTGCGTCTGCCTGGAGCCGGGCGTTCTGTTAGATACCTTTACGCCGCAGCGGCAGGATTTCCTTTCCTGAAACAGCGTCAGGGCTTTTTTGCCGAAAACAGCGGCAGAACCCTCTTTTCTGAAAACAACAGCGGAGCGCCAGATGGCGCTCCGCTGCTTCGTTCGAGGGTTTACTTTTTAGCCTGTGGCAGCTTTTCAATATCCACGTTGCCCTGCTGTTCAGCAACAAAGGATTCCTTGCGCACCTCCGCCACATCGTGCGCGGTGACCGGTTTCTCGCCTTTATTGCCCCAGCTGGTACGGATAAAGTTCACCACGTCCGCGACCTGATTGTCGTTAAGACGCCAGCCGAAGCCCGGCATTACCACTGAACTCGGCGCATCCTTAACGCCCGGCAGCGTGCCGCCGGTCAGCACGATGTGGATCAATGAGGTAGGATCGTCCGCCAGCACCACCGGATTGCCGCGCAGCGCCGGGAAGAAGCGCTTGTAACCGCGACCGTCGGTACGGTGACAGGCGGCGCAGCTATCGACATAGGTCGCCGCGCCCGGTTTGCTGTCGTCGCCTTTCCATAGCGCCTGCGCAACGGCGTCATCCGGCTGGAAGCCAGCCTGTGATGGATCTTTCGCGCCCAGCGACTTCAGATAACGCGCGATGGCGTTAATATCTTCCTCGCTCAGATATTGCAGGCTGTGTTCCACCACATCGGTCATGCCGCCGAAGGCCGCCGTATCATCGTTGCGCCCGGTGCGCAGGAACTGTGCCAGATCGTCCTGACTCCAGCGTCCTAAACCGTCACGGTTATCGCCGCGCAGGTTGCTGGCGGTCCAGCCATCAATCGGCGCGTTGCTGCCCGCCAGGTAGTCGCTGCCTTTCGCATCGTTCAGCGCTTTTTCCTGCATGGTGAAGCTACGCGGCGTATGGCAGGCGCCACAGTGACCCAACCCTTCCACCAGATAGCGTCCGCGCGCCAGCTCTTTGTCCTCGCCCGCTTTCGGCTGGAACGCCTTCACGTTCGGCGCGAATACCGTGCGCCAGATCGCCAGCGGCCAGCGCATCGACAGCGGCCAGGGAATATCGCTCTCTTTATTCTGCTGCGCCACCGGCGCCACGCCGTGCATAAAGTATGCGTAAAGCGCCTGCATATCCTCATCGCTGACTACTGCGTAAGAGGGATAGGGCATCGCCGGATAGAGCGTATCGCCATTTTCGCAATGCCGTGACGCACCGCCTTCTGGAAATCGTCATAGCTGTAGCTGCCGATACCGCTTTCTTTATCCGGCGTAATGTTGGTGGAGTAGATCGTGCCGATCGGCGTCTCCATCGGCAGGCCGCCCGCAAAGGGTTTGCCATCCTTGCTGGTGTGACAGGCGACGCAGTCGCCCGCTCGCGCCAGATATTCGCCGCGTTTAATCAGATCGCCGCCCTGGTTATCGGCCGCCAGCGCGGCAGACGCGCTTGCCAACAGGCCCAGCGCCAGTAATGCCTTTTTCATTGCCATCATCCTTATGCCTGTACCAGCGGCCCTGGGTTTTTCAGATACTGTTCGCGAATTGCCTTTGCCGACCAGTAGGTCAGCGCGGCCACCATGCCGGTCGGGTTATAGCCCAGGCCCTGCGGAAACGCGGAAGCGCCCGGCACAAAGACGTTCGGCACGTCCCAGCTTTGCAGATAGCGGTTAACCGCGCTGGTCTGCGGATTTTCGCCCATAATGGCGCCACCGTTCATATGCGTGGTCTGATAAACCGTGGTATCGAAATGGGTGCCCTGCGTTTTCGGCGCGCCAATGATCTCTTTCGGGTTCATCGCTTCGGCAATTTTGCGCATCTTGCCATGCATAAACTGCGACATCTTGATGTCGTTGTCCTGCCAGTCAAAAGTCATACGCAGCAGCGGCTGGCCGAAGGCATCCTTATAGTTCGGATCGAGATCGAGATAGTTGGTGCGGTAAGACTGGTGCGCGCCGTGCGCATCCATGGAAACGTGATGCGTATAGTGATCGGCCACCGCCGCCTTCCATTTGCTGCCCCAGCCCGGTGTGCCCTGCGGCACCGGCAGGCCGGAAATCGGCTTCACGCCCGCCTGGTTTACCCAGAACGGCGAACCGCCGACAAAGCCATATTTGCCGTGGTCGAAGTTATCGGCGTTGAAATCATCGACGCCAACGCCCGCGCCGCCTGCACCGATAAAGTTATTGGTATGCACATCCTTGCCGAAGAACGCCTTAATAGTGGAAATGTTCTGGTAGGCAAAGTTGCGCCCGACCACGCCTTCGTTGGTAATCGGGTTGTACGGCTTCCCGATGCCGGAAAGCAGCATCAGATGCACGTTATGGAACTGGAACGCGGAAAGGATCACCAGATCCGCTGGCTGCTCAACCTGGCGGCCCTGCGCATCGACATAGGTCACGCCGGTGGCGCGTTTTTTATCATCGGTGAGATTAACGCGCAGCACGTGTGAGTTATCACGCAGCTCAAACTTCGGCTCCTGACGCAGCGCCGGCCAGATATTCACGTTCGGCGACGCTTTGGAATACATGTAGCAGGCGTAGCCGCTGCAGTAACCGCAGAAGTTGCACGGGCCCATCTGTGCGCCGTAGGTGTTGGTATAGGGGCCGGAGGTATTGGCAGACGGCAGATCGTAAGGATGATAGCCGACCGATTCCGCCGCTTTAGCAAACAGCTGTGCGGAATAAGTGCGCTTCTGCGGCGGCAGAGGGAAATCATCCGAGCGATCCGGTGCGAACGGGTTGCCGCGGCCTTTGCCGACCACTTTGCCTTTAATACTCCAGGCGGAACCGGAGGTGCCGAACACCTTTTCCGCCTTGTCAAAGAACGGCTCCAGCTCATCATAGGTGACGCCGAAATCCTGGATTGTCATGCCTTCCGGGATAAAGTTTTTGCCGTAGCGCTCTTCGTAGTGGCTGCGCATCCGCAGTTCCATGGGATCGACGCGGAAGTGAACGCCGGACCAGTGCAGGCCCGCGCCGCCGGTGCCGGTGCCGGGTAAAAACGCCGCCAGCTGACGATAAGGCTGGGCGGTCTGAGAAGGATTGTGACGAATCGTCACGGTGCTTTTCGACAGGTCCTGGAACAGCTTTTTACGCACGTTATAGGTGAGTTCGTCGATGACCTGCGGATAAGCGCCGTCGGGATAGGTATCACGATGCGGACCGCGCTCCAGCGCTACCACATGCAGGCCCGCTTCCGTCAGCTCTTTCGCCATAATGGAACCGGCCCAGCCGAAGCCGACAATTAACACGTCCACTTTTTTCATTACGTTTGCCATGCTTATGCCCTGTCTCCACGAATCGATACCGCCGGGAAGGGATAACGCTCGCCGCGCTCCACCCAGTCCATAAAATCAGCGCGTGCGCCGGGGAAGCCGATCAGCTTCCAGCCCACCATATGCTGATTGCCGCCGTGCAGCGGATCGCAGAAAAAGCCCTCGCGAGTGTTTTGCAGCAGGTAAGCGAAGAAGGTTTTTGCAGGCAGCTGCTTAAAGCTGGCTTTGTTGCTTTCAAAATCGCCCAACAGCGCATCCTGCTGTTCCGCCGTCAGCGCAGCAAAGGCTTTGCCATGCTGCTGTTTGGCCCAGGCGTCCGCTTCGGCGATGCCGAGACGATAAATCTGCTGCGGCACCAGCGGCAGCTGATAGCCCAGCTCTTTTGGCGCATCGGGATCGAAGGGGCCCTGCATATACCAGTTGTTGCCGGTAGCGTAAGGCGTGTTCATCTGGCGATCGATGAACTCCGGCACGCCAGCTTCCAGCGCGCCTGGACCGCGCTCATCAGCCGGAATCAGGCGGGCGACCGCCGCCTTAATAAAGGCGAACTCCTCAGCGGTAAACCAGACCGGCTGATAATCGCGTGCGGTTTGCGGCCCCGCAGGCGCCGCGTTATCCTGCGCCTGGGCGTTCTTGCTGAGGCCAAGCGAGGCAATCCCGGTGGTGCCCATCGCCACGGCTGGCGCCAGCGTGATGGTTTTCAGGAGAAAATCTCTCCTGGAAGTACTCGTTTTTTCTTTCGACATGACATTGCCTTAGCGCGCGTCCCTGACGGCGCAACTGTTAATCGTCTCGTTGTTATTATTGTTATCAATAAATGAAGGGTCTTTCCGGCGGATAAAAATCACATTGTTACCGGTAACAAAGGCGTGCATTGTAACAGTTATTTTGTAAAATCTTTAGTTCCATCAAACAAAAAGACACAAATTCCTTAACATAAACGTGACAAGTTTCTGAACGCGCCCGTCAGCGAACAGGAACGCTGAAACGGCTGGACACAACCCTCCACAGACTGTTAATACTCAGCAGCGCTATAACAGAGCGAATCTATTAGCGGAGTGTTTATGTTTAGTTGCTTTTTCCCCCGACCCGCGCTGTTCTTCAGCAGCGCCGCCCTGTTTAGCCTGGCGGCCATATTTTTATGGTTTGGCGAAGCCAGCCAGCTGGTGTTTCATCTGGCGCTGTTTGCCTCGTATGCCGGACAGCCGCTGCCTGACAATGCGTGGCGTTTTCTGCAGCCCGGCGAGCTGTGGTTTTATCTCTACTTCGCCCTGATGACGGCGCTGTTTGCCGCCTGCTGGTTTATTTTTAGTCCGCATCGCTGGCAACGCTGGTCAGTGCTGGGTTCGGCGCTGATTCTGTTTGTCACCTGGTTTGATGTACAAATCGGTGTGGCGATCAACGCCTGGTACGGCCCGTTTTACGATCTGATCCAGCACGCGCTGAGCAAGGCGGGCTCGGTCTCTCTCGCGACGTTCTATCAGCAGATTTTTAATTTCCTCAGCATTGCGTTGATCGCCGTGGTGGTTGGCGTGCTGAATGCATTTTTTATCAGCCACTGGGTGTTCCGCTGGCGTACGGCGATGAATGACTGGTATATGGCGCACTGGCAGAAGCTACGCCATGTAGAAGGCGCGGCGCAGCGCGTTCAGGATGACACTATGCGCTTTTCCAGCACGCTGGAGGATTGGGGCGTCAGTTTGATTCAGGCGATCATGACGCTGGTGGCTTTTTTGCCGGTGCTGGTCGCTTTGTCAAAGCATGTTAAAAGCGTACCGCTGCTGGGCGATATGCCGTACGGGCTGGTGATCGCGGCGCTGCTGTGGTCGCTGTTCGGCACCGCGCTGCTGGCGCTGGTCGGCATTAAACTGCCGGGGCTGGAGTTCCGTAATCAGCGGGTAGAAGCCGCCTGGCGAAAAGAGCTGGTGTATGGCGAGGACGATCCGCAGCGCGCTGCGCCCGCCACGGTACGCGAACTGTTCAGCCGGGTACGCCGCAGCTATTTCCGCCTGTGGCTCCACTATCTCTATTTCAACGTCACGCGTATTCTTTACCTGCAGCTTGATAACGTTTTCGGCCTTGTTGTGCTGTTTCCGGCGATTATCGCCGGTACGTTAACGCTGGGGCTGCTGCAGCAAATCACCAACGTTTTCGACCAGGTACGCGCCTCCTTCCAGTACTTAATTACTTCATGGTCAACGCTGGTTTCGCTGATGTCGATTTATAAGCGTCTGCGCAGTTTTGAACGCATCATCGCCGGCAAGGAAACGGCTGAAACGCTACGCGAGACGTTGCAATAGCGCTGCGAGCCGTTACTCAGAACGATCAAATATCGACTTATCCATGCCGCTTTGACTTCCGCTCCGTCTGGAACTGTTTGAAGATAGCGACAGGAGCATGTGGTGTTGACATCGGTCAACACCACATGTACATTCCCCTCTGTCCAGGATGGATAATGAAAAAACACCCTAATAAACATATTCAGGATGCGATTGAGTTCGCCCTACTGTGCGGCTGGCGTTTTCGTCCTTCTAACGGGCACGCGTTTGGCAGATTAATTTGCGACGTGCCTGAGCATAGCGAGCATCAAATCAGTATCTGGTCTACCCCGCGCATCCCTGAATATCATGCGGAGCAAATCCGGCGCAAAGTCAGTCAATGCGCAATTGATGATGCTCCCCACATCAGGAGGAACTGATGGTTTATCACTTTACGCTCACCCTTACCGGCGTGAATGCCCAAACGCCAGGGCTGGAAGATGCGCTGTTTGAAAGCGGCTGCGATGACGCCCTGCTCTGCTTTTACGGCAACACGGCTTATCTGGAATTTGATCGCGCAGGCAGCAGTTTCGAACAGGCGGTGCTGAGCGCCATTGACGATATTGAAAGCAGCGCGCTACCAGCGCGCGTGGTCTCCGTTGACGCCACGCTGCTTGGCCTGAGCGATATTGCCCAACGCAGCCAGCTTTCTCGCCAGGCGGTCGCCATGCTGAAAGATGGTACGCGCGGGCCGGGCAGCTTTCCCGCCCCGGTTCAGCGCCTTACCGGCCACTCGCCGCTGTGGCGCTGGGCCGCTGTTGCACGCTGGCTGCATGAGAACGGCAAGCTTAGCGCCGAGCTGGCGGAAAACGCGCAGGTGATGGAAAACATCAATCTGGCGCTGGCGCTGCGTGAAACGCCGCAGCGCCAGTATGTCACCCAGCTGGCGGCACGCCTGGCGAAGTCAGAACCGCGCCGCGCTAGCTAAGCGCAGCGAATACGCGTTCGACCGCGTAAGCGCCCGGATCCTTAACGCCGTTCAGGCTGTCCTGGTTCAGATAGGAAGAGCGGCCCGCTTTTGCCGCGCTCATGCTGGCCGTCGACTCCGCGCCCTGCTGCGCGGCAGTGGCGGCCTCCGAAAGACCTTTTCCTGCTATCAGCGCCTGCAACGCCGGTTCCAGCGCATCAATCAGCGTGCGATCTCCCACGCGAGCGCCGCCGTAGTGTTTCATCCGCTCCAGCCCAGCCATCAGCGCCTGCGGCAGCGATTTGCCCTCTTCCAGCTGCTGTCCGGCGGCGGTAAACATAATCGACATTAGCACGCCGCTGGAGCCGCCCATCACCACCGCCAGTTGCTCGCCGATCAAAGTCAGCAGACGCGATGGTTCATTAAAGGGCAGCGCTTTCTGCTGACTGCCCTGCAAAATTTTGCGCGCGCCCGCCGCGAAAGTAGAGCCGGTATCGCCATCGCCCACTTTGGCATCCAGCTTATTCAGCTCGCTCTCCAGATCCATCAGCGTCTGGCAGACCTTGTCCACGACGCGCTGCACCGCTGCATTGTCCGAAGGCTGCGCCTCCTGCTGACGTTTAATCGCTTCGCCCTTGATGATTTGCGGCGTGGCCAACTGCTGTATCGGCTGCCAGCCGCTGGCTTCAACCGGCGCCGCTAATGCCTGCAGCGTTTCGTCATCCAGCAGCAGCGTGGTTAACGAAAACCCTTTCATATCCAGCGAGCTAACCAGCGTGGCCGGGCCGATTAAATGGCTCAGCCGTTTCGCCAGCGGCGAACGCAGGGTCTCCCGCACCAGCACGCCCAGTTCCAGCATCGAAAAGCCGCCGAGGTTATTGACCAGCAGCAGCGCCTGTCGATCCTGCGGCACCTTTTCCGCCAGTTTTTCCGTCATGATCTGCACAATTTCGCGGCTGTTCTGCGTTTTTAAGGTCGTTACGCCCGGCTCGCCGTGAATACCCATACCCAGCTCGCTTTCGCCTTCCGCCACGCGATTATCCTGTGGCTCGCCGGGAATATGGCAGGTGGCGAACGCCAGGCCAATGCTGGCGGTAGCGGCAATCGCCTGTTTAGCGCGCTGCGTGACCGCATCCAGCGTATCGCCCCGTTCAGCGTAATACCCGGCCAGCTTATGAATCAGCACGGTGCCCGCCAGGCCACGCGGCTGCGGGTTTTCCGGCAGCGCAATATCATCCTGCACAATCGCCAGCTCAACCTTATAGCCGAGCGCCCGCGCCTTTTCTGCCGCCAGCCCGAAATTAAGGCGGTCGCCGGTATAGTTTTTCACAATCAGCAGGCAACCCGCCTCGCCGGTGACATTGATAATGGCGCTCAGTACCGCGTCCACGCTGGGCGAGGCGAACACATCGCCGCAGACGGCGGCAGTCAGCATTCCTTTCCCGACAAAGCCTACGTGCGCTGGCTCATGGCCGGAGCCGCCGCCGGAAATCAGCGCGACCTTACTTTTATCCCAGTCATTGCGCACCACAACGCGAATGCCTTCTCCGGCATCAAGCCGACCCAGATTATGAAAGGGCGTGGCTATCAGCGCGCCTTCAATCGCTTCCTTCACCAGCTCGCTTTTTTCATTCATGAAAAACTGACTCATGGTTTTCCTCTCTCTGTGTTGGTTCGCCCAGGCACAGCGGCGCAAAAGGTTAACTGTAGTTGAAAAAGTTGTCAGAGATTCGACAGCGAATGTCAGCTATGCAGGCGCGCAAAAGCGAGCGTTACTGAAAAATGGTGGGGTAACCCTCACTGGAGGGCCTTGTATTAGCGGAAAAGGTTACCTTAACATCGCCTTCTCTTCCCCTCCACGCCGATCGTTCGGCTAATGCCGGGCATCGCTGTCCGGCAAAATTGAGTTAACGAAACACGCTGATCGCTTCTACCAGACGCGTTGCCTGGCGACTCATACGTCCTGACGCTTCCGCACCTTCCTGGACACGCGCCGCATTTTGATGAGTAATATCGTCCAGATTTTCCACCGCCTGGCTGACTTCGCTGAGTGCAGTGGCCTGCTCCGCCGTGGCGGCGCTAATCTGGCCGATCAGCGTCGAGACATCCTGCACGCGGTCAACAATCTCCTGCATGGTGCTGCCGGTCTGGTTAACCTGCCCGCTGCCCATCTCAACGCGCGTGACGCTGGTTTCCACCAGTGCTTTAATTTCGCTGGCCGCCTTCGCGCTACGCTGCGCCAGATTACGCACTTCGCCAGCCACCACGGCAAACCCTTTGCCCTGCTCGCCCGCACGCGCCGCCTCGACCGCCGCGTTAAGGGCCAGAATATTGGTCTGGAACGCAATACCGTCGATCACGCTAATAATACTGGCGATTTTCTTCGAACTTTCAGCGATGTCGCTCATCATGCTGACCATCTCTTTCATCGCCTCGCCGCCTTTCTGCGCCGCCTGGCTGGTGGTGATGGAAAGCTGATTCACCTCCGCTGCACTTTCTTTATTGCTTTTTACCGTGGCGGTCATTTCATTCATGGTCGCCGCCGTTTGCTGAACATTGGCCGCCGCCTGCTCGGTGCGCTCGCTCAGCTCGCTGTTGCTCTGCGCCATCGCATCGCTGGCGCTCAGCACATTGATCGCCTGGCCGCTAACATCATCCACCAGCCAGCGAAACATCAAACCAAGCTGGCCGATGGCGCGCAGCGTGGTACCAACTTCATCGACCCGATCGAGCAGATCCACTTTATGGCTGTTGCCGGTAGCGACATCGAGCGCCTGCTGACAAACCCGCTCCATCGGCCGGGAAATTTGTTGTTCCAGCCAGCCGCTGGCGAGCAGCAGCAAAAAGGTCATTCCGGCGCTGAAGATCCCTAACGCGCCCGCCGTGACATTCAGCGCCCAGACACCCGCTATTGTCAGCGGCAGCAGCGCCAGTAACGTGGAGCGAATGCGCCAGCGTAGCGGCATGGTTTTGAACAGCGAGCGCCAGCGCCGCCAGCCGGTATAAAGCAGCAGCCCCTGGTGCAGCTTACGGCCTTTATGACGTCCGGCGCGGAAATCGCTGTAGAGCGCTTCCGCCTGACCGATCTCCGCCGTGGTCGGCTTGGTACGAACCGACATATAGCCATGCGCCGCGCCGTTGCGCATAACCGGAATCGCATTGGCGCGCACCCAGTAATGGTCGCCATTCTTACGGCGGTTTTTCACCAGCGCCGTCCAGGGCAAGCCCTGTTTCAGCGTGCCCCACATATCGGCAAAGGCTTCCGGCGGCATATCGGGATGGCGCACCATATTATGCGGCTGGCCGTTAATCTCGTCCGGGCTAAACCCGCTGACCTCAATAAACGCATCGTTGGCATAGGTGATATAGCTGTTAAGGTCGGTGGTCGACATCAGGGTTGCGTCGTCGCTAAACGCATACTCCTGCTGGCTGACGGGTTGGTTGTTACGCATTACATGAATTCCTTAAACGGGGCGCTGAGCAAGATGCGGTGGATAGATTATATTTTTTTATATTTTCGGCATGGCAACGGGAGATCTTTAGCGCGAAGCAGGGTTTATTTCGACGGCGGTCGCGTTTTGAGCATGATTTATGCACATACCGCCCACCGTTGCAGCGAAAACCGGGTTAATTTAATCCGTAAGTTTTTATTTAGAGTAGAAAAAATGAATGTTCAGGAAGGATAAGCCGTTAACCATGTCAGTAAGGTTAGCGGCTTAAAGCAAACAGAGATGATGAGCAGGCGGGCTGCCATAGCGAACCAGTGGCCTGCCC
>NZ_CALNWY010000019.1 GCF_940807255.1 Mixta sp. Marseille-Q2659 | reverse complement strand
ATCCCTTCGGTGCCGCCCGCCAGTCCCTCATCGAGACGTGAGTTACGGGTGTTTTCATACTGCGCAAAGTTTTTGGTGCTGATGCCGTTATCCCAGGCTCCGGTCCAGGTGACGGCAAAATTCTGCCGATAAAGCCGGTTGGTTTCTTTGCCGTAATATTTATCTACCAGAGCATTGGTATTGGTGTTCTGGGTATCGCCTGCATAGAGATTGCCCTGGCGACTATAGCCTGCCTCAAACTCCAGCGCCTGCATCGGCGCAAAAGCCCAGCGCAGCAGCGCGTTAATATCCTTGTTTTCTACCCCTTCCCGGCCAGACGGCACCGTATCGGCATAGCTGCCGGTACGTAATGACTGATGTCCTTCGTTAATATACTGCGCATCCGCCTGGGTTTTACTCAGGCCGCCATAAAGACGGAAACTCACATCGTCGCCAAGCGGGCCGCTCAGACTAAAGTTGGTGCGCTTTGTATCGCCCTCTTCCTTATGCTGCGGCACGTTATAATACGTATCCCACGAGCCGTGCCAGCCGTCGTTTTCTTTTTTGGTAATGATATTAACCACGCCGCCAGCGGCACCATTGCCGTAACGCGCCGCCGCCGGGCCGCGAATGACGTCGATATGATCGATCATTTCCGCAGGCACCCAGCTGGTATCGCCACGCGTATCGCGTTCACCGCGCCAGCCAAGGCGCACGGAGTTGCGGCTGGTTACCGGCCTGCCGTCAATCATAATGAGCGTGTTTTCCGGGCCCATACCGCGAATATCAATCTGACGGCTGTTACCGCGTTGACCGCTGGTTGAGTTACCGGTCAGGTTAACGCCCGGCATCGTGCGGATCACTTCGGAGACATCCCGCGCGGGAGGATGTTTTTTAATTTGGTCTGCCGAGATGGTGGAGACGCCCGGCGCCTGTAAAGTTTGTTGTTGGGCCGTAACGACTAAAGTGCCATCTTCGGCGCTGGTATCGTCTGAAGCCTGCGTGTCTGCTGCCATGCTGTTCATGCTTATCAGTCCGCCAGCCAGCGTGAGCGGCATAAGAAGCTGGTAAGCTATGTAGTGTTTCTTTTTCATTTTATTTCCGTTATTGATGCCAGTTTATTCACCCTGTTAACAAGCGGAAACAGATTATTGAAAATGAAAATGATTATCAATATTGTTATTGATTAACTTTTGCTTTTTTGACGATTGGGGAACCGCATGTTTAATCAGGTACAACCCGGCAGCGAAGCGTGGTGGCAGGAAAAGATTCAGGCGGGTATCCCCGCCATAACGGCGATGTCAGCGGATCGCTGTCAGACCACCTTTTACTGGCGCGATCCGGAAGGTGATGAGATGCGTTCTTCCACGCGCCGCGTATGGTTAAACATCACCGGCGTGACCGATCATCATCGTCAGCAGCGCCCTTTTTCGCTACAGCGCATCGCCGGAACCGACGTGTGGCAAGGCGAGGTTACGCTCAGCAGCCGCTGGCGCGGCAGCTATTGCCTGATTCCCAGCAAAGACGTCGCCGATTTTCCTGCAGAGGATCTGGCAGCCGATCGACTACGCAGCTGGTGGAAATCTCATTTACCCGCCGCAATTGCCGATCCGCTGAATCCTTTGCGGAGCTGGCGTAATGGCCGCGGACATGCTGTTTCTCCATTACATATGCCAGCAGCGCCGCCGCAGCCCGCCTGGCACAATCTGGATCGCGGCGCGGCTCCAACCGGCAGCCAGCCTGTCAGCCGCTTTTGGCACAGTTCGCGTCTTGCCAACCGCCGCTCTGTCTGGCTGCTGCAAACGGGAGAAGCTAAGGAAGCGCCACGCCCGCTGGCCGTTCTGTTAGACGGACAGTTTTGGGCCAACACAATGCCGGTAGCTGCTCCACTACATGAGCTGACGCAGCAGGGAAAGCTTCCCCCAGCCTGTTATCTTTTTATCGATTCTGTGGGAACCACCCAGCGCAGCCATGAGCTGACCTGTAATCCTGAATTTTGGCTGGCTGTACAGGAGGAGCTGCTGCCGCAGGTCAGCGACGGGTTGCCAGCATGGGATCGCACTCTGCCGACGCTGGTGGCCGGACAAAGCTACGGCGGCCTGTCCGCGCTTTATGCTGCCCTCAGCTGGCCTCATATCTTCAACGGCGCCGTCAGCCTGTCAGGTTCGTTCTGGTGGCCCGATCGTCACACGGCCGATAGCGGCGGTTTTCTGGGTGAACAACTCAGGCAGGGTTTAGGTTCAGCAGGCGCTCAGTCTCTGTGGCTGGAAGCCGGACTGCATGAAAAGATAATTTTGCAATCTAACCGAACGCTGCTGCCGCTGCTGCAGTCGTTCGGTCATGATGTTCATTATCGGGAGTTTCAAGGCGGTCACGATGCACTATGCTGGCGCGGCGGTCTTACGGATGGCTTGCAGACGCTGTGGGCGGCGCTGTGCTAAACAGCCGTTCAATACGCGTGAGTAAATGTCCGGCGCTGTAATAATCCAGACGAAAGCTGTCCGCTCCCAACGCCATTACGCGCCGCTGCTGTACCGCCGGCGCAGCGGCCAGCAAAGGCTCTTTCATAAACGTTGCCACATCGCTATCCTCAGCGGCAAACAGCAAAAAGGTTTTGCCGGTCAGACCGGTGACCAGCCCCTCGCCGCTTATCTGCAATTTGTCACGCCGCTGTTGCAGATCGATGCGGGCAAACTTTATCGGCAGCGGCGCCAGCGTGAAGCCAAGCTGCTGTAACAGCTGCCCCTGGGCCGAGTCGCTGGTCCAAAGATTGATCAGCGGGCCGTGGCGGTTATAGACGAAAGCGGAAACCGGCTGCGGCGGCAGCGTAATCTTTTGCTTTATCTGTTGTAAACGCCGATCAAAATCGGCAATGCGCTGTTTGGCCTGCGCTTCATGACCTGTTGCCTGTCCCAGATCCTGCATCACCTGCTGCCAGCTTTTATCGTCATAGTTAATGACCAGCGTTGGTGCGATTGCTGCCAGCTGAGGATAGAGCGCCAGCGCCGAATCATTCCCCGTGGCACTGACAACAATCAGGTCGGGCTGCGCGGCCGCAATCATTTCAATCGATGGCTCACCATTGTAAAGCCGCTGTACATGACGCTGTCGCGCAATGTCGCCCCACTGGCGGAAAAAACCCTGCTGGTCAGTAAAGCGCTTGCCAGGCATCGCGGCTGCACTGGCGACAACCGGCGCATCAATAGCCAACAGAGAGCCCGTTAAAGTGACGCTGGTGGAAACAATGCGCTGCGGCGGCTGCGTTAAAATAATGGTTTCTTTGCCGCTGGTCAGCTGGCGCGGCCATCCTGTCTGGCTGGCAGTAGCGGAAAACGCGCTGCTTAACGCAACGATTACTATGCTAAGCAGAAAACAACATTGGCGATAAAGCATGATCTATCCCGACGGTAAATTAGACGGTAATGATAATCATTTTCCTTAGCGTCTCGCTACTGTTGTTCTGTTCAGTCTGAAAAAAGGCAATAAAAAACCCGGCGATAAGCCGGGCTTTTTACTGGCGTGATTAACGCTGATAGATGATTTCGACGCCTTCGTCGTCATCTTCATCCCAGTCGTCATCCCACTCTTCATCTTCCACTTCTTCTGCCTGTTCCAGCGCTTCACGATGGTAGTCGTCCCACATGAATTCCGCTTTCTCAGGTTTTTTCTCTTCCTCTTCCACTTCTTTCGGATTGGCATTGAGGAAGGACATAACATCCCAGCACAGGGTATTAACGCCGGTCTGGCTGGCGGCAGAGATAAGGTAATATTTTTCATCCCAGCCAAGCGCTTCCACAATCGCTTTCGCGCGCGTTTCAGCTTCTTCTTTGTCCAGCAGATCGACTTTGTTAAAGACCAGCCAGCGTGGCTTGTTATACAGCTTTTCGTTGTATTTTTTCAGCTCGCCAAGAATAATGCGCGCATTTTCTACCGGATCGGACTCATCAATCGGGGCCAGATCGATCAGGTGCAGCAGCACGCGGCAGCGCTCCAGATGTTTCAGGAAGCGGATCCCTAAGCCTGCGCCGTCGGCGGCGCCTTCAATCAGGCCAGGAATGTCAGCAACCACAAAGCTCTGCTCATTATCCATACGTACTACACCCAGGCTTGGCACCAGCGTGGTAAAGGGATAATCAGCTACTTTCGGCTTCGCCGCAGAAACGGCGCGGATAAAGGTAGATTTACCGGCATTCGGCAGGCCCAGCATGCCCACGTCCGCCAGCAACATCAGCTCCAGCTGCAGATCGCGTTTTTCGCCTGGCGTACCCATGGTCTTTTGACGCGGCGTACGGTTAACCGAAGACTTAAAGCGCGTATTGCCCAGACCGTGCCAGCCACCTTTAGCCACCATCAGCTTCTGCTCATGGCGCGTCAAATCGCCCAGCGTTTCGCCGGTGCCCTGATCGATAACGCGGGTGCCGACCGGCACTTTAATCACGATATCTTTACCGCGTTTACCGGTACAGTCACGGCTCTGTCCATTTTGTCCGCGTTCAGCACGGAACGATTTTTCAAAGCGGTAATCGATCAGTGTGTTCAGGTTTTCATCGGCCAACAGATAAACGTCACCGCCGTCACCGCCGTCACCGCCGTCCGGGCCGCCTTTAGGAATATATTTTTCGCGGCGGAAGCTGACGCAACCATTACCGCCGTCACCTGCAACGACCAGAATCGTCGCTTCATCAACAAACTTCATTTACCTTCTCCGTAAATCATTCACCTGGCATCCGGACGCGCCGGTGCGGCTTTATTCCGCCGAGGCCATAAGCGATGACCCGTTGCGGAACGACTGTACATAAATTGTACAGCAAATCAGGCAAGCTCAAAATGTAAAAAGCCCCGCAATGTTCTGCGGGGCTTTCATTCTCTGGCAGGCAGATTAATCAGCCTGCAGCACGATAACCTTACTCAGCAACGATGCTGACGTATTTACGGTTTTTCGGGCCTTTAACTTCGAATTTCACTTTACCGTCTGCGGTAGCAAACAGAGTGTGGTCACGGCCAAGACCAACGTTGGTGCCGGCGTGGAACTTGGTGCCACGCTGACGAACGATGATGTTGCCAGCCAGTACAGATTCACCGCCG
Organism: Mixta sp. Marseille-Q2659; assembly: GCF_940807255.1. Classification (GTDB taxonomy): domain Bacteria; phylum Pseudomonadota; class Gammaproteobacteria; order Enterobacterales; family Enterobacteriaceae; genus Mixta. Next base: position 72,021 of record NZ_CALNWY010000019.1, on the reverse strand, counting down.
AAACGTTTTACGCCCAGGCGCTGTGCATTAGAGTCGCGACCGTTACGTGTCGAGCCGCCAGCCTTTTTGTGTGCCATTTGTCAGATCTCCTCTCAGGCGCTGATGCCAGTGATTTTCACATCAGTGAACCACTGACGGTGGCCCTGCTGCTTACGGTAGTGTTTACGACGACGAAACTTAACGATTTTAATTTTCTCGCCACGACCGTGAGCAACAACTTCTGCTTTGATCACGCCACCTGAAACCAGCGGTGCGCCGATAGTTACTTCGTCACCGTTTGCAATCATCAGAACCTGATCGAACTCAATTGTTTCGCCGGTTGCGATGTCCAGCTTTTCCAGGCGAACGGTTTGACCTTCGCTTACTCGGTGTTGTTTACCACCACTTTGGAAAACCGCGTACATATAAAACTCCGCTTCTGCGCTTGCCCTCTTCAATTGTCAGGCGGCGCGATAAATATTCACAATAGGGCGCGAATTCTACGCAAAATTCCCTGGTTTGACAAGAGGACATAGCAAAGGATTGCAGAAAAAAAACGCAGCGCCATACTCAGGATTCAAGAGCCTCGTTTTTCAAGTACAATCTGTAATACATTACGTGGCACAGACATGGGCAAAGTCGCTTAACATGGCGCTGAATAGAGCAATAGCTGAACAGACTGATGAATTTAGAACAAATTAATGAATTAACCGCGCAGGATATGGCGGCCGTCAACGAGACCATTCTCTCACAGCTGAATTCAGATGTTTCGCTCATCAATCAGTTGGGTTACTACATTATCAGCGGCGGCGGAAAGCGTATTCGTCCAATGATTGCCATTCTTGCGGCACGCGCGCTTGGATACCAGGAAAATCAGCATGTGACGATCGCCGCGCTGATTGAATTTATTCATACCGCCACGCTGCTGCATGATGATGTGGTTGATGAATCCGATATGCGCCGCGGGAAAGCGACAGCGAACGCAGCTTTCGGCAATGCGGCCAGCGTACTGGTCGGCGATTTTATTTATACGCGCGCCTTCCAGATGATGACCAGCCTCGGCTCGCTGCGTATTCTGGCGTTGATGTCAGAAGCGGTAAACGTTATCGCCGAAGGCGAAGTGTTGCAGCTGATGAACTGTAACGACCCCGATATTACCGAAGAAAGCTATATGCACGTGATTTACAGCAAAACGGCACGGCTTTTTGAGGCTGCCGCGCAATCTTCCGGTATTCTCGCTGGCGCAACCGCTGAGCAGGAACAGGCGTTACAGGATTATGGCCGCTATCTGGGCACCGCTTTTCAGCTGATTGACGATCTGCTTGATTACAGCGCCGATGGGCAAACGCTGGGGAAAAACGTGGGCGACGATCTCAGCGAAGGTAAGCCGACGCTGCCGCTGCTGCACGCTATGCGTCACGGCAATGCGCAGCAAACCGCGATGATCCGCGAAGCGATTGAACAGGGAAATGGCCGTCATCTGCTGGATCCGGTGCTGGAAACGATGCGCCAGTGCGGTTCGCTGGAATGGACGCGCAGCCGCGCGGAGCAGGAAGCGGATAAAGCCATTGCCGCTTTGCAGGCGTTGCCTGAGTCCCCCTGGCGCAGTGCGCTGGAAGCGCTGGCGCATATGGCCGTGCAACGCGATTCCTGATGTTTTTCGGGAGCGCTGGTTAAGGCTCCCACTCTCCCCTTTCCCCCGGCTATTCCTCGTTCGTTTGCAGTTATTTACCAGGCTTTTGCGAAGAGAAACACACTTTATTGGAATCATTTAAAATTTACTGGAAACTAACGGATTCCTTTTGCTATAAAAACTCACGTATTTGAATGAAACCAGCTAAATGCTCAGAACAAACATACCCTTTCCTCTGATTCATTTAATTTAAAGTTTCTTAAAAATACCAGTTATATCTGTGAGATAAAATGAGCATAGGGAGAAGTGCGCTATGAGTGATGTGAATACAATAAAACAAGACTGGCATGCAGCAGATATTATCGCCGCCCTGCATAAAAAGGGAACTTCCCTTGCCGCTCTGTCCCGTCAGGCTGGCCTGAGTTCTTCAACACTGGCAAACGCGCTGAATCGCCCCTGGCCGAAGGGAGAATGGCTGATCGCCGAAGCCATTGCCGTACATCCAGCGGAAATTTGGCCCAGCCGCTATTACGATCCGATAACCAAGCAGCTTATTGATCGTAAGAAACTAATTCGCTCGCGCTCCTGAGCCAGCCTCCGTTAAAAAAATAGCCCCCGCTAAGCGGGAGCTGTTTTAAATATCGGACATTGCCGGCCAACTTTGCTGCGCAGCTTACTCGCCTTTAACACGCTCGATTTGGGCGCCTAACGCGATCAGTTTATCTTCGATATGCTCATAACCGCGATCGATATGATAAATACGATCTACGATGGTCGTACCTTCCGCAACGCATCCCGCCAATACTAAGCTGGCAGAAGCACGCAGATCGGTCGCCATAACCTGCGCGCCTGACAGCTTCTCAACGCCATAACAAATCGCCGTATTGCTTTCGATTTCCGCATGCGCGCCCATACGAATCAGTTCCGGGATATGCATGAAGCGGTTTTCAAAGATAGTTTCGGTAATGACGCCAGTGCCTTCCGCGACCAGGTTGAGCAGCGTAAATTGCGCCTGCATGTCGGTAGGAAAGCCCGGATGCGGCGCGGTGCGCACGTTAACGGCCTTCGGACGTTTACCGTGCATATCAAGGCTGATCCAGTCCTCGCCCGTTTCGATCTCGGCACCCGCTTCACGCAGTTTTGCCAGCACCGCATCCAGCGTATCGGGCTGCGTTTTATGGCAAACCACCTTGCCGCCGGAGATCGCTGCGGCAACCAAGAAGGTGCCGGTTTCGATACGATCCGGTAATACGCGATAAACGCCGCCGCCCAAACGCTCAACGCCTTCAATCGTGATACGATCGCCGCCTGCACCGCTGATCTTAGCGCCCAGCGTATTCAGGAAGTTTGCGGTATCGACAATCTCCGGCTCACGCGCGGCATTTTCAATTACGGTAGTGCCAGTTGCCAGCGTCGCCGCCGACATAATGGTCACCGTCGCGCCGACGCTGACCTTATCCATCACGATATGCGCGCCTTTCAGGCGTCCATTAACGGAGGCTTTAACGTAACCTTCTTCCAGCTTGATTTCCGCGCCTAACTGCTCCAGGCCGGTGATATGCAAATCTACCGGACGCGCGCCAATCGCGCAGCCGCCAGGCAAAGAGACCTGGCCCTGGCCAAAACGCGCCACCAGCGGCCCCAGGGCCCAAATGGATGCGCGCATGGTTTTCACCAGCTCATAAGGCGCGCAGTAAATATTGACGTTACTGGCATCAAGATGCACCGAGCCGTTGCGCTCCGCTTTTACCCCAAGCTGGCTGAGCAGCTTCATGGTGGTATCAATGTCCTTTAGTTTCGGGACATTTTGAATCTCTACCGGCTCTTCAGCCAGCAGAGCGGCGAACAGGATCGGCAACGCGGCATTTTTAGCGCCGGAAATGGTCACTTCACCACTTAGCCGGGTTGGACCCTGTACACGAAATTTATCCATTGCAACTGCTCTCTTTGTCAGAACTCAAAAGGCCGTCAGGGCGCGGAACAGAAGCCGCGCCAACCGCTTAAAAACCGTTTAGCTTACGATCCCGTTCCCACTCTTCAGGCGTATACGTTTTGATGGATACCGCATGGATACGATTGTCAGCGATATATTCCATCAGAGGTGCATAAACCGTTTGCTGCTTCTTAACACGGCTCAGCTCAGCAAATAACTCACCGACGGCAATAACCTGGAAATGGCTGCCGTCGCCGCTCACATGTACTTCTTTTAATGGCAGTGCATTCATCAGCACTGTTTGAATTTCACTATTTTCCATGATTTTCTTGTATTCGATTGATGATAAACAGGCTCATATCTTAGTTGAAAGCGCATTTATCTTAAACAAACAAAAAGCCCCTGACGGAGCAGGGGCTTATGCAGGAAGCCGGAGTTATCAGGCGGGATTTTCTGCAGAAACAATAATCTGCTGTAAATTATAGAGCGTTATCAGCGAGTGTAATTTATCCGTGATGCCGCTGAAAACCGGGCTGTTGCCCTGCTGCTGCGCAATCTGGCGCAGGTGAACCAGCAGCGCCAGCCCCGATGAGTCAACGCGTTGCAGGCCGGAAACATCGATTACCTCAATATGCTGCATAACGGTTTCTCGCTGTTGCCACAGTCCAAGCAGTGTTTCCCGGTCCAGCTCCCCATGCAGGCGAAGCGTTTTCGCTTCAACCTGCCAGCTCAGAAGATCAGCCATTATTTTTTTGATCCAGCGTAATAGGCTGCGCCGCGTATTTTTTCAGCAGCTGCGTCAGGCCGTCGACGCCGGGTACGCAGCGTATCGCTCCACTCATTTTGCTTCGTGGTGATCATGCTGATCCCTTCGGCAATCATGTCATAGGCTTGCCATTCGCCGGTGCGGCTGTTTTTACGCCACTGGAAATCCAGACGCACCGGAGGACGGCCGTTAGGATCGATAATGCTGACGCGAATAGCGACAATGTTCGCGTTGCCGAGCGGCTGCTCCGGCGCGATTTGATAAGTTTGTCCGTGATAAAGCGCCAGCGCCTGACCATAAGCCTGCGCCAGATAGTCACCAAACGCCTGGAAATAAGCTTCGCGCTGCGCTGGCGTGGCTTCGCGGTAATAACGACCTAATACCAGCGCACCGGCATATTTGATCTGTACATAGGGGAGCAATTCCTGGCGCACAATCTCGCGCAGATAATTTGGATCCTGCTTGATCTTAGGCTGTTCATTTTTCAGACGGGTAAAGGTTTTCGCCGCCGCCTCATTCATCAGCTTATAAGGATTAGTCTGGTCTGCTGCATTTGCCGCCAGCGGCGCAATGACCAGCATAGCGACCATCAGTAAACGTTTAAACATACGTATAGCCTCTTAGGGTTGTACTGAATTAGCAGGAGCCGGCGCTGATGGCGCGTTTTGCTCCCCTTGCGTGCCTTGATTACCGTCGCCGTTCTTATACAAGAACTGACCGATGAGATCTTCCAGCACCAGCGCTGACTTCGTATCCTGTAACGTATCGCCATCTTTCAATATTGCCGTTCCCATATCGGGATCGTCAAAGCCGACGTTTAACGCCAGGTACTGCTCGCCCAGCAATCCTTGTGTACGAATAGCCAACGAACTGGTATCGGGAATGTGGTTGTATTTATCTTCAATTTCCATGGTTACGCGTGGCGACATGGTTTTCTCATCCAGAGAAATATCCGTAACGCGTCCGATGACGACGCCGCCAATTTTGACCGGAGAACTGGTTTTTAGCCCGCCGATATTGTTAAAGGTAGCGTAGAGCTTCCAGGTCGGTTCGGTTCCCAGCGATTTCACATCCGCTACGCGCAGACAAAGAAACAGGATGGCGACCAGCGCCAGCAGCATGAACGCTCCGACTCCAATTTCACTTTTTTTCGTTTGCATTGCCTTAGTTCCCAAACATCAGTGCCGTCAGCACAAAATCTAATCCGAGTACCGCCAGTGACGAATGTACAACGGTACGCGTAGTAGCCCGGCTGATCCCTTCCGAAGTCGGGATCGCATCATAGCCGTTAAACAACGCGATCCAGGTCACCGTGATGGCAAACACCGCGCTTTTAATCAGGCAGTTAATAATATCGGTACGGAAATCTACCGCGTTCTGCATCGCCGACCAGAAGAATCCGGGATCTATCCCTTTCCAACTGACGCCTACCAGCGCGCCGCCCCAAATGCCGACGGCGGTAAAAATCAGCGCCAGTAAAGGCATACTGATAAAGCCAGCCCAGAAGCGTGGAGAGATGACCCGGCGCAGCGGATCCACCGCCATCATTTCCATACTGGAGAGCTGCTCGGTAGCTTTCATCAGGCCAATTTCAGCCGTGAGCGCCGAACCAGCGCGTCCGGCAAACAGTAAGGCCGTGACGACCGGCCCCAGTTCGCGCAGCAGCGACAGCGCCACCAGCATCCCCAGGCTGGTTTCAGCGCTATACGTGGTTAGCACCAGGTAGCCTTGCAGCCCCAGCACCATGCCGATAAACAGACCGGAAACCAGAATAATGAGTAATGACATCACGCCGACGCTATAGAGCTGCTTAAGCAGCAGCGGCGCATGTTTGCGAAACTCTGGTTTACCGGCCAGCGCATGAAACAACATCAGGCCCGCCCGGCCAAAAGCAGCGCAGGTTTGGATCCCTTGACGTCCCAGCGACGCCAGAGCATTTAAGAACATCGGTTTATTGACTCCCTGAACCGGTAAGATCGGCGAAATAGTCGCCAGCCGGATAGCGGAAAGGCACCGGCCCATCAGCGATACCATCAATGAACTGGCGCACGCGCGCATCAGGATTTTCCTGTAGCGCCTTTGTTGTTCCCTGAGCAATGATTTTTTGCCCGGCAACAATATAGGCGTAATCAGCAATGCTCAAGACTTCCGGCACATCGTGCGACACCACAATACAGGTCATACCTAGCGAATGATTAAGCTCATCGATCAATTTGACCAGCACGCCCATGGTAATCGGGTCCTGGCCGACAAACGGCTCGTCGAACATGATGAGATCGGGCTCCAGCGCAATCGCGCGCGCCAGCGCCGCGCGTCGCGCCATCCCGCCGGACAGCTCTGAAGGCATCAGCTTCGCCGCACCGCGCAAACCAACCGCCTCCAGCTTCATCATTACCGTGCTGTGCAACAACGGCGCAGGTAAGCGGGTATGTTCCCGCAGCGGCCAGGCCACATTTTCATAAACATTAAGATCGGTAAAAAGCGCCCCGGACTGGAACAGCATGCTCATGCGTTTGCGCGTTTCATAGAGACGCGAGCGCGAGAGTTTAGGAATATTTTCTCCATCAAACCAGATCTCTCCGGCGTCCGGCTGTAGCTGCCCGCCAATAAGGCGCAGCAGGGTTGTTTTACCGATGCCGGAAGGCCCCATGATGGCGGTGACTTTTCCTTTTGGCACCGTTAACGAGATATTGTCGAAAATGGTGCGGTTACCACGGGTAAAGCTAACTCCATGGACTTCCACCAGATTCGTAGATGGCTGCTGCATTGCTACCTCTGTTACCCATTTCAGGCGATTCAAATCGTGAATGTTAATCGCACCCGACAGACAATAGCCGCGAGTTTTACAGAAACTTACCGCCTCGTCGTAGCGAAAATCGGCATAAGTTTTACTTTTTGCTCGCAGACGGTCAAAATCATCGCCATTCTTTATAGCGCCTGCAAAAAAACGAGTCTGGCAAACCGACGAGTATAACCGATCCAAGGATTTTTCATGCTTTTAGCCGCTGCACTGTTAGTTATCGGTTTAGTTTTACTGGTCTATGGAGCCGATCGTTTAGTGTTTAGTGCCGCCATTCTTTGCCGTTCGTTGGGCATTCCGCCGCTGATCATTGGCATGACCATCGTCGGCATCGGCACGTCGTTGCCTGAGCTGATTGTTTCCTTTACTGCCGTCACGCACGGGCAGATGGATATGGCGGTCGGCACCGTGATGGGTTCGAATATCACCAATATTTTGCTGATTCTGGGCGGCGCGGCGCTGCTGCATCCTCTGACGGTGCATTCCAACCTAGTGCGCCGCGAACTGCCGCTGATGCTGCTGGTGACCTTGCTGAGCGGCCTCGTCCTGTTTGATAACCGGTTAAGCCGTGGCGATGGCATCGTCTTGATCGGCATCGCTCTGCTCTATCTGCTGTTTATTATTCGCATTGCCCGCCGCGCCGAACGGGATAACAGCGATACGCTTACGCGCGAGCAGCTGGCGGAACTGCCACGTGACGATGCCGGTAATACGGTCGCATTTCTGTGGCTGGCGGTTGCGCTGATTATTTTGCCCATGTCAACGCGCATGGTGATCGATAACGCCACCGTGATCGCCGATTACTTCGGCGTTAGCGAACTGGTGATTGGGCTGACGATTATTTCAGTAGGTACCAGCCTGCCGGAGCTGGCGACCGTGATCGCTGGCGCATTAAAAGGAGAAGATGATATTGCCATTGGCAACCTTATCGGCTCCAACATTTATAATCTGGCTATTGTGCTGGGCTTGCCGGCCCTGCTTCAGCCCGGCGATTTCGACAGTGACGCCTTTGCGCGTGATTACTGGATTATGCTGGGCGTCAGCGCACTGTTTATGCTGATTTGTTTACAGCGCAGCCGCCGAATCGGTCGCCGCGCCGGCGCGATTTTATTAATCGGTTTCATCGCCTGGGTAGCGGTACTCTACCTGGAGCCATTTAGTCTCAACGGATAAAGGACTGAATATTAATGACTCACATTATGCCCGAGCCGGGTTTTGATTTCCGAAAAGCCGGTAAAGAAGTACTGGATATTGAACGTCAGGGGCTGGAACAGCTCGATCAGTATATTAACGACGACTTTTCCCGCGCCTGCGAAATGATGTTCTTTTGCCAGGGAAAAGTGGTGGTCATGGGCATGGGCAAATCAGGACATATCGGCAAAAAGATGGCGGCAACCTTTGCCAGCACCGGTACACCGGCCTTTTTTGTCCATCCTGCCGAAGCCAGCCACGGCGATTTGGGCATGGTTAGCCCCAGCGACGTCGTTATCGCGATTTCCAATTCCGGCGAATCGAACGAGATTCTGGCACTGATTCCGGTACTGAAAAGGCTTAAGGTTGCGCTGATTTGCGTGACCAGCCGCCCCGATAGCAGCATGGCGCGCGCGGCGGATATTCATCTCTGTGTTAAAGTGCCGCAGGAAGCCTGTCCGCTGGGCCTGGCACCAACCACCAGCACCACGGCGACGCTGGTCATGGGCGACGCGCTGGCCGTTGCGCTGCTCAAAGCGCGTGGCTTTACTGCTGAAGACTTCGCACTTTCTCATCCAGGTGGCGCGCTGGGACGCAAGCTGTTGCTGCGCGTCAGTGATATCATGCATACCGGCGACGAAATCCCTCACGTCACCAAAGAAGCTTCGCTACGCGATGCCCTGCTGGAAATTACGCGTAAAAACCTGGGCATGACGGCAATCGTCGATGATTTGATGCAAATCCAGGGCATTTTTACCGATGGCGACCTGCGTCGCGTATTTGATATGGGCATCGATTTTCAACATGCTTCTATCGCCAGCGTGATGACGCCGGGCGGCATCCGCGTACGCCCCAATATGTTGGCAGTGGATGCGCTAAACCTGATGCAGAGTAAGCATATTACGGCGATCATGGTGGCCGACGGCGACCAGTTGATTGGTATCGTACATATGCATGACATGCTGCGCGCCGGCGTAGTGTAAACCGAATGGAAATGAGAATGACGCAAGAACTGGATGTCGTGGAAACCTGCTACGGCGCGGTACGCCAGGACATAATCAAACGCGCCAGCGCAATTCGCCTGTTAATCTGCGATGTGGACGGCGTAATGTCTGATGGCCTGATTTATATGGGCAACAGCGGCGAAGAGCTGAAAGCGTTTAACGTGCGGGATGGCTATGGCATTCGTTGCCTGCTGACATCCGATATTGAAGTGGCGATTATCACCGGCCGCCGCGCTAAATTGCTGGAAGACCGCTGCCAGACATTGGGCATTACACATCTTTACCAGGGCCAGTCCGATAAGCTTTTGGCCTTCCGGGAACTTCTGGATACACTGTCGTTATCTCCGGATCAGGTCGCCTATATCGGCGATGATTTAATCGACTGGCCGGTAATGGCGCAGGTTGGTCTCAGCGTGGCGGTCGCTGATGCCCATCCGTTGCTGCTGGGACGCGCTAACTATGTGACCCGCATCGCCGGCGGCCGTGGCGCAGTGCGTGAAGTTTGCGATCTGATTTTGATCGCCCAGGATAAGTTTGATGATGCCAAAGGGCAATCGGTATGAGTAAAACCAGGCGTTGGATAACGCTATTACTGGCGTTGATTGCCATTATCTTGATCGGCTGGAATCTTGCGGGAACTGATGAAACGCAGGCGCCGGTTGAAATGGATAATCAGGAGCCGACCTATACCAGTGCGAACTCCAGCACGGTGGTCTATAACCCGACCGGCAGCCTGAGCTACAAACTGGTGTCGGATAAGGTGACCTACTTTTCCGCCGATGAGGTCAGCTGGTTTGATAATCCGCTGATGACCACCTACGACGACAATAAAATTCCTGCCTGGTCAGTACGTGCGGATAAAGCCAAACTGACTAAAGATCGCATGCTCTATCTGTACGGTCATGTTGAAGTGAACAGCCTGACGAAAGATGCACAGCTTGAGCGGATTAAGACTGATAACGCGCAGGTAAATCTGGTTACGCAGGATGTAATGTCCAACGACCAGGTAACGCTTTATGGCCGCAGCTTTAATTCCACTGGTATGAAAATGCGCGGTAATTTACGGACGAAAACGGCCGAGCTGATTGAAAAGGTCAAAACTAATTATGAAATCAATGAACAACCACAGCCTTAAGTTACTGCTTATCAGTACCCTGCTGGCCACCAGTATTCCGGCTTTCGCATTAACCGGCGATTCTGAAAAGCCGGTGAACATCGACTCGGCTAACCAGGCGCTGGATATGCAAGGTAATGTCGCGACCTTTACCGGCAACGTTATTGTGACGCAGGGTTCGATCAAAATTACCGCGGATAAAGTGGTCGTCACCCGCCCCGGCGGTGATAACAAAAAAACCGTAGTTGATGCTTACGGCAATCCCGCGACCTTTTATCAACTGCAGGATGATGGGAAGCCGGTAAAAGGCCACGCGTCAAAGATGCGCTATGAACTGGCGAAAGATTTCGTCGAACTGACCGGCAACGCCTATATCGAGCAGTTGGACAGCAATGTAAAAGGCGATCGCATTACCTATCTGGTGAAAGAGCAGAAAATGCAGGCCTCAAGCGCTGGCGAGAATAAGCGCGTAACGACGGTACTGGTGCCTTCGCAACTGCAGGATAAACCCGCCTCATCTACTGGCCAAAAGAAGAGTAACTAATTCGTATGGCAACACTACTCGCTGAAAATCTGGCGAAAGCCTATAAGGGCCGCCGTGTGGTGGAGGATGTCAGCCTTCAGGTTAAATCAGGCGAAATCGTCGGGCTGCTTGGTCCGAACGGCGCGGGCAAAACCACCACCTTTTATATGGTTGTTGGCATTGTGCCGCGCGATGCGGGCCGCATTGTCATCGATGATGAAGATATCAGCATTCTGCCGCTGCATGCGCGCGCACGTCGCGGTATCGGCTATCTGCCGCAGGAAGCTTCTATCTTCCGCCGTCTGAGCGTTTATGACAATCTGATGGCCGTACTGCAGGTACGGGACGATTTGACCACCGAGCAGCGCGAAGATCGCGCTAAAGAGCTGATGGAAGAGTTTCATATCGAACATCTGCGTAATAGCCTTGGCCAGGCGTTATCGGGCGGCGAACGTCGGCGTGTAGAAATCGCACGTGCGCTGGCGGCGAATCCTAAATTTATCCTGTTGGATGAGCCTTTTGCCGGCGTTGACCCTATTTCGGTGATTGATATTAAAAAGATTATCGAACACCTGCGCGACAGCGGGCTTGGCGTACTGATCACCGACCATAACGTGCGTGAAACGCTGGCCGTTTGCGAACGTGCCTATATCGTCAGCCAGGGCCATTTGATCGCTCACGGCACCCCGGAGGCGATCCTGGCCGATGAACAAGTGAAGCGCGTCTATTTGGGTGAAGAGTTCAGACTCTGATATGGTGTCAGTTATGGCGGTGTTTTATCAGGAATCTGTATTCTGAATATGAAGCAAGGTTTGCAACTCAGGCTCAGTCAGCAGCTGGCGATGACGCCGCAGCTACAGCAGGCAATTCGTTTGCTACAGCTTTCCACGCTGGAACTCCAACAGGAGATTCAGCTGGCGCTGGAGAGTAATCCGCTGCTTGAGCAGACCGATATCCATGAAGAGGTGGATTCTCGCGAGTATAGCGAAAGTGAAATGCTTGATACGCGGGAAGCACTTGAGCAAAAGGATATGCCGGACGAGTTGCCCCTTGATGCCACCTGGGATGAGATCTACACGGCCGGTACGCCCTCAGGCACCGGCAATGATTATCGCGATGATGAACTGCCGGTTTATCAGGGCGAAACCACCCAATCGCTGCAGGATTACCTGATGTGGCAGGTAGAACTGACGCCCTTTACCGATACCGATCGCGCTATTGCAACCTCTATTGTCGATGCCATTGATGATACGGGCTACCTGACCGTGACGCTGGATGAGATCCGCGACAGCATTGGCAACGAAGAGCTGGCGCTGGATGAAGTTGAAGCGGTATTAAAGCGCATTCAGCGCTTCGATCCGATCGGCGTTGGCGCCCGCGATTTGCGCGACTGCTTGCTGGTACAGCTCTCCCAGTATTCACGCGCGACGCCGCTGCTTGCGGAAGCGCAACTCATTGTCGACCAACACCTCGATCTGTTGGCGAACCACGATTTTCGCAGCCTGATGCGCGTGACGCGCCTGAAAGAAGAGGTATTAAAAGGCGCGATGGCGCTGATTCAGTCGCTCGATCCCCGGCCCGGTCAGTCGGTTAATACCAGCGAGCCGGAATATGTCATTCCTGACGTTCTGGTGCGTAAAATCGGCAATCGTTGGACGGTGGAGTTAAATGGCGATAGCGTTCCGCGCCTCAAGATAAATCAGCAGTATGCCGCTCTGGGCAGCTCAACGCGTAACGAGAGCGATAGCCAGTTTATCCGCACCAACCTGCAGGATGCGAAGTGGCTGATTAAAAGCCTTGAAAGCCGTAATGATACGCTATTGAAAGTGACGCGCTGTATTGTCGAACAGCAGCAGGCTTTTTTCGAACAGGGCGAAGAGTTTATGCGCCCGATGGTGCTGGCAGATATTGCCCAGGCCGTCGATATGCACGAATCCACCATCTCCCGCGTGACTACCCAAAAATATCTTCACAGCCCACGCGGCATTTTCGAATTGAAATACTTTTTCTCCAGCCATGTGAATACCGAAGGCGGCGGCGAAGCCTCATCAACGGCTATTCGCGCGCTGGTGAAAAAGCTTATCTCGGCGGAAAACCCCGCCAAACCGCTGAGCGACAGCAAGCTGACCTCCATGTTGTCTGAGCAAGGCATTATGGTAGCGCGCCGCACTGTCGCCAAGTACCGCGAGTCTTTGTCCATCCCGCCATCGAACCAGCGTAAGCAATTGGTTTGATCATCACTGAGAAGGAAGACGCTATGCAACTCAACATTACCGGGCAACATATTGAAATCACTAGTGCTTTACGTGACTTCGTGAACAATAAATTTGCCAAACTGGAACAATATTCGGACCGGATAACCCAGGTTCATATTGTGCTAAAGGTAGAACGAGTCCAGCAGATTGCCGAAGCAACGCTGCACGTTAGCGGTGGCGAACTGCACGCAACGTCTGAAGCTGATGATATGTATGCGGCGATTGATGGTTTAATTGATAAGCTGGCTCGCCAGCTAACCAAACATAAAGACAAATTAAAACAACACTAACCTTCACGCGGCGGAAGGAAAAACAGGCCGACAGCTTATCGGAGACGATAGTACGGCGCTGACAGGGGCGATCTTTTTCGCCCCCTTTTTCCATTCACGCCACGCTGGCAATTTTTTACTGCTTTTCTCGTCGCAAGACGCGTAAAGTAGCGCGATGCGCCAGTAAATGTGAATATACAGAAACTATGATGAATAACGAACTCTCACTGGAACTCAGCTCTGTACTTAATCTTGACTGTACCCGCAGCGGAGTACATTGCCAGAGCAAAAAGCGGGCACTGGAAATCATCAGTGAACTGGCTGCCAAGCAGCTCAACCTGCCGCATCAGACGGTTTTTGAAGCTATTCTGACGCGTGAACGTATGGGCAGTACCGGTATTGGCAACGGCATAGCGATTCCGCACGGCAAGCTGGAAGAGGATACGCTGCGCGCCGTGGGCGTTTTTATTCGCCTCGATCAGCCTATCGCGTTTGATGCGATTGATAACCAGCCGGTCGATTTGCTGTTCGCCTTGCTGGTGCCAGCGGATCAATGTAAAACACACCTGCATACCCTTTCGCTGGTAGCGAAGCGACTGGCCGACAAAACCGTTTGCCGTCGGCTGCGGGCAGCGCAAAGCGATGAAGATTTATATGAAATCATCACCGCGACGCCAGAAGAAAATCACTAATTAGTCAGCTTGCACTTTTGCCCGCGCCGGACAGCCGGTAGCGGGTTAAATGGGGAGATAACTTAATGGTGCTGATGATCGTCAGCGGTCGTTCAGGCTCAGGGAAATCTGTCGCGCTACGCGCGCTGGAAGATATGGGTTTTTACTGTGTCGATAACCTGCCGGTAGCGCTACTGCCCGACCTGGCAAGCTCGCTGGTAGAACGTAACATTTCCGCTGCTGTCAGTATTGACGTGCGCAATATGCCGGAGTCGCCGGATGTACTGGAAAAAGCATTAACTAACCTGCCCGGCAGCTTCTCGCCCCAGCTACTTTTTCTTGATGCCGATCGTAATACACTGATTCGTCGTTATAGCGATACCCGCCGCCTGCATCCACTCTCCAGCAAAAATTTGTCGCTGGAAAGCGCCATTGATGAAGAGAACGATCTTCTGGAGCCGCTACGCTCACGCGCCGATCTGATCGTTGATACCTCTGAAATGTCTGTGCATGAACTGGCCGAAATGCTGCGTACGCGCCTGCTTGGCAAGCGTGAACGCGAACTGACTATGGTGTTTGAATCTTTTGGCTACAAGCATGGGATTCCTATCGACGCCGATTATGTCTTCGACGTGCGCTTTCTTCCCAATCCGCACTGGGATCCCAAACTGCGCCCGATGACCGGCCTCGATCGTCCCGTTGCGGCATTCCTCGATCGTCATACGGAAGTTCATAACTTCATTTATCAGACGCGCAGCTATCTGGAACTCTGGCTGCCGATGCTGGAAACCAATAATCGCAGCTATTTAACGGTGGCTATCGGCTGTACCGGCGGCAAGCACCGCTCCGTTTATATTGCCGAACAGCTGGCTGATTATTTCCGCTCGCGCGGTAAAAATGTTCAATCCCGTCATCGCACGCTGGAAAAACGTAAATCATGACCGCCAGACAAACCGTTGAGATTAAAAATAAGCTGGGCATGCACGCACGCCCGGCAATGAAGCTGTTTGAGCTGGTACAGAGTTTTGATGCGGAAGTGCTGCTGCGTAATGAGGCGGGCACCGAGGCCGAAGCCAGCAGCGTGATTGCCCTGCTAATGCTCGATTCAGCAAAAGGCGGACATATTGAAATTGAAGCCAGCGGCCCGCAAGAACAGCAGGCGCTGGCAGCCGTCATTGAGCTTTTTGAAGCAGGTTTTGACGAAGAGTAATTAAATTACAGATGCTGCCGTTGGATAAAGCCGACGCCGCCCAGCTGGCGCATCTGACGCATAATCCACGCCTGACGCTGGCGGACATAAGCCGAAGGCGCATCAACCCGAAAACGCAGCGGATTAGGTAATACCGCCGCCAGCAACGCGGCCTCAGCCATCGTCAAACGGCTGGCAGGTTTATGAAAATAGTGTTGCGATGCAGCCTCAACGCCAAAAATACCGTCACCGAATTCTGCAATATTTAAATAGACGGTGAGAATACGTCTTTTACTCCAGACGCCTTCTAATCCTAGCGTCAAGCCCGCCTCAAGCCCTTTGCGTACCCAGCTGCGTCCATCCCAGAGGAACAAATTCTTTGCCGTTTGCTGTGAAATCGTCGAGGCGCCACGCAAGCGTCCGTTCTCTTTATCAAGTACTGATTCAATCGCTTCGACATCAAATCCCCAATGTTGAGGAAACTTTTGATCCTCAGCAGCGATAACCGCCAGCGGCATCCACGGCGCGATTCCATCTCGGGAAACCCAGCTGGAATGCGCAACCCAGGAAAAATCACCCCGAAGCCAGGCAGAAATTTGCCGCTCTGCCATAACGGCTGAAAATGGAACCGGAAGAAAGGCGAAAATGATGATGCCCGCCAGCCAAAGACCAATAACCGCTATCAGCAAACGCGTCAGCCAACGCCTGCCGGTACGTAATACACCGCTTTTAATTTTTCCCATGCGTTTTTGTCCATTACATGTTTTTTTCACTTATCAATTACTCTTGATACCGCTCTGTTCCAGGGTGTAATTACGCTCCTGCGGCAATCACAAAAAGGCTTTTTTTCACACACTATTTTATGATTCATAATTTCAGAAATTGTTAATTTCTTATTACATCAATGAGTTCCATTCCAAGGGAATCGGTTCCAAAGTTTAGTTGCTTTGCTGTTTTCGCATATTTTGCTTAAATCAGCCCTGCTCACCCATTAGAAAAAACATTTAAACTTTTTATGAATAGCCTGATAAATGAACACTATCGTGATGAAAAATACAAAATTAACTGAAGTAAAGCTGAAAACAGGTGCCCGCTTTACAGCACGTTTATCGTTCACCATATCCTTTTATTTTGTCTTAAAATTTTACTCAACGCTGGCAAGTAAAACCAGGTTTACACGACAGCAAGGCGCTCCTTCTTGCATCAGACAGCAGTCGAATGCATGGCTTTTATTTTCTTTAATTACAATAGATTAAGAAAAGATAAAACCTGTTATTTTTAACGCACGCTGGCGAAGTTTCGCTGTTCATCCATGAGTCCAGAAAAGGAGAAGATTTTTGCAATGAAATCCTTTACAAAAGCTCAAATTGACGCCAAGATAGGCCCTCAGTTAACTTGCTGTCTGACTGTGTCAGCAAATTAATGTTTTCTGAGTGTAAAGGCTGGACTACATCACATATTTTAATGAATCATTTAACAGATACGTTGAGATTTGCTAAGGTGTGTCAAAGCGTTAACCAATACCGAGCTTATGCCGCTTGTGAACTCTACGAAAAATGGCCTGAGCGACCCTTTTCCCTGGTGTTGGCGCAGTATTCGCGCACCCCGGCATAAGCCGGGGTCATTTTTTTTCAGGCTACTGCTTTTTTCTCGCTTCCTGTTGTGCAACCCACTCCCGTAATACCGCTACGTCGTGCTGCCACTCCTGTTTTAACTCGTCAATCCATTCCTGAACGTTATCCCACCAGGCAGGTAATTCCGGGCTTTGGATCTGCTTCGCCAGCTGTTGAAGATGTTGTAAGCCAACCGACCCTGCGGCGCCTTTAATTTTATGTCCTTCTTCCGCAATGCCCTTCTGATCGCGCGCCATCATATTCGAATCAAGCACTGCCAGATAGCCAGGCAACATCTGTTCAAACATATCCAGGCTGCGCGTGATTAAATCGGGGCCGACCAGCTCGATATATTGCTCCAGCATCGGCAGATCGAGCAGAGCCAGCTTCTTATTGTCTAAATCGGCCTGAGGCTCCGTCAGCGCCGTTTCCTGATAGTCCCAGAACTTTTTAATCATCGCGGTCAGAGCCGGCACCGCCAGCGGTTTGCTGAGGACATCATCCATACCGGCATCCAGATACTCTTTTTTATCCTTGAGTACGTTTGCGGTTAATGCCACTAACGGCGGCAATGTTTGCCCGCTAAAACGTTGATGAATAGCGCGCGCTACGTCCAGCCCGGTCATATCCGGCAGCTGAATATCCAGCAGGACCAGATCGAACTCATCAGGGTCAAACATGTCCAGAGCGGCCTGCCCGGTCATGGCGACCTCAACGCTATTTCCCAGCTTCTCCAGTACCGAACGCGCCACGATTACGTTCAGCTCAATATCTTCCACCAGCAGTACATGCAGCGCCGGTAATGGCATCTCATCCGCAGGCATTTCATCCTCCACTTCCTCAGCAATATGCGGCGCATTTAATGTCACCGTAAAGCAAGCACCCTCGCCGGGCTGGCTGCGCACAGTAATATCGCCGCCCATTGTCTGCGCCAGCCGCCGTGAAACAGCCAGCCCAATGCCGGTGCCGGTTGCAGGTTTACCGCCGTGCTGATCTTTAACCTGATAATACATCGCAAAGATCTTGTCCTGTTCGTCCAGTGGAATACCCATCCCTGAATCTTCAACTTCAAAGCGTAGCTGCTCCGCTTCGTAGGATACCCGCACGATAATTTCGCCCTGCTGGGTAAATTTCACCGCATTACCGATGAGGTTCCACAGAATCTGGCGCAGACGCGTACCGTCGGCGATGATTTTATGCGGCAGCGGCAGATGCGGCTGCAAGACAAATTTTAGCCCTTTCGGCTGGGCTAACAGGCCGGAGAGATTTTCTAAATCCGCCAGGAAACCGGTGAAATCGAGCGGCTGATTATCGAGCTGTACCTTGCGGCGCTCGATCTTATCCATCTCAATAACGTCATTGAAAATATTGCCCAGCGTTATCGCTGAAACGTGGATAGTTTTCAGGTATTTCAACTGTTCCTGATTGAGTTCGGTATCCAGCAGAATGCGGCTCAACCCTACAATGCCGTTTAACGGCGTACGCAGTTCATGGCTGATAGTAGAAATAAAGGTGGTCTTCTCGCGGCTGGCGTTTTCCAGCGCGTCCTGGTAACGCTTGCGTTCCGTTATATCGCGTCCAAAGCCCATCAGACCGCTACGTTTACCGACGCGGTCGTAATAAGGTACTTTTCGAATTTCAAAACAGGCTTTGCGACCATCTGGGTATTGCAGCCACTGCTCATAGGTTAGAGAAACGTTATGCCGGAACACTTTTTCGTCAGTTTCCAGCACTTTCGCTGCCGCTTCTTCGTCGTAGACTTCTTTCGGTGTCAGGCCGATCAGCTGCTTCTCGCTTTTCCCGGTTAGCAGCTCCATCGCCCGGTTACAGCCGGAAAATTGTTGATCGATATTGCGGTAAAAGACTAAATCGGGCGAGGCATCGAGGAAAGAACGTAAGAAGGAAGATTGTTGCTCAAGTTCGATTTGCGCCTGTTCGCGCCGCGCCATCTCCTCTTTCAGCTTATCGACAACCAGCAAACGCGCCTCTTCGGCTTTGATACGATCGGTGATTTCCTGGTTGAGCTGGCTGATGTTCTCCTTCATCTGGTGGTTAAGTTCCAAATCACGTTTGCGCATCTCTTCCAGCTTATCTACCAGCCGCGCCAACCTTTGGCGTGATTCTTCCAGTTGCTCAACCACAACGGAGAGAAAGTAGACTGCCCACGGCGTAATCAACAGGCCGAAAAAAACGGAACGGACCATATCAATACTTTCAACATGGCCGCGCAGCAGCATCGTGACGGCCATTTGCACCACCATGGCCAACACCACTAGCGCAGAAGCCAACAGCAGGGAAAAACGAATTAAACCCAGCTTAACCATCAAATCGACATAATATTGCGCCAACAGGCGAATTTGTTTCATAGCTGTTTCCTTCCCGGTCTCTTTTCCCATCATACCCCACTTTAATGCCGACGGGAGATGGCTGGCTCAAACTCACCTCAGGCAGGAAATAGCGTGGCTCTGCACTATTAAAGTGCAAATAAAGCGGCTTTGCTCGAAAATTAAGGTTAGCGGGCTAAAAGTATTGACTATTTTATGAAGTCGCATACATTGAAGGCCCTGTCCAGGCAGGTTTATTCCCACAATTGATGCTTTTCAAGGCAATGCCATCGCAGTGTCTTCTCTTCTCTTTTCTTTTATCCAAACGAATAATCATTCAAATTAAGCGTTTTTTTAGGCACTCTTTGCTTGATTAATTTTCCTTATAACACGTCGCAATTTACCTTCAATAAGTTGCCATAAGAAAAACAGATACATTCCGCCTCTGAAGGGTATTTGGTAGCAGATAATACTACAATACGCGCCAGCACTAGCATGGTGCAGAGATTTGGCCACTACCCCATAGTGAGTCAGCTCACACTTCTTCCCGTCAGGCTTGTTATTACAGCAGGACAATAAACACCATAAAAACCATATAAAACAAATATTTAATCGAATAAAGTCGCAAAAAGCATAAGTAAGAACGCTATTTGACCTCTTTGCGCTTTCCCGATAAGTTGGAAATCCGCTGGAAGCTTTTCGGATGAGTGTTCCACTCATCATATTTATGCAGTAATTGAGATTCCCTCTGAAACAAGTCCGCAATACTTGTGACACCGATGCCTGAGGCTATGAATGGGAGCTAATGCGACATGTGAGCGTATGAAACGCCAGCCTGCCGCCAGCCCTTTCTACGCCTGCCATCGGCGCCGGGAATCCGCAGAGCCTGGGGAGGTTCACTGAAATGTTGTACGATAAATCCCTTGAAAAGGATAACTGTGGTTTCGGCCTGATCGCTCATATTGAAGGCGAACCCAGCCATAAAGTGGTTCGCACCGCTATTCACGCCCTGGCTCGTATGCAGCACCGTGGCGCAATCCTTGCTGACGGCAAGACCGGTGACGGCTGCGGCCTGTTATTACAAAAGCCTGACCGCTTTTTTCGCGTTGTCGCCGAAGAACAGAACTGGCGCTTAGCGAAAAATTACGCTGTAGGCATGCTGTTTCTTAGCCAGGACGATGAGAAAGCCCGCGCCAGCCGCCGCATTGTCGAAGAAGAAGTGCTGCGTGAAACCTTATCGATTGTCGGCTGGCGTGACGTGCCGACCAATCAGGACGTTCTCGGTGAGATTGCCCTCTCCTCTCTGCCGCGCATTGAGCAGATTTTTATTAATGCGCCTGCGGGCTGGCGTCCACGCGATATGGAGCGTCGTCTCTATATGGCGCGCCGCCGTATTGAAAAACGTATTGAAGCGTTAGGCGATAAAGAATTCTATATTTGTAGCTTCTCTAACCAGGTCAATATTTATAAAGGTCTCTGTATGCCGGCAGATCTGCCGCGCTTTTACCTGGACCTGGCGGATCTGCGTCTGGAATCGGCCATTTGCCTGTTCCATCAGCGTTTTTCGACTAACACCGTACCGCGCTGGCCGCTGGCCCAGCCGTTCCGCTATATGGCGCACAATGGCGAAATCAACACCATTGCCGGCAATCGCCAGTGGGCGCGCGCGCGCGCCTACAAGTTCCAGACGCCGCTGATTCCCGATTTACAGGACGCTGCGCCTTTCGTTAATGAAACCGGCTCCGATTCCAGCTCAATGGATAACATGCTGGAATTGTTCCTTAACGGCGGCATGGATCTGATCCGTGCAATGCGTCTGCTGGTGCCACCGGCCTGGCAGAACAACCCCGATATGGACCCAGAGCTGCGCGCCTTCTTTGACTTTAACTCCATGCATATGGAACCTTGGGACGGCCCGGCCGGTATCGTTATGTCGGACGGCCGTTATGCCGCCTGTAACCTCGACCGTAACGGCCTGCGTCCGGCGCGCTATGTCATTACCAAAGACAAGCTGATCACCTGCGCCTCTGAAGTCGGCATCTGGGATTACCAGCCGGATGAAGTGCTGGAGAAAGGCCGCGTAGGGCCTGGCGAGCTGATGGTCATCGATACACGCTCTGGCCGTATTCTGCATTCCGCTGAAACCGATAACGATCTGAAAAGCCGTCATCCTTATCAGTCGTGGATGGAGAAAAACGTTAAGCGTCTGGTGCCGTTTGAAGATCTGCCTGACGATCAGGTGGGCAGCCGCGAGCTGGACGATACGTCGCTGGCGACTTATCAGAAACAGTTCGGTTACAGCAGCGAAGAGCTGGATCAGATTATTCGCGTGCTGGGCGAGAATGGTCAGGAAGCGGTGGGATCAATGGGTGACGATACGCCGTTCGCCGTGTTGTCCAGCCGTCCGCGCATTATTTATGACTATTTCCGTCAGCAGTTTGCGCAGGTGACCAACCCGCCAATCGATCCGCTGCGCGAAAATCATGTGATGTCGCTGGCAACCAGTATTGGTCGCGAGATGAATGTCTTTTGCGAAGCGGAAGGCCAGGCGCATCGCGTCTCGTTTAAATCACCGATTCTGCTCTATTCAGATTTCCGTCAGCTGACCACGATGGAAGGCGAATACTATCGCGCTGACACGCTGGACTGCACCTTTAATCCGGCCGAGCAGACGCTGGAAGCAACCATCCATCAACTCTGCGATCGGGCTGAAAGCATGGTGCGCAACGGCACGGTGTTATTGGTACTTTCCGATCGGGCGATTGCCGAGCATCGTCTGCCGGTTCCGGCGCCGATGATCGTGGGCGCGGTTCAGACGCGCCTGGTAGAAAAAAATCTGCGCTGCGACGCCAATATCATCGTTGAAACCGCCAGCGCACGCGATCCGCATCATTTCGCTGTGCTGTTGGGCTTCGGCGCGACAGCTATCTATCCTTACCTCGCTTATGAATCGCTGGCGAAAATGGCTGACAGCGGCGTGATCGAAAAAGATTACCGCACCTTGATGTTGAACTACCGTAACGGCATCAACAAAGGTCTGTATAAAATCATGTCCAAAATGGGCATCTCAACTATCGCTTCTTACCGTTGTTCTAAGCTGTTCGAGGCGGTCGGCCTGCATAAAGATGTCTCTTCGCTCTGTTTCCAGGGTGTCGTCAGCCGTATTAACGGTTCGAACTTTACCGATTTCCAACAGGATCTGGTTAACCTGGCGAAACGCGCCTGGCTGCAGCGTAAACCGCTCGATCAGGGCGGATTGCTGAAATATGTTCACGGCGGGGAATATCACGCCTATAACCCGGACGTCGTAGGCACGCTGCAAAAAGCGGTACAGAGCGGAGAATACAGCGACTACCAGCTTTATGCCCGTACGGTCAATGAGCGTCCGGTCGCAACGCTGCGCGATTTGCTGGAGATCCAGCCAGGCACGCAGCCGGTCAGACTGGATGAGGTTGAGCCTGCCAGCGAACTGTACAAGCGTTTCGATACCGCAGCCATGTCTATCGGCGCGCTGAGCCCGGAGGCGCATGAGTCGTTGGCGGAAGCGATGAACAGCCTGGGCGGCTACTCTAACTCCGGCGAAGGCGGCGAGGATCCGGCACGTTACGGTACCAATAAGGTTTCGCGTATCAAGCAGGTGGCTTCCGGTCGTTTTGGCGTAACGCCTGCTTACCTGGTCAATGCCGATGTCATTCAGATCAAAGTCGCGCAGGGTGCGAAACCCGGCGAAGGCGGCCAGCTGCCGGGCGATAAGGTCACGCCTTATATTGCCAAGCTGCGTTATTCCGTGCCGGGCGTTACGCTGATTTCACCGCCGCCGCACCATGACATCTACTCGATTGAAGACCTGGCGCAGCTGATTTTCGACCTGAAGCAGGTCAATCCGAAAGCGATGATTTCCGTGAAGCTGGTTTCCGAACCGGGCGTGGGCACTATCGCTACCGGCGTAGCGAAAGCCTATGCCGATTTGATTACCATTGCTGGCTATGATGGCGGCACCGGCGCCAGCCCGCTCAGCTCGGTGAAATATGCCGGCTGTCCGTGGGAGCTGGGGCTGGTTGAAACGCAGCAGGCATTGGTCGCTAACGGCCTGCGTCACAAGATCCGCCTTCAGGTGGACGGCGGCCTGAAAACCGGACGCGACATCATCAAGGCGGCGATTCTGGGCGCGGAAAGCTTCGGCTTCGGAACCGGGCCGATGGTGGCGCTGGGCTGTAAATATCTGCGTATTTGCCATCTGAACAACTGTGCGACTGGCGTGGCGACGCAGGATGAAAAACTGCGTAAAAACCACTACCACGGGCTGCCGTATCGCGTGACGAACTACTTCCAGTTTATCGCGCAGGAAACGCGGGAAATTATGGCCGAGCTGGGCGTTACGCGGTTGGTAGACCTTATCGGTCGTACCGATCTGCTGAAAGTGCTGGACGGCTTTACAGCGAAACAGCAGAACCTGGATCTTTCATCGCTGCTGGTTACGGCAACGCCGATGCCAGGCAAAGCGGTCTACTGTACCGAAGGCAGCAACCCGCCGTTTGATAAGGGCGACCTTAACAAAGCGCTGTTGCAGCAGGCGATGCCTTATGTGGAAGCGAAGCAGAGCAAAACGTTCTGGTTTGATATTCGCAATACCGATCGTTCCGTTGGCGCGACGCTCTCCGGCGCCATTGCCGCGATCCATGGCGATCAGGGCCTGGCCGCCGATCCGATTAAGATCCACTACAGCGGTACGGCGGGACAGAGCTTCGGCGTATGGAATGCCGGCGGCGTTGAGCAAACCCTTACCGGCGACGCCAACGACTACGTTGGTAAAGGCATGGCTGGCGGCATTCTCGCTATTCGTCCGCCGGTTGGCTCCGCTTTCCGCAGCCATGAAGCCACGATCGCCGGCAACACCTGCCTGTATGGCGCCACCGGCGGCAAACTGTTTGCAGCAGGTCGCGCAGGCGAACGCTTTGCGGTACGTAACTCCGGCGCCATTACCGTCGTCGAAGGTATTGGCGACAACGGTTGTGAATATATGACCGGCGGCATTGTTTGCGTACTGGGTAAAACCGGCGTCAACTTTGGCGCGGGCATGACCGGCGGCTTCGCCTATGTACTGGATGAAGACGGCGAGTTCCGCAAACGTGTTAACCCGGAGCTGGTGGAAGTGCTGAGCGTGGACGAACTGGCGATTCATGAAGAACATCTGCGCGGTCTGATTACCGAGCATGTTCAACATACCGGCTCGTCGCGTGGCGAAGAAATTCTGGCTAACTGGCCAGCCTGGTCAGCCAAATTTGCGCTGGTCAAACCTAAATCCAGTGATGTCAAAGCATTGTTGGGGCATCGTAGTCGTTCCGCAGCAGAGCTGCGGGTGCAGGCGCAGTAAGAGGTCACCATGAGTCAAAACGTTTATCAGTTTATCGACTTGCAGCGCGTTGATCCGCCGAAAAAGCCGCTCAAGATCCGTAAAATTGAGTTTGTAGAAATCTACGAAACTTTTTCGGAGAGTCAGGCTAAGGCGCAGGCGGATCGCTGCTTGTCATGCGGTAACCCCTACTGCGAATGGAAGTGTCCGGTTCATAACTACATTCCGAACTGGCTGAAGCTGGCCAATGAAGGTCGCATTATCGAGGCCGCTGAGCTATCGCACCAGACGAACAGTCTGCCAGAAGTTTGCGGGCGCGTTTGCCCGCAGGATCGCCTGTGCGAAGGCTCCTGCACGCTTAACGATGAGTTCGGCGCCGTCACCATCGGCAATATCGAACGCTATATTAACGATAAGGCGATGGAAATGGGCTGGCGCCCCGATCTGTCGCACGTTAAGCCCACCGGAAAACGCGTTGCGATTATTGGCGCGGGCCCGGCTGGTCTCGCCTGCGCTGACGTATTAACCCGTAACGGCGTGAAAGCGGTGGTTTACGATCGTCATCCAGAGATTGGCGGCCTGCTGACCTTCGGCATTCCGGCCTTTAAGCTGGAAAAAGAAGTGATGACGCGCCGCCGTGAAATGTTTACCGAAATGGGTATTGAGTTCCAGCTCAATACTGAGGTCGGCCGTGATATCCAGCTCAGTGACCTGATTAGCGAGTTTGATGCTGTTTTCCTTGGCGTCGGCACCTATCAGTCCATGCGTGGCGGCCTGGAAAACGAAGATGCGCCGGGCGTCTATGATGCGCTTCCTTTCCTGATTGCCAACACGCGTCAGATTATGGGATTCAGCGAACTGACTGAGCAGCCCTATATCAATATGCAGAATAAACGCGTCGTGGTGCTGGGCGGCGGCGATACGGCGATGGACTGCGTGCGTACCTCTATTCGTCAGGGCGCGACTCACGTTACCTGTGCCTATCGTCGTGATGAAGAAAATATGCCGGGCTCACGCCGTGAAGTTAAAAACGCGCGTGAGGAAGGCGTAGAGTTCCAGTTCAACCTGCAGCCGCTGGGAATTGAAGTGAACGGCAATGGCCGCGTTTGTGGCGTGCGGGTTGCCCGCACTGAAATGGGACAGCCCGATGCGCAAGGCCGTCGTCGCGCGGAAATCGTGCCGGGCTCTGAGCATATTCTGCCTGCGGACGCCGTAGTGGTCGCCTTCGGCTTCCGTCCACATAAAATGGAATGGCTGGAGCAGTTTAGCGTTGAGCTGGACAGCCAGGGACGCATCATCGCACCAGAAGGTCATGAAAATGCCTTCCAGACCACTAACCCGAAAATCTTCGCCGGTGGTGATGCGGTGCGCGGTTCTGATTTAGTGGTAACTGCGATTGCGGAAGGACGTAAGGCTGCAGAAGGGATTATGAACTACCTGGAAGTTTAATCATCTCACCCGATGAAAAAAGCCCGCAATGAAGCATTGCGGGCTTTTTTATGATGGCCGTCTGGCTCCGCTATAACGCGACGTCAGGTTATCCATAATGAGAAAAAGTAAGGTAAACGCCAATAAAAAAAACGGGCCTTCAGGCCCGCTCTTTTATTTAACGACGCGTAAAGCTGGACGCCCGCCACGCGGCGGCGGATCGTCGTCAGGATTATCACTGTCAGATTCAGCATCATCAGGACGATCGCCATCAATCACTGACATAACCGTTTCTTCCTGACCTTGTGACAGCTCATCCGTATCCTGTAGCTCATAAGCAGGCTCAGGCTCAAACATGGTGCCCGCGCCATTTTCACGCGCATAGATTGCCAGCACCGCTGCGATAGGCACGGTTACCTGACGTGGAACGCCGCCGAAGCGCGCGTTAAAGCGCACTTCATCATTACCTAGCTCCAGATTACCCACCGCGCGTGGCGCGATATTCAATACAATCTGTCCGTCGCGCGCATATTCGAGCGGCACCAAAACGCCAGGCTGATTAATGTCCACCACCAAATGCGGGGTCAACTGGTTATCCAGCAACCATTCATAGAAGGCGCGCAACAGATAAGGACGGCGAGCGGTAAGCTGAGACATTTCCATAGCCGTTAGCCCCGGGCTTGCAGGCGCATTTCGCGTTCTGCTTCGGTCAGCGAAGCGAGGAAAGAGTCACGCTCAAAAACGCGCGTCATATAGCCTTTCAGCTCTTTCGTACCGCTTCCGACCAGTTCTACGCCGAGCAGCGGCAAACGCCACAGCAGCGGAGCCAGATAGCAGTCCACCAGGCTAAACTCTTCGCTCAGGAAGAAAGGTGTGCGGGTAAACAGCGGCGCAATGGCCAGCAGCTCTTCACGCAGCTGTTTGCGCGCCGTTTCCGCCTGTTGAGCGGAGCCGGTTTCGATGGTGCGCATCAGGCTGTACCAGTCCTGCTCAATACGATGCATCATCAAACGACTTTCACCACGGGCAACCGGATAAACAGGCATCAGCGGCGGATGCGGGAAACGTTCGTCGAGGTATTCCATAATGATGCGTGATTGATACAGCGTCAGCTCACGATCGACCAGCGTAGGCACGGTACGATACGGGTTGAGGTCAATCAGATCCTGCGGCAGATTATCCATTTCAACCTGCTCGATCTCTACGCTGACACCTTTTTCTGCCAGTACGATACGCACCTGATGGCTGAAAATGTCAGTCGGACCAGAAAACAGCGTCATTACCGAACGTTTGTTGGCAGCGACAGCCATGAAAACCTCCAAGTTTATCCAGAATACAGTGCGAATAGCCAACCGCGCGGCGACTAACCTGCTTGACGAAACCACCCGTTAGCCAAAGCTACGTCGATCCTTTCCTGTCAGGACGCTCTCCGTTTAACGGGCGCAAAGTGACAGTCAGTTTACCAGATTTTAGGCAGTTTGTGGGGAAGCAACAAAAGAATTGCCGCTTAAAAGCCAGTGTTTCCCTCTGTTTCACTGCTTTTCGGGCATAAAAAAACCCAGCGCCAGGCGCCGGGTTTTTTGCAACTGCTGCTGCCGAAGCAGAAACAATTAACGTTTGGAGAACTGCGGACGACGACGTGCTTTACGCAGGCCGACTTTCTTACGTTCAACTTCACGAGCATCACGAGTAACGAAGCCAGCTTTACGCAGTTCGCCACGCAGGGACTCGTCGTACTCCATCAGAGCGCGGGTGATACCGTGACGGATCGCACCAGCCTGACCGGAGATACCACCACCTTTAACGGTGATGTACAGATCGAATTTACCAACCAGGTCCAGCAGTTCCAGCGGCTGACGAACTACCATGCGGGCAGTTTCACGACCGAAGTACTGTTCCAGAGAACGCTGGTTGATTACGATGTTACCGCTACCCGGCTTGATAAAGACGCGAGCGGAAGAGCTTTTGCGGCGACCAGTGCCGTAGTTTTGATTCTCAGCCATTGCCTGTAATCCCGATTAAATGTCAAGAACTTGCGGTTGCTGTGCCGCATGGTTGTGCTCGTTGCCCGCGTAAACTTTCAGTTTACGGTACATAGCACGACCCAGCGGGCCCTTCGGCAGCATACCTTTAACCGCGATTTCAATTACACGCTCAGGACGGCGAGCAATCATCTCTTCGAAGGTCGCTTGCTTGATACCACCGATGTGACCGGTGTGGTGATAATAGATCTTATCGCTACGCTTGTTACCGGTTACGGCAACTTTTTCTGCGTTCAGAACGATGATGTAATCACCTGTATCAACGTGCGGAGTGTATTCCGCTTTATGCTTGCCACGCAGACGGCGAGCCAGTTCAGTCGCTAAACGACCTAAAGTTTTGCCCGTCGCGTCAACGACATACCAGTCACGTTGGACGGTTTCTGGCTTAGCTGTAAAAGTTTTCATCTAAAAGCTTACCCAAATTAAGTTACACGTTGGTGAAATCCCAAACGCTTGAATAAACGGTTGAGGCTCACACGACCTTATCGACCAGCAAGCCACCCCCTCGGACAGTTTTGCCGGTGCTACAAAGTTTCTGGGAAAAAAAACTTTGCCGTAACGTGGGGTCGCAAGATTATAGAGAAGTCGTTGCTAAAAATCGATCACTTTTCTTCAAAAAAAGTGCCTGCTTCAGGAGAGGTGCTTCAGACGCAAATACTCTTCGCTCTGCATCTCCTGCAGGCGCGACAGACAGCGCTGATATTCGAATTTCAGCCGTTCGCCCTGATAAATCTCAAACAGCGACGCCTCGGCGGAAACCACTAGCTTGACGTGACGTTCGTAAAATTCATCCACCAACGCCAGAAAGCGGCGCGCCCGGTCTTCGCTGCGCGCCCGCATTACCGGCACATCCAGCAACAAAACGCTATGAAAGCGGCGCGACAGCTCAATATAGTCATGCTGGCTGCGCCCTTCTCCGCAAAGCGTGGCGAAATCTATCGCCAGCACGCCTTTTTCGACGCCCTGCGTCGGCAGCTGGCGATGATTGATTTCCAGCACCGGCTTCTCTTGCGCAGTTTGTCCCGCCAACGCAACAAACATCCGTTCCATCTCGCGCTGCGTTTCCTCATTGAGCGGTGAGATCCAGAGATGTGCCGACGTTAAGGTGCGCAAGCGGTAATCAATGCCCGCATCGACGTTCATAATTTCACAATGCTGCTTTATCTGGTCAATAGCAGGTAAGAAACGCGCGCGCTGCAGACCGTTGCGATAGAGTTCATCAGGCGGAATATTGGAGGTTGCCACCAGCGTAATGCCGCGCGCAAATAGCGCTTCCATCAGCGTACCCAGCAGCATGGCGTCGGTAATATCGGAAACGAAAAACTCATCGAAGCACAGTACATCTGTTTGCGCTTTAAAACGATCGGCGACGATTTCCAGCGGATCGCTTTCGCCCTGTAGCGCAGTCAGCTCTTCATGCACGCGCAGCATAAAACGATGAAAGTGGAGCCGCAGCTTGCGCTCGCCAGGAATAGACTGAAAAAAGAGATCCATTACCCAGGTTTTTCCGCGACCGACTCCGCCCCACATATACAGCCCGCGCACCGGCAGCAAATCACCGCTTTTCTCCTTGCCCAGCAGCTTACCCAACTTGCCGCGCCAGCCCGACGCAGGCGCCTGCGCTGCGGATTGCCGGGCGATAAGTGCCTGCTGGATCGCCTCTAAACGGCTTATGGCAGCATGCTGTACTTCATCAGGCTGATATTCGCCTTTATCCAGCGCCTGCTGATAGCGCGCCAGCGGAGAGATGGTTTGCATTGTTAATCCTGCTTTCCTAAAAAATGTCAGGCAACTCTCTGTTTGCCGAAAAAAAGTTCGTTCTACACTAAGCGATGCTGCCGCAGGATTCCACTTCCATAAGATTAACGGTTATAGTGGCTATTATTGAAGTGGAACGCCCTACGGAACAACGAGGACAATACGGGAGTCATTATGACCTGGGAATACGGGCTAATTGGTTTAGTCATTGGCATTATTATCGGCGCCGTCGCCATGCGTTTTGGTAATAAAAAATTGCGCGAGCAGCGCAGCCTGCAGTATGAGCTGGAGAAATCCAAAGCGGAGCTGGCGGATTATCGCGAAGAGTTAACCAACCACTTTGCCCATAGCGCTGAGCTGCTGGACAACATGGCGCGTGATTATCGCCAGCTCTATCAGCATATGGCGAAAGGATCTAACGATCTGTTACCCAATCTGCCAGGCGAGAAAAACCCGTTCGCTTACCAGCTGACTGAAGCGGAAGCGGATAACGATCAGGCGCCGGTACAAATGCCGCGCGATTATTCGGAAAATGCTTCCGGTCTGCTGCGTAGCGAGCGTACGCCACGCGACTGATTAACAGGGCGCGCCAGCGCCCTTTTCCTCAATGATTTATCAGGCCGGCCACCTTTATTTGGCACGCAACTCTATCTTTTCCCCCTGTTGAGCAGCGAGAGCGTCGTAACGATGAAGAAAAAATCATTATTGTTGAGCGCGGTAGCCTTATCCGTTGGTTTAAATTTGGCCCTGGCACCTTCGGCCATGGCATCGCTTCCTGCCCAGATCCAGAATCAGGCTTTGCCAAGCCTGGCGCCGATGCTGGAAAAAGTCCTGCCTGCGGTAGTCAGCGTTCATGTGGAAGGCACCGCGACGGAAGACCAGACGCAGGATCTGCCTGAGCCGTTAAAGCGCTTCTTTGGCCAGGGTCAGGAAGACGCTCAGCCTCAGCCTTTTGAAGGTCTGGGATCGGGCGTCATTATTGATGCGCAAAAAGGTTACGTGCTGACGAATAACCACGTGGTCAAAGGCGCCGATAAAATCAGCGTCCAGCTGGGCGACGGACGCGAATATGATGCGAAATTGATTGGTCGCGATGATCAAACTGACATTGCGCTTATTCAGCTGCAGGGCGCCAAAGATCTGACGCAAATTAAAGTTGCCGACTCCGATCAGCTACGCGTCGGCGACTTCGCTATCGCTATCGGTAACCCGTTCGGCCTTGGCCAAACGGCGACATCCGGCATTATTTCAGCGCTGGGACGCAGCGGTCTCAACCTGGAAGGGCTGGAAAACTTTATTCAGACCGATGCCGCCATCAACCGCGGCAACTCAGGCGGCGCGTTAGTTAACCTGAACGGTGAACTGATCGGTATTAACACGGCGATCCTTGCCTCCAGCGGCGGCAATATCGGTATCGGCTTCGCCATTCCCGGCAATATGGCGATGGAGCTGGCGAAGCAGCTGATTGAAACTGGCGAGGTCAAACGCGGCCAGCTGGGCATCAAGGGCACGGAAATGACCGCGGATATGGCGCGCGCCTTTAATGTTGAAGCCCAGCGCGGCGCCTTTGTCTCAGAAGTGCTGCCTAAGTCCGCAGCGGCAAACGCCGGGATCAAGGCGGGCGATATTATTACCTCAATTAATGATAAGCCGATCGCCAGCTTTGCCGAACTGCGGGTAAAAATTGGCACCACGCCGCCCGGCCAGGAAGTCAAAATCGGCCTGCTACGCGAAGGAAAACCGCTTAGCGTTACCGTTAAGCTCGATGCCAGCACCCGTTCCATGAACAGCGATGAACTGATGACACCGGCTTTACAGGGCGCGGCACTCAGCGATGGCCAGTTAGCGGACGGCAATAAGGGCGTTAAGGTAGACAGCGTGCAAAAAGGAACGCCAGCGGAACAGGTTGGTTTGCAAAAGGATGATGTCATTATTGGTGTGAACCGCACCCGCGTGCAGAACCTGGATGAGATGCGGAAAGTGCTGGCCAGCAAGCCGCCGTTCCTGGCGCTGAATGTGGTGCGCGGCGGAGAAAGCATCTACCTGCTGCTGCGCTAAAAAGAACGGTATCAAGTTGCGGACACAAGCCCGTGTGTGTCCGCTTAACTCATGATATTCTGCCCCAGTTATTTTCCGGTATAGCTTAACATCATGTTTCTTAAACTCTTGCGCTCGGTAGTTCTGGGGCTGATCGTCGCAGGTATTCTACTGGCGGTTATGCCTGCGTTACGTATCGGCAACAATCTGCTTTCTGTGCCTGAAAACAGTGCCGATCAAGCGCCGTTCAGTTTTAATCAGGGTGTGCGCCGCGCCGTTCCGGCCGTGGTAAACGTCTATAACCGTAGCGCGTCAAGCAGTAACGGGCGAGGCATCACCACGCTCGGCTCCGGTGTGATCATGAACAGCAAAGGTTATATTCTGACCAATCGCCACGTAATTAATGGTGCCGATCAGATTATCGTTGCTCTGCAGGATGGGCGCTTTTTTGAAGCGATGCTGGTCGGTTCGGATAGCCTCACCGATTTGGCGGTTCTGAAGATTACCGCGGCTAATCTGCCGGTCATTCCTATCAACCGCGAACGGGTCGCTCACGTAGGCGATATCGTGATGGCTATCGGTAATCCTTATAACCTTGGACAAACGGTAACGCAGGGGATTATCAGCGCAACCGGACGTGTGGGTTTAAGCCCGTCAGGACGACAAAACTTCCTGCAAACCGATGCGTCGATTAACCGCGGCAATTCGGGTGGCGCGCTCATTAACTCGCTCGGCGAACTGATGGGTATCAACACGCTCTCTTTTGACAAAAGTAATGACGGTGAAACGCCGGAAGGTATCGGTTTCGCTATACCGACCGCGCTGGCGACAAAAATCATGGATAAGCTGATTCGTGACGGGCGGGTAATCCGTGGCTATATCGGCATCACCGGCCGTGAAGTTCCGCCGCTGCATGGGCAAAATGCCGGAATCGATCGCATCCAGGGCATTGTGGTTAATAATGTTGCGCCCGATGGCCCGGCCGCTAAAGCGGGTATCCAGGCGAACGATTTGATTACCAGCGTTAACGGCAAGCCCGCTGTATCGGCGCAGGAAACAATGGATCAGGTTGCCGAGATACGGCCGGGTTCGGTGATTGATGTGCAGGTGATCCGTAACGATAAGAAGTTAACGCTGAAAGTCACCATTCAGGAATATCCGGCGCAGTCCTGATATTCAAAAAGAGACGAAGGGCTTCTTTCCGATACCAACAAACAGGAACCCGAAATTTCTTTCTGATGCAGACAAAAAAGGGAGCCCGCAGGCTCCCTTTTGTTAATTTGCAGATTTACTTAACGAACTCTTCGCCCAGCTGAATATCTTTCTTCAGCGTATCCAGCATGCCTTCCAGCGCCTTTTGCTCAAAGTCGCTCAGTTGGCCAACAGGACGGCGCTCCACGACGCCTTCTTTGCCCAGCAGCAGTGGCTGAGAGAAAAAGCGCGCATATTCGCCGTCGCCTTCTACATAGGCGCACTCAACCACGTTGCTTTCACCCTGCAACGCGCGCACCAGCGACAGGCCAAAGCGGGCCGCAGCCTGCCCCATCGACAGCGTAGCCGATCCGCCTCCGGCTTTCGCCTCCACCACTTCCGTACCCGCATTCTGGATACGTTTGGTCAGGTCGGCCACTTCCTGCTCGCTGAAAGAGACGCCCGGAACCTGAGACAGCAACGGCAGAATAGTCACGCCAGAGTGACCACCCACAACCGGTACATTCAGCTCGGTTGGCTGCTTGCCTTTCAGCTCAGCGACAAATGTATTCGAGCGGATAATATCCAGCGTCGTGACGCCGAACAGACGGTTTTTATCATACACGCCCGCTTTCTTCAGCACTTCGGCGGCGATAGCCACGGTCGTGTTAACCGGGTTGGTAATAATGCCGATCAGCGCTTTCGGACAGGTTTTCGCAACCTGTTCAATCAGGTTACGCACAATCCCTGCATTGACGTTAAACAGGTCAGAGCGATCCATGCCTGGCTTACGCGCCACACCAGCAGAGATTAAAACTACATCGGCGCCCTGCAGCGCAGGCGTCGCATCTTCACCGCTGAACCCTTTGATTTTAACCGGCGTAGGAATGTGGCTTAAATCAACGGCCACACCGGGCGTAACGGGAGCAATATCATACAGAGAGAGTTCTGAACCCGCAGGTAGCTGGGTTTTCAGCAGAAGTGCGAGTGCCTGGCCGATACCACCAGCCGCACCGAGAACTGCAACTTTCATCCTAAACTCCTTATTATAGTGAGCAGAAAAATGCCGGGATCCAGTGGGGTACTATGCTGGACGGCCTGAGAAGTAATAGCGAGGACGTTGTCATCGTTTTGCGTAGTAAGGCACAAACAGGATGCAAAACGGGTGAGAATGACAGCATTACGTACAGGCTGAAAGCTGACCGTAACCAGATGCAGACAGTTTAACCAGCAGTACCTTACACCGTTCGCGCTTAGCAGAACAACATCAATTTTATAACAATTCGTTCACTTCGTCTGCCATAGCTATGCGTCGGGGGAAAATTTTCTCTGTGTTGAAAGTCTGGTAAAATGCGCGCCCATCGGGAAGTAAAGCGTTAACGCCCCGCAACCTGTTTGCATAAACATTCATATAATTGCATAATAATGTATCGCCTGCTGGCCGGGCTTCACAGCATTTTTATATTATCGGTAGCCTATGCGTAACCCATCGAAACAAGAAGATCTGATTAAAGCGTTTAAAGCTTTATTGAAAGAGGAAAAGTTCAGCTCGCAGGGTGAAATCGTCACCGCCCTGCAGGAAGAAGGCTTCGACAATATCAATCAGTCGAAAGTATCGCGCATGCTGACCAAGTTTGGCGCGGTGCGTACCCGCAACGCGAAGATGGAAATGGTCTACTGTCTGCCCGCCGAGCTGGGCGTGCCAACAACGACCTCCCCGCTTAAAAATCTGGTACTGGATATTGATTACAATGATGCGCTGGTAGTGATTCATACCAGTCCTGGCGCGGCACAGCTGATTGCTCGTCTGCTGGATTCGCTGGGAAAAGCGGAAGGCATTCTCGGCACCATCGCTGGCGACGACACGATTTTCATTACGCCTGCCCGCGCATTTACCGTGAAGCAGCTTTACGAAGCCATCCTGAATCTGTTTGAGCAAGAACTATAAAAGAGAAAGATCATTGGTACAGCCGCCGGTGATCTTTTTTCTTCATACCCCTCTCAGAAAACAGTCTCCTTAACCGTTTTGGTAATTCAACTGCTTCTCCGCTACGCCTCTGTTCGCGTGGTGCTGCCTCTATTTATTCTTATTCTTCGCTCCACCTTTACGCCTGTCTTTACCTAATCGGCCCAAAGCCAGCGCCGCGTAAGTATTGCCAAAAGGAATAAGCTTCTACTCACCTATTGCTATCCTTACCACACAATTCGCATTTTGTGCTGCCTTTAGACGGCATATTTAGTGCATCTGGCTAGTTTTTAAAACTCAACAGAGTGATCGACTGCAAAGCAAAGCACAAATAGATAAAGCCACTTATGTTACTGTTTTTAAGTAAATTTAACGCTAATTGATCGAAAAACACTCATTTTTTATAACTTTTCGATATAAAAAAGCGCTAAATCGCTAAAGTGTCACAACAAATCATTATTAGCAGAATATTAATTTCATGCGTTATTAGATCTATACTTGTTTTCGTGATGCGGATCACAGAGCAAATAAAGACAAAAACAGAAGACGAGGAACAGATCAATGAACATTAAAACTACTATCGCAGCCGCTGGCCTGCTATCTGCACTTTCATTTGGTGCTTTCGCCGCAGAATCTGTCAATGCTGAACAGGCGAAAAATCTGCAGCCGGTCGGCACAGTAAGCCTCAGCGGTGTAGCAGGTGCGCCGATGGATATACATCAGGCGTTACGGGAAAAAGCGGACCGACAGGGTGCCAGCGCCTATCGCATTATCGAAGCACGTAATAACGATAACTGGCACGTTACCGCTGAGCTGTATAAATAAGCACTCGTTTTTAACAACCATACGTTCAGGCAGCTTCAGAAATAACAATCGCTATCAAGCCATACCGGCTGCCGTAATCAGAGATATTCAGGAGTAAACCATGAAAACCACTTATACCTTTGCTGCTTTAGGCCTGGCTTCCGTCCTTTCATTCGGCGCAGCCGCCGCGGATCTGGTCACACAACAAGATGTCGTCAGCCAGAACCTGCAACCTATAGGTACGATCTCCGTTAGCGGTATCGATGCCAGCCCTACCGCTATTCGTCAGCATCTGTCGCAAAAAGCGGATAAAGAAGGCGCGTCGTCCTACCGTGTGATTGAGGCCTATGCCAACGGTAACTATCACGCGACCGCTGAAATTTATAAATAATTGCCCAAAAACCCGGTCTTGATG
Organism: Mixta sp. Marseille-Q2659; assembly: GCF_940807255.1. Taxonomy (GTDB): domain Bacteria; phylum Pseudomonadota; class Gammaproteobacteria; order Enterobacterales; family Enterobacteriaceae; genus Mixta. Next base: position 35,763 of record NZ_CALNWY010000019.1, on the reverse strand, counting down.
TTGTAAACCGCAGGTTGTTGATCACAGGAGGAGATGAACAATGAGAATTAAAACGGCTATTAAAGCTCTTGGCCTGTTATCGCTGGTAACGTTCGGCGCAACCGCTGCTGAACAGATTACCCGGCAAGAGGCGCAGAATTTGCAGCCTGCGGGAATCATCACCGTGAGCGGGACTGGCGGCTCTCCCATGGATTATCGTGCGCAGCTTTCTGAAAAAGCGGATGCGCAAGGTGCCCGCGCTTATCGCGTCATCGAAGCGCGCAGCGGTGACAGCTGGCATGCTACGGCAGAACTCTACAAGTAATTCCTCGTCAACTGCTTGACGAACCCTTTGGCCCTGCTCGTCGGGGCCTTTTTTATGGGCTGCTGCTAACGAATATTAAAGCGGAGCTGCCCTTCCAGCTCCTCTTCCGCTTCGTCAAAAAGCAGTATCAGCGCGCCATAACGACGCTTTTGTCCAGCGCCTAAATGCACGAACTCAATCTCTACCGGCAGTGGGATCACAGAGCCGGTAACGGCGTCCCACAACGAATCGAGATCAACCACTAAACGATCCGCCAGGGCAAAGCGTTCGCTGAACTGCCGGTAAAAGTGCGCCTGGTCAACAATCTCATTAAAATCAAAACGCTCTTTCTTCATGCCGGTTGCTCCTTACCAGAAAATCGGGCGCGGACGCGCCCAATTTGCTACAGGCTACCAATATGTAAAGTTTTTACTTCCAGATACTCTTCCATTCCCAGTACCGATCCTTCGCGTCCCAACCCAGATTCCTTAACACCGCCAAACGGGGCTACCTCGGTAGAGACCGCACATTCGTTAATACCAATCATGCCGCTCTCCAGCGCGGAAGAGACGCGAAACACCCGCTGAAGATTTTGCGTATAGAAATAGGCAGCCAGACCGTATTCGGTGGCATTCGCCCGCCGAATAACTTCCTCTTCATCGGTAAAGCGAAAACAGGCCGCTACCGGGCCAAAAGTCTCTTCATGCGCCAGCTTCATCTCTTCGCTGGCATCGGCAATCACCGTAGGCTGCCAGAAATTGCCGCCCAGTTCATGGCGCGCACCGCCAGCGACGATACGTCCGCCTTTCGCCTGTGCATCTTTCACATGCTCTTCCACTTTCTCCACGGCAGCCTGATTAATTAACGGGCCGACCACCACGCCTTCATCCATGCCGTTGCCGGTTTTGAGCTTGTTTACCTCTTCCGCCAGCTGGCTGACGAAACGATCGTAAATTCCATCCTGAATAAAGAAGCGGTTGACGCTAACGCAAACCTGTCCGGTGTTACGAAATTTATTGGCAATCGCGCCTTTCACTGCCGCATCAATATCCGCATCGTCGAACACGATGTAAGGTGCGTTGCCGCCCAGCTCCATAGAGATCTTTTTCATCGTTTCTGCGGCGTTACGCATCAGCGTTTTGCCGACGGCGGTGGATCCGGTAAAGGAGATTTTGCGCACCGCACCACTGGCCATAATGGCATCGCTGATGGCGTGCGTATCACCCGCCACGCCGTTAAGGACGCCATCGGGAATCCCCGCTTTTTGCGCCAGCGCTAACAGCGCAAAGGCAGACAGCGGCGTGTTATTGGCTGGCTTAATGATGCCGGTACAGCCTGCAGCCAGCGCCGGCCCCAGCTTGCGCGTTAACATCGCCATTGGAAAATTCCATGGCGTAATGGCAGCAACCACACCGACGGGCTCACGCGTCGCCAGAATTCGCGCGCCGCTTTTCGTCGGTGGAATAATTTCGCCGTTCGCGCGTTTGGCCTGTTCAGCAAACCACTGAATAAAGCTGGCGGCATATTCCACTTCGCCTTCCGCCTCTTTCAGCGGCTTGCCCTGCTCGGCCGTCATCAGCTGTCCCAGCCAGCTTTTATGTTCGATAATCAGTTGATACCAACGATAGAGAATTTCCGAACGCTGCTTTGCCGTCAGAGCGCGCCAGGCAGGGAAGGCTTGTTCGGCGGCGGCGATCGCCTGTTCGGTCTCTTTTTTGCCGCCCTTCGCCACGCGCGCGATGATTTCTCCGGTCGCCGGATTCAGCACGTCAAAGGTTTCGCTCAGGGTTTGCCACTGGCCGTTGATGAAACAGCCGGTTTGAAAAAGTTCGTGATCCTGCAGGGACTGCGCCATGTTTCGCTCCTGTTATTGCCATCCTGTTTTGCCAAGTATAGTTGGCAAAAAAGCAGCCTTTGGCCGCAGTACAGGAGTAAAAGAGGAAATCATAAAAAACCGGCGCCTGGATGGCGCCGGTAGCAGGATCAGATATTGATCAGCGTGTTCTGATATTTTTTTAGCATATCGGCCAGGCGTTGCACCGGCTCGGTCACACTCAGCGGCGCCTGATACTGGTGCAGCTTTTCCTGATAGGTATCAAACTCACGCAGCAGCTTTTGATAGTAATAGCGGCGCTTCTCGTCGCTGCGCGAGGCGATAACCCGATCTGCGGTATAGCGCAGCTGCTTATGAAACGCTGACAGATCGGCATTTACCGGGATCTCCGCATTACGTAAGCGCTGGTGTCCGATAATCAGCGTCAGCGCCAGGCGATATTTATCAATGTCGCCGGGAAACAGATTCAGCAGTAAGAACAGCTGCTGATAGAGCGCGGGCAGATGATTTTCCTTACGGCGCGCCTGATTGGTCGTCAGGGCCGATACCGCCGCATACATAAAGCGGTTCAGCAACGTGCGACCGGTACGCGCCCGTGAATTATCGCGAATAATCAGAATCACCATCAGCGCCACGAAACAGCCAATAACCTGACCCAACGCGTTATCCAAAAACGCATCCACCGAAAAGGACATCGGATTATCCAACACCAGTATGTTAAGCGTACCGACAAAGGCGCCCAGCGTGCCTATCTGCCGCCGTTGAATAAAGATACCGGCCACAAATGCCAGCGTACCTATCGCAATACAGAGCAGCAGCATGCTTTGCTGCGTGGCGGGCATGATCACCATAAAGTAGAGCGCGCCAAGCGGAATCGCCACCGTCATACCGTAGAGAAAGTCTTTCGCCATCATTAGCGGATTGGGCGCGCGCATTGCCAACGCGGTAATCACCGCCAGCATCAGCATACAGCCGCTGCCGGAGGTCCAGCCGCTATACAACCAGAACAGCGTGCCCAGCGCCGTTGCCACAAAAGTACGGATGCCGTTAATCATTGCGTGATGGGTTTCCGCCGATCGCGCGCGCACCACTTCCACCTCTTTGCTCAGCAGCGCTTCCTCCTGCTGACTAATGCTGCTGTTCGTTTGCACGCCTTTTAACAGCATCAGATATTGCGTGGCGGCGCCAATCCAGCTGACCAGCGTAATCGGCGTGCTTTTACTGCCGGAAGCGCTGACCACGCGTCGCAGGTTCTTCAGGTGCTTGTGCAGATCGCTGAGGCTATCGGCATTCTTTTCCAGTAGTACACGATACTGCGGTGGAATATATTCCGGCCGGGAGTTTTGGATCAGAAAGGTTTCTGCCGCCTGGGTAATTAACGTCAGCGAAAGCATATGGATCCCTTTCAGGCGACGATTGGCGCGCTGCCAGCGTGAGGATTCCATGTTCAGCTGGTTGCGCATCCCGTTAAGCGTGGTGGTGCGGCGTACCAGGTTGCTCCAGGCCTTATCCACCTCCTCTTTATCGCCATGCGCTACGCAGAGTTGCAGCAGGCGATACTGCTCAAGCAGCAGCGTCTCGATCTCTTTATCAATGACTTTTTTAATTGAGCGCGGCGAAAAAACCATATCCGCCAGAATTGCTGAGACAATACCAATCACAATCTCGCTGCAGCGCTCGACGGCAAACTGCGGTGCCAGCATTGGTGTTTCCGCAGAGAGATCGACGCTGATGACAATAATCAACGCGGTATAGCCAGCCAGCCCCAGCGCGTAGGAGTTTTCGACGCGGATCAGCGATGAGAGCCAGACGCAAACGCCCGCCCAGATACAGCAGAGCAGCATCATCACCACCGGCGCGCGGATGGTGGCGATCATAATCACCAGCGCCGCCAGGCAGCCAAGGAAAGTCCCGATAATACGCAATATACCGCGATGACGCAGCGCGCCGGAGTAAGGAGCCGCCAGCGGCAAAAGCGGTGCCGCCCGCTACAATCCCGGCGGTCATCACCGCCCAGCGCGGCGTTTCCAGATTAAAATGAAAGCCGATTAATAGCGCCGTCAGAATGGCGAACGTCAGTTTAATCGGGAAGCGTAACCGTTCGAGCTGCATCACGCCCTCGCTTAACCGAACTCACGCAGGCGATGAAGCAACCGGGTTAACGGCGACTGCGGCTTCTGCTCACGATCTTTCTCGCCGGTCACCACGATGGTCGCGGTGGTGCCCGCCGGATAGAGATTGCCCGGCTGATGATCGAGCAGGATCTTAACCGGAACACGCTGCGCCAGGCGCACCCATTCCAAATTCGAGTCGATGGTCGCCATGCCCTTGCTGTCCACGGTGCTGCTGCTGTTGGTCACACCCGCTGCGACGGAATCTACCGTTCCGAGCATCACACGATTGCTGCCCAGCGGCGTAATCTCCGCGCGGTAACCGGGGCGTACGCCCTCCAGCTTGGTTTCTTCCATATAGGCCAGAACGTAGTAGGAATTCTGTTTGACCAGCGCCACCGAGGTGGTACCGCGCGTAATAAATTCACCGGAGAAGACATTCAGGTTAGTGACCCAGCCATTCGCCGGCGCGCGGATCACCGTGCGCTCCAGATCCAGCTTCGCCAGATCGCGCGAGGCCTGCGCCTTCGCCAGCTGGTGTTCAGCCGTCTGCAGATCGTTATTGGATTGCTCGATCGCTTCGCGCGACATGGCGATCACGCCCAGCTTATTACGGCGGGCGGCTTCGCGCCGTTTCTCATTAACTAGCGCCTGGTAGTACTGCACATCCGCTTCCGCTTCATCCAGCGCTTTTTCAAAGCGTGGCTGGTCGATGGTAAACAGTACCTCGCCCTTCTTCACCAGTTGGTTATCATGCACGCGCACATCGGTCACCAGGCCCGTGACGTCGGGCGCGATAGCGACCACGTCAGCGGCGAATTTAGCATCTCGCGTCCAGGGCGATTCGGTATAAAAAGCCCAGGCGCGGAAAACCACCACCACGGCGATGACAACCAGAATTAGCGTAATGGCATAGCGCGTAATTTTTCTTATTAGAGCTTTCACTTATAACCTCAGACGAACAGACAGGATACTAAATAGAACAGGCAGCAGTAGAGTGCGGTATTAAACAGCGCCGGATGCCAGACAAAGTCATACAGGCCGATCGGCAACAGTACGCGACGTACCAGCCAGAACAGCAAAAGCGAAACGATAATTTCAAAAAATATGGGCGGGAAAGAGAGCCCAAATATGACGATAACCGGTAGCACACTCATCTTTTATCCTTGTTGATACGTAGCCGGGCCATTCCGTTTGCCAGCACGAAACCAGCCTGTCGATACAGGATGTTTCGCATTACGGGTTGATGATGATCGGGCGACAGGTACACTGTCAGACGAATATCAGCACCTAAAGCATAGCGTGTACTAAAGATCCTGGCACAGAAGTGTGAGCGGCCAGACGGCGACCCGGCCGTCATATAGTAACGCGCATGACTATAAGTTATCTACATAATGTGATCTAAATCACTTTTAAGCCAGAGTGAATAATGGAACGACTCAAAGGTATGTCGGTTTTCGCCAAAGTGGTTGAATTAGGTTCATTTACTGCCGCTGCGCGTCAGCTACAGATGAGCGTCTCATCCATAAGCCAAACTGTCGCTAAACTGGAAGATGAACTGCAGGTGAAGCTGTTGAATCGCAGCACGCGCAGTATTGGGCTGACCGAAGCGGGACGCATCTATTATCAGGGCTGCCGACGAATGTTAGCCGAAGCGCATCAGGTGCATGAACAGCTTTACGCCTTTAATAACTCGCCAATTGGCACGCTGCGCATTGGCAGTTCTTCAACCATGGCGCAGAACGTGCTGGCAACCATGACGGCGGAAATGCTGCAGGAATATCCTGGCCTGACGGTGAATCTGGTTACCGGTATTCCGGCGCCGGATTTGATTGCCGACGGGCTGGACGTGGTGATCCGCGTTGGGGCGCTGCAGGACTCCAGCCTGTTTTCCCGCCGTCTCGGTTCGATGCCGATGGTGGTGTGCGCTGCGAAACACTATCTGGAGCAACATGGCACGCCCGACAAACCGGCCGACATCGCTAACTTTTCCTGGCTGGAATACAGCGTGCGGCCTGACAGCGATTTCGAGCTTATCGCACCGGAAGGGATCAGTACGCATCTTTCGCCGCAGGGGCGCTTTGTGACTAACGATTCACAAACGCTGATTCGCTGGCTAAAGGCGGGCTGCGGGATCGCGTATGTGCCGCTGATGTGGGTGATTGATGAGATTAAGGCGGGCGAGGTTGAGATTTTGTTTAGCCGCTATCAGTCCGACCCGCGCCCGGTTTATGCGCTCTACACGCAGAAAGATAAGCTGCCGTTAAAAGTTCAGGTTTGTATCGATTATCTCAGCGCCTGGTTCAAAAAAGTGGCGCAAATTTATCAGGAACACCGCAACGGCGGTTAAGCCCCCGGCAGCGGACGCCAGCCGGGGGAAAGAGATCAGGCGGTGCCGCCCACGGTCAGGCGATCCAGTTTCAGCGTTGGCTGACCCACGCCAACCGGCAGGCTTTGCCCTTCCTTACCGCAAACGCCCACGCCTTTATCCAGCGCCAGGTCGTTGCCGACCATTGAGATTTGCTGCATCGCTTCAATACCAGAGCCAATCAGCGTGGCGCCTTTTACCGGCCGCGTCACTTTACCTTTTTCAATCAGATAGGCTTCTGAGGTAGAGAAGACAAACTTGCCGGAGGTGATGTCCACCTGACCGCCGCCGAAGTTAGGTGCATACAGGCCATACTCAACGCTTTCAATGATTTCCTGCGGCGTAGACTGGCCCGCCAGCATATAGGTATTGGTCATGCGCGGCATCGGCAGATGCGCATAGGATTCGCGGCGACCGTTACCTGTAGGCTTAACGCCCATCAGACGCGCGTTGAGTTTGTCCTGCATATAGCCTTTCAGCACGCCGTTTTCGATCAGCACGTTATACTGGCCCGGCACGCCTTCATCATCGATAGCCAGCGAGCCACGTAAACCGTTCAGCGTGCCGTCATCCACCACGGTACAGAGTTCAGAAGCCACCAGCTTGCCCATCTGACCGCTGAACATGGAAGTGCCGCGACGGTTGAAATCGCCTTCCAGCCCGTGTCCGACCGCTTCGTGCAGCAGCACGCCCGGCCAGCCCGCGCCCAGAACTACCGGAATAGAGCCTGCCGGCGCCGCAACGGCGGAAAGGTTGACCAGCGCCATGCGCACCGCTTCACGCGCCCAGCGCTCGGCACGCACTTCGCCTTCTTCATCGGCCAGGAAGAAATCGTAGCCGGTACGCCCGCCGCCGCCGCTGGCGCCGCGCTCGCGTTTACCGTCTTCTTCCACCTGCACGCTTACCGACAGACGCACCAGCGGACGCACATCCGCCGCCAGTGTACCGTCAGTGGCCGCAACCAGCACCAGCTCATAAACGCCGGTCAGGCTGGCGCTCACTTCCTGTACGCGCTTGTCCGCCGCGCGCGCCGCGCTGTCTACGCGATGCAACAGCGCAATTTTCTCTTCACGCGACAGGCTTTGTAGCGGATCGAGTGCAGGATAGAGCGCCTGATGCTGGATCGCCGCCAGCACCTGCGCTTTGCCGTTGCCCTGTTCGCGCACGATGCTGCGCGCAGCCTGCGCACTCTGCTGCAGGGCATTCAGGGTGATCTGATCGGCATAGGCGAAGCCGGTTTTCTCGCCGCTCACAGCGCGAACGCCAACGCCCTGATCGATATTCCAGGAGCCATCTTTAATAATGCGGTCTTCCAGCACCCAGGATTCATGGTAGCTGGACTGGAAATAGAGATCGGCATAATCCAGACGACGTTCTGAAAGCTGCCCAAGCAGGGTGAACAGATCCTGCTGATTGATGTTGTTCGCAGTTAGCAATTGCTCACTTACCAGGTTCAGACTCATCGTTTCTCACTCGTTGTGTGACATTATTGCTATAGCCTGCGGTAATTCCCCTGCGGCGTCAAATTCACTTCGCGCTCTTTTCACGCGGTTTACGCAGCACTTCGTTAATTTCCGGTTTATCCAGCGGGCCGCTGATGTGATAGCGCAGCAGCGAAATTTTATTCCATAGCGGGCCCAGCACCTTACTGGCGGCAAAGACCGCCGCACCGACCACTGGATTAATCGCAAAAGCAGTGGCGACGCCAACCGAAGCGGAAATTTCAGGCGCAACAACCGCCTCCATATCAATCTGCCTCTGCACCAGATCCAGCTTGCCCTGCATCGCAATATCCGCTTCCAGCCCGTCCACCAGCAGGTTGTCGGTCTGCATAATGCCGTCTTTAATCCAGGCTGTGCCGTTAATAGAATCGAACCAGAAGCCTTCGCTAAAGGTATCGCTGAAATCGAAGCGCAGCTTGCGCAGCAGCGCGTCAAAACTGACCAGCCGCAGCAGCTGTCCGGCGCGTCCGCTGCTGACATCGGCAATCTGCCCTTTGCCAAAGTGCGTTTTCAACAGGCCGCTCAGCGAGGAAGCCGACGGCTGCCAGGGCGCGGCGCGCCAGTGCAGATCGTAATCAAGCGCGAACGAAGCATCACGCAGTGGCGTATTCACGCCAAACCAGTTGGTTGCATTGTTGATATTGCTGCCGCTCAGCTTACCTTTAAGCGATGTACGCTGCTCGCCGGGCCGGTTAACCCATTCTCCGTTGATCTGCAAACGGGAGCTGCCGGTATCTACCAGCCCGTCAGTAAGCGCTAACGTATCATTCTGTGGCGTCAGGTTGGCCTGCATCCGGCCAAACTTCTGCCCACGCAGCCAGCAGTCATCGCAGCGGATTTGCAACGCCGGCCAGCCTGCAAACTTAATGGTGCTGCTGTTTTGTGCTGAACCGGAGGAGAGTGCCCCTCCGCTGCTTTGCCATTCAGGGTTGTAATAGAGCCAACCGAGATGCGCGCGCCACGGGCCGCTGTTGGGAATATCGAGCTGACCGCTGATTTCACGGCCTTTGGTTTCTACCTGCATGCCGCCAGCCATCAGCTGACGCAGCGTAACCTGTATATCGTGCCACTGCTGGCCCGCCAGCTGGAGCGCGGGCGTGCTAAGCGTAATATCACCCGGCAGCGCGTTCTTGTTAAACGCGTTGCCGCCCGTTTTTTTAGCGCTTCCTGCCGTTCCGCCGCTCGCCATCAGCAGTTTCAACCAGCTATCGCCATCCAGCGGCGGCAGATTCAGCGTTATACCGCGCGTATCCGGCAGCGCCGGCGTGGTTTTGGCATTATTCAGCCAGATACCGCGATCGAGCCGCAGCTGTTTGCCCAACAGCCAGCGACTGTTAAAGCGCTGCTGCTTCGCTACCACGCCCTGCAAATCAAAATGATTCAGATCGCCCGTGGCGGTGACGTTCAGCGGCAGCACTTCATCACGCGCTTTTGCCAGCGGAGCAGGTAAGTTACTGCTTACATTCTTCAGATCGCCCGCCAGGTTAATCTTGTAATTCGCCCCGCCCTGATGCGGTAGCGTAATAGCCACATTACCCTGCCAGGGAAGCGTACCGTTCAGCTGCTGGCTGACGCCTGCCGGTAACGGCGTAAGTTTATTAACCTGCCAGTCCGCCGCCAGGTTAACGCCAATCTGATAATCCTGCGGCCCTTCTGTGGTGTGAAAATCAACGTTAACCGGCTGACCAAACCAGCTGGCATGCAGCGTATCGCTGCGCAGGTTACCGTTATCGTAAGTGAAGCTGCCGTTAAGCGCCGTTAAACGGGTCTCCAGCGGTGCGATAAACAGGGTGTTATCGGCCAGCTGCACGTCGCCGCGCGCATGAACCAGTTCACCGTCCAGCGGAATATCGAGCTTCAGATGTCCACCGGTCTGCCCTCCCAGCTGTAGTTCGTCCAGCGCCGCGCCCAGGGAAGATTTCAGCGGCGTTTGTTTAAAGTAGTCATGAATATCCGCCGCTTCGCCGCGTAGATCGCCGTTAATGATCAGCTTCTCTTTCAGGTAATCGGGGATCACGGCACTGACATTGTTCGCCTGCACCTTGCCCAGCATTGCCTGCTGCGCCTTCATCCACAGGCCGTCATTAACAAAATCGAGGTCGATATCGAGATTATCGATCGCCGGCCAGCCCGGCTGGAAAGCGTAGCTGGCATTGCGCAGCGGCACCCAGACTTCAAACATGCCGTCGTTATGTCGGAAGGGGAACAGCTTAGGATTACCGGCGAACAGCAGCGTGGCGTTGTTAACCTGTCCGCCCTTGATGGCGCCGCTGAGGTAGTTGGTTAAACCGGTTCCCATTAACGGCTCCGGGAAATAACGCCAGGCATCGCCCGCGTTGGTGACGTTAATGCCCGCCAGAATATCCAGTCGCGGCGTCAGGCCGTCGCCCTGGCGATAGCTAAAATCGCCCTTCGCCCAAAGCGAACGCGCCTGCACATCAAGATTTGTGCCCTGCAGCGCCAGCGCATGTTCACTGTGCTGCCAGCTGAGCGTGCCGGTGGCGCGTTGAACTTCCAGCGGCGCGCGGAACATGGTGCCGTAGGGCATCACAGCATCGTGCAGCCCGATATCCAGCCGCCCATCCGCCAGACTGCCGCTCAGCTCGCCGTTTACATGCTGCGCGCCCGGCAGCAGCTGCCAGTGCTGCCAGCTCAGGTCGCGCCAGCGCGCCTGAAAACGGCTCTGATCCGGCTGCTTGAGCGGTATATCCAGCGCCAGCGCATCAATCTGTCCCTGCGGCTGAAGGGTACGCCAGTTTTCCAACAGCTGCGGGGACAGCTGTGCGAATAAGGGAATCAGCGGCTCCAGACGCTGAAGGTTTAAGCCAGTAGCGCGTACGCGCAACTCTTCCGCGCTCTGTGATTCCGGCCCGATACCGTGCGGCGGCAGCCACGCCAGCGAAAAGTGCCCTTGCGGCCAGGCAACGCCGTCGGTACGCAGACTGTTTTGCGGCACGGTGACCGTCCAGCCGCTGTGCCAGCGCGCCAGATGCATGGTCAGGTTATCCACTTCCAGACGATGCGCCTGCTTATCGCCCTGCCAGCGGGCACCGCCCTGCTTCAGCCAGACATCGCCATCGTAAACTTCGCCCTCTTTCAGGCTCAGCCAGGCCGCCAGGCTAAAGCGCGCGCTCTGCAGCGTGGTGTTATCGCGCATCCACTGCCCCAGCCACGGCTTCACATCTACGTCATCAGCCTGCATCCAGATGCGTCCGCTGTTCAGCAAGCCGTTCTCATCACGCAGATCCAGACGCACCTGCACCACGCCGTGCTGTCCGGTAAAGCTGGAAAGGCTGACTTCGCCTTCCGCACGATGGCGGGCTTTTTCATTTAGCCAGCTCAGACGCGGGATCGACAGTTCGGCACGCTGGCCGGAGAGCGTCTGGAAACGGATACGGCTGTCGCGCAAATCAAAATGGTCGAACTGGCGCAGGAACAGATCGTTAATCTGTCCCGCCTTTAGCGTATGGTTGGTGGTGTCGTTACTGATAAGAGGCGAGTGGCTGTCGAAATCAAGCTGCCAGAAAGTCAGCTCACGAAACTGCCAGCGGGCATGCAGCAGGGATTGCCAGACATCCAGCGCCAGCGTGACGCGGCCAATATTCAACGAGTCGCCGTCAGGCAGGGCGACCGCGAGCTGGCGAACATCCAGCGTGGAGCCAAAGTTTTCCCAGCGTCCCTGTAGCGAGGCGGCATTGATGGTTAATCCGGTCGCGGAGGAGACAGCGTTAAGTAGCGTGCCGCGATGATGATTGATCTGCGGCATCACCAGCCGCAAGCCACTGACCAGTAGCGCAACGATAACGATTACCGCAGCGCCTGTAAGTAACAGGATCCTGGGCAGTTGCCTCACACTCCTCTCCTTGTTTTGCGCAAACTGAACGGATGAATAAGCTGGCTCATATTCCCGAACGTGCCGTTGCAGCAGCCAGGGAGAATCAGGTCAGCAGAGTTTACCTGAAACCGACGCGCATTTTTAGCGCTTGACTGGAGAGAAAGAGTCAAAGACAAGCCAAAATATTAACCAGATTTTACATCATCACCACGTCGAACTGCTCCTGGGTATAGAGCGGCTCGATCTGCACCTTAACCTGCTTGCCGACAAATAGCTCCACTTCGGCCAGCGCATGCGATTCTTCACTTTTCAGCGCTTCGCCCACGCTTGGCGAAACATAGACCAGGAAGCGATCGGAGTCGTAGGCGTGATGCACACGCACAATTTCCCGCATAATTTCGTAGCAGACAGTTTCTACCGTTTTCAGCGTGCCGCGCCCTTTGCAAACCGGACAATCCTGGCACAGCACATGCTCAATGCTTTCGCGGGTACGCTTGCGCGTCATCTCCACCAGCCCCAGCGCCGAGAAACCGTTAATACTGGTTTTCACCCGATCTTTACTGAGCGCGCTGTCCAGTGAGTGCAACACGCGGCGGCGATGCTCTTCATTATTCATATCGATAAAGTCGATGATGATAATGCCGCCGAGATTACGCAGCCGCAGCTGGCGCGCAATCGCCTGCGTCGCTTCGATATTGGTATTAAAAATGGTTTCATCGAGATTGCGATGGCCGACAAAGGCGCCGGTATTAATATCGATAGTGGTCATCGCTTCAGTCTGATCGATAATCAGGTAACCGCCCGATTTAAGCTCGACCTACGATCGAGCGAACGCTGAATTTCATTTTCCACATCATAAAGATCGAAAATCGGCTGACGCCCACTGTAAAGCTCCAGTTTGGCAGTCATCTCTGGCATATATTCAGAGGTAAATTCCAGCAGCAGTTCATAAGTCAGGCGTGAATCGATGCGAATACGATCGAGCGCGGCGCCGGCGAAATCACGCAGCACGCGCTGCGCCAGCGCCAGTTCGCCATAAAGACGGCAGCGGGTTTTATTGCGTTTTTTACGCTCGATGACTTTCGTCCACAGGCGTTTAAGAAAGGCGGCATCCTGCGCCAGCTCTTCTTCGCCAATACCTTCCGCCGCGGTGCGAATAATAAATCCGCCCTGCTCATCGCAGTAGGCCGAAACCACCGCCTTCAGGCGATCGCGTTCCGCTTCGCTTTCAATGCGCTGCGATACGCCAACGTGCGAGGCGCCGGGCATAAAAACCAGGTAACGCGAAGGTAATGTAATATCTGTCGTCAGGCGCGCGCCTTTGGTGCCCAGCGGATCTTTCACCACCTGCACCATGAGATCCTGTCCCTGGCGCACCAGCTCGGCAATATCCCGGACGCTAAAGTTTTTTTGCTCTTCGCCCGCCACGCATTCTGTATGCGGCATGATGTCGGAGGCGTGCAGAAACGCCGCTTTTTCCAGACCAATATCGACAAACGCCGCCTGCATTCCCGGCAAGACGCGGCTTACGCGGCCTTTATAAATATTACCGACAATACCGCGCTTCGCTTCACGTTCAATATGGATTTCTTGCAGGATTCCGCCGTCAATATAGGCTACGCGCGTTTCCGATGGCGTAACGTTAACCAGTAGCTCAGCCGTCATCATGTCCCCTTACCTACCTCACGCAATGATTGAAAATGACTGAACAGTTCGCCGGTTTCCACCAGCGGCAGGCCAACCACAGCATGATAGCTTCCGTTAATTTTTCTGACAAAATTGCCGCCAAGCCCCTGAATACCGTAGGCGCCCGCCTTATCCATCGGTTCGCCGCTGGCGATATAGTCGTGAATATCCTGCGGTGTCAGCAAACGGAAGGTCACTTCCGTTATCACCAGACAATCCAGTTCACGCTGACGATCGGCCAGCGCCACCGCCGTCATAACCTGATGCGTTTTCCCAGAGAGGCGTGCGAGCATATCCGCCGCGTGACGCGCATCGTGCGGTTTTTCCAGCACTTCGCCATTCAGCACCACAATGGTATCCGCACCCAGCACCGGCAGATCCTGCGGCGCGGCTGCCACGCCCGCCTGCGCTTTTTCTCGTGCCAGCCGACGGACATACTGCTGCGCGCTCTCCTCCTCGCGACGCAGCTCTTCCACGTCAGTGATGACGCGCTCAAAATGCAGGCCAAGCTGCGTCAGCAGTTCACGACGACGCGGTGAACCGGAGGCAAGATAAAGGGATAGCATAGTTGTCCTTACTGAACTGCGAATTGACGACGAATCTTTCTCATCAATAAGAATAGCCAGGGCCACAAAATACCGTCTACCACGCTGCTCCAGAAAATTTCTGGTCGGAACGAGATATTGATAACTAAAAACTCAGCCCAGAAAACAATGACGTCCATCGCCAGCGACAGCACCATAACCATTAACGCCTGTTGCCACAACGCCAGGTTACGGAAAAGCTGGAATTTGAAAGCGACCAGGTAGGCAATAATACTGAGCGCCAGCGCACGTACGCCAAGCGTGGAGCCGGAGATGAGATCCATCACCGCGCCCATCAGAAAACCGGTGCCGACGCTTACCCGATGCGGCAGCGCCAGCAGCCAGTAGATCAGAATCAACAGCAGCCAGGAGGGACGGAACATATAAAGATCGTCCGGCCACGGCATAATTTGCAGCACCAGCGCGACAAGGAAAGAAAGCCAGATCACCCAGCGGCCATGACTGCGGTAGCGGCTCAAGGTTGGCCTCCCTGTGTCACAGGTCGGCTGCCTGCCGCTTGATTACGCGGGTTAGCGGATGGGTTTGTGGCCGATGTCGCGGGTTGACGTCCCTGCGCGCCAGACTGATTATTTTGCGTGACGGTCGGGTTGCTTACCGCTGCGCCGTTGGCGGGCGCGGCACTTCCCGCTGGCGCATTTTGTACCTCTGGCGGTAGCGGCGGCCCCATCTCTCCCGCAGGCGGCAGCACCTGCGGCATCATTTGCATAAGACGCTCATTCGCAACCCGATGCACCTCATCCGGCGCCATCGGCAGATCGCCGTTACGATCCGCGCCCCACAGCAGCAGCAGATAGCGCAGACGCTGAAGCCCGGCCGTCGGCCTCGCCTGAATAACAGTATAGGCGCGCTGCGTATCGACCTTCACGGACGACACCACGCCGACCGGATAACCTTCCGGGAAGCGGCCGCCGAGCCCGGAGGTCACCAGCACATCGCCCACGCGAATATCGGTATTGCCCGGCAGATGTTCCAGCTGCAGATCTTCCGTGCAGCCGTTGCCCGCGGCGATCACACGAATATCATTACGCAATACCTGAATCGGCAGTGCATGGGAAGCATCGCAAATCAGCAGCACGCGGCTGGTCATTTGCCCTACCGCAATGACCTGGCCGACTACGCCTTTATCGCTAATAACCGGCTGCCCTTCATAAACGCCGTTGACGCTGCCTTTATCAATAACCACCTGATCGGTATAGGGATCGGTGCCGGTGGAAATCACCTGCGTCACCATTTTTTGCTCGTCCTGACGCAGCGGCGAGCCTAACAGTTCGCGCAGACGCGCGTTTTCCTGCCGGTATTGTCCCAGCATCAGCAGTTCGCTGTTTTTCAGAAACAGTTCGCGCTGTAGCGCTTTATTTTCCTGCTCCAGCTGCTGGCGAGAGGCCAGCGTTTCCGCAACGCTGTCCAGAATCTGTCGTGGCCCGTTGGCCAGAAAATAGAATGGACTTACCGCCGTGTCCATGTAGTTACGGATTTGGGTAAACGAACCCACGCGACTGTCGGCAACAATAATGCCGATGGCCACGATAACCGCCAGAAAAAGGCGGAGCTGCAAGGAGGGCCCCCTGCTGAAAATTGGCTTCATAAACTCTGCGTATTCCCCGACATCAAGAAGAGGGAGCGTGGCTTTCGCCCGTCGCTCCCCTTCTGGCAGATTATTCTTCGCTGAACAAATCGCCGCCGTGCATGTCGATCATTTCCAACGCTTTACCGCCGCCGCGCGCGACGCAGGTCAGCGGATCTTCAGCCACCACGACCGGAATACCGGTTTCTTCCATCAGCAGACGATCCAGGTTACGCAGCAGCGCGCCACCGCCGGTTAATACCATGCCGCGCTCGGAAATATCAGATGCCAGTTCCGGCGGACACTGCTCCAGCGCTACCATGACCGCGCTCACGATACCGGTCAGCGGCTCCTGCAGAGCTTCCAGGATCTCATTAGAGTTGAGCGTAAAGCCGCGCGGTACGCCTTCAGCCAGGTTACGACCACGCACTTCGATTTCGCGCACTTCGTCGCCCGGATAGGCAGAGCCGATTTCATGTTTGATACGTTCAGCGGTCGCTTCACCAATCAGTGAACCGTAGTTACGGCGCACATAATTAATAATAGCTTCATCAAAACGGTCGCCGCCGATACGCACGGAGGAAGAGTAGACCACGCCATTCAGGGAAATAACCGCAACCTCGGTGGTACCGCCACCAATATCCACCACCATAGAGCCGGTTGCTTCAGATACCGGCAGGCCTGCACCAATCGCCGCCGCCATCGGTTCTTCAATCAGGAACACTTCGCGCGCGCCTGCTCCCTGAGCAGATTCACGGATCGCGCGGCGCTCAACCTGCGTGGCGCCGACCGGGACGCACACCAGCACACGCGGGCTGGGACGCATAAAGCTGTTGCTATGCACTTGTTTAATAAAGTGCTGAAGCATTTTTTCAGTAACAAAGAAATCAGCAATGACGCCATCTTTCATTGGGCGAATAGCGGCAATGTTACCCGGCGTACGGCCAAGCATCTGCTTTGCATCATGACCAACTGCCGCAACGCTCTTTGGGGAGCCGGCACGATCCTGACGGATGGCGACGACTGAGGGCTCATTCAGCACGATACCCTGGCCTTTGACGTAAATCAGGGTATTCGCGGTACCCAAGTCAATGGACAAGTCGTTGGAAAACATGCCACGAAATTTTTTAAACATACTAAAGGATAATCCTGCAAGCTGGGGGCGGAAAATAAAATCCGCTTACTTTACCAACCACGCGAAGCCGCCACAAGGCGCAAAAACGTTCTACTTCGGTGAAAAATCACGCTATCTCGCGCTTGTTACCAAGTCGTCGAAGCGAGGCAACAATATTCAGCCTTAAAACCAGCTAAATGCCCACGAAATCGGGCTGGTAAGCGGACATAACAGTTATAAAATCTAACATTTAAATTCCACGGCGGCTGGCCGCCGCAACAGCCGCTGGCTCCACAACCGCGCGCTATTATGTCAAATCATCCGGCTAAACCCGAATTCTTTGCGAATATTTTTTCACATTGCTGTTAACCAGTTGTGAAGTGGAAAAAAAGTCGCCTTGACCGCCGGCAACGCCTAGCGCCGACAGCGTTTGCCATTCATCGCGCGTTTTGACCCCTGCGGCAAAAACCTGTGTCGGCGTCATCTTACAGACTTCCAGTAAACTCTTCACAAACAGCTGGTTTTCAGTGCGACGGTCAATATTATGTACCAGGCCCGGATGGAGCTTAATCAGCTCTACGCCAGCCTGGGTAATATAGGCGGTGCTGACCACGGTTAATCCCGCCTGGCTGACGGCCAGACGGCAGCCAAACCCTTTCAGTAAACGCAGCACCGGCTGCAAACGGTTGAAGTGTTGACACACTTCTGCCTCAGCAAGTTCAAATAAAAAACGCTGCCGCTGCGATTTTGTACACTGAAGCAACATATCGCGCAATGTGCGCTGAAAGCCCGGCTGTAATAAAGAGTCGATGGTAACGGGGATCGCCAGTGTTTCTTCGGGCCAGCAGGCGGATAGCGCCATAATGCGCTGCATCATCTGGCGATCGTAAGCTTCTGCAAGGCCCATTTGCTGAACCAGCGGCATAAACTCGGCGGCCAGCAGCTCTTTTTCGCCATCAAAGATGCGCGGCAGCATTTCGCGGTGATGCACCTGTCCATTACGTAGCACGGCGGGCTTTTGATAGAGCCGCGGGCCGCCGCGCTTTAAGGTATGTTCCAGCAGCGTGCGCCATTTAACGCTGCCGCGCCCGCTCTCCATATCGCCGCCTTCGCCAGCGATCCAGGTATTGCCGCCCTGCAAGGTGGCATGGCGCGTGGCCTGCTCTACGCTTTCCATTACCTGCTGCGTGGTTTGTCCGCTGCACCAGGCGCTGATACCGATATGAATCATATTTTGCCGGTCGATCATCGGCGTAGGCGGCAACGCATCTACCGCTTTTATCAGCTGTTCGGCCATGGTGCCCGCTTCTTTCAGGGTGCGATGCGGTAGCAGCACCATAAAATCGCTGCGGAAGTAGCGCGCCAGCAAGGCGCCGGGATAGCGCATAACAAAGGTGGAAAGCATATTCACCAGCGAGAAAAGATAATCCTGCATGGCGCTGTTGCCCCAGTGTTCGCTCAGGCTGTCAAAATCAGGCAGGCGAATCATCATAACCACGCCATGCGTTCCCACTTTTTCCTGATCTTCCAGCAGCGTTGCCAGCTGATTATCGAAAAACAGCCGGTTATTAAGGCCGGTGGCGGCGTCTTGCGCCGTAAAAGCACGAATCAGCGTATCAATGCGGGTACGCTGTTCGCCCGCTTCCTGAAGGTCGTCCAGCAGCAGATCGATCGCCGTCGAAGCTTTCGGCGGCCATTCATTGACATTACCACGCCCTATTCCCCGCCGTTCGCCCTCAAGGATGCGCTCAGCCCGCGTTTCCAGGCTTTCCATACCTTTTAACTGACGCCATAGCCAACGATGGGTCGGAAGCAGCAACAGCATCATAAATGCCGCCACCAGCACGATAACAATAATGGTTGAAGAGCCGACAAAAGAGCTAAACCAGGTATTCGCCGGATCGAGCAGTTCAACGCGCAGTATCAGGCCTTGCTGATGTAGCAGCGGCAGGTCGTAGCGGCGAAAACGATTCGGCACATCCTCCAGCAGAGGATATTGATGGCGGGAAAGTGAGAGAATAACCTTTTGCCTTTCGAGGATCTGAACCTGCTCAATGTCCATAAGCGGCATCATGCGTTGCAGCCAAGGCTTCAGCTCCGTCGGGCTTTGCGTCAGCAGCGCCTGATCCACTTCTGTCATCAGCGACTGCACCTGTTTTTCAACGCGTTCGCTGCGCAGCCAGAAGAAACTCAGCGCGCAGCCGACCAACATTAAAACCATTGCCAGAGTGATAAGCAGCGTGACAGACGCTGATAGTTTTGTGGTTAATCGCATCCCTGTGCCTTTTTCACTGCGGTTATGACCACGCTATTAACGATTAAGCGGGTGCCAGATTGTAAACGATCTGAAACTGCCAGCGTTGTCAGCGTTAAAATAACCGAATATGCCCGTTGTTTATTTGCGGCTGGTCAGCCTCTGCTAACATTCGGCGAGTATAGTTGCCAGAGACCTTATCGTTACCATTGAAAAATAAAATTCAGGAGAATCTCATGCAGGCTTTACTGATCGAGCAGTCTGACGGCGCATACCGCACGGTATTGAGTGATGTTTCGCCAGAGCAGCTGCCGTCGGGTAACGTGACCGTGGATGTTAGCTGGTCAGGCATTAACTATAAAGATGCGCTCGCGATTACCGGCAAAGGCAAAATTATTCGTCAGTTCCCGATGGTGCCCGGTATCGATTTTGCCGGTACGGTGCATCACAGCGAAGATCCGCGTTTTCACGTGGGGCAGCAGGTGATTTTAACCGGCTTCGGCGTCGGCGAAACGCACTGGGGCGGCCTGGCAGAACAAGCACGCGTAAACGGCGACTGGCTGGTGCCGCTGCCGGAAGGACTGAGTGAGCGGCAGGCAATGATCCTCGGCACCGCTGGTTTTACCGCCATGCTGTGTGTGATGGCGCTGGAAGATGGCGGCATTACGCCAGAAAAAGGCGAAGTGCTGGTGACCGGCGCCAGTGGTGGCGTTGGCAGCACGGCGGTCGCGCTGTTGAGCGCGCTGGGCTATCAGATCACCGCCGTCAGCGGGCGCGAAAGCAATACGGATTATTTACGCCAGCTCGGCGCCGTCAATGTGTTGCCGCGCAGCGAATTCGCCGCCGACAGCCGTCCGCTGGAAAAACAGCGCTGGGTCGGCGCGATTGATACCGTAGGCGACAAGGTGCTTGCCAGCGTGCTGGCGCAAATGCACTACTCCGGCGTGGTCGCGGCCTGTGGCCTGGCGGGCGGTTTTGCTCTGCCGACGTCGGTGATGCCGTTTATTCTGCGCAATGTGCGGCTGCAGGGCGTGGACTCAGTCCAGACGCCAGCGGCGCGCCGTATTGAAGCATGGAAACGCCTGGTCAAAACAGTGCCAGCCAGCTTCTACCAGCAGGCCACCACCGAAGTGACCTTAGCGGAAGCCGCGGACGCAGCGCAGCGCCTGCTGAATAATGAAGTCACCGGTCGCACGTTGGTAAAAATAAGCCGTACATAAGCTTTCCCAGGAAATTTCATATTTTCGCGCTAAAACGCGCGACGGATGCGCTTTTTGCTTCATGCTTAGGTATTCGCTCCCCGCTTGCATGGCGGGGAGCTTGCACAGGAGCCACGCCATGAAGCCGGTGAAAAAGCTAACCGAAGCCGATGTAACCCCCGAATCTATTTTCCATCAGCAGCGCCGTCAGGTGCTGAAAGCGCTAGGCCTGAGCGCGGCGGCGCTAAGCGTACCGGGAGGCGCTCGCGCCGATGTGCTTTCCTGGTTCAAGGGCAACGATCGCCCGCCCGCGCCCGCGGGTCGTCCGCTGCAATTCAGTAAACCAGAAGTTTGGCAGACGCAGCTTCCCCTGACGCCGGAAGATAAAGTCAGCGGTTATAACAATTTTTATGAGTTTGGCCTGGATAAGGCGGATCCTGCCGCTAACGCCGGCACGCTGAAAACAGAAGACTGGAAGATCCGTATCGATGGTGAAGTGGCGAAGCCGCTGACGCTGGATATGGATGATATTTTTAAACGGTTCCCGCAACAGCAGCGCATTTATCGTATGCGCTGCGTTGAAGCCTGGTCGATGGTGGTTCCCTGGGTCGGCTTTGAACTGAGTCAATTGCTGAAAGCCGCCGAACCCACCAGCAATGCGCGTTACGTCGCTTTTCAAACGGTTTACGCGCCCGATCAAATGCCCGGCCAGAAAGATCGCTTTATCGGTGGCGGGCTGGATTACCCTTATATAGAAGGATTGCGCCTCGATGAGGCGATGCATCCGCTGACGCTGCTTTCCACCGGCGTTTACGGTAAAGCGCTGCCGCCGCAAAATGGCGCGCCGATTCGGTTAACGGTGCCATGGAAATATGGTTTTAAAGGCATTAAATCCATTGTTCATATCAAGCTGACGCGCGACCAGCCGCCTACTACCTGGAACCAGCTGGCGCCGGATGAGTATGGCTTTTTCGCCAATGTAAATCCGCATGTCGATCACCCGCGCTGGTCGCAGGCTACCGAGCGCTTTATCGGCAGCGGCGGAATTTTAGATGTGAAGCGGCAGCCGACGTTACTGTTTAACGGCTATGCGGAACAGGTTGCGTCGCTTTATCGCGGACTCGATTTACGGGAGAACTTCTGAGTGCGTCTGACGTTAAAACAGGTGACCGGCCTGAAGGTGCTGCTGCACCTGGCGGGATTGCTGCCGCTGTTGTGGCTGGTTTTCGCCGTCTGGCAGGGAACCGGCTTCAGCGCCGATCCGGCGAAGGATATACAACATTTTACCGGCAGGATGGCGCTGAAATTTTTGCTCGCCACGCTACTGGTCACGCCGCTGGCGCGCTATGGTCGTCAGCCGCTGCTGATTCGGGTGCGCCGTCTGCTGGGTTTGTGGTGCTTTGCCTGGGCGACGCTGCATCTCGTGAGTTATTCGCTGCTGGAACTCGGCCTCAGCAATATGCGGCTGTTGGGATCTGAGCTGATATCACGCCCCTATTTAACACTCGGTATTATCAGTTGGCTAATCCTGATGGCGCTGGCGCTGACCTCTTTTCAAAAGGCGCAGCGCAAACTGGGACGGCGCTGGCAAACGCTACATAATACGATTTATCTGGTCGCTATTCTGGCGCCGATTCACTATATCTGGTCGGTAAAAGTCATTTCGCCACAGCCGGTGATATACGCGCTTATCGCGGCGATCTTGCTGCTTTATCGGCACAAGAAGATACGTAAGTGGTTCGTTAAATAGCGGCATAATCTGTGCCGCATCCCACATATCTGTTTAACTTCTCTAAAAGTTTCCCCGCCTGCGGTTGATAATCTTCGCAGATAAGACCAGTATTTAGCTGCGAAAAGTAACGAAATAGATATAATGCCCGACCTTAGTTGCTATGAAGGACCATTTTTCGCTGGAGAAAGGTGACAAATGGCTTTTCCCAAGGTATTTTACGCGATGCCTCACTTATTGCAGGAGATAGCAGCAAAATGGCGCATGATTTTCATATTCTGCTCTTGAATGGCCCCAACCTCAATTTACTGGGGACGCGGGAGCCGGACAAATATGGGCACACCACGCTGTCCGGGATCGTAGACGATCTGACATCGCAGGCCAGCGCGTTGAATGTGAAACTCAGCCATTTGCAGTCGAATGCAGAACACGTTCTGATTGAACGTATTCACGAGGCGAGAGGCAACGTCGATTACATCGTCATCAACCCGGCGGCTTTTACTCATACCAGCGTAGCGCTGCGCGATGCGCTGCTGGCGGTGGAGATTCCCTTTATCGAGGTGCATATCTCCAATGTGCATGCCCGCGAGCCTTTCCGCCACCATTCCTGGCTTTCTGATATCGCTGCCGGTGTAATCTGTGGACTTGGCGTCGACGGTTACTCCTGGGCTTTACAAACGGCAGTAAAACGCCTGTCAAAATCAAATTAAACAGAGTACGGAACCACACTCATGGATATTCGTAAGATTAAAAAACTGATCGAACTGGTTGAAGAATCCGGTATCGCTGAACTTGAAATTTCCGAAGGCGAAGAATCAGTTCGTATCAGCCGCGCACCTGCAGCCGCTCCTTATCCCATGATGCAACAGGCTTACGCCGCACCGGCTCCGCAGCCGGCATTGGCTACCGCCGTTGCGCCAGCCAGCACGCCAGCGATGGAAGCACCTGCCGCTGCTGAACTGAGTGGTCATATTGTTCGTTCACCGATGGTCGGCACCTTCTACCGCACCCCAAGCCCGGACGCTAAAGCGTTTGTTGAAGTGGGCCAGAAGGTTAACATCGGCGATACCCTTTGCATCGTTGAAGCGATGAAAATGATGAACCAGATCGAAGCAGACAAGGCGGGCGTGGTTAAAGCTATCCTGGTCGAAAGCGGTCAACCTGTTGAGTTTGACGAGCCGCTGGTCGTCATCGAATAACGAGGCGAACCATGCTGGATAAAATTGTTATTGCCAACCGTGGTGAAATTGCCCTGCGTATTTTGCGTGCCTGTAAAGAACTGGGCATCAAAACCGTTGCGGTACATTCCACGGCGGATCGCGATTTAAAACATGTGCTGTTGGCGGATGAGACCGTTTGTATCGGTCCGGCGCCGTCAGTAAAAAGCTACCTGAATATCCCGGCACTGATTTCCGCAGCGGAGATCACCGGCGCGGTAGCGATTCACCCAGGCTACGGCTTCCTGTCAGAAAACGCTGATTTTGCCGAGCAGGTAGAGCGTTCCGGCTTTATTTTCATCGGTCCGCGTGCTGAAACCATTCGTCTGATGGGCGATAAAGTTTCCGCGATCAACGCGATGAAAAAAGCTGGCGTTCCTTGTGTACCCGGCTCTGACGGCCCGCTGGGCGATGATATGGATAAGAACCGTTCGATTGCCAAGCGCATCGGCTATCCGGTTATTATCAAAGCCTCCGGCGGCGGCGGCGGACGCGGTATGCGCGTAGTTCGCAGCGATAAAGAGCTGGAAAACTCCATCAACATGACCCGTGCGGAAGCGAAAGCTGCTTTCAACAACGACATGGTTTATATGGAGAAATACCTGGAAAATCCGCGCCACATCGAAATTCAGGTGTTGGCGGATGGCCAGGGCAACGCTATCTATCTGGCAGAACGCGACTGTTCTATGCAGCGTCGTCACCAGAAAGTGGTGGAAGAAGCGCCAGCGCCGGGTATTACCGCAGAGATGCGCCGTTATATCGGCGAACGCTGCACCCAGGCCTGCGTGGAAATCAACTACCGCGGTGCAGGTACCTTCGAGTTCCTGTATGAAAACGGCGAGTTCTACTTCATTGAAATGAACACCCGTATTCAGGTTGAACATCCGGTTACCGAAATGATCACCGGCGTGGATCTGATTAAAGAGCAGCTGCGTATCGCTGCCGGTCAGCCGCTGTCGATCAAACAGGAAGAAGTGGTAGTGAAAGGCCACGCGGTGGAGTGCCGTATCAATGCGGAAGATCCGAACACCTTCCTGCCGAGTCCGGGCAAAATCACCCGCTTCCACGCGCCTGGCGGTTTCGGCGTACGTTGGGAATCGCATATTTATGCCGGCTACACCGTGCCGCCATACTACGATTCCATGATCGGCAAACTGATCGCTTACGGCGAAAACCGTGACGTGGCCATCGCCCGCATGAAGAATGCGCTGGCTGAGCTGATCATCGACGGCATTAAAACCAACGTCGAACTGCAGATGAAGATCATGTGCGATGAAAACTTCCAGCACGGTGGAACGAACATCCACTATCTGGAGAAAAAACTGGGTCTGGCGGAGAAGTAATTCTCCTGTTGCCCTGTCTGAGGCCGGCTTGTCCGGCCTTTTCTCTTTTTGGTTTTGCTGATGATGAAAAGCACTATTACTGATGCGCGCTTTATTCAGGCACACCGTGAAGCCCGCTGGTCTTTCTGGCTGGCGATCGCTTATCTCACCGTCTGGGCGCTCTCTGCCTGGCTCGGCGGCACGCAGCCCGGCTTCACCGGCCTGCCGCGCTGGTTTGAACTCTCCTGTCTGTTTGCTCCGCTGCTGTTTATTTTCCTTTGCTGGCTGATGATCCGCATCTGCTTCCGTGATATTTCGCTGGAGGACGATCGTGAAAGCTGAAGTCATTCTTCCCCTGCTGGGCTACCTGCTGCTGATTGGCGTGCTGTCCGTGTATGCCATGCGCAAACGTCAGCAGGGAAACTTCCTTAACGAATATTTTCTTGGCGGTCGCTCTATGGGCGGCTTCGTGCTGGCCATGACGCTGACCACCACTTATATCAGCGCCAGCTCTTTTATCGGCGGCCCCGGCGCAGCCTATAAATATGGTCTCGGCTGGGTGCTGCTGGCGATGATTCAGGTGCCCGCCGTCTGGCTGTCGCTAGGCATTCTGGGCAAGAAGTTTGCAATCCTGGCGCGCCGCTATAATGCGGTTACCCTGAATGACATGCTCTATGCCCGCTACCGCAGCCCGCTGCTGGTTTGGCTGTCGAGCCTGAGCCTGCTGGTGGCCTTTGTCGGCGCGATGACGGTGCAGTTTATCGGCGGCGCCCGGCTACTGGAGACCGCAGCGGGCATTCCTTACGATACCGGCCTGCTGATTTTCGGTGGAACCGTGGCGCTCTATACCGCTTTCGGTGGCTTTCGCGCCAGCGTGCTGAACGATGCAATGCAGGGACTGGTGATGCTGGTCGGTACGTTTTTGCTGCTGTTTGCCGTCGTTCATGCGGCTGGCGGCATGTCCGCCGCCGTCAGCAAGCTGCAACATATCGATCCGCAGCTGGTTGCGCCGCAGGGCGTGGACAATATCATTACGCCGACTTTCCTCTCTTCCTTCGCGGTGCTGGTCTGCTTTGGCGTTATCGGTCTGCCCCATACGGCGGTGCGCTGCATCTCCTATAAAGACAGCAAGGCGGTGCATCGCGGTATTATCGTTGGCACCGTTGTGGTGGCAGTGCTGATGTTTGGTATGCATCTGGCGGGCGCGCTGGGACGGGCGATCCTGCCCGATCTGACGGTGCCGGATCGCGTTATTCCAACGCTGATGCTGACCGTGTTGCCGCCTTTCGCCGCCGGGATCTTTTTAGCGGCGCCGATGGCGGCCATTATGTCGACCATTAACGCTCAGTTGCTGCAGTCGTCCGCGACGATCGTGAAAGATCTCTATCTGCGTCTGTATCCACAGCACATGGATAACGAGCCGCGCCTGCGCCGCCTCTCTGGCGTCGTGACGCTGGTCATCGGCTTACTGCTGCTGCTGGCGGCATGGAACCCGCCCGATATGCTGATCTGGCTAAATCTGCTGGCCTTTGGCGGGCTGGAAGCGGTTTTCCTTTGGCCGCTGGTATTGGGCCTTTATTGGGAAAAAGCCAATGCCGCGGGCGCGCTGAGCGCCATGATTGCCGGCGCGGCCTCTTATACGCTGTTGGCTGCGCTGCATATGCAACCGGCTGGCTTCCATCCGATAGTGCCAGCGCTGCTGTTAAGCCTGCTGGCCTTTATTATCGGTAACTTGTTTGGCCGTTCGGCGTCGTCGCCGGACGACACCTCTTCACTGTACGAATAAAGAGAATTGCTATGCCCTGGATACAAATTAAGATCAACACTACCGGCGCGGATGCTGAAGCGCTGGGTGACCTGTTAATGGAACAGGGTGCCGTGTCGGTAACCTTCCAGGATACGCACGACACGCCGGTATTCGAGCCGCTGCCGGGCGAAACCCGCCTGTGGGGCGATACCGATGCGATTGGCCTGTTCGATGCCGAAACGGATATGGCGGAAGTAATCCAGCTGCTGGAGCAGGATCCGCTGCTGGGGAAAGGTTTCCGCCATAAGATCGAACAGATCGAAGATAAGGACTGGGAACGTGAATGGATGGAGAATTTTCATCCGATGCGTTTCGGAGAGCGCCTGTGGATCTGCCCAAGCTGGCGCGACGTGCCCGATCCCAACGCGGTGAATGTCATGCTCGATCCCGGTCTGGCTTTCGGCACCGGCACCCATCCCACGACCGCGCTCTGCCTGAGCTGGCTCGATGGTTTGGATCTGCAGGGCAAGACGGTTATCGATTTTGGCTGCGGTTCCGGCATCCTGGCGATCGCCGCGCTTAAGCTGGGCGCCGCACAGGCGATCGGCATTGATATCGATCCGCAGGCGATCCAGGCCAGCCGGGATAATGCCGAGCGTAATGGCGTGTCCGATCGGCTGTCGCTCTATCTGCCCCACCAGCAACCTGCCGATCTGAGCGCCGATGTTGTGGTGGCGAATATCCTTGCCGGACCGCTGCGTGAACTGGCACCGCTGATTAGCGCCCTGCCGAAATCGGGCGGCTATCTAGGCCTATCCGGTATTCTCGCCAGCCAGGCAGAGAGCGTGTGCGAAGCCTATGCAGAACGCTTTGCGCTCGATCCGGTTGCAGAAAAAGAGGAATGGTGCCGCATTACCGGTATTTGCCGTTAGTGCTTAATCCCCGGCGCGCTGCGTATATCAGCCGCAGCGCGCTACCCCATCGTTGACTTTCCTGATAATTTAACCCGGTTATTTTTTATACTCCGCCCGTTTAATATCTTCAGGCTATCTAAAGGCGCATGATGCGCCGGCATTAACAGGAAAGGATTCGGTATGCTAAAAACCCCTTATACACTGCTGGCTTTGACGCTGGCCTGCTTCTCAGCAACATGCGCGCAGATGACCCGGTCATATGAAGGAAAAGGCTCGCCCGAACACTGGGGTGAGTTAAGTGAACAGTGGCAAACCTGTAAGGAAGGCATGTATCAGTCGCCCATTAATATCAGTCATCCCGTTTCCGCCAACCTGCCGCCGTTAGACTTTAATTTTCATACCAATGTGAAATCGATCGTTAATAATGGCCATACGATCCAAATTACCGTCCATGATGAAGATGATTTTTTGCTGGATGGGCAGATCTGGAATTTAAAACAGTTCCACTTTCATTCGCCCAGCGAAAACCACATTAACGGACAGCGTTTTCCTCTGGAGCTGCATTTTTTCCACGCTAACAGTCAAGGCGAGCTGGCCGTGTTAGCCGTCATGCTGACGCCGGGTAAAACCAACCCGGCGCTGGATATCTTACTTGATGTTTTGCCAACGACGGTGCATCAGGAGCAAGCCTTACAGCAGGATATGATGCTGGAAAAACGCTTTCCTCAGGATAAACACTATTATCGCTTTAGCGGCTCGCTGACCACGCCACCCTGTACCGAAGGCTTTATCTGCCTGGTAATGAAACGGCCGGTAGAAGCTTCGCACGCTCAGCTGGCGCGTTTTGCTAGAGCGCTGCGTAATGCAAATAACCGTCCGCTGCAGCCGCTGCATGGCAGGCAGATTACGGAATAAGGCGTTTTTGTGGTTATTACGACCAGTTTGATGCGCGCTATTCACGTCGTTCCTCTGGTTTTACCTGTCGGAAACGCGCTTTTATACTGCCGACGCGATCACATTTTAAGAAAAATCTTTGCTCACAATTCAGGCTTATATTTTTAACGTCATGTTTTTTAAAGATAAAGTTTAAAGGGTCAAACAGTAACCGGCTTTTCCATGATTTTTACCCGCTGATTGTTCAAAGTTTGGCCTTTCATCTTCATTAAAAAATGCGTAATATACGCCGCCTTGCGAGTAGATACGGTCACTTCTTTTCATGCGCATTGGACAACACCAGCTCCGTAATCAACTGATAGCCGCTCCGATGGCCGGTATTACTGACAGGCCTTTCAGAACGCTTTGTTATCAGATGGGGGCCGGGATGACCGTTTCTGAGATGATGTCGTCGAACCCAGAAGTTTGGGCCAGCGATAAGTCTCGTTTGCGCATGGTTCATAGTGACGAGCCCGGAATTCGTGCCGTGCAGATTGCCGGTTGCGATCCTGATGAGATGGCTGAAGCGGCCCGGATTAATGTGGCATCCGGCGCACAGGTTATCGACATTAATATGGGCTGCCCGGCCAAAAAGGTTAATCGTAAGATGGCAGGCTCCGCGCTGCTGCAATATCCCGATGTGGTGAAGAATATTCTTACCGCCGTGGTTAATGCCGTAGAGGTGCCGGTTACCTTAAAGATTCGTACCGGCTGGGATAGAGACAATCGTAATTGCACTGAAATTGCCCAATTGGCTGAACGTTGTGGTATCCAGGCTTTGACCATTCATGGACGTACCCGCGCCTGTTTGTTCAACGGCAATGCTGAATACGACAGCATTCGGACAGTTAAGCAGAACGTTTCCATTCCGGTTATCGCGAACGGAGACATTACTGACCCGCACAAGGCCAGGGCGGTACTCGACTATACGGGAGCTGACGCTCTGATGATAGGCCGTGCCGCTCAGGGAAGACCGTGGATCTTCCGGGAAATCCAGCATTATCTGGACACTGGGGAGTTGCTCCCACCCATGCCGCTGGCAGAAGTGAAGCGCTTGCTAATCGGGCATATACGGGAACTGCACGACTTTTACGGTCACGGCAAGGGATACCGTATTGCACGAAAACACGTCTCCTGGTATCTCCAGGAGAACGCCCCGAACGACCAGTTTCGGCGCACATTCAACGCCATAGAGGATGCCAGCGAACAGCTGGAGGCGTTGGAGGCATACTTCGAAAAACTTGCGTAAACGAAATAAAGAGCTGACAGAACTATGTTCGAACAACGCGTAAATTCTGACGTACTGACCGTTTCTACCGTTAACTCACAGGATCAGGTGACGCAAAAGCCGCTGCGTGATTCGGTAAAACAGGCACTGAAGAACTATTTTGCTCAACTGAATGGTCAGGATGTGAATGATCTGTATGAGCTGGTACTGGCTGAAGTAGAGCAGCCTCTGTTGGACATGGTGATGCAATATACCCGTGGCAACCAGACCCGTGCAGCCCTGATGATGGGCATCAACCGCGGTACGCTGCGTAAGAAACTGAAAAAATACGGCATGAACTAATCTTCACGGCTGTAAAAAAAGGCGCATCTTCCGGGTGCGCCTTTTTTAATGCCTGGCACGCAAGAATTGTCCGTTTTTTGTAAATACGGGCCGTCCTACCTAACTTCTTTACCCAACCGCTGTCTGAGAATCTGTACCGCGACTGATTGGCACCTTTATGCGTTACATCCTTCTTTCACGCATATGAGAGCGTCATGAAATCGAAATCGTCTCCACGTTTTACTGTTGAGCTGTTACATCCCCGCTATTGGTTTACCTGGTTTGGACTCGGCGTCCTGTTTCTGCTGGTTCAGCTTCCCTTTCCGTTGCTTGAGCGCCTCGGTGTCTGGATGGGCCGCACCTCGATGCGTTTCCTGCCGCGCCGGGTTCGTATTACGCGACGTAACCTGGAACTTTGTTTCCCCGAGCTGGATAAGGCGGAGCTGGAGCTGCGGATCGTTCATAATTTTGAATCGTTAGGCATGGGCCTGATGGAAACCGGTATGGCCTGGTTTTGGTCTGATGCGCGCGTCAAACGCTGGTTTACCGTTAATGGCCTGCACAATCTGCAGGCGGCGCAAAAAGATAAGCGTGGCGCGTTGATTATCGGCGTGCATTTTATGTCGCTGGAGCTGGGAGGCCGCACCATGGGCCTGTGTCAGCCAATGATGGCTATGTATCGCCCGCACAACAGCAAGCTGATGGAGTGGGTACAAACCAAAGGCCGCACTCGCTCAAATAAAGCGATGATAGACCGCCGCGATCTGCGCGGCATGGTTAAGGCGCTTAAGCAAGGCGAAGCCGTCTGGTTTGCGCCCGATCAGGATTACGGTCCGAAAGGCAGCGTGTTCGCTCCGCTGTTTGCCGTACCGCAGGCGGCTACCACCAGCGGCACCTTTATGCTGGCCCGCATGGCGAAACCGGCAATGATTACCGTGGTTCTGATTCGTAAAGAGCGTGGCCAGGGCTATGAACTGGTGATTCAGCCGGAACTGAGAGATTATCCGCTGGATGATGAGCAGGCCGCCGCCGCTTATATGAATAAAATTATCGAACGGGAAATCTTGCGTGCGCCGAGCCAGTATCTCTGGCTGCACCGCCGTTTTAAAACCCGCCCGGCAGGCGTGACCTCGCTTTATTAATAACCCAATCTGCATTGAACACAGCCCGCTGGCGGTCTCCAGCGGGCTTTTTTATGCGCGCAGCTTCATAGCGCTTTAATATGCGCGCCAGCTCACATTGCGATGATATTGTTAAACTGTTTGCACTCTTTGTGATCGCGGCGACTTACGTCGCCTCATGTTGGTGCGCGATAGTAACCAAACTCGTCAATTACCCTCAGTTATTAACACTATCCCTACAAATAATCAGGATTCCGCAACTCTGGCATTTTCTTTGCACAGTTGTGGATGGCTGACCGCCACAGACAGGAAAAGTGCAGCAAAAGCACTCGTCACCAACATAACAATACGATTACGCCACACAGGATTATTTATGAATAAAATGATGCTCTCCGCTCTGGTTGCAACCACGTCGCTAATGGCCGTCGTTAACCAGGCTCACGCTGGCACTACGCTTGATGCCATTAAGAAAAAGGGATTCGTCCAGTGTGGTATCAGCGATGGCCTGCCAGGCTTTTCTTACGCTGATGCAGGCGGCAAATTCACCGGACTGGATGTTGATGTTTGCCGTGCGACGGCTGCCGCTGTATTTGGTGATGCCAACAAAGTGAAATATACCCCGCTGACCGCCAAGGAGCGCTTTACCGCGCTGCAGTCTGGCGAAGTCGACCTTTTATCTCGCAACACTACCTGGACCTCTTCGCGCGATGGCGGCATGGGTTTCCTGTTCGCGGGCGTTAACTACTATGACGGCATCGGCTTCCTGACTCATAACAAAGCGGGACTGAAGAGCGCCAAAGAGCTTGATGGCGCTACCGTCTGTATTCAGGCGGGAACCGATACCGAGCTGAATGTGGCGGATTACTTTAAAGCCAACAAGATGCAGTACACGCCGGTCACCTTTGACCGTTCCGATGAATCAGCAAAAGCGCTCGATAGCGGCCGCTGCGATACGCTGGCCTCCGATCAGTCACAGCTCTATGCCTTACGTATTAAGCTGGGCAAGCCCGATGAGTTTATTGTTCTGCCTGAAGTCATTTCAAAAGAGCCGCTGGGGCCGTTAGTACGCCGTGGCGATGATGACTGGTTCACCATCGTAAAATGGTCGTTCTACGCCATGCTTAACGCCGAAGAGATGGGCATCAACTCGAAAAACGTCGACCAGATGGCAGCTAAACCAACCACACCGGACATGGCGCACCTGCTCGGTTCAGAAGGCGATTTTGGCAAAGATCTGAAGCTGGATAATAAGTGGGCTTACAACATTATCAAGCAGGTCGGCAACTATCAGGAGAGTTTCGATCGCAACGTCGGTAAAGATAGCCCGCTCAAAATAGCCCGTGGTCAAAATGCCCTCTGGAAAGATGGCGGTATCCAGTACGCACCGCCCGTACGTTAATTTCTGCTCCCATACAGGGCACCGTTCGCGGTGCCCATGTCAGTATGCTCGTTGCTGAGGTCTACCATGTCTCAACGCCCAACCGTAAAAAGGGACTTTTCATTCTCTAATCCTGCGGTTCGCGCCTGGGTTTACCAGCTTTTTGCGGTTCTCGCGGTCCTTGCCGTGGTGGGTTACCTAATCCACAACACCGTTATTAATCTGGCTAACCGCGGTATTACTTCTGGTTTTGGCTTTTTAGAACGCGGCGCTGGCTTTGGCATTGTGCAGCATCTCATCGATTATTCCGATGGCGATACCTACGCCCGCGTTTTTCTGGTTGGCTTAACCAATACGCTGTTAGTTTCCGCACTCTGTATTGTATTTGCCTCTGTGCTGGGCTTTTTTATCGGTCTGGCGCGCCTCTCTGATAACTGGCTGCTGCGTAAAATCTCTGCTTGTTATATTGAGACCTTCCGCAATATCCCGCCGCTGCTGCAGATCTTTTTCTGGTATTTCGCCGTATTGCGCAATCTGCCTGGGCCCCGTCAGGCGCTTAGCGCGTTTGACATCGCCTTTATCAGTAACCGTGGTCTCTATATTCCCTGGCCTGAATATACGCCGGGTACGCTGCCTTTCATTGCTGCGCTTCTGTTAGCCATTATCGCTACCGTCGCACTGTTCCGTTTTAATCGCTCCTCTCAGTTGAAGACTGGCCGCCTGCGCCGCACATGGCCCGCCGCGCTGGCAATGCTGATTATCTTTCCCCTGATTGCGCACCTGCTGTTTGGCGCGGCGATGCATTGGAATATCCCTGCACTGCGCGGCTTCAACTTCCGCGGCGGTTTTGCATTAATTCCTGAACTGGCGGCGCTGACGCTTGCGCTTTCTATTTATACCTCTTCATTTATCGCTGAGGTGATTCGCTCCGGTATTCAGTCGGTTCCGCATGGGCAGCATGAAGCCGCAATGTCGCTGGCCCTGCCCGCACAGGTTACGCTGCGTCAGGTCATTATCCCGCGGGCGATGCGGGTCATTATCCCGCCGTTAACCAGTCAGTACCTGAACATCGTGAAAAACTCCTCGCTGGCGGCCGCGATCGGCTATCCCGATATGGTTTCGCTATTTGCCGGGACGGTACTCAACCAGACCGGCCAGGCGATTGAAACCATTGCAATGACGATGGCGGTTTACCTGACTATCAGCCTGCTTATTTCACTGCTGATGAATATCTATAACCGCAAAATTGCGCTGGTTGAGCGTTAAAAGGTACGGAATATCATGACAGTAACTACACACGATACGCCGCTCGTTCCGACCAATGCAGTGAAACGCATTTCGGCCTGGGCTCGTAAAAATCTCTTCTCCAGCTGGTTTAATTCCCTGCTGACCTTGTTCTGCTTATGGCTGGCATGGAGCCTTATTCCACCTGCACTTAACTGGCTGATTTTCCAGGCCAACTGGTTTGGTGATAGCCGCGCCGACTGCACCAAAGAAGGCGCCTGCTGGGTCTTTATTCATGCACGCTTTGGTCAGTTTATGTATGGCCTTTATCCGCACGAGCTACGCTGGCGTATTAATGTCACCTTAATTATCGGCCTGCTTTCGATTGTTCCCATGTTCATTAATCGGATGCCGCGCCGGGGACGTTATATTGCCGTTTGGGCGGTCGTCTTTCCCCTTTTCGTCTGGCTGATGCTTTATGGCGGGCTTTTTGGTCTTGAACAGGTTGAAACACGCCAGTGGGGCGGCTTAACGCTGACGCTGATTATTGCTGCGGTAGGCATTGCCGGCGCACTACCGTTGGGCATTTTACTGGCGTTGGGACGCCGCTCGAAAATGCCGATCGTGCGCGCTCTGGCTGTGATCTTTATTGAGTTTTGGCGCGGCGTGCCGCTTATAACGGTGTTGTTTATGTCATCGGTCATGCTGCCGCTGTTTATGGCGGAAGGCACCAGTATCGACAAGTTGGTCAGGGCGTTAGTCGGCGTGATTCTCTTTCAATCTGCCTACGTTGCGGAAGTAGTGCGAGGCGGTTTACAGGCATTGCCTAAAGGACAAACCGAAGCCGCTGAGTCACTGGCGCTGGGCTACTGGAAAACCCAGCTGCTGGTGATCCTGCCACAGGCACTTAAACTCACGATCCCCGGCCTGGTGAATACCATTATCGCACTGTTCAAAGATACCAGCCTGGTGATCATTATCGGTCTGTTTGATCTGTTCAGTAGCGTACAGCAGGCTACGGTCGATCCCACCTGGCTGGGCATGTCGACGGAAGGCTATGTTTTTGCTGCCCTCGTTTACTGGATCTTCTGTTTTAGTATGTCGCGCTACAGTCAGCGCCTTGAGAAACGTTTTAACACCGGGCGTAAAGCGCACTAAGGAATATTTTAATGAAACCTGTGACTCATTCTGCCGATGCGATGATTACGCTCGAAAATGTGAATAAATGGTATGGGCAATTTCATGTGCTGAAAAATATCAATCTGACGGTTAAACCACGCGAGCGCATTGTCCTTTGCGGCCCGTCGGGCTCGGGGAAGTCCACAACAATACGCTGTATCAATCATCTTGAAGAGCATCAACAAGGGCGCATTATCGTTGACGGCATTCATTTGAATGATGATTTACGTAATATCGAAAAAGTACGAACCGAAGTGGGAATGGTATTTCAGCACTTTAATCTTTTTCCCCATCTGACAGTTTTACAGAACTGTACGCTGGCGCCGATTTGGGTGCGCAAGATGCCTAAAAAAGAGGCCGAAGCGCTTGCTATGTATTACCTGGAACGCGTGCGTATTGCTGAACATGCGCATAAATTCCCCGGACAGATTTCTGGGGGACAGCAGCAGCGAGTGGCCATTGCCCGTTCACTCTGTATGAAGCCTAAAATTATGCTGTTTGATGAACCGACCTCGGCGCTCGATCCAGAAATGGTAAAGGAAGTGTTGGATACGATGATTGGACTGGCTGAGGATGGAATGACGATGCTTTGTGTCACGCATGAGATGGGCTTTGCCCGCACGGTTGCCGACCGCGTAATTTTTATGGATCGTGGTGAGATTGTCGAGCAAGCGCCGCCGGAAGAGTTCTTTGCTCATCCCAAATCTGAACGAACTCGTACTTTTTTATCGCAGGTTATTCATTAAGGATAAAGTTAACGCGGGCCGGGCCGGAGAAATTCGGTCTGGTCTGGCTTGTTTGGTTTGGTTTGGTTTGGTTTGGTTTGGTTTGGTTTGGTTTGGTTTGGTTTGGTTTGGTCTGGTCTGGTCTGGTCTGGCAGGATGCTGGCGCGCTTAACGGCAGAATGTATTTTTTGGTTTTCCCGGATAGCTATCTTTCTGATGACAGAAACGAAAAAGCCTCAGCTTTCGCTGAGGCTCCGTCGCTGGTTTGATGCCTGGCAGTTCCCTACTCTCGCATGGGGAGACCCCACACTACCATCGGCGCTGCGGCGTTTCACTTCTGAGTTCGGCATGGGGTCAGGTGGGACCACCG
>NZ_CALNWY010000018.1 GCF_940807255.1 Mixta sp. Marseille-Q2659 | reverse complement strand
ACACTAAATCAGTAAGTTGGCAGCATTACCCACCACCAGCATCGGTACGATTTTCTTCTCCGCCAGCAGGTTATCCATAATTTGCGGCATCCGTCCCTGAACCACGGCAGAGAGGCCGCTGTCGCCAAAGCCGTGCCAGAAATAGACCACCGGCAGCGGCGTCGTGCTTTTTTCCATGCCCGGCGGCGTCCAGACATAGAGTTGGCGTTCGGCATTCAGCGCGCGGGAGTGGTAGGTCAGCGTATGCAGTTCGCCGTGCGGCACCGGGCGCACGTCAAGTATCGAACCAGGCACCAGAATCAGGCTGGTATTCACCTGACGCTGCGGTTTTGGCATTGCGCCGGAAGGATCGATGGTACGCAGACCGTCAACATTAAAAAAGTATTCGTAGAGATCCGGCTCCAGCGGCTCGCCGGTCCAGGACCAGATACCACGCGCGTCTTTCTGCAAGGCATGAGACTGATAAGATTCCGGCGTCGCGCCGGTCACCACCTCAACAGATTGTGCCTGCGGCGCATAGAGCCGCCAGGTAATGCTGCGGTCAGCATTAACGCGTGTTTGCCAGGCGCTCACCGGTAAGGTTTGCGGCGGCGCGGCAGGCAAATTAGCGGCAGCGAAAGCGGATCCGCTTAAGGTAAACAGCAGGGCAGCGCAGCAGGTTAATTTCATCATGGCCTCTTTTTTGGTAAAACAACGGATTAGGTTATCAAATTGTTATAGTTTTTCCTGAGCGCTTTGCCCAGCAGCCGCTGCGCCTTGACAATCTTCTACGTGAGATAAGTCTCAGAAATCGATTACAGGAATGCCCAAATTTTTTGAGCGTTCATATTTAAAGGATGTTTTTTTACCGGAGGGGAGAGAAATTAGCTTTGTTATCCGAAGAAGTAGAACATGATGAAGAGTTTTTAGCGCTGGTAGGCCGGGCTGTCGTTGCGCTGGCGCAGGAAAGGAGGGCATTAAGCTATGACGCGCTTTGCTCGCGGCTCGCTGGTCTGGCAGACAGCGCCGACGATGATGAACTGGTGATTAGCTGCTGGCGCGCCCGTCAGCTACTGAAAAATAGCGCGAGAATCATCAAATAAAATGAATGGGTGCCTTCGCGCATTTCAACCTCAATCACGCGCCAGAAATCAGCTATAAGAGAAACATCACTTTCACCAGGAAGAAATTATGCCGTTTGATCTCCACGCTTATCTGGCGCGCATCGGTTTTACCGGCGCGACGCAACCAACATTAACCACACTTCAGCAGCTGCACCACGCCCACGTTTGCTCTATCCCTTTTGAAAATATTGATGTGCTGCTTAACCGACCCGTTCATCTGGAAACCGAAGCGATCCAGGAGAAACTGGTGACGGCGCGGCGCGGCGGCTACTGCTATGAACATAATGCGCTGTTCCTGCTGGCGTTGCAGCAGATGGGCTTCGATGCGCGCGGGCTGGCCGCCCGTGTGGTGATTGCCCAGCCGCCGTCGGTGCCGCCGCGCACGCATATGTTGCTGCTGGTGCCGCTGGCGGAGAGCTTCTGGATTGCCGATGTCGGCTTTGGTGGGCCAACGCTCAGCGCGCCTATCCGCCTGGTGGCCGATGAGATACAGCGCACGCCACACGGCGAGTATCAGCTGCAATCATTGGGCGAAGAGTGGCTGCTGCGCCAGCGGCGCGGCGGCGAATGGCTGCCGCTGTACCGCTTCGATTTGGTGACGCAATTTCCGTCCGATTACCTGATGGCGAATCATTTTGTCTCGACCTGGCCGCACTCCCATTTCCGTCATCATCTGCTGGCGGCGCGCTATCTGCCGGACGGCGGCCAGCTGGCGCTGGAAAACCGGCGCTTCAGCCGCTACGGCGCGCAGGCTGAACGCCGTTCGCTGGATGATTTGCGCGCGCTTTATCAGCTGTTGCAGACGGAGTTCGGTCTGGGCATGAAACATTCGCTCTACGGCGTGGCAGAGGAGGAATTTATCAGCATGATGGCGCGTCTTGATACGGCGGTCTGAAGCGTGGTTGCTGTGCCTGGCTATACTTATCAACCTGCACGTAAAACAGGAGGAGCTATGCCCGATAACCGTAACCAGGATTTAAT
Organism: Mixta sp. Marseille-Q2659; assembly: GCF_940807255.1. Taxonomy (GTDB): domain Bacteria; phylum Pseudomonadota; class Gammaproteobacteria; order Enterobacterales; family Enterobacteriaceae; genus Mixta. The sequence continues at coordinate 80,241 of NZ_CALNWY010000018.1, read as the reverse complement.
GCCTTACAACCTTTTCTACTGCGATGGCACGATACTGGCGCAGAATATCGACGGCCATATTATCGAGCTGGGCCAGGCGAACGTCCATGAAGGGCTGATCGGGTATCAGATTGATGGCAGCGATCTGCATGGCGAGAACTACGATTCGCCGGAGGATTTGCTGGAAGATTTGGGCGAGCAGCTCGATTTTCTGTTTCTGGACGGGCAGTTTACCAGCCTGCCGGACGTCAGTGAGCGCTGGCAGGATCGGCTGGAAGATGCGCCGGTGCAGCTGATTAGCCTGCATGAGCTGGGCAGTGGAACCGAAGAGGAAGATCCGGTGCCGGTCAGTGATGAAGATCCTGGCATGCGCAATGACTAAAGCGGGCGCGCCGCCGATTATCCAGCCGGACGAGCAGGTGGTGTTGTATGACGGCACCTGCAAGCTTTGTAACGGCTGGGTGAACTTTCTGCTGCGCCATGATAAGTACCGCACCGTCAGGCTGGCGGCGGTGCAGAGCGAGCAGGGCAAGGCGTTGCTGCGCTGGGCCGGCTTGCCGACCGATAATATCAGTACCATTGTGCTGATTGCGCGCGGGCAGGTGTATCTGCGTGCGGAGGCGATCTTTCGCGTGATGGGCGGGCTTCCCTGGCCGTGGCGGATTCTGTCGCTGCTGCGCTTGTTGCCCGCACCGCTCAGTAATCGCTGTTATGACCTTATCGCTCGCAACCGCTATCGGCTGTTTGGCCGTTACGATAATGTGCATCCGCTGAAGGCGGATTCGCCGCAGCGTTTTCTCGATCGTTAACGCGCGGACAAAAAAAACGGCATCCGAAGATGCCGCTGATGTTTCTCGTTTTACGCTTAGCCGACCGGCTGTGTACGAATCAGGTAATCAAACGCGCTCAGTGATGCTTTCGCGCCTTCGCCGCTGGCGATGATAATCTGTTTGTACGGCACGGTGGTGCAGTCGCCCGCCGCAAATACGCCTTTCACGCTGGTTTCGCATTTCGCATCGATCAGGATTTCGCCCATCTGATTGCGTTCGATGGCGCCATCCAGCCAGGTGGTGTTCGGCAACAGACCGATCTGAACAAAAATGCCCGCCACGTCCAGCTGATGCACGGTATCGTTCACACGATCTTTATATTCCATGCTGGTCAGCTTGCTGCCGTCGCCTTTCACTTCCAGCGTCTGCGCATTCAGGATGATGTCTACGTTATCCAGGCTGCGTACTTTCTCTTGCAGCACGGCGTCCGCTTTCATCGCTGGTGCGAATTCCAGCAGGGTGACATGCTCAACGATACCGGCCAGGTCGATAGCCGCTTCAACGCCGGAGTTACCGCCGCCGATAACCGCAACGCGCTTGCCTTTGTAGAGCGGACCATCACAGTGCGGGCAGTAGGTCACGCCGCGCGTGCGGTACTGCTCTTCGCCCGGCACGTTCATATTACGCCAGCGTGCGCCGGTCGCGATGATAATGCTGCGCGACTTCAGCTCGGCGCCAGAGGCGGTCTGAATAGTGTGCAGGCCGCCTTCTACGCTGGCAGGGATCAGTTTGCTGGCGCTCTGGCTGTCGATAACGTCGATAGCGTATTCGCTGACGTGCGCTTTCAGCGCCCGCCAGTTTGGAGCCTTCGGTTTTCGGTACGGAGATATAGTTTTCAATATCTACCGTATCCAGCACCTGGCCGCCAAAACGTTCGCCCAACAGTGCGGTGCGAATGCCTTTACGGGCGGAGTAAATCGCTGCCGCCGCGCCCGCCGGGCCGCTGCCGACAATCAGCACTTCGTAAGCGTCACGCTTATTCAGCTCGTCCGCGGTGCGTTTGTCGGCGTTCACGTCAACTTTGCTGACGATTTCCGCCAGGCTCATGCGGCCCTGGCCAAACTCTTTGCCGTTCAGGAATACTGCCGGCACGCCCATTACGTTGCGATCCTGGATTTCGTTCTGGAATACGCCGCCGTCGATCGCCGTGTGGCTGATGCGCGGGTTCAGAATCGCCATCAGGTTCAGCGCCTGCACCACGTCCGGGCAGTTATGGCAGGAGAGCGAATAATAGGTTTCAAAATGCAGATCGTCATCCAGCTGGCGGATCTGATCCAGCAGCGCCTGCGTCTCTTTTGACGGATGTCCGCCGGTCTGCAGCAGCGCCAGTACCAGCGACGTAAATTCGTGACCCAGCGGCGAACCGGCAAAACGCGGGCCGCTGTGGCTACCTGGGTTAGTAATCAGGAAGGAAGGCTTGCGCTCCGGCAGCGTATTGTCTTCACGGAACGTCACTTTTTCTGACAGTTCGGCAATTTCCGCCAGCAGCTCTTTGATTTCAGCGGATTTCGCGCTGTCGTCCAGCGTAGCGATTAACTCAACAGGCTTAGTTAATTTCTCAAGATAGGCCTTGAGTTGGTTTTTCATCGTGGTGTCGAGCATGAGGGTCTCCAGGCAAAAAATCGGGTGCCGCAGCACCCGATGAAAAAATATAACGCTACTGGTTTTAGATTTTACCAACCAGGTCGAGAGAAGGTGCCAGGGTCGCTTCGCCTTCTTTCCATTTAGCAGGGCAAACTTCGCCCGGGTGGCTGGCAACGTACTGTGCCGCTTTAACTTTACGCAGCAGGTCAGACGCGTCACGGCCAATACCTTCAGCGGTGATTTCTACCGCCTGAATGATGCCTTCCGGGTCAACGATGAAGGTGCCGCGGTCAGCCAGGCCCTGATCTTCGCGCATGATGTCGAAGTTACGGGTCAGCGCGCCGGTCGGGTCGCCGATCATTGCGTACTGGATTTTAGCGATGGTGTCAGAGCTGCTGTGCCACGCTTTATGAGTAAAGTGGGTATCGGTAGAAACAGAGTAGATGTCTACGCCCAGTTTCTGGAATTCTGCGTAGTGGTCAGCCACGTCGCCCAGTTCGGTCGGGCAAACGAAAGTGAAGTCGGCCGGGTAGAAGAAGAATACACTCCATTTACCTTCAACATCTTTCTCAGTCACTTCGATGAACTCACCGTTTTTGAACGCGCTGTTTTTGAACGGTTTGATTTTGGTGTTAATGATAGACATCAGTTACTCCTTCATATTGGTTAGCGTGAAAGTTACCGAAAAACGTGATTGAGATCTAATGCGTATCCATTATTGAATCAATAAGTAAAACCTTACAGGCAGAAAGGCATGGCTTATTAATGGATAACGCTGCCCTCATCCGAGCTTTAACTGGTAGTACTTATCGCTGCAACGGTTAATGGCGCGGTTTGCGCGACAGTAACCGTATGTGTTGGCACAGTGCGAGGCGGCCTTCCGGCACCACGCACTTTCTGACCGGCCTCATCATACGTCCTTCATTGCCCGACAATCCAGCCTGATAAAACAGCATGGATAAAGCTTATTCAATACCCCGGTGAGAAAAGCAGAATAAGGCTTAGCGTGACTTATCTTATTTTGCCGATTTGTGGCGCTGAGCGGCAGGGCCATGAGTCTAACTCCATGAACAGAAAGAATGAAAAGCCCTTCCTGACTGGTTGATAAATAATCAGTTAAGCTAATGTTACCGGTAAAGTTGCCGATAAGTGTGATGCTTATCACTTTATTTGAGGAAGCTATGTCTTTTTTCAGCCGTATTAAAACGTCTACCTTTCTGATTTGCTGTATTGCACTGTTTGGTCTGCTGCAATTTATTTCCAGCGGGCTGTTTCTTAACTCACTCAGTAATGACAAAGAGAATTTTTTCACCGCATCGGCCGCAAACGACAAGGTAACGGCGCTGACTAACGCCTGGTACGCGCTTAATGCCGTGCGATCCGATGCTAACCGCATCGTTATCTGGATCCAGCAGGAAGGTCCGGGCAGCGCTAAAGTACCGGGCATGATCCAGCATGGTCGGGCGCAGCTGCAGGATGCGGAACGTTGGTATCAGGCGTATCAGGCTGGCGCGCCGTTAAAACACCTCGATCCTGTACTGACCGCTCAGCTTAACGCCAGCTATAAAGACTACTCCACGCTGCTGCAACAGCTGATGGATACCGCTGAAACCCGTAGTCTGGACGCTATGTTTGCCATCAACGCCGCGCCGAAACAGCAAAAAATGCTGGAAGATTACGATCGCTGGCGTCACGCGGTAAACCATCTCACCAGCCAGGCTGCGGAAGAGAGCATGCAGCATTTCACCTGGATGAAAGGGCTGCTGGCGGCGATTATGTTGCTGGTGCTGGCTTGCGTAGCGCTGAGCTGGCGCGTATTGCAGCAGGTACTGCTAAGACCGCTGGCGGCGGCGCTCGCTCATATCGATGCGATTGAACATGGCGATCTGACGCAGCCGGTAAAACAGGATCCGCGAGCGCGGAACGAAATGGGGCGGCTTCATAATGGCCTGGCGCGCATGCAGCAGGCGCTGGTGGCAACGGTCAGCAACGTGCGGAACGGTTCTGATACCATTCTTACCGGCGTCAGCGAAATTGCCGCAGGCAATGCCGATCTCTCAGCGCGCACCGAGCAGCAGGCCGCGTCACTGGAGCAAACGGCGGCCAGCATGGAACAGATTACCGCCACCGTAAAACAGAATGCCGACAATGCTTTGCAGGCGTCGAAACTGGCCGTTTCGGCGTCCACTACGGCGGAGAAGGGCGGCGATATTGTGGAAGGCGTGATTAAAACCATTTTCGATCTGGAAGAGAGCGCCAGGAAAATTGCGGAGATCACCAGCGTCATCGAAAGCATTGCATTCCAGACTAATATTCTGGCGCTGAATGCCGCAGTAGAAGCCGCGCGCGCCGGAGAAAACGGCCGTGGCTTTGCCGTGGTTGCTGGGGAAGTGCGCAATCTGGCGCAGCGCAGCGCGGTTGCCGCCAAAGATATTAAAGGCCTGATTGACGAATCGTCTTCCCGTGTGGAAAAAGGCACCAAACTGGCAGCGGCGGCAGAAGAGTCAATGGAAGCCATCGTGGTCGGCGTTAAGCAGGTGCGCGATATTATGGATGAAATCTCCTCAGCGTCAGAAGAACAGAGCCGTGGCATCAGTCAGGTGGGTATTGCGGTAGCGGAGTTGGATCGCGTTACTCAGCAAAATGCTTCACTGGTGGAAGAATCCTCTTCGGCGGCCAGCCTGTTGCAAGATCAGGCGCAACATCTGCACCAAACCGTGGCAACGTTTCGGTTAACTGGCGTGACAACGTCACAAAAGAGCGTGCAGCAACCGGTAGCGCGCAGGCCACAGACGCCAGCAGGCAGGGCCGAAACTGTCATAACAGAAGGTTGGGAAGCGTTTTAATCCCGGTATGTCAGAAGCCGACAAATGTCGGCTTCGCGCATTATTTTTGACGAAAAAAGCCGATATCACGTCGGCTTTTTTTTCATCCCCAATCCTGTCAGCGACCGTTGTCCGAAATAAGCGGAGGAACGGTGGGAACCTCCGGCGCGTTATCAATATCCTGCTGCGTCATACGAAACGCCTGCGGATAATGTTCACGGCTGATACGGCGCAACGGTTCCGTTGAACGCCAGGTATACAAACAGCGCTGACACTGATGTACCGTCCAGACGCCGGCAACCGGCGAGGTTGCCATCAGTTCAATATGTTCATCGCCACAGCGCGGACAAATCATCGTTGTTCTCCTCTTATTTACGGTTCGCCAGCATGGCGCTCAGTTTTTTCACCCATTCTGCGGTCTCCGGCAGATCCTTCACCGGCTGGCTGTAGTGGCCCCGATTATCCGGCGCTACCGGCGTTGTGGCGTCAATAATCAACTTGTCGGTAATGCCTGCAGGCGATGAGCCGGGATCCAGCTCCAGTACCGACATATTGGGGAGCTGAACCAGATCGCCCGCCGGATTGACTTTCGAAGAGAGCGCCCACATCACCTGCGGGAGGTCGAAGGGATCGACATCTTCATCCACCATGATTACCATTTTTACGTAACCCAGGCCGTGCGGTGTCGTCATCGCACGCAGGCCGACCGCGCGCGCAAAGCCGCCGTAGCGTTTTTTAGTAGAAATGATCGCCAGCAGGCCATGCGTATACATGGCGTTTACCGCCTGGACTTCCGGGAATTCCGCTTTCAGCTGCTGATAAAGCGGTACGCAGGTGGCGGGCCCCATCAGATAATCGATTTCGGTCCAGGGCATGCCGAGATAGAGTGATTCAAATATGGGCTTTGTACGCCAGCTCACGCGATCGATGCGCACAACCGTCATATTACGACCGCCGGAATAGTGACCGGTGAATTCGCCAAACGGCCCTTCAATTTCGCGCTTGCGTCCTTCGATAACGCCTTCAAGGATAACTTCAGAACCCCAGGGCACATCGAAGCCGGTAAGCGGCGCACTAACAATGGGATAGGGCGCTTCGCGTAGCGAGCCGGCCATCTCATATTCGGACTGATCGTATTTCAGCGGCGTCGCGCCCATTAACGTAATAATCGGGTCGTTGCCCAGCGTAATCGCGATCGGCAGATCTTCGCCGCGCTCTTCTGCTTTATGCAGATGCAGCGCAATATCGTGCATCGGCACCGGTTGCAGGCCGAGCTTGCGCTTGCCTTTGACCTCCATGCGATAAATGCCAACATTCTGTTTGCCGAAATGATCGGGATCGAGAGGATCGCGTGACACAACGCAGGCTTTGTCCAGATAGAATCCGCCGTCGCCGTCGTTCAGACGAAACAGCGGCAGAATATCGAACAGGTTGATCGCATCCCCTTCGGCGCTGTTTTCCTGCCAGGGCGCGCTTTCGCGGCGTTCCGGCGCTACCGGAAAGTTATCCCAGCGGCGGATAAATTCATCAATCTGCGCTTTGGTTGATGTATTGGGAGGCAGACCAAGTGCAATGGCGTGGTTCTGCCAGGAACCCAGCGTATTCAGCACCACGCGTGCATCAGTAAAACCGGCAATATTGTCAAACCAGAGGGCGGGCGCGCCCTCGCCGATGCGTCCGGTGGCATTGGCGGCGGCGGCGAGATCGGGTTCTGCCTGCACCTGCTCGCTGATTTTTAACAGCTGTCCCTGTTCATCGAGCGCCTGTAAATAGCTACGTAAATCGTCATAAGCCATCATATTCTCCTTGAGGTGAGTTATTCATTTTCCTGCTGGCGAGCGTGAGAGAGCCCCTGCCAGCGCCGCGCCTGCGGATAGGAAAGGCCAAACTGATCCAGCACACGCGCCACAATATGGTGGGTAATATCTTCAACCGAGGCGGGATGGTTATACCAGGCGGGCATCGGCGGCACCATGGCGACGCCAAGCCGCGACAGCGCCAGCATATTTTCCAGATGAATGGTGCTGAGCGGGGTTTCACGCGGCACCAGTACCAGTTTGCGCTGTTCTTTCAGCACGACATCGGCGGCGCGTCCTACCAGGCCGTCGGCATAGCCTGCGCGGATCCCGGCCAGCGTTTTCATGCTACAGGGGATAATAATCATTCCGTCGGTTTTGAAAGAGCCGGAAGAGATAGCGGCAGCCTGATCGCCGGAGCTATGGCAAACATCCGCCATGGCGGCAACATCGCGGACTGTCCACGGTGTTTCCAGTTCAATCGTGGTTTTTGCCCATTTCGACATCACCAGGTGGGTTTCTACATCCGGCATTGCCTGAAGTGCCTGTAGCAGCGCCACGCCCAAGGGTGCGCCGGTTGCTCCCGTCATTCCTACGATCAGTCTCATTTCACCTCCATATTGTTCGTGTACGAACTAATTGCCTTTTACCTTAGTAATGAATGGCAGGGCGCGCAAGAGGTTAACGGTAAAAAAGTTCGTATAAGAACAAATCAATCAAGGATACCGGCTGGCTTTAGCTGATTAACTCATTAAAAAAGCATATAAAATGTGCGGTTTTCCGTTTGCCACACGCCGCTCTATAATGTCGCTCTGATAATTAACAGGAAAAGAAATAATGTCTTCATCCCTGGAGCGGGAAGCTTTTCATCTAATGCGACAACTTTTTCAGGCGCATACTGCCCACTGGCAACAGCTCTTGCCCGACCTCACTAAACCACAATATTCGGTGCTGCGCGCCGTGGCGGAAAAGCCCGGCATAGAACAGGTTGAACTTATTGATGCGGCGGTCAGCACTAAGGCGACGCTGGCGGAAATGCTTTCGCGACTGGAAAAGCGCGGCATTATCCGTCGGGAACACGCTACTGAGGATAAGCGCCGTCGCTTTGTTTTTTTAACCTCCGACGGAGAAGCGCTGTTACAACAGGCAATCCCTTTAGCAAATCAGGTCGATCAGGCGTTTCTGAATCGCCTGCAGCAGGGCGAGCAGGGAGAATTTGTTCGGCTACTGGGCAAAATGGCGCTGGCAGGGAAAATGGATTAACGGTCGGTTGAGGGACATCCAGCCTGTTTGTCAGCTTTCCGCGTCTGCGCGGTCAGCCGGGTCGCTCTGAAAAGGAAACGACGCTGTTTGTATTGATTAGTAAAGCGAATGTGCTGTTTCCTTTCTTCGCTGTTTTAGCTGCCAAATCCTCTTTGGCGGATTCGTAATTTTACTACGCCACGCTCGCCAGTCGAATTTTTTAACATTAAGTGGCAATTCTTTTTCCGCTCCTGAAGACAGCCTTATTAATTGCGCTAATTTATTAATCTTCATTCAGCTTTTTTGCGGAAGCAGACGATTAAATCTGCATTTTGAGGAATAAAAGCATCAAAAAAAATTAACAGATAAGTTTTAGTGTAATTTTATTACGCCGCGGGCAAAGTTAAGATTGTGTTGATTTGATGTAATGTTTTTTGAATTAACTTTCAATTTTTGTAAATTGTTACGAGGGAAACATGGTTAACAAACTTAGCGGGATAGTTATCGCCCTGATTGGCATAGCTATGCTCTATATGGGCGGCAGGCTGTTAATGCTTGGGGGAGCCCGTTTTATGCAGTGATGGCGATTGGTCTGTTGATCATTGCCGTGACGCTGATACTGAATAAAAAAATCGCGCTAACGGTCTGTGCCGTTTTGCTGTGGATTACGCTGTTCTGGATCATTTACGAGGTTGGTTTTGATAAATGGCAGTGGATCCCGCGCGGCGATATTCTTGGCCTGATTGGCGCCTGGCTGGCGATGCCGTGGGTAGTGCGTCCGCTGACCGGCCGTAAGTTCCATCCTTTTCTGGGTTCTACGCTGATTATCATCGTGGCGGTGGTGATCGGTCTGATGTTTTACGATCCGCTGCCGCAGGACGGCAATATTACTAATGCCCGTCAGTCTGCAACAGCGTCAGCCGCGCAAAATGACTGGGTTGCCTATGGCGGCACTGATAACGGCCTGCGTTTCTCAACGCTGAATCAGATTAATAAACAAAACGTGAATAACCTGGAAGTGGCCTGGACTTATCACACCGGCGATCTGCGTCAAAGCGACGACGCCAGTGAGTATACTTTTGAAGCCACGCCGCTGAAGGTCAATAACACGCTTTACTTCTGTACGCCGCATAATGAAATTCATGCGCTGGTGCCGGAAAGCGGCAAGCTGAAATGGAAATATGTGCCGGCGAAAGATCCTTTCTATCTGCAACAGCATCAAACCTGCCGTGGCGTCAGCTATTACGAAGCCCCTGTGCAGCCGCAGTCGCAGGATAACGCGCCGGCCATTTGCCGTAAGCGTATTTTCAATGCCACGACCGATGCCAAACTGGTTGCGCTGGATGCCGATACCGGTAAACGCTGCGCCGATTTCGGCAATGACGGCATTGTCGATCTGCGCGCCAACATGGGCGAAATCCGTCCGCATGCGCTGATGCAGACTGCGGCGCCGCTGGTGGCGGGCAATCTGGTGATTGTCGGCGGGTCGGTGATGGATAACGGCTTCGACAAAGGTAACCCGTCCGGCGTGATTCGCGCCTATGATGTGCAGAGCGGCCGCCTGGTCTGGAATTTCGATCCGGCCAACCCGGAACAAACCCAGCCGATTGCCGCTAACCAAAACTATCCTTACGACACGCCGGTTGCCTGGGGCACGCTGAGCGCCGATCTGCAAAACGGCCTGGTCTACGTGCCGTTTGGCAACGCCTCGCCGGATGAGCTAGGTATTGAACGTGATGCCAACAGCAACACGGAAAAATTCCGCGATGCGCTGGTGGCGCTGGATCTGAAAACCGGCGCTTTTAAATGGCGTTTCCAGAGTTCTAACCATGACCTGTGGGATCGTGATAATCCGTCACAGCCTTCGCTGCTGGATATCGATTATCAGGGCCAGAAACAGCCGGTGGTGATTTTACCGACCAAAACCGGCAACCTGTTTGTGCTGAATCGTCTGACCGGCCAGCCGGTTTATCCGATCAAGCAAGTTCCGGTTTCTACCGATGGCGTCGCCGGTGAAAAATTTGCCGCTACCCAGCCGGTTTCCAGCCTAAACTTCCTGCCGGAGCCGCTGAGTGAGAAATCAATGTGGGGCATTACGCCGTTCGATCAGATGGCGTGCCGCATCGATTTTAAATCGCTGCGCTATGACGGTAACCCCTGGACACCGTCTACCGAGCAGGGCTCGATTGTGTTCCCTGGCAATATCGGCGTCTTTAACTGGGGCTCGGTGGCTGTCGATCCTGAGCGTCAGATCCTGATCGCTTCGCCGGTGCGTCTGGCCTATAAATACACGCTGATCAAGCGTACGCCGGAAACGGCAACCAAACGTATGTTTACCCAGGATGGTCAGCCTTACTGGAACGAAAACTTCCACGGCGATTACGCGATTCATATTCAGCAGCTGGCCTCCAGCCTGGGTATTCCCTGTATTGCGCCGCCGTGGGGACGTATGGTTGGTGTCGATCTGAAAACCGGTAAAACCGAGTGGCTGCGTCGCGTAGGCACCACCAAAAACCTGAGTACCAGCTTCCTGCCGGGCCGCTTCCCGATCGGTTTCCCGATGGGCATGGTAGCGCACGGTGGCCCGCTGGTTACCGCTGGCGATCTGGTGTTTCACGGCGCAACGGCGGATAACTTCTTCCGCGCCTATGATGTCAGCACCGGTAAACTGCTGTGGCAGACCGAGCTGAGTGCCGGCGCACAGGCGACGCCTTCAACCTGGCAGGGCAACGACGGCAAACAGTATGTGGTGATTGCCGCAGGCGGCCACGGTTCACTGGGGACCAAACAGGGCGACAGCGTGGTTGCGTTCCGCCTGAAATAACGTTTGTCATTTGAAACGAAGCGCCCAACAGGGCGCTTTTTTTTGCTGCGCTGCGAGAAAGGCCGCGTTTTCGTATTGATAACCGTAAGGCTGGCTAAAAGCTCTACAGCAACGATTTTCCATTGGTTGATGTGGCGGTCATCTCTGATGACATCATGAATCACCGCCGCATGACGGCGCTGACGCATATTCAGCAAGATTATTAATAACCGCGCGCGAATCGTTAATTCTCGGCTACACCAGCCCATGCAACAATAAGCAAAACGGATAAACGGTTTGCTGTATGAACAAGGTGATTCTTTCTCTGGCGCTGGGAACATTCGGACTGGGTATGGCCGAATTTGGCATTATGGGCGTATTAACCGAGCTTGCGCACGATGTGCATATTCCCATTGCGTCTGCCGGACATATGATCTCGTTTTACGCCCTTGGTGTGGTAATTGGCGCGCCCGTTATCGCCGTTTTCTCCAGCAGGGTTTTCGCTGAAAACCCTGCTGCTTTTTTTAGTGGCGCTGTGCGCCGTCGGCAACGCTATTTTCACCTTTTCTTCTTCGTATACCATGCTGATGGTGGGCAGGCTGATTTCCGGCTTTCCGCACGGCGCGTTTTTCGGCGTCGGCGCGATTATGCTGACCAAAGTTATCCGACCCGGTAAGGTCACCGCGGCGGTGGCAGGCATGGTTTCCGGCATGACGCTGGCCAATCTGATTGGTATTCCGCTGGGCACCTTGCTGAGCCATGAATTTAGCTGGCGAGCAACGTTTTACTGATTGCCGTTTTTAATATCGCGGTAATTATTTCTGTTATTTTCTGCATTCCTGATATTTCTGATAACGCGCCAACGAAACTCAGTGAGCAGTTTCATTTCCTGAAATCACCTGCGCCATGGCTTATTTTTCTGGCAACATTATTTAGCAATGCCGGCGTCTTTGCCTGGTTCAGCTATATCAAACCGGTAATGATGTATGTCTCCGGTTTTTCGGAAGCCACCATGCCGATGATCATGATGCTGGCTGGTCTGGGAATGGTGCTGGGAAATATGGTAAGCGGAAAAATCTCCACCCGCTTTTCGCCGCTGCGTATCGCGGCCATCACCAATTTTATTATTGCCGCCGCCTTATTACTGATCTTCTTCTTTGCTTTCCAGAAAACGGCCTCGCTCAGTCTGGCGTTTATCAGCTGCGCTGGCCTGTTTGCGCTCTCAGCACCGTTGCAAATTCTGCTGCTGCAAAACGCAAAGGGCGGTGAAATGCTGGGCGCAGCGGGCGGGCAAATTGCTTTCAATCTTGGCAGCGCCGTTGGCGCCTGGTGCGGCGGAATGATGCTCTCCGCCCAGCTGGCGTTTAATTATGTCGCGCTGCCCGCCGCCGTGCTGTCGCTATCGGCCATGCTGTCGTTAATTTGCTATAGCCGTCTGAAATCCCGGCCCGCTTTTCATTTTGAAGCGGGCGCGACGAGTTGAAAATGTGACCTCCTTCACCGCTTAAACATAAGCGGCAGCGCCACGCATATTTGAGTTGCGGTAAATCTGTTAGCAAGCGGGCGCATCGTTCTGTCTGATAAGGTTACGTGCAAATTTTGCCTGTTTTTCAATACGTTTTCTCACGAAAATATAAGCGTTGCCGGATTCGTTTCCTTCCCTTTTATTTCCAAAAAAAGCAACAATAATAACCACTTATTAACGAGTGTTATTGTTTAAGTTTTTGATATTTATAGATTTATTTTATTTCTATCCATGATTGTTACAAAAATGATAATTTCCGATAGTTTATTGATCACTCTAAATAACCCGACTACGCTTACGGAAATTTGTCGCTTTGCTTTGGTCCGCCTTCATCGCTTTCTGACAGGGAACATGAATATGGCTACACATGAAAAGCATGCTTCACTTCATGGCTGGGATGCCGAAAACCCACGCTATTGGGAAAAAACCGGTAAGAAAATCGCCCAGCGTAATTTATGGATTTCGGTTTTTGCTCTGCTGCTGGCCTTCTGCGTCTGGATGTTGTTTAGCGCGGTGGCGGTAAACCTGAATAAGGTCGGCTTTAACTTTACTACCGATCAGCTGTTTTTACTGACGGCGTTGCCTTCGCTTTCCGGTGCCATATTTCGCGTGCCGTACTCTTTTGCCGTGCCGCTGTTTGGCGGCCGCCAGTGGACGGTGATCAGCACTGCGATTCTGATTATTCCCTGCGTCTGGCTGGGCTTTGCCGTACAAAATACCGCCACGCCCTATAGCATCTTTATTATCATCTCTCTGCTCTGCGGCTTTGCCGGTGCGAACTTCGCCTCCAGCATGGGCAATATCAGCTTCTTTTTTCCGAAAGCACGGCAGGGCAGCGCGCTCGGCATTAACGGCGGGCTGGGCAATTTAGGCGTCAGCGTCATGCAGCTCCTGACGCCAATCGTAGTCACGCTGCCAATTTTCGCGTTTCTTGGCGTTCATGGTATCGAGCAGGCGGATGGCGGTACCTTATGGCTGGCCAACGCCGCCTGGCTGTGGGTGCCGCTGTTGATTATTGCGGTACTGGCCGCCTGGTTTGGCATGGATACACTGGCCGGTACGCAGGCCTCGCTACGCGAGCAGCTAACGGTGCTGAAACGCGGTCATATGTGGCTGCTGAGCCTGCTTTATCTGGCGACCTTCGGCTCTTTTATCGGTTTCTCCGCCGGTTTTGCGATGCTGGCGAAAACCCAGTTCCCAATGTCGATATTCTTAAGCTGGCCTTCTTCGGCCCGTTCGGCGCGCTGGCGCGATCGTTCGGCGGCATCATTTCCGACAAGCTCGGCGGGATTCGCGTCACGCTGGTGAATTTCATTCTGATGGCGCTCTTTACGCTGTTGCTGTTCTCCACCTTGCCGGGCCATGGCACCGGCAGTTTCACCGCTTTTTTCGCCGTCTTTATGGGCCTGTTTCTGACGGCGGGCCTGGGTAGCGGCTCCACCTTCCAGATGATCGCGGTGATTTTCCGCACCATCACACGCAAACGCGTGCTGGCCTCCGGCGGCACCGAAGCGCAGGCGCAGCATATCGCCGTAACGGAAACCGCGTCAGCGCTGGGTTTTATCTCGGCCATCGGCGCGATTGGCGGTTTCTTTATTCCTAAAGCCTTCGGCACATCGCTGGCAATGACCGGTTCACCGGTCGGGGCGATGAAAATTTTTCTGGTGTTCTAGGTAGTCTGCATTTTGGTGACCTGGCTGGTTTACGGGCGCCGCTTTTCTAAAAACTAATCACAGCATTGTTCCCGATTCGGCCTGGCTTTCAGGCCATGCAATTTGAGCCATGTAACCGCAGGGATATTCTCTGCCAGGAGTGGGTAATGAGCAAGCTAGTGGACAAGTTTCGCTATTTCCGCCAGAAAAGCGACACCTTCTCGGACGGACACGGGCAGTTGATGAACAGCAACCGCGACTGGGAGGACAGTTACCGCCAGCGCTGGCAGTTTGACAAGATTGTGCGCTCAACGCACGGCGTAAACTGTACCGGTTCCTGTAGCTGGAAAATTTATGTGAAGAACGGGCTGGTCACCTGGGAAACGCAGCAAACCGACTATCCCCGTACCCGACCTGATTTACCTAACCACGAGCCTCGCGGCTGCCCACGCGGCGCCAGCTACTCCTGGTATATCTACAGCGCCAACCGTTTAAAATATCCGCTGGTGCGCCGTCGTCTGGTGGAACTCTGGCGCGAGGCGCTGGCGCAACATACCGATCCGGTGCTGGCCTGGAATGCTATCGTTACCGACCCGGAAAAAAGCCGCAGCTATAAACAGGCACGCGGCCACGGTGGATTTATCCGCTCCGACTGGCGCGAGCTGAATACGCTAATCGCCGCCGCCAATATCTGGACCATTAAACATTGCGGTCCGGATCGCGTAGCGGGCTTCTCGCCAATTCCGGCGATGTCAATGATCTCTTACGCCGCCGGCACGCGCTATCTTTCGCTGATCGGCGCCACCAGCCTGAGCTTTTACGACTGGTATTGCGATCTGCCGCCCGCGTCGCCGATGACCGGGCGAGCAGACCGACGTACCGGAATCCGCCGACTGGTATAACTCCAGCTACATTATCGCCTGGGGTTCAAACGTGCCGCAGACGCGCACGCCCGACGCCCACTTTTTTACCGAAGTCCGCTATAAAGGCACCAAGACCATCGCCATCAGTCCTGATTATTCGGAAGTGGCGAAACTGTGTGACCAGTGGCTGTCGCCGAAACAGGGCACCGACAGCGCGCTGGCGATGGCGATGGGCCACGTGATTCTGAAAGAGTTCCATCTCGATAATCCCAGCGAATACTTCCTTAACTATGCACGCCGCTACACCGATATGCCGATGCTGGTGCTGCTGGAGCCGGATGAGAGCGGCTATTACACCTCAGGCCGCCTGCTGCGCGCCGCCGATCTTACCGATGCGCTGGGCGAAGCCAATAATCCCGACTGGAAAACCGTCGCCTTCAGCGAAACCGGCGATCTGGTGGTGCCTAACGGTTCCATCGGCTTCCGCTGGAGAGAAAAGGGCAAGTGGAACCTGGAGCCGCAGGCGGCGGGCTAGGACGTCACGCTACGCCTCAGCCTGCTTGACGATCGCGATGAGGTCGTGCCGGTCGCTTTCCCTTATTACGGCGGCAATGAAAGCCCCAACTTTCGCCATGTGAAGCAGGAGTCGATCCTGCTGCATCAGCTGCCGGTGAAGCATATTACACTGGCGGACGGCAGCCAGGGCCGGGTGGTCACCGTTTACGATCTGCTGCTGGCCAATTACGGCATGGATCGCGGGCTGGATGACGCCAACTGTCCCCAGAGTTACGACGAGATTAAAGCCTATACGCCCGCCTGGGCGGAACAGATCAGCGGCGTGCCGCGTAAAAACCTGGAGCATATTGCGCGCGAGTTCGCCTCGACCGCCCATAAAACGCGTGGACGCTCGATGATTATCGTGGGAGCCGGTCTAAACCACTGGTATCACATGGATATGAACTATCGCGGGCTGATCAATATGCTGGTGTTCTGCGGCTGCGTCGGGCAAACCGGCGGCGGCTGGGCGCACTACGTTGGTCAGGAGAAACTCCGGCCGCAAACCGGCTGGATGCCGCTGGCGTTCGCGCTGGACTGGACGCGTCCGCCGCGCCAGATGAACAGCACGTCCTGGTTCTACGCGCACGCCAGCCAGTGGCGCTTTGAGAAACTGAGCATCAGCGAGCTGCTGTCGCCCATTGCCCAGAAACAGAAGTTTACCGGCCAGCTAATCGATTTTAACGTGCGTGCCGAGCGCATGGGCTGGCTGCCGTCGGCGCCGCAACTGAACATTAACCCGCTGCGCATCGCCGGACTGGCGAAACAGGCGGGACAGTCGCCGGTGGACTATACCGTGGACGCGCTGAAAAACGGCAAGCTGCGTTTCGCCTGCGAACAGCCGGACGACGGCAACAACCATCCACGTAACCTGTTTATCTGGCGCTCTAATCTGCTGGGTTCGTCCGGCAAAGGGCATGAATATCTGCTGAGATACCTGCTCGGTACCGACAGCGGCATTCAGGGCGAGGAGTGCGTGGGCAAGGGCGATGCCATCCCGGAAGAGGTGGAATGGCAAACCAGGGCGTTGGAGGGCAAGCTGGATCTGCTGGTCACGCTCGATTTCCGTATGTCCACCACCTGTCTTTATTCAGACGTGGTGCTGCCGACCGCCTCCTGGTATGAAAAAGATGATATGAACACCACCGATATGCACCCGTTCATTCATCCGCTTTCTGCCGCCGTCGATCCGGTATGGGAGTCGCGCACCGACTGGGAAATTTATAAGGACATCGCCAAAACCTTCTCCACGCTGTGCGTCGGCCATCTCGGACAGGAAACCGACGTGGTGCTGCAGCCGATTCAGCATGATTCGCCGGCAGAGCTGGCGCAGCCCTACGATATCAAAGAGTGGCACAAGGGCGAGTGCGATCTGATCCCCGGCAAAACCGCGCCCAATATCATCACCATCGAGCGCGACTATCCGGCTACCTGGGATCGCTTTACCTCGGTCGGCCCGCTGCTGGAGAAAATCGGCAACGGCGGCAAAGGGATTAACTGGCACACCGCTAACGAAGTGGAGCTGCTGCGCCAGCTGAACTACGTCAAACCGGACGGCCCGGCGAAAGGCCAGCCGATGATCAACAGCGCGATTGACGCGGCGGAGATGATCCTCACGCTGGCACCGGAAACCAACGGACAGGTAGCAATCAAAGCCTGGCAGGCGCTGGAAGAGATCACCGGCCGCGAACATACGCATCTGGCGCGCCGCAAAGAAGAGGAGAAAATCCGCTTCCGCGATATACAGGCGCAGCCGCGCAAAATTATCTCCAGCCCGACCTGGTCCGGCCTGGAGGATGAGCATGTCTCCTATAACTCCAGCTACACCAATGTGCATGAGCTGATCCCGTGGCGCACTATCTCCGGCCGTCAACAGCTCTATCAGGATCACCCGTGGATGCGCGCCTTTGGCGAAAGCCTGGTTTCCTATCGCCCGCCGATCGATACGCGCAGCGTCACGCAGCTGAAGCATATTCCGTCGAATGGCTATCCAGAGAAGGCGCTGAACTTCCTGACGCCGCACCAGAAATGGGGCATTCACTCCACCTATAGTGAAAACCTGCTGATGCTGACTATGTCGCGCGGCGGGCCGATTATCTGGATGAGCGAGGAGGACGCGCGCGAGCTGGATATTAAAGATAACGACTGGGTGGAAGTGTTTAACGCCAACGGCGCGCTGACCTGCCGTTCGGTGGTTAGTCAGCGCGTTAAGACGGGTTCGGTCATGATGTATCACGCACAGGAACGTATCACCAATATTCCTGGCTCGGAGGTGACCGGCATGCGCGGCGGCTTCCATAACTCCGTTACACGTATCTGTCCCAAACCGACCCATATGATTGGCGGCTACGCCCACCTGGCCTACAGCTTTAACTACTACGGCACCGTCGGCTCCAACCGTGACGAGTTCATTATGATCCGCAAAATGAAAAACATTAACTGGCTGGATGGCGAAGGCACTGACCAGGTGCAGGGGGAAGCGAAATGAAGATTCGTTCACAGGTCGGCATGGTGATGAACCTCGACAAATGTATTGGCTGTCATACCTGCTCCATTACCTGCAAAAACGTCTGGACCGGACGCGAGGGGATGGAATATGCCTGGTTTAATAACGTGGAAACCAAGCCGGGCATTGGCTACCCGAAAGCCTGGGAAGATCAGGATAAATGGAAGGGCGGCTGGATCCGCAAAATCAACGGCAAGCTGGAGCCGCGTCTGGGCGGCAAGGCGGGCGTGATGGCGAAAATTTTCGCCAACCCGGAAGTGCCGGGCATCGATGATTATTATGAGCCGTTCAGCTTTGACTATCAGCATCTGCATAACGCGCCGGAGGGCAAACATCAGCCCATCGCCCGACCGCGTTCGCTGGTGAGCGGCAAGCGCATGAAAAAGGTGGAATGGGGCCCGAACTGGGAAGAGATCCTCGGCGGCGAATTCAGCCTGCGCTCCCAGGACAGCAACTTCGTGGCGATGCAGAAGGAGATGTACGGCCAGTTTGAAAACACCTTTATGATGTACCTGCCGCGTCTGTGTGAACACTGCCTGAACCCCAGCTGCGTGGCCACCTGTCCCAGCGGCGCCATCTACAAGCGCGAAGAGGATGGCATCGTACTCATCGACCAGGATAAATGTCGTGGCTGGCGTCTTTGCATCAGCGGCTGCCCGTACAAGAAAATCTACTTTAACTGGAAAAGCGGCAAATCGGAGAAGTGCATCTTCTGTTATCCGCGCATCGAATCGGGCATGCCGACCGTCTGTTCCGAAACCTGCGTTGGCCGCATCCGCTATCTCGGCGTGGTGCTGTATGACGCCGATCGTATTGCCGAAGCTGCCAGTGCCGAACATGAAACCGATCTTTATGAGCGCCAGCTTGATGTATTCCTCGATCCCAACGACCCGGAAGTGATTGCCGAGGCGCTGGCGCAAGGCATTCCTGAGAACGTACTGGAGGCGGCGCAAAAATCGCCGGTCTGGAAGCTGGCGATGGACTGGAAGCTGGCGCTGCCGCTGCACCCGGAATACCGCACGCTGCCGATGGTCTGGTATGTGCCGCCGCTGTCGCCGATTCAGTCGGTGGCCGATGCGGGCGCGCTGCCGATGGATGGCGCGCTGCCTGCGGTGGAAACTTTGCGTATCCCGGTGCAGTACCTGGCGAATCTGCTCAGCGCCGGCGATACCGCCCCGGTGCTGCGCGCGCTGAAACGCATGATGGCGATGCGCCACTACAAACGCGCGCAGACGGTAGACGGCGTGACCGATACCAGCGGTATCGAACAGGTCGGCCTGAGCGTGGCGCAGGTTGAAGAGATGTATCGCTATCTGGCGATTGCGAACTATGAAGATCGCTTTGTCATCCCCACCAGCCATCGTGAACTGGCGGCTGACGCCTTCCCGGAACGTAACGGCTGCGGCTTTACCTTCGGCGACGGCTGCCACGGCAGTGACAGTAAATTCAACCTGTTCAACAGCCGCCGCATCGACGCCATCAATATCACCCACAAAGCGGAGGGCGAGTAATGTTGCTGAAAGCGATCGCGCTGCTGCTGGAGTACCCGGATAAGGCGCTGTGGGAGGAAAGGGAGGAACTGCGTGCGCTGGTGGCGCAGGAGGCGCCGCTGTTGCAGCCCTTCGCTGACGCCTGGCTCAGCGGCGGGCTGCTGGATCGGCAGTCGGAGTGGTGCGAAACCTTCGATCGCGGCTGCGCCACCTCGCTGCTACTGTTTGAACATGTTCACGGCGAATCGCGCGATCGTGGACAGGCGATGGTCGATCTGCTGGCACAGTATGAGCAGGCGGGCCTGCTGCTCGACTGTCGCGAACTGCCGGATTATTTGCCGCTTTACCTGGAGTACCTTAATCAGCTGCCGGAGACGGCAGCGCGTCAGGGGTTACAGGATGTCGCCCCGATCCTGGCGCTGATTGGCGGTCGGCTGAAACAGCGCGAAAGCGTGTTCAGCGAACTGTTCGATCTGCTGCTCGCCTGGGCGGGCAGTCCGTTGCGCAGCAGCAGCGTTGCGGGCCAGGTGAGTAAGGAGCCGCGCGATGACACCCGGCAGGCGCTGGATGCCGTATGGGAAGAAGCACAGATTAAATTTATCGACGATCGGGCGCAGGAATGCGGCTCCTCGCAGGAAAAAGCGCATCAGCAACGCTTCCAGCAGCAGCCCATACCGCAATATCTGGACTTGTCAGCCGGAGGGCCGAAATAATGCACTATCTGAACATCTTCTTTTTTGAGATCTATCCTTACCTGTGCGGAACGGTATTTATTATCGGTAGCTGGCTGCGCTATGACTACGGCCAGTACACCTGGCGCGCCGGTTCCAGCCAGATGCTCGACAAAGGCAATTTCCGTCTGGCCTCCAATCTGTTTCACATCGGCATTATCGGCATCTTCTTTGGTCATCTGTTCGGGCTGCTAACGCCGCACTGGGTTTATGAACCCTTTTTGGCGATCGCCACCAAGCAGAAACTGGCGATGATCGCCGGTGGCGTGTTTGGTTTGATGGCGCTGGTCGGCGGCCTGATGCTGCTGAAGCGACGCATGTTTAACCCGCGCGTGCGCGCTACTTCAAGCCGGGCCGACATCGTGATTCTGGGGATTTTGATGATCCAGCTGATTCTGGGCCTGACCTCGATTCTCTTCTCGTTACGTCATCTGGACGGCGTAGGGATGATGAAACTGGTGGGCTGGGCGCAGTCGGTGGTGACGTTCCAGGGTAATGCTTCAACCTGGTTGGATGGCGTGGAGTGGATTTATCGCGTTCATCTGGTGCTGGGAATGACGATTTTCCTGATTTTTCCCTTTACGCGACTGGTTCACGTCTGGAGCGCGCCGTTTGAATACTTTACGCGCCGTTACCAGTTGGTTCGCGCCCGTCGTTAAATAAAAAAATCCGGCACCGTGGCAATGGATCGGTGCCGGATGACGAAAAGGCGTCTACAGCAAAGGGTTACACAGGAACTCGTAATTAAAGTTAGTAAAGATTACCTGAAACGCAATGTCCACGTAGTTTATGTGGTTAACATTTAATCGGCGGCCGTGGGCTTTGCTGAGGGGTCACCTTAGGTAACCTCCTGTTTAATAGAAATATAAATCCGTAACGTTTTTAATTTTCCTGTTGGTTAAATTCACTTTCCCGTTTTGCCGTCACTTTTCCCCTTACGTTTTCCTTACCCGTCTCTTTAGCGCGGCCGCTCTAAAAATGGTATTTACTTCCCGTTTAACTCTGCAAACTGCATCTGAAAGGAAACAAAACATGAGCCAGTGGGGCAAACGAAGTCTTATTTTGTGTCTGGCGGCAGGCTGTTGGCTGCTGGCCGCGTTGCCAGCGAAAGCGGCGCAAAGCCTGCCGGTGGTGACGCCGGTTGCCGCCTGCGAACAGCTTAACCAACAGGATTTCAGCGCCAGCGTCGGCGCGCAGGTCACTATTACTTCCGTTGCGACAATGCACAGCGAAAAGGGCACCTTTTGTAAGGTTAGCGCCACCATTGCCCCGAAAATCGGTGTCGAAGTGGCGTTGCCCGCAGAGAAGTGGACGCAGCGTTTTTTACAGGTGGGCTGCGGCGGCCTGTGCGGCAACATTAATCTCAGCCTTTCTAATGCCAGCGGCTGCGTTCCTGCCATGAATGGTGAATTTGCCGTCGCGGCTACCGATATGGGACACCGCGGCAGCATGATGAATGCCAGCTGGGCGGAAGATCCGCAACAGCGCATCGATTTTGCCTGGCGCGCTAATCATCTGACAGCGGTGCTGACCAAAGCTCTGATCAAGGCCTACTACGGTCAGCCGCAGAAATACGCCTACTTTATGGGTTGCTCCGACGGCGGCCGTGAGGCGCTGATGGAGGCCCAGCGTTATCCGCAGGATTTCGACGGAATTTCAGCTGGCGCGCCTGCGGGCTTCTTCCAGTTTCAGAACTCCTTTTATCATGGCTGGAATGTGGCGGCGAACCAGCGCCCGGACGGCAGCGCCATTCTGCTGAAAGATCGCCTGCCGATCCTGCATCGTGCGGTAATCAAAAACTGCCCGACGCTGTCAGGCGTGGACGATGCCATTCTGCAAAACCCGTACGCCTGTACCTTTTCCGCCAGCTGGGTAAAAACCTGCGCCGACCATCAAACGGAGAGATCGGACTGCCTGACGCGCGAAGAGATTAAGGTTGCGGAAAATCTCTACCGCGGCGCGCATGACAGCAACGGCAACCAGTTTGTTCCTGCCGGTCTGCCGCTGGGATCGGAGCTGCGCTGGCCGGTGCCGGATAGCGCTACGGGGCACTCGATGTCTGAAAGCATGGTGCTGCCCGCGCTCCAGTCGGTGTTGCTGCCCGGTGGCAAACAAAACATTCACTCGATGAACGATTTTCCGCTTAATCGCCGCAACTTTGACGCCGTGGCACAGCTGGCGCCGTTGTATAACGCCGCGAATACCAACCTGAGCGGGTATCTGAAACGCGGCGGCAAGCTGATTATCTGGCACGGTCTGGCGGATGACTCTATCAGTCCGGCGTTTTCCATCGCTTACTATCGCGGCGTACAGAAAACGCTGGGCGAGGCCGCCGTCGATAAGTTTCTGCGTCTTTTCCTGCTGCCTGGCGTAGCGCATTGCGGCAACGGCGAAGGCTACGATCAGATCGATCTGCTGACGCCGTTAATGGCCTGGACCGAGCAGGGCCGCGCGCCGGAAAAAATTATTACCGGCAAGCGCGCGCAGGCGGAAGAGTCAGTGATGATGCCTCCGGCGCCGGGCGCGTCGGCTGAGAAGCAGTTCCATGGCATGCAGAAACCCAGCCAGCCGTTTGCCACCCCCGCCGTCGCGCTGAAAGCGACTCGTCCGGTCTTCCCGTATCCTTATATCGCCCGCTATAGCGGTAAAGGATCGGTGGATGACGCCAGTAATTATCAGCCGGACAAATCGACGGCCTTTGATAATCTGACCATCGGCCAACCGGCCAGCGACTTTATCGGCCCCGATAATCAAAAAATGTACCAGGTGCGCGACGAAAAACTCGTGCAATAGCAATGTCTGACAGCCGCGCCAGGGAAGGCACGTTCGGGCCTGCAACAGGTGCGGCACAGAGTGGCAAGCCGTTGAAAACGCGCTCCACTACACTTCACCCGAATTTTTATCGCAAAGGAAAGAGCATGAATCCGGTTATTGAAACACTGATTAATCACCGCAGCGACCGCAGCTATCTTGATAAAGCGATCCCTGACGCCGTTCTGGATAACATTATCCTTTCCGCTTACCGTGCGCCGACCTCTGTTCACTCACAGCAGGTTTCGGTGATTGTGACGCGTGATAAGGCGACAAAAGCGAAAATTGCCGAACTGGCGGGCGGCCAGCCGTGGATCGCACAGGCGCCTGTGTTCATCACCTTTGTGCTGGATATGCACAAAACGCGCGAGGCGATGACGCTGATCGATCAGCAGCAAATTGCCCATGAAAGTATTGAAAGTATCGTTTCCGGCAGCACCGATGTTGGCATTGCGCTGGCTTCGGCCATGGCCGCCGCACATGCGCAGGGCCTGGGCGTGGTGCCGATCGGCGGCATGAAAAGATCCGGCAGCGTTTATCGAGCTGTTTGAGCTGCCGCCGCTGACTTTCCCACTGGTAGGTCTGGCGCTGGGCTATGTCGATCAGCCTGCCGACATTAAGCCACGTCTGCCGATCTCAACCTTCCGTCATGAAGAGAAATATCAGCAGGCGGGCCTGCAAGAAAGCATCGCGGCATTCAACGTGGAGCTGGAGCAGCACTGGAAAACCATTAACCGCGACGGCGGCGAGGACTGGAGCCACACCGTCGGCAACTACTACAAAAACATCTATTTCCCTGACGTCTTGCCTGCGCTGCTGAAGCAGGGTTTCGGCAAAGATAAATAAGCGCTTTCATCACGCACGGCGGCGGCGTTCCGGTACGTCATTAGCCGATAGCATGAGATAGCCTGAAGAAGCGGCCTGCGGGCCGCTTTTTTTATGGTTGCGTGCCCGTCGCCAGCTTTCTCAGGGCAACGCGGAGGGCGCGCTTGCGCCAGTTTGCTTAACCCGCGGGCGGGACCAAAAGCCCGTCGCGGGTCAGTTTCAGGTGAGTTGATTGAGTGAGACAGGATTATCCCACTTCAGGCAACCAGCCCAGCGCCAGCAGCATCTGAATCACGATCACGCCGATGCCGCACAGAAAAACCACCAGCAGTAAGGGCTTGCCACCCGCCACGTTATATTGCGCTGTACCGTGCTGCTGACGGCTACGCCAGACCAGCATTGAGGGAATGATCAGCGCCAGCACCGCCAGCGCGACGCCCGCGTAACCCAGCGCCAGCACAAAACCTTGCGGATAGAACAGGGCAAACATCAGCGGCGGCAGGAAGGTCATCAGACCGCTCTGCATCCGGCCTGTAACGTTAGCGTTACGCTTGCAAAGATCCGCCAGGTAATCAAACAGCCCCAGCGATACGCCGAGGAAAGAGGTCGCCAGCGCCAGATCGGCAAACAGATGGACTGCCAGCTCAACGTGCGGAGAGGCGACAACTTCACGAATCGCCTGCAGCAGTCCGTTCAGCCCGGCATGGTTGGCGAGCAGAGCGAGAAAGGTGCTTTGCTCAATCGCACCCAGCGTCGCCAGCTGCCAGAAGATATAGGCCACCAGCGGAATAGCGCTGCCGGTAATAAACACCCAGCGCAGCTTGCGCAGATCGCCATGCAGGTAATTGACGATGCTGGGCACGCTGCCGTGAAAGCCGAACGAGGTAAAGATCACCGGAATCGCGGAGAGCATCAGCCCTTTTTCCAGCGGCAGCGTCAGCAGATTGGTGTGATGAATATGCGGCATCATCAGCGCCAGCATCACTACCAGCAAAATGATTTTGGCGCTGAACAGTATGCGGTTAAACATATCGACCATATGCGTACCGATGCAGACCACGCTGCCGGCAATCAGCGTAAACAGCAGCACGCCGCTGCCTGGGGAAATATGCGTTGAGAACCACTGACTCAGGCTGGCGGCCAGCAGTTCGCCCGCACCGCTGATATAGGCAGCGGTCAGGGCATACATCAAAAACAGCATGCTGAATCCGGTTAACCACTGGCCCGGACGCCCCAGGTAGCGGCGGGTAAGCGTGCCCAGTCCGGTATCTGCCGGCGCGTGCTGATAGACTTCAACCAGCAACAGCGCGGTATAGCACATTAACGCCCACAGCCCGACCAGCAATAACAGGGTAAAACCCGGTCCAATCCCTGCGGCAGCCAACGGCATCGCCAACATACCGGCGCCAATGGTGGTGCCGGCAACGATAAATACACTGCCAAAAGTGCGGTTTTTCACGCTTTCCCCTGAATTTACGGTTCCGCTTATAAAAGATGCGCGAAGGGTAAGGGAAAGTTTACAGCGCGTCAAATGTGGCTTACATGTTGTTTGCGTGCGCCTGTAAGCCTCGGCTTACTGTTAAACAGCGGTAATGAAAAGGGCGCAGACAGGTTGATGAAAAGTGCTTGCCTGATACGCTACAGTTAATCATAAAGCCGGAGCGGGTTCCGGTATGGCTCGGCGGCATCAGAAAAGGCAACGCTATGAAAAAAATTGGTTTTCTCTCATTTGGTCATTGGGGGCCATCATTCCAGTCGGCAACACGTACCGCAGCGGATGCGTTATTGCAATCCGTTGAGCTGGCGGTGGCGGCGGAAGAGTTGGGCGCCAATGGCGCTTATTTCCGCGTGCATCATTTTGCCCGTCAGCTCAGCGCGCCGTTTCCGCTGCTGGCGGCGGTAGGCGCGCGGACTAAACGTATTGAGATCGGCACCGGCGTGATTGATATGCGTTATGAGAATCCGCTCTATATGGCAGAAGAGGCGGGCGTGGCGGATTTGATCGCCGGCGGGCGTCTACAGTTGGGCATTAGTCGCGGCTCGCCGGAACAGGTGATCGACGGCTGGCGCTATTTTGGCTATCAGCCGCAGGAGGGCGAAAGCGACGCGGATATGGGCCGACGTCATGCCGAAGTGTTGCTTGATGTATTGCGCGGCGAGGGATTTGCCAAACCGAATCCGCAGCCGATGTTTGCGAACCCGCCGGGACTGCTAAGGCCGGAACCTTTTTCAGAAGGATTGCGCGACCGCATTTGGTGGGGATCCGGCTCCAATGCCACGGCGCAATGGGCGGCGAAGCTGGGGATGAATCTGCAAAGCTCCACGCTGAAAGACGACGAAACCGGCGAGGCGTTTCATATTCAGCAGGCAAAACAGATCCGCGCGTATCGCGCCGCCTGGCTGGAAGCGGGGCACGCCCGTAAGCCGCGCGTGTCGGTCAGCCGCAGCATTTTCCCGTTAGTGAATGAACAAGATCGTGCTTACTTCGGCGCCAGCAGACAGGAGGGCGATCAAGTCGGTTATCTGGATGAGAAAACGCGCGCGATTTTTGGCCGTAGCTATGCGGCGGAGCCGGAGAAGCTGATTGCGCAGCTGAAACAGGATGAGGCGATTGCCGAAGCGGATACCTTGCTGCTGACCATTCCCAATCAGCTGGGCGTCGATTATTGCGCGCATGTGCTGGAAGCGATTTTGACCCAGGTTGCGCCTGAACTGGGCTGGCGCTAGTTGCTGATAGTGTGCCTGCCGGCAGGTCGCGAGGCTTACCGGCAGTAAGCGTGTTAACAATACTGCTTCAGCAAAGAATGATATTCCGCCTGCAAACGATAGCGGTAAACCGGCCTTCCGGTTGCGCCGTAATGGATAGTAGTGAACAGGATGTTTATTTCAGCCAGCCAGATCAGGTACTTGCGACAGGAGACGCGCGATATATTCACTTCGGCGGCCAGCTCGTCGGTAGAAAATTCGCTGTCGGGATGCGCCTCAATCCACTGACATAATGTACGCAGGGTTTGCGGCGTTAATCCTTTGGGCAGCCGTTTCTGTTCACCGGCGTCGGCTGCGCGGCCATGAATCAATCGATCCAACTCCGCCTGCTGATAATACTGCTGGTTATCCATTTGCGACCGTTTTTGCCGCCAGTGGGTTAAGGCTTCTTCAAAGCGGGAAAACTGGAAAGGTTTGATCAGATAATCGACCACGCCATAGTTAAGCGAGGTTTTGATGGTGGCTGCATCTGCCGCAGACGAGATAATAATGACGTCAACGGCATAAGCCGAGTGGCGCAGTTCAGCGAGTAGATCGAGTCCGTTTTCCTGCTGCATATAAATATCCAGCAGGATGAGATCGACCGGCGGCTCCTGCTGTAAACGCTCTTTTGCCTGCTGGAGCGTTGAGGCTGTACCACAGCAGGTTAGCCCTGAAATCTGGTTTATATAGCAGCGGTTAAGCTCAGCGACCATCGCGTCATCGTCAACCACCAATACATTCATCATGCGCTGTTTCCTTTGCCCACGGGAGCTGTACAAAAAACTGGGTATATACGCCCGGTTCTGATTCGACGTTAATATTTCCGCCAAGACTTTCTGTTTGCTGCCTGACCAGAAACAGTCCCATCCCGCGCTCATCGCCTTTTGAAGAAAAGCCTTTCCTGAAGATATCCGCTTCCAGCGTGGCAGGAATGCCCGGGCCATCATCGCTCACTTCGCAGGAGAGCCATCCGTTCTGGTAATGCAATAAAAGGTGAATTTCGCCTCCCGGCTGTTGATCCAACGCCTCCAGCGCATTTTCAATTAAATTGCCGAGAATAATAACCAGCGCTGCAACCTGTTGTTCACTGCCGTTATCGGGCAGGTAGCTGGCGTCGCTGAGAATTAAACGATGCCCTTTATCAGAGGCCCGGTTGATTTTACTTAATAAAAATCCGGCAATAACCGGCGGCTTGATGCGTTGCAGGAGAGAACCAATTTCCGTCTGGTAATTATTGGCGGTTTTTAAAATGTAAGCTTCCATCTGGGCATAGTTTTTCATATGCAGCAGGCCAAGAATAACGTGCAGTTTATTCATGAATTCATGGGAGCGTTCACGTAACGCATCGACGTAGCTGACCATGCCGTCAAGCCGCTTCATCAGCTGGCTGATTTCTGTCTTATCGCGAAAGGTACAGACCGCGCCGATAATCTGCTCGCGGCTGCGCACCGGCACCGTATTACCGATCATAATGCGGCCGCGCACGTTGAGTTCTTCATCGTAGCGGGCTTTGCCTTCATGCAGCGCTTCGCGCAGGGAACGCAGCAACAGCGCGTTTTCAGGCATGGGCTCGCCGCTGACAGGGGCTTTGATCGCCGTTTCCAGCAGCAGCTGTTGGGCGGCCTGGTTGATCAGCGTGACGCGCGCGTCGGCATCAACCGCGATAACGCCTTCTTTAACCGAATCGAGGATGGCCTGCCGCTGTTCAAACAGGCTGGAAATTTCATGGGGTTCGAGGCCAAGCAGAATGGTTTTCAACCGTCGCACCAGCATCAGCACGCCCAGCAATCCCACCGAGCCGCCTAACAGAATGCTCCAGAAAATGTTCCAGCGGCTTTTACCAATCTGCGCCGTAACATCGCTGAGTGAAATTCCGATCGCCACCACGCCGATTTGCTGATGATGGGCGTTAAATACCGGCGTAAACACGCGCAACGCTTCAACCAGCGTGCCGTGGTTATAGGAAATGTTTTCATGTCCGGCCAGTGCAGGCTGCAGATCGTCACCCATAAAACGTTTATTAATTAACTGGCTGTTCGGATGGGAATAACGAATGCCGCGCATATCGGTAACGGTGACGAACAGCAGGTCGTTGCGCTTTTGCACCGCCCTGGCAACAGGCTGGATCAGCCCCTCAGTAGCGGGCAACGTCAGGCCGCGCTGAATCTGCGGATCT
Source organism: Mixta sp. Marseille-Q2659 (assembly GCF_940807255.1). Lineage (GTDB taxonomy): Bacteria > Pseudomonadota > Gammaproteobacteria > Enterobacterales > Enterobacteriaceae > Mixta. The sequence goes on along the minus strand of NZ_CALNWY010000018.1, from coordinate 51,300 downwards.
TCGGCCAGCGTGCGCGCGACGGCCAGGGCCTTATCTTTTACGTGCGAATGGGTGAAATCATCAATCTGAATAAAATAGAGGAAATGAACGCTAAGCAGTACGGTAAATATCACCGCGCTCATCATTAACGCGGTCAACATGCTGAGTTTCATTGGGCGCTTCGACGCGGATTTTAACTGCCGGGACGGGTTCACAAGATTGCTTTAATTCTCAATGCAGTAGGTTTTGAAACTAAAGAAAGTGGCAGCGCTGTTTTTTAAATTAAAAAACTAAAAATAAATCAACTAACAAGTAACAATATTTTAATATTAGCCGTCTTTTTTTAACCACCACGCGATATATTGAAGATTAAGCATGATTAAATCAACAAAAGTTCTGCCTTCGCTTTCCCTTTTGGCTTTATTAGTGGCTCCTGCTGCGCACGCTGAAACTGCACCAGAAAAAACCGATGTCCTGCTGATCGGCGGTGGCATCATGAGCGCCTCGCTGGGTACTTTTCTTGAAGAGCTGCAGCCTGACTGGAAACAGATCATGGTTGAGAAACTCGACGGCGTCGCGCTGGAATCCTCTAACGGCTGGAACAATGCGGGGACGGGGCACTCGGCAAATATGGAACTGAACTACACGCCAGAGCGTGCAGACGGTTCAATCGACGTGACGAAGGCGCTGGAAATTAACGAAGCCTTTATGATCTCCCGTCAGTTCTGGTCGGCGCAGGTTAAAAACGGCGTGCTGAATAATCCGCACTCGTTTATCAATTCCACCGCACACATGAGCTTTGTCTGGGGCGATAAGAACGTGGACTATCTGAGCCGCCGTTATCAGGCGCTGCAGAAAACCGTTCTGTTCCAGGGCATGAAATTCTCTACCGATCATAAGCAGATCGAACAATGGTCGCCGCTGATTATGGAAGGCCGCGATCCGCAGCAGAAGGTGGCCGCGACCTGGACGCCGGTCGGCACTGACGTTAACTATGGTGAAATTACCCGTCAGCTGATTGGCAGCCTGAAGAAGAACGACAACTTCAAGCTGGAAACCTCGTCTGAAGTTACTGACTTTAAACGTAACGGCGATAACTCCTGGCATGTCACCATTAAAGATGCCAAAAACGGCGAAACCCGTGCCGTTGATGCCAAATATGTCTTTATCGGCGCAGGCGGCGGGGCGCTGAAGCTGCTGCAGGAGACCGGCATTCCTGAAGCGGATAACTATGCAGGCTTCCCGGTCGGCGGTTCTTTCCTGGTTACAGAAAACCCGGAGATTGCGAAACGTCATAATCAGAAAGTCTATGGCCAGGCTTCCGTTGGTGCGCCGCCGATGTCTGTTCCGCATCTGGATTCCCGCTTTCTGGATGGCAAACAGGTTGTGCTGTTTGGACCTTTTGCCACCTTCTCAACCAAATTCCTGAAAAACGGTTCGCTGTTCGATCTGCTGAGTACGACGACCACCAAAAACGTGGTGCCGATGGCGAATGTGGGTATGGATAACTTTGACCTGGTCAAATATCTGATTGGTCAGGTGATGCTGAGCGATGACGACCGTTTCGCCGCGCTGAATGAGTATTATCCGAACGCGAAGAAAGAAGACTGGAAACTGATCCAGGCTGGCCAGCGCGTACAGATCATCAAGAAAGATAAAGAGAAGGGCGGCGTGCTGAAACTGGGAACGGAAATTGTGACCGATCAGCAGAAAACCGTGGCGGCCTTGTTAGGCGCTTCACCAGGTGCATCAACCGCAGCACCGATTGCACTGAATGTCGTCAAGCAGCTGTTCCCGGAGCAATTTAAGACCCCGGAATGGCAGGCGAAAATTCGTCATTTCGTACCGAGCTACGGTAAGAAACTGAATGACGATCCGGCGCTGGCGCAGCAGGTTTGGAACGACACCGCAGCTACGCTGCAGCTGACTAAACCGCCGGTGATCAACATGGCAGGCAAAACCACGGAAGCGCCGGCGGCTCAGCCACAGGCGCAGAAAGCGGCTGAACCTCAGCACGATATGGCGCTGTAAGGTTGGCGGCGAAGGTGAATCAATGATAGGTATTGCTTGTCATCATTGAAATCACAGGTGAAAAGGCTGGTAAGAAACCAGCCTTTTTATTGATAGCTTTTTGTGCATTTAACTCATTTTCTGACATCTCGCCTGGAAATTGCTGCTCTTCTTGTGACACTGTCACTTATCAATTGTTTCGTGCAATTGTTTATTACTTGCAAATTTATGCGCCATTATCTTTAAGTGACGCCGTCACTTAATCGCGCTGATCTGCGTTATCGATCCACAGTGAGGTAAAGTCTGGAAAGCATTGAGGATGACATTTAATACCGCGTACGGACGCAGGATAATGGAGAGTGTGGTTTTTTTCATAAAGCGGATTTATCAGCTTATGACGAATTGCATAACGCATCAGATTGATTATGAATTGCTGGTGGTCTGCACAGCTTCTCCTGACCGAGCGGTTTAACAGCGCCGAAATGCGATGTTGAATTTCCGCTGGCCAGAATGCCCGCGCCATTTGGCTGTGACGCCAGCGTTCTTCATAGGTAAAGGCCGCTTCCTGGCGACTATTCAGATAGCCAAGGGAAATATCCATCTGTTCCCAATTTTTACCAGGCGACAACCAGTAAGCGTTGTGTATCGGCGTCACGGATAACTGGCAGCCCATAAGCTTGAGGTTTTTTACCAGTAACCGGACAAACCTATCGGTACCGGGTGTACTAAAGTAGGCCATCGCAAGAGTGGGCGGCAGTGTTACCGGATCGGGATTATCCATAGGCATGGTGAGCCATTCCGGGAGCGGGAGGAGATCCGCCTGTTTCAAAATCATTCTACGAGCGACGCTTCGTGCAACTTCCATCACCATCATGCGCTGATGCCGCGTCAGTGCATTGCTCTTGCATTGATTAAACGCCATAAAAGAAAAGGTATCGGCGAGAGTAATGGTTTTTATGCGTTCATCACGCCGTTTTGATTGTGGCGTTTCCAGGCTAATCATGCCCCAGTCCGCTATTTTACGCAGCCGGGTTTCCAGCGTAATGGTAGCCGCCAGGGGCATTTCACTATACCAGAATGGAAAGCGCGACAGTTTTACCTGTTGATCGCTATGTTCAACTACTCTGAACGGCCCAAGACCTACGGTCGGATAAACAGGGTGAGGTAGCGAACAGGCTGGATGCGCGAGCCGATGAATTAACATTTCATCCGGCTGTGTTAAATGGAACAGAATACTTTGTTCGTCTGCGCTAATGCTTTTTACATAGGGTAAAACCGGCGTCCCGATTAGTGCATTCAGCCCGTGCAAAAGCTGATTTGCGCTTACTTTTTCTTCGTTATGCCAAATCAGACCGGATCGCAGATAAAACTGCCAGGTCAGCCTGTCGGCGGACGTCTTACAGTGATGCGCCAGTCCAAATATGAGATGGGTATTGCCATCCTGGTATTTCATTAAACCTGCATGGACCATACGAATTAAATGGCGACTGGCATGCATGGCAGAAAAAGAGGGGACAATTGCAGGCAAAGAACGGTAATAGGAGAGGATAAAGCTATCGCCCTCCGGGAATGAAACAGAATCCAGCGGGGCCGAAAAGGATGCGCTGATAAGAGGTTGTACCGGATCGGTCGTCATTTCCTGAAGGGCATTATCATCCAGTCGACACTGTAGCTGGCTTAGTTTGCCTCTCCCTGGTAAAGAAGCCCAGCTAATCCACCCCATCTGTTTCATATCTTTTAGCAGAGTACGTGCATAGCGCGGTGTACAGGCAAGCACATCAGCCACATCCTGTAGTAATACTTCGTTTTGTCTGTTTTTATATTGTTTGAGAAGCCTTTGGTACTGGCGTGCTAAACGTACTAAGTGGGTATTTTTCCTGGTGGAAGTGGTTGGCTCAATCACGAAGGTACCTTTATAAATGTTGCTTTCGGGTTTTACATAAAAAGTTAATTATATGTTACCGCTATAGTATGGCGCTCAATATAGGTAAACAATCGTTAAGGGATATCTCGCAGCCTTTTAATGGCGTTGTGTTAATGTTTTTACAATTTTTTCGAGTGTTGATAATGGGTTTTTACAATATCAGAACAAGCTTGAAAGAAAAATGGCCATATCTGGAGTTTAATATGGCTAAGAGCGCTAAATTTTAGAATTAAAAGCCAAATATTGCAATTTAACTAGATTAAAAAACCGGATATACCTGCTCAACTTGGCATCCATCATTAGTGCATAATAATATACTCATGTTTTATCTTTTTATTCAAAGGGTTATAGCTAGGGGCGGACTATCTTATTTTACTGGTAAAAGAGGTTATAAGCTTTACAATACTGCAATTAAAAAACATAAGAAAAAAGAAGATCCTATAAATATTATGGGGGTGTTAAAACTTTAGGTTAATATTATCAATGTTGCATGGCACCATATTAATAAATATGTAAATTGCATTTGATGCGGCGTTAAAATGGGCTGTCGGGGTTCGCTGACGATAATGCATGGTATTCAGTCTCTATGAAAAAACAGAAAGATATTTTTATATCCTATATCGTGCTGATTATTTCGGCGCTTTCTCTATTGTGCGTATTTTATTTGAATGCAAGTGAGCATGAGAGGATTAATAAATTATTGAAAACAAGATTTCTTGAGCATTGGTCTTTGGAACAGGAAATCTCCAGAAGCTTACTTATTCTTTGCGCTAATGATAAGGGTATTCCTGACTATCAGAATTCCATTCCGAACACAGAGGGGAGGTTTACGCCCGACCTACTCAAGGAAAATAGTCCGAATTTGTTGAAAAAAAGAGGGCTACAGAATAACCAAAACCTCTGCCGCAACATAAAAGTACAAAACGGCGAGGTAGACAAAACCCAGCATGAGAGTGAGGCTGATATAAATGAACTGGAAAGTAACCTTCATATTTTGCAGGGAATTAATTTAGTCTTCCTGCTGCTAATACCGTTAACGTTTGCTATCTGGCGTACCGTCATTTATATCCGGCTGGTTCACGAGCGAAAAAAGCTCTATATCGATTTACTGACCGGAGCCTATAACCGGCGTTATCTGGAACAGGCGATTAAGGAAGAGAAGCCTGATTATCTTATTATGCTGGATCTGGATGATTTTAAAAAGATAAATGATACCTATGGCCACCTGACAGGTGACAGGATTCTTATTGCATTCACTGAAATGCTACGTCAGTTTTTACGTGAGACGGATGTTATCGTTCGTTTTGGCGGCGATGAATTTATTATTATGCTCCATAACATTAAATTTGAGGATGCAAAAGCGTTGATTAACCGGCTGCGCTCTGGCTCTCATAAAAGCATTATTTTCGATGGCGGAAAAAAACTTGACCTGCCAGGTTTTTCTGCGGGTTTAGCTAAGTTTAGAGATTCGCTTGAAGATACGATTAAAAGAGCAGATGCCTATGTATATCAGATAAAAAAAGCCGGTAAGAATGGCCTGAAGGCTGAGCAGTAAGCATCCGTTCTGTTTTATTCGTCCTCCTGTACAAAATCTGTTTGACCGAAGCTGATTTTGAACTGCTTAAATACCGGAGATTATATGATTAACATAATGAAATTATTTATTTTCCTTGTGCTAATGCTGTTAGCAACCGGGGTTAATGCCGCTCAGGAAAAGGTCGCTGTGGTTAAAAAAACAGAGCATACGTGTCGGGTTACGGCCAGTACATGCGAGTTACTAAGTTCAGGATCCAGCGTATTTGAAGGGGATATTTTACAGACCGGGAAAAATGGCTATGCAGGTTTAAGCTTTAGCGATGGTACGACGGTTGCGTTAGATGCTAACAGTCAGTTTAAAATTAATAAATATACCTACACCCCCCTAAAAAACACCTATTCATTTGATGTTTTATTAAGTCGGGGCTCGGCTATTTATGCCTCCGGAAGATTAGGAAAATTATCGCCATCCTCCGTAAAATTTAAGACACCTACAACGATTATTGCCGTCAGAGGCACCCGTTTTCTCGTGACCGTAAATTAAGGGGTAATTTGAATGAAAAAGATCATTTTATTACCTGTCGTCATGTTACTGACATGCTGCAGCAGTACCAAAGTGACGCTCTTACCTGATATGACAGGGCATGTCGGTAATGTGATAGTTAAAAACGACGGTGGGCTGCCGGTTACGCTCGTAAAATCAGGGCAAACCATTGGTGATTCCATTTTGGGAGTCCATGAGAGCGAATTATCGCCCGAGGAAGCTCGCCAGGAAAAACCGGCGCTGTTTGCAGCTGAGCCCGCGCCCCTGACCAGTCAGACTGTCTGGTTTAATAACGATTCAGTTAAGCCGCAGAGTTCCCGATCGCAGATCATTAACCGTGTTAAAAACGATTGCCTTCAGCGTGAACCCTGTCAAATCACCATTATAGGTCATACCGACAGTATGGGAAGCAACCGCTATAACATGGATCTCTCATTGCGTCGGGCACTGGTTGTAAAAAGAATACTTCTCCGGGGAGGGTTTCAGAAGGAGGCAATTGACGTCCGTTATCATGGGCCTTTTGATCCCTTGATTAAAACATCAGCAGGAAAACCCCAACCGAAGAACAGGCGGGTTGAAATCATGGTGCATTGATATGCCGGTTACTCGCTCTAAAGAAAAAAATCGCGCGCAGTATATTGCCGGTATCGCTTTCACCGTCGCCTGGCTGGTCTTTATTCCGCTATCGAAAAATTTGTTTATCAACGCTGAAGATCGATTGCAGTCGTTGATAAGCATTATGCTTCCTGTGCAACCTGGCGAGCCATCGGTGGCGGTAGTAGATATTGACGATAGTAGCTTGCATACTGTTGGCCAGTGGCCGTGGCCCCGTTATATTTTAGGTAATCTGCTTAATGCCCTCAGGCGTCATTCGACACAGGTCATTGGGCTGGATATTCTCTTCTCAGAAAGTGATCGAACTTCATTAGACTATATACGACAGCGCTACAAAACCGAGTTTGGCATAGATATGTCTTATATTGGCGTGCCGAAGGGAATGCTGGATAATGATGCTTACCTGGCGAGTGTGTTACGGAATAAAAGGCCGGTAGTCGGTTCCGTGCAATTAAAGCTGGCTCATCATCACGACACCACTCTTATCCCGCCTTATGTTACGGCTAATCATATTGTGCCGCAGGCTGAAAGTATTATAAAAAATATCCCCATCATTAATGACGCGTTGACCCGCAACGGGTTTGTAAATTTCTTCAACAATCAGGATGGTATTTTACACAGTATCCCAATGTTAATCGACACCCCGGAAGGGGTGCTGCCTTCATTTACGTTGGCGATGTTGATGGAAAAAGAGCATGTCAGCAAAATAAAGATTGAAGATTCTTTCTGGGGCTGCGTAATCAATGTCGGCCAGTATAAAATTCCAATTGATAATGAAGGGCGGGCCTGGCTGAATTTTTATCCCAACGATAATAATTACGTCAGCGTACCTGCGGCTGCTATCCTCGCAGGCACGCCAATAACGTTACCTGAGCCGTTTATTCTTATCGGTTCTACCGCAGCGGCACTGCATGACAACGTAATGACCCCCTCACATCGAAATACGCCGGGGGTAGGGATACATGCCACTTTACTGAATAACATCATTAATAATCAGTTAATTATACATCCAGTTTGGATTTTGAACTGGCATGAGCTAACGTGCATTTTACTACTAGGCCTGACCAATATTCTCTATTTTAAGAGTGTAAGTTTTGCACAGCGTACCTTTACCGTGCTGCTGTCTGTTTTGCTGGCTTTTGCGGTGATGGTCGGGGCGCTTTATTTCTATAACATATGGCTACCAGTTATCTATTGCATTCCAGGCATGCTAATTCTGACCTTTATTCATGAAATCATTGAATATATTGTGCTGCGGAAAAATCTAAGTATTTGGAAGGAAGATCTTGAAAATACTAACCATGCGCTACTGCACGCTATGGCAGCCATATGTGATACCCGTGATCCAGAAACAGGAGGGCATATTAGTCGAACGCAGCATTATGTTAAATGCCTCGCGGAATGGCTACATGAGCAAGGTCACCCAGAAGCCCAATCTCCTTTTTTTGTTGATGCTTTATTTCATGCCGCGCCGCTGCATGACGTAGGTAAAGTTGCTATTCCAGACTCGATTTTGCTCAAGCCGGGACGTTTAACGGTTGAAGAATTCAATGTAATAAAATCTCATACCTCCATCGGCAAAAGGCTACTGTCGGATACGGCGGATAAGCTACGTGAGCCCGGGATTTTTTTGCGCTGCGCGATAGATATTGCCGGCAGCCATCACGAACGCTGGGACGGGAAGGGCTATCCTGAAGGTTTAACAGGCACAGATATTCCATTCAGCGCCCGAGTGATGGCTGTCGCTGACGTGTACGATGCACTGATCAGCAACAGAGTTTATAAAGAAGGCATGTCGCATGAACAGGCTGCGGCCATCATTGCTGAAAATTCAGGTTTACAATTTGATCCTTCCGTAGTTACAGCATTTCTACACAACGGAGAAACGTTTCAACGCATCTCTACTTTATTTATGGATGAATAGGTAGTCATAAGCGCCGGATGCGAACCTTTAATGAACTGAAATGCCTGGCTGCGAGTGGTCACACAGATTTTCTTCGCCGGGAGAACGGATAAAAAAATGATTACTGATCACGTTTGCCATTAGTACAAAGCCCAGTTGGCGGGGGCCTGTACCTGGAGAAGGGCTGCGAAGAATCAGCATGATGAGGCATCCACATCAGACCATCTTCTGTATCAGTTCCTTAATTTAACATAATATACATTATGCGAACCAAGATTGCGGAGCGTAAAATCAGGCCTCTTTCAGGCATCCATCTTGCCGTAAAAATGGCGTCTTTGGCGCGACGCCTGTCTTTAAAAACTGGGCGCGTTTCATGACGTCGCGCTGGCATAAAAATGGTGGCTCACGATCCCCCTGTAAAATGCGCGGATCCTACTTCCTTGCTATCGGCATGCCGGGCTCAAACGCGCGCTTTACTATAAAGACGTTGCCACCAGACCATCGGTTATTTTTTCTCGCTATCTTCCTGCTTCATTCGCGCCCGAATATTGCCATCAATGGTCGTGGTATTTTGCATCGGCTGATAAATGGCACCACTGTTTGGCGCAACTGGAGATGCCTTGTCAATCTCGCGTCCGGCAATGTTGGCTGACATCCGCTCGGTTAAATCAGGAAACAAATTATGTGAGATTTTCGCGGCGTGAGCTTTCCAGCCCACGGATATTTCCTCTTCTGGATGGATACAGGCAGCAACCAGCGCCTCAATAACTTTTGAAGGATCATCCATGGCCGCCATGCGAGGCGCCTGTCCGCTATAGTTGGCTGCGTGTGTCCACCATGGCGTATCCACCGCCCAGGGCATAACAGTCGCGACTTTTATCTTTTCGCCCTGACCGCTGAGCCGCAATTCTTCATTCAGGCTTCGGCCAAGGCTTAGAACCGCTGCTTTGGAGGCGGCGTAGGAACTCTGGAAGGCCAACGGCAGCTTACTGTCGACTGAGCCTACATTAATCAGCGTGCCATAGCCCTGGGCAATAAAACGACGCAGCGCCTCATGGGCACCATAGAGCAAACCCTTGAGATTAACATCGATAAGGCGCGCATGATCCTCTACAGGAATATCCCAAAAATATCCAAGCGCCCCGACGCCGACATTGTTAATCCATGTATCGATATGGCCAAAGTGTTGCTGAGCATCCTCAGCCAAACGCGCTATATCTGCGGCATTGCTGACATCGACAGGCACGGCCAGGGCCTTTCCTCCCGCCGCATTAATCTCTGCCGCCAGCGCTGTCAATGCGGCCTCGCGTCGGGCGGCAAGCACGACCTGCGCGCCCTGCTTTGCCAGCGCCAGCGCAGCCCCGCGACCAAAACCGCTGGACGCGCCAGTGATAACAATGGTGGTACCTGCGACGCTTTTTTTTCCACCTGCCATATTATTTCCCCTCACCTTTTTAGCGTGTGTGATTTCTCTGTTAACTATAAGCCGTAGCAGAAAAACCAACGGGTCGATTTCATGTGCTTCAATGCGACTCACCGCATTTTTCCCCGGTTGCGGCACAGGACGAACCTGCGGTCAGCCGTGGATTCAGGAAGGATCATCAACCGTTGTCTACGCTTAAGTTTTACGTAGCGCGTTTGCGGAGGTAAACCATGTCACGTGTACGGGCCGTGGATCATATTGTGTTATCGGTCAGCGATTTCTCTCAGTCGCGAACCTTCTATCATGGATTGATGACTTTTCTTGGTTTTGAGGTACTGGATGAGAAACCCCAGGCGATGGGCTGGACTGACGGCACCACCCGCTTATGGATTTATCAGGCCGATGAACAGGGTCTGAAAAATCCCTATCGACTCGGTAACCCCGGCTTTCATCACTATGCCTGGTCACTCAATAATCGTGAGGATGTGGATCATTTACAGGCCTGGCTGGAAGAGAACAGCGTCACCATTGTTGATGCTGCAGGCTACTATTATCCCGACTATTACGCGGTTTTTTTCTTCGACCCGGACGGTATGAAACTGGAAGGCATGCACTACGCTAAATAAGACGCGCGGTTTGATTTGGAATCAGCGATCGTCATTAAATTTGCTGTCAGGAGTACTGAATGAAAACGCTGCCTGCGTTAGTTTTTGATGTTAATGAAACTCTGCTGGATATCCAGGCATTAACGCCCTTTTTTACCGAAATATTTGGCACACCGCGCGCGATGCGGGATTGGTTTGCACAAACGATTCTTTATTCTCAGTCGCTTTCACTGATCGATCATTATCAGCCATTTGGTGAACTGGGGGTCGCTACGCTGAAAATGCAGGCTGATATCGCTAATGTTGCATGCACAGAACGGGAAATTGCGCGTTTTCAGCATGTAATGAAAACGCTGCCGCTTTATCCGGATGTTACCGCAGCGTTGACCCAATTGCAGGACACAGGGTTTCGTTTGTTTACTCTGACAAATAATGCAGCAGCTACTCAGGACGCTCAGTTGCAACATGCCGGTATCGCACATTTTTTTGAGGAAACCTTCAGCGTTGACCAGCGTGCCAAAACCTTTAAACCCGCCTTAAAAACCTATCGGGACATCGCGTTAATGATCGGCGATAAGGAACAACAATTTTGCCTGGTGGCGTGTCATAGCTGGGATATTATTGGCGCGAGAGCGGCTGGCTGGGATGCTGCTTTGGTTTTACGTCCGAATAATGCACCGCTGTCGCTGGGTCCTCAGCCGACGCTTATCGGTAATGATTTGTCGGAGATCAGCAGGCAACTTATCTCCCGTTACGCAGGCTGAACCCTCAGCCATTCCGAGTTGCCGGGATACTAATGCTTTTTCGCCCTGTTCTCTGTTACAAAATCCATACTGGCCGATACGGCTCCCTGCGTTTCCCTTTTGTTATAAAGGGAGCAAAAATTTAACACGATCCCATCCGTACGGATGTACAGACGTCTGGATGTGTATTATAGTGCTTTTCCCATACTAATAAGGGATCTACACAAGGGATCGATATGATGAAAAACACAATACTCACTCTTCTGCTGGCCGCTTCCGTTACGCTGCTTAGCGCCTGCGATAACGATAAAGATAATAAAATCAAAGTCGCTATCAACACCGGCCCGGACCAGCAACTGTGGGAAACCGTTAAGCAGGTGGCGCATGATAAATATAAGCTGGATGTCGATGTCATCGCATTTAACGATTATGTGCAGCCAAATGAAGCGCTTTTTAATAAAGATGTAGACGCCAACGCGTTCCAGAGCCTGCCTTATCTGGAAATGCAATCAAAAGAGCGCGGCTATCATTTTGCGGTGGTCACCCATACTTTTGTGTTCCCGATTGCAGGTTATTCACGCAAAATCAAATCGCTGAACGAGCTGCCGGATGGCGCAACCATCACCATTTCTAACGAAGCCACTACGCTGGGCCGTAGCCTGCTGCTGCTGCAGGCGCAGGGATTGGTTAAGGTGAAACCGGAAGCTGGCCTGCTGCCGACTACGCTGGATATTACTTCCAACCCGAAAAAACTGAAGTTCGTAGAAGTGGATACGCCGCAACTGGCACGTACGCTGGACGATCCGCAGGTGTACATTTCTATTATCAATAACAACTTTGCGGCGCTGGTTAATTTGTCCGCCTCACGTGACGGTATGTTTATGGAAGGCAAAGCCTCTCCTTATGTAAACGCCATCGTGGCGCGTGAAGATAACAAAGACAGCCCGAATGTTCAGAAACTCAAAGAAGCCTTCCAGTCGCAGGAAGTTCTTGATAAAGCCAATGAGCTTTATAAAGGCGATATTATTAAAGGCTGGTAAGTTCTGTTAGCTATGGCCGCGCCATCTCTAAAGATGCGCGGCTTATTTATTAATGTGTATTTAAAATTTTTATCTTATGCTTCTGCTTGCTTAAAAAGTTACTATTCTTGATTGGCATTTTCAAATTTCCCCACATTATATAGCCGCGCCCGCTTCCCGATAAATTTTGGCGATTCGGCCGATGTCAGCCTCCTTTCCTACCGGTTTCTCAGTTAACTGTTACACTTAGGTAAACCCCTTTAACCGGAGAAATTATGAAACTGGGCTTTGCATGTAAATATCTTAATGCGGATTTAAAGCAGCCTTTTCCGTTCAGGGCAACGACCAGAAAGCGCTTTCTGAGCCTGAATAATGATGAAAGAGTCCAGCTCATTTATGAAATTTCTAAAAACAATTTGGTGAATCTTCAGCAAACCTTTCAGCAATTGGCTTTATTGCCAGACGATTTACGGATGATGCGTATAGGCAGCGATCTGTTGCCTTTATATACCGTTCCTGAAGCGATGGTTTTATACCGGGAATTTCTGCCGGATTTGTATCCTCTGTTTAGCCAATGCGGAGATTTTGCCAGAGCAAATAATATCCGGTTATCTTTCCACCCAGGGCAATATTCCGTACTGGCTTCGGAAGATGCTTCGGTGGTGGAAAGGTCGATCGAAGACGTTGAATATCATGCGCTTTGTGCGGTTTTGATGGGTTACGGCAAGACCTTTCAGGATTTTAAAATCAACATTCATATGAATGGGAAAAAAGGTTTCGCTGGTTTTAAGGAGTCGTTTGGTAAGCTGCGCCCTGAGACCCAACGTATGCTAACGGTAGAAAATGATGAAGTCTCCTGTTCCCTTGATGATGTTTTACAGGCCAGCGAATTATGTGCCGTCGTAGTAGATATTCATCACCATTGGGTAAAAGAAAATGAATTTATTAAACCGGACGACCCGCGCATTGCTCAAATAAAAGCGTCATGGCGCGGCGTCAGGCCGGTTCTGCACTATTCCATTTCCCAGGAAGGTTTAATTCCTGAAGACGGTTTTCCCGATCAAACTGTTTTAGGTTTATCTAAAATGAAATTTCGCGCGCACTCAGATTATTATTTTAATAAGACGCTGAATGATTGGGCATTATCTTTTACTGATTTTGATATTATGTGTGAAGTGAAAATGAAAAATATTGCCAGAGATCGGTTGTATTATTATCGTCAGGCACAGTAATGAAGATAAAGGCCGGCAGGCCTTTATCGCGCACCGATAATAGTGCTGCTTCGGCGTACAGCTGACCGCTCAGCCTGTTTATCTTTGTGTTGATGCAGTGATATAGAAACTTTTACAAATTAACAATTTAAACATCGGGGGTCGTCATTGCGCTTTTTTGCGTGCTGCTCGCTATGATTTATGGGTATCCTCTGCTGCTCAGCCTGTATAATAAAGACAGATTTTTCTGAAGCGGAACGCTTATGTCTACTTACGCCCTTTCCTTTTCTTCCAACAGATTACGCCTTGGCGCTCTCGCCACGCTTTTTGCGTTGCTGGCTGCTTTCTGTTGGTGGCACTGGAGCGAGTTTCTTGCCTGGAGCCTGGCGACGCAGATCACGCTGCATCGCTACCTGGTGCTGCATCTGCTGCAAATCAACAACGGGCAATACAGCGGCGGGCTGTGGCTGCTGTTTTTTACCTTTATCTACGGCGTGCTGCACGCGGTTGGCCCAGGCCACGGCAAGTTTGTGGTCACCACCTGGCTGAGTACGCAACAGCAGAACTCGCCGCCCGCGCTGCGTGCGGTTCCGCTGGCCGGCAGCCTGTTACAGGGGCTAAGCGCCATTCTGTTTGTCTTTATTCTGGCGGTGGGCTTTAACCTGGCGGCCGGCGATCTCAGCCTGGGCCGCTGGTACATGGAAAAAGTCAGCGCATTGCTGATCGCTGCCTTTGGCGGCTGGATGCTGCTGCGCGGGCTGCGTCACCTCCGGCCACAAACACAACCAGGCCCAATCCAAACCAGGCATCATGCAGAAGCCGATACCTCGCATCGTGCAGAAGCCGATACCTCGCATCGTGCAGAAGCCGATACCTCGCATCGTGCAGAAGCCGATACCTCGCATCGTGCAGAAGCCGATACCTCGCATCGTGCGAAAGCCGATACCATTAATTACGCGACGCTGGCGTCCGCCTCGCCGCTGCGCGCCGTTTCGGCGCAGGCTGGCTCCGTCGCTTATCATCAGCACGCGCAGGATCACTGCGGTTGCGGACATCATCATATTCCGCTGGTGTCGCCCACTAGCCGGAAAGAGCTGCTAAGCGTGATTATCGCCATTGGCCTGCGTCCCTGTAGCGGCGCCATTACTGTTTTGCTGTTCTCTAACGCGATCGGCATTGTGAAATGGGGCATGCTGGCCGTCATGACCATGGCGCTGGGCACCGGGCTTTCCCTGCTGCTGCTCTCCATTGCGGTCAGCCGCCTGCGGAATACCGTTACCGCCATCTGGCTACGTGAGTCACCCGCCAGAACCGAGGGCATTATTGCGCTGATACGTATTACCGGCGGCCTGCTGCTACTGTTATTTGCATTGATTCTGTTTCTGTCGGTGGTGCCGGTAAGCCCTAACGGTGACTTTATTGCTGCCGGCTGTTAGCGAATCGATAAGTGCTGCAGCGCGTGCAGTAAAGCATCCACCTTCGGCAGCAGTTGCTTTTTGCGCGGCCACACCAGGTAAAGCGGCAGCCCATCCAGTATCAGCTGCGGCAGAATAATCTTTACCCTGCCCGCCTGCTCGGCGTCGCGGATCAACCAGGTTGCCATCTGCGCGATCCCCAACCCGGCGCTGACCGCGCTCAGCTGCGCTTCACTGTCGCCCATAGCCATCGCATGATTAATCGTTCGGCTGGCAATGCGGCCGTCGGCTGCGATAAAGCGCCACGGCGTGTTGGTGCCATCAACGCGTTCATAGGCAATCGCCCGATGCTGTTCCAGCTCATCCAGATGCTGCGGCGTGCCGTAGCGCTGCAGATAATCTGGCGCGGCGCAAAACACTAACTGCTCATTGCCGAGATAGCGCATCCCCAGCGAGGCGGGATAATCCGCCGGGCCGCCGATACGTACCGCAATATCAATATTTTCCTCAAACAGATCCACAAAGCGATCGGCAAAGGTCATATTGATTCGCAGATCGGGATTGTCATGGCAAAAGGCGTTAATCAGCGGCATCACGTGTGTGCGGCCAAAAGTCATCGGCACTGCCACGCGCAGACGTCCCACCGCATGGCTACGCTGCGCCGCCAGTACCGTTTCCGCCTCGCTCAGCTCATTCACGACGCGTTGACAGGTCTGGTAATAGGCTTCTCCGGCATCGGTCAAACGCAGACTGCGCGTCGTGCGCTCAAACAGTTGCGAACCCAGTCGCTGCTCCAGTTTCGCTATACTTTTACTGATCGCCGAACTGGTCAGATTCAGCCGTTCGGCGGCCGCGCTGAAACTACCCGCCTCCACCGTTGCGACAAAGGGCATAATTCCCTTCAGCAAATCATTGCCGATCATGATTTATGAATCCTGTTCCGAAATGCTGTGAATTTATACCTCAGATATGAATTTAATTCCGCACTATGCTTATTAGTATCTGTTACAGGAGGCGTAATGAGTAAAAAAGCATTAATCGTAGGCGTCAGCGGCGTGGTAGGCAGCGCGCTGGCAGAAAAATTACAGGCGGACGGCTGGGACGTTTACGGCCTTTCTCGTGGACGCGCGCCGGTGCCGCAGGGCTGTCACTCACTGACCGCTGATTTAACCTCGCCGGAGTCGGTAAACACCGCGCTGGACGGCCTGCGCTTCGACAGCGTTTTCTTTAGCGTCTGGTCACGCCAGACCAATGAAAAAGAGAATATTCGGGTTAACGGCGCGATGGTCCGTAACGTGCTGGAAGCGCTGGGCGAACGTCTGCAGGGCAGCCACGTCGCGCTGGTGACTGGCCTGAAACACTATCTCGGCCCGTTTGATGCTTATGGTAAAGGCAGTGTGCCGATGACGCCGTTCCGCGAGGAGCAAGGCCGTCAGCCGGTCGATAACTTTTACTACGCGCAGGAAGATGAACTTTTTGCCGCCGCGAAAAAATATGGCTGTACCTGGAGCGTGCATCGTCCGCACACCGTTATCGGCTATGCGCTGGGCAACGCCATGAACATGGGCCAGACGCTGGCAGTCTACGCGACCTTGTGTAAAGAGACCGGTCGTCCCTTTATCTTCCCTGGCTCAGAAGCGCAGTGGAACGGCGTGACCGATATGACCGATGCCGGGCTGCTTGCCGAGCAGCTGGAATGGGCGGCGACGTCGCCGTCAGCGAAAAATGAAGATTTTAACGTGGTAAACGGCGACGTTTTCCGCTGGAAATGGATGTGGCAGCAGATCGCCGATTACTTTGGTATTGAGGCTGCGCCTTTCCCCGGCGAGATGCAGCCGCTGGAACACCGGATGGTGGGCGTCGATCACGACTGGCAACAGATTGCGCAAAAATACCAGCTACGTGAAGCGGACGTTAATCGCCTCGCCTCCTGGTGGCATACCGATGCCGATCTGGGTCGCCCGATGGAAGTGTTTACTGATATCAGCAAGAGCCGCAAAGCGGGCTTTACCGGCTATCGCGCCACCCGTGATGCGTTCTTCTCGCTGTTCGATAAGCTGAAAGCCAACCGTATTATCCCATCCTGATCCTTGCCGCCAGCCTGGCGCTGGCGGTTCTTCGCTGTTTCCAGTAACTGTGCCCTCTTTTTCTCTTCAGCCGTTGACGACGCGCCTGCAACCTCCGATCATGCTGCGCCATCTAACATAACGGAGAATATCGTCGTGGCTGAACTCAGTAATGCCTTACTGGAAGCGATCCTGCATCAGGTGCGTCCACTAACCCGACAGGGAAAGGTGGCCGACTATATTCCGGCGCTGGCGCAGGTCTCTCCTGACGGGCTGGGCATCGCGGTTCTTACCCATGACGGCAGCATGTTCCAGGCGGGCGACGCCGACGTTCGCTTCTCTATTCAGTCTATTTCCAAAGTGCTTTCCCTGACGCTGGCGCAAACGCGTTATCAGGAGCAGGAGATCTGGCAGCGCGTGGGGAAAGAGCCGTCCGGCCAGCCGTTTAATTCGCTGGTGCAGCTGGAGATCGAGCGCGGTAAGCCGCGTAATCCTTTTATTAACGCGGGCGCGCTGGTGATCTGCGATATGCTGGAAACCCGCCTGACCGCGCCGCGTCAGCGTATGCTGGAAGTGGTGCGTCAGCTGTGCGGCGAGCCGACGGTGAATTATGACCGCTATGTTGCCCGTTCCGAGTTCGATCACTCTGCGCGTAATGCCGCTATTGCCTGGCTGATGAAATCCTTCGGCAACTTTGAGAACGATGTACAGAGCGTGCTGCAAACCTACTTCCACTACTGCTCGCTCTCAATGAGCTGCCTTGAACTGGCGCGCTGTTTCTTCTACCTGGCGAATCAGGGCAAACCTTTTGGCGAGGCGGAACCGATACTGTCGGTGCGCCAGACGAGGCAGATCAACGCTCTGCTGATCACCAGCGGCATGTATGACGGCGCCGGTGAATTTGCCTGGCGCGTCGGCATGCCAGCGAAATCGGGTGTTGGCGGCGGTATTATCGCTATCATTCCCGGCGAGATGTCGATTGCCGTCTGGTCGCCGGGTCTCGATGCCTCTGGCAATTCGCTGGCGGGCATCGCGGCGCTGGAATTGCTCTCCGAACGTCTCGGCTGCTCGATATTTTAATGCTGAAACGAAAGTTGCAGTTTGCACTCTGACGATGCCTTTTTAACGCCCCTTGCCCTGTAAAGGCGCAGCCGCAGCGCTAAAAGCGGTGGTTTTGCGCCTTTATAGCTGGTACGAAAGTTGCAACCTCCTGTTATCAACAGCAAGGAGACGGCAATGAAAGCGATCGTAATCGGTGGCGGAATCGGCGGTATGTGCGCAGCGCTGGCGCTGGAAAAGTTTGGCTATCAGACCGAAGTCTATGAGGCGGTAAAAACCCTGCGTCCGGTTGGCGCGGCGATCTCTGTCTGGCCCAACGGCGTCAAATGCCTGAACTTTCTGGGCCTGAAAACAGAGCTTCAGGCGCTGGGCGGCAATATGGCGTTTATGGCCTATCACGATTTTCAACACGGCCAGCCCCTGACCCGCTTTTCAATGGCACCGCTGGTGGAGAATGTCGGCGAGCGCCCTTATCCGGTCGCGCGTGCCGATTTACAGGCGATGCTGCTTAATCAGTACGGTACGCAGCGCGTAAACTTCGGCAAGCGCGTCAGCCATGTTGAACAGGACGCCGCGGGCGTGACCGCCTGGTTTGACGATGGCAGCGAAGCGCGCGGCGACTTTCTGATCGCCGCTGATGGCACTCACTCTGTAATACGTTCTTATGTAACCGGCCAGCAGGCTGAACGCCGTTATGCGGGTTACGTTAACTGGAATGGCCTGGTCACCATCGATGAAAGCATTGCGCCCGCCGATCAGTGGACGACCTTTGTCGGCGAAGGCAAACGCGTTTCATTGATGCCGGTCAGCGGCAACCGCTTCTATTTCTTCTTCGATGTGCCGTTAGCTAAAGGGCTGGCCGAAGATCGCAGCAGCGTCAAAGCGGACTTAACCCGCTATTTCAGCGGCTGGGCCGCGCCGGTGCAGAAGCTGATCGCTGCCATTAATCCTGACACCACCAACCGCATTGAAATCCATGATATCGATCCTTTTTCGCAGCTGGTTAAAGGTCGCGTAGCGCTACTGGGCGATGCCGGACACAGCACCACGCCGGATATTGGTCAGGGCGGCTGTGCAGCGATGGAAGATGCGGTGGTGCTGGCGTTAACCCTGCAGTCGCATTCATTGGGCATTGAAGATGCGCTGCAGCGTTATGAGGCGCGTCGCGCGGATCGGGTCAGGGATCTGGTGCTGAAAGCGCGCAAGCGCTGTGAGGTTACCCATGGCAAAGCGCCAGCCATTACTCAGGCCTGGTATGAAGAGCTAAAACAGGAAACCGGCGAGCGTATCCTGAACGGCATGTGCGAAACCATTCTCGGCGGCCCGCTGGGGTAAAGCATCGCGGCGGTAAAACGAACGTCGCGACGGAAATATGCTTAACAAGACCGGGTAAAGCGCCCGGCTTTTGTTATGGAGCCCTGGTTCGCCTGTAAACGCAAGGCCCAGATTCACGGTAACGGATAAGCCAGATTCGCCTGTTTGCCTATAACTCAGGTTCACCGGAAATTTAGCGCTGTTACGGGCAACTTATGGTTGAAGCTCACTGATAACGGCGCGGGTTGCTGCTGCCAGCACCGCTTTGTTGTTGGCCGCTTTCTGTTGCTGCTGGGTATAGTAGATCGCCAGGATTTTAGGTTTTCCCTGCGCGGGCCAGATCACCGCCAGATCGTTGGTACTGCCGTAATCACCGGCGCCGGTTTTATCGCCCACCGTCCAGTCAGCTGGCACACCGGCACGAATGCTCTCATTGCCGGTGGTGTTTTGCTTCAGCCAGCGGATCAGCAGTTGACGCTGCGGCGGCGGTAACGCATCGCCCAGCACCAGCTTATTTAAGTTGGCCGCCATTGCGGCGGGCGTGCTGGTATCGCGGATATCCCCTGGCCTCGCACTGTTCAGCGCCGGTTCGACACGATCAAGCCGTGTAAGGGGATCGCCCAGCTGGCGCGCAAAAACGGTAACGCCTCGCGGCCCACCCAGTTGATCAAGCAAATAGTTAGCTGCAAGGTTATCGCTGTACTCGATAGCCGCCGCGCACAGGGCCGCGATGGTCATCGCTTTACCAATATAATTACCGGTTACCGGCGTCCATGGCACGCGATCGCCGTTTTTAATCATGACCTTTTTTTCCAGCAGATCGGGCTGGCCAATGCTTTTATCCAGAATGGCCGCCACCGCCAGCGCTTTAAAGGTGCTGGTCATTGGAAAACGTTCACTGGCGCGATAGCCGTAACGCTGATCGCCATCAATCCAGGCAACGCCCAGCCGCCCGCCGTTGGCTTTCTCCAGTTCGGCCAGTTTTTGAGTGAGCGAGGCGTCATCAGCCAGTGCGCCGGCTGACCAAAGCGAAAGTAATCCAGCCAGCAGCGAACAGCGCCATAAACAGCTTTTATGCATTGCAACGTCCTTTTTAACAGCTGTAAAAAAGGGCATTGCTGCCCTTTTTGTTCTTATTGTGTGCGGTGAAACCTTAGGGGACTTCTTTCAGGCCGCGGTTAATCAACATCGGTTCTATTTCAGGATCGTGGCCGCGCCAGTCGTGGTAAAGCTGTTTCAGATCGCTGCTGTTACCGCGCGACAGAATCATATCCCGGAAGCGCTGGCCGTTCTCACGCGTCAGCCCGCCATGCTCTTTAAACCATTCGAAACCGTCATCCGCCAGCATCTCCGTCCAGAGATAGGCATAATAGCCGGCGGCGTAGCCGTTACCCCAGATATGCTGGAAATAGCTGGAACGATAGCGCGGCGGCACTTCCGGCAGATTGACCTTATCCTGCGCCAGCGCCTCCTGCTCGAACCGATCGACATCCGGCTGCGGCTGACCGGCGCTGATGCTGTGCCAGTGCATATCCAGCAGCGCCGCCGCCAGCAGCTCGGTCATATCGTAACCTTTGTTAAACTTGTCCGCCTTAAGGATTTTATCGTGTAACGCCTGCGGCATCGGTTCGCCGCTCTGGTAGTGACGGGCAAAATGTTTAAACACCTTGTCATCACTGGCCCAGTGTTCATTAAACTGCGACGGAAACTCGACAAAATCACGCGGGGTTTCGGTGCCGGAAAGGCTCGGATACTGCTGATCGGCAAACATGCAGTGCAGCGCATGGCCGAATTCGTGGAACATGGTAATCACATCATCCCACGACAGTAGCGCAGGCTGACCCGCTGCCGGTTTGCTGAAGTTAGCAACGTTGTAAATCACCGGTTTGGTGCCCAGCAGTTTTGACTGATCGACAAAATTGCTCATCCAGGCACCGCCGCCTTTGTTGTCGCGCTTAAAGAAGTCGGTATAGAACAGCGCCAGCGAGCTGCCGTCTTTATCAAACACTTCATAAACGCGCACGTCCGGCTGATAAACCGGCAGATCCTTGCGCTGTTTAAAGGTCAGGCCGTAGAGCTGATTGGCCGCGTAGAACACGCCATTTTCCAGCACATTGTTCAGCTCAAAGTACGGACGGATTTGTGACTCATCAAGATCGTATTTTGCCCGACGCACCTGCTCGGCATAAAAGCTCCAGTCCCAGGGCGCCAGCTTGAAGTCGCCCTTCTGCTGATCAATAACCGCCTGAATATCTGCCGCTTCGCGTTGCGCGCGCGCCGTCGCGGCCGGAACGATATTACGCATAAAATCCAGTGCCGCCTGCGGCGTTTTCGCCATCTGATCCTGGAGTTTCCAGGCGGCGTAGCTGTCGAAGCCCAGCAGTTTCGCCTGCTGCGCACGTACCGCCGCCAGTCGCGCAATCAGCTGGCGCGTGTCGTTGTCATCGCCCTTTTCCGCCCGGTTCCAGGAGGCGTTAAATAAGGCTTCACGCGTCGCGCGATCTGACAGGCTTTGCAGTTCCGGCTGCTGGGTAGTGTTCTGCAGCGCCAGCAAAAACTGGTTTTTCAGGCCGCGCGCCTCTGCCGCTTCGGCGGCGGCGGCGATTTCGCCCTCGCTCAGACCGGCCAGCGCCGCCTTACCTTTTACCAGCAGGCCACCCGCTTTGGTGGCCGCCAGCAGGCGATTGGTGAACTGGGTGCTGAGCGTGGCCGCTTCCTGATTCAGCGCCTTCAGCTCATTTTTTTGCTGGTCGTTCAGGCTGGCGCCCGCCAGCTGGAAGGATTGCCAGGTCACCTCGATTAGCCGTTGCGATTCGGCATCCAGCTGAAGCTTATCGCGCTGTTGATAAACGCTGTCGAGGCGGGCAAAAAGTTTGCTGTTAAGGTGAATTTCATCATCGAGCGCCGCCAGTTTGGGCGCGGTTTCTTCATCAATTTTTTGCAGCGTATCGTTGGTATTGGCTGAGGTCATTGCGCCAAATACATTGAGGACGCGCTTAAGCGTCTGGCCGCTTTTCTCCAGCGCCACGTAAGTGTTTTCAAACGTCGGCGCGTCGGCGCTGTTAGCAATACGCGCCACCTCCTGCTGTTTTTCCGCAATCCCTGCTTCAATCGCGGGCAGATAATCGCTCTCTTTTATGCGATCAAAAGGCGGCGCCTGAAACGGTAACGTACTGGGTTGGCTAAAGGGATTTTGCTGTTCGCCGGACATGGTTTTCTCCCGATCGTGATTTGCCGTGGCATCGGCGGCCTGAGCAGAGGCGCTCAGGGCCAGGCCCACGGCGAAAAATAACATCGATAACCGCATATCCTTACTCTCCTGTTCCTTGCCTGTAAAGAGAGAATCATAAG
Organism: Mixta sp. Marseille-Q2659; assembly: GCF_940807255.1. GTDB lineage: Bacteria > Pseudomonadota > Gammaproteobacteria > Enterobacterales > Enterobacteriaceae > Mixta. Next base: position 28,583 of record NZ_CALNWY010000018.1, on the reverse strand, counting down.
CGGAGTTAACCGGTGGTGCCAGCGTTCTGCTGCTGTTGATAAACGGCAATAATTTCTGCCGCTACGGCAACGGCGATTTCCGCCGGCAGCTTGCCCGTCACTTCCGGCAGCCCAATCGGACAGCGCAACCGATCAAGCTGCGGCTGGCTAAAGCCTTTACCGCTCAGACGCCAGATAAAGCGCTGGCGCTTGGTTTGCGAGCCAATCACGCCGACATAGCGATAATCTCCGCGTCGTAGTACCGCCTCGCAAAGCGCCAGATCGAGCGGATGATGATGCGTCATGATGATGTAATAGCTGTCAGGCGGCAGCTGTTGAACATACGCCACCGGATCTTCCTCACAACAAAGGGTTACGCCAGGCGGCACCTGTGTAAACATCTCATTGCGTTCGTCGATCCAGTTAACGTGACAGGGTAACGTTGACAGCAGATTTACCAGCGCCTGACCGACGTGTCCGGCGCCAAATACGGCGATCTGCGGCTGCTCACAGAGCAGTGGCTCAAACAGAATGGTCGCCATCCCACCGCAGCACTGTCCCAGCCGGGCGCCAAGATTAAACGGCTCACAGTGAGTAGCGGTGCGCTTCTGTTGCAGCATCGCGCGCGCCATTTCCACGCACTGAAACTCCAGATGGCCGCCGCCAATCGTAAAGAATTGCTTATCCGCCGTGACGATCATTTTACTGCCGCGATCGCGCGGCACCGAGCCGCGTTCATTAAGTACGGTAATCAATACGCACGATTGCCGCTCGGCCTGCAGCTGATTCAGCGTGGCAATCCACTCATGGGGAGACATAGTCTTCTCCTGCCAGCCGACTGACCGCCCAGAAAACCCGCTCCGGTGTGGCGGGCGTATCGAGATGCGGATGAAGACGGTAGTCCGCCACGCTGGCAACCGCATCCTGCAAGGCGCTCCAGACGGAAATGCCCAGCATAAACGGCGGCTCGCCGACCGCTTTGGAATGAAATACCGTTTGCTGTGGATTTTTGCGGTTCTCCAGCAGCGTGACGCGCAGATCGGCCGGAACGTCGCCGATAGTGGGAATTTTATAGCTGGCCGGGCCATCGGTCAGCAGTTTCCCGGTACCATCCCACATCAGTTCCTCACAGGTCAGCCAGCCCATACCCTGCACAAAGCCGCCTTCAACCTGGCCAATATCAATCGCCGGATTCAGCGAAGCGCCGACATCATGCAGAATATCGGCGCGCAGCAGACGGTATTCGCCGGTCAGCGTATCGATCAGCACTTCGCTACAGGCCGCGCCGTAAGAGAAATAGTAAAACGGCTGGCCGCGCCCCGCCGCCCGATCGTAATGAATGCCCGGCACACGGTAGTAACCGGTCGCCGACAGCGGCACCTGGTTCAGCCAGGCCAGCTGTGCTACTTCGCGGAAAGTGAAATGCTGCTGTTTCACCCGTACAATGCCGTTGCTAAAGCTCACCTCCCGTTCATGACACTGATGCAGGCGGCATAGCATCTCGGTCAGGCGCTGACGCAGGATCTCCGCCGCATGCTGCGCCGCCTTGCCGTTAAGATCGGTGCCGCTGGAGGCGGCGGTCGGCGAGGTGTTAGGCACTTTTCCTGTATCGGTTGCGGTGATGCGGATACTGGCCAGATCGATCTGCAACACTTCCGCCACAATTTGCGCCACTTTGGTATGCAGTCCCTGGCCCATTTCGGTGCCGCCGTGGTTCAGCTGTACGGTGCCGTCGGTGTAGATCAGGATCAGCGCGCCCGCCTGGTTGAGGAAGCTGGAGGTAAAGGAGATGCCAAACTTTACCGGCGTCAGCGCCAGGCCGCGCTTCAGTATCGGGCTGGCGGCGTTAAACTGGCGGATGTCAGCGCGCCGCGCCTGATAGTCGGCGCTCTGCTCCAGCTGCGCGGTCATTTCTGCCAGCAAATTATCCTCAACCCGCTGGTGGTAATGCGTGACGTTGCGCTTCTGCTGGCCGTAGTAGTTACGTTTGCGCACCTCAAGCGGATCCAGCCCGCGATGCCGCGCTATTGCATCCATAATCTGTTCAATCGCCACCATGCCCTGCGGACCGCCAAAGCCGCGATAGGCAGTATTGGAGGCCAGGTTGGTGCGACAGCGATAGCCGGTTATGCGTGCATCGCCCAGGTAATAGGCGTTATCGGCATGAAACATGGCGCGGTCGACAATCGAACCGGAAAGGTCGAGCGAGTAACCGCAGTTGCCCGCCAGCTCGATATTGACGCCGCAAAACAGCCCCTCGTCATCAAAGCCGACCTCATAACGCACAAAGAATGGATGGCGCTTGCCGGTGATGCGCATATCATCGCGGCGCGCCAGGCGCATTTTCGCCGGACGTCCGGTTTTATGGGCCGCCAGTGCGCACAGACAGGCGACGCCTGCCGCTTGCGTCTCCTTGCCGCCGAATCCGCCGCCCATGCGTCGCATATCGATAGTAACCTTATTCATGCCGATGCCCATCACTGAAGCGACCAGCTTCTGCACTTCGGTTGGGTTTTGCGTTGATGACCAGACCTGGAATGATTGATCCTCGCCGGGCGCAACCAGCGCGATCTGGGTTTCCAGATAGAAATGCTCCTGGCCACCAATATGAAACTGGCCCTGAAGCCGGTGCGGCGCGCGCGCCAGCGCTGTTTCGACGTCGCCGCGCTGATGCACGTGCGGCTCCTGTACAAAATGTCGCTGCGCCAGCGCTTCTTCCACATCCAGAATGGCGGGCAGCGGCGCATAATCGATTTGCGCTGCCTGCGCGCCCAGCCGCGCAGCCTCTTCGCTTTCGGCGGCGACAACCAGCACAATCTGGCCGACATACTCCACGCTGTCGCGTGCCAGTAGTGGATCGCCCGGCTCCAGCGGGCCAATATCCAGCTCGCCCGGTACATCGCGCCAGGTCAGTACGTCAATGACGCCGGGAATGGCATAGCACGCGGCGGTATTCACATTCACGATGCGCGCGTGCGCGTGATCGCTCAGGCGTGGGCAGAGATGCAGCATGCCGGGAAAGGCTAACCGGTCATCAATATATTGTGCTTCGCCGGTCACATGCTTTTCCGCACTTTCGTGCCGCTGGTTGCGGCCAACGCCGTTCTGCATACCGGCAAGATATTGCGCTTCCAGCACTTCCTGATTAACCGCCGGGTGATTATGAGACATAACGGGCTACCTCGCTGACGGCCAGTTCACCGTTAAGCTGATGGAAATAACGACGCAGCAGGTTTTTCGCCAGCTGCATACGCCACGCAGCGCTGGCGCGCGCGTCGCTCAGTGGCTGGAAATCCTGCTCCAGTGCCCGACAGGCGCGTTCCAGCGTAGCCGGAGATAAAGGCTGGCCGATTAATGCCGTTTCGCAGGCGGCGGCCCGGCGTGGGATTTCTGCCATGCCGCCAAAGGCGATACGCGCGCCAGTAATGAGTGACTCGCCGCGCGTGAGCGTGAAGGCGGCGAATACCGCGGAAATATCATCTTCCTGACGCTTTGAGACTTTCCAGGCGCGAAACTCTTGTGACAACGTCATCTTTGGCAGGCTAATAGCGCGAATAAATTCACCTGGCTGCAGCGCGGTACGGCGATAGCCGAGGAAAAACTGATGCAGCGGCAGCGTACGCAACTGTTCGCCACGCTGGAGAATCAGTGAGGCATCCAGCGCCAACAGCATCGGCGCACAGTCGCCAATGGGCGAAGCGTTGGCAATGTTGCCGCCAAGCGTGCCGCGATTGCGGATCTGCCGGGAGGCAAAACGGTGCAGCATTTCGCTAAAGGCCGGAACCGATGCTTGCAGCCGCTGCTGACAGTCGCTCAGCGGTACGGCGGCGCCAATAACAATGGCATCCGGGGTCTCCTGCCACTGCAGCAACTCCTCTGTTTTTTCCAGCGCAATCATTAACGGCAATTTTTGATACTGCTGGGTAATGCGCAACGCCAGATCGGTGCCGCCTGCCACTAATATCGCTTCCGGGTGCGCCAGATAAAAACTGGCCAACTGCGTGCAGCTCTTAGGGATCACGTAGCGGCTGGTTTCGGTGACAATGTCACTCATTGTTGCCTGCTTTAACGCCTGTAAACGGGCCACGGTTTCCGCCTCGCACTGGCTGAAGCTGTCGCTTGCTGGCTGCTCACAGGCGATACGCGCCGCCTCTACAATGGGTCGATAGCCGGTACAGCGGCAGAGATTACCTGCCAGCGCGCTTTCGGCCTGCTGACGATCCCAGCCTTGACTGTTTTTTTGCAGCGCAAACAGCGACATCACAAAGCCGGGCGTACAGAAGCCACACTGCGAGGCATGACTGGTAACCATTGCCTGCTGGACGCTGTGTAGCCGATCGCCCTGCCGCAGATCCTCCACCGTAATTAATTGCTTGCCGTCCAACGCCCCGATCGGCAACAAACAGCTGTTTACCGTTTCATAGCGCATTTTGCCCTCCACCACGCTGCCCAGCGCAACGGTACAGGCGCCGCAATCGCCGGAAGCGCAACCCTCTTTGGTGCCGCAGCGCCCTTTTTGCTGGCGCAGATAATTCAGAACGGTGGTATTAGCATCGATGTGCTGCTCGCGTACCAGCGTCTGATTAAGCAGAAAATGAATCATGCCGTTTCCTCATCTTTCTGGCGCCATGCGCACTGGCCGTTGACCCAGGTTTCGGCAATGGTGCGATCGTCGCCCAGCGTCATTAGTACAAACAGCTTTTCCCAGATATCGCGGCTGTTGTCCCAGCGCAGCGCCTGCAGCGGCGTGGCCTGCGGATCCAGCACTACGAAATCCGCCTCTTTACCCGGCGTAAAGTTGCCGATCAGATGATCCAGACTCAGCGCCCGCGCGCCGCCGAGCGTAGCGTGATAAAAGGCTTCACTGGCATGCAGCTTATAGTTTTGCAACTGACTGACTTTGTAAGCCTCGCCCAGGGTTTGCAGCATATTAAAGGTGGTGCCTGCGCCAATGTCGGTGCCGATGCCGGTTTTGACCTGCTGCTGCCAGCTACGCGCCAGATTGAACAGCCCGCTGCCGAGAAACAGGTTGGAGGTCGGACAGAAGGCGACGGCGGAATCGCTCTGATGCAGGCAGTGCCACTCCTCCGCCTCCAGATGCAGGCAGTGGGCAAAAACGCTGCGTGGGCCCGTGAGCTGATAATGGTGGTAAACGTCGAGATAGTGCGCCTGTGCCGGAAACAGCGCTTTTACCCACGCCACTTCCTGCTGGTTTTCCGCCAGATGGGTGTGAATCCAGGTATCAGGAAATTCCTGATGCAGCTGCGCCACTTTCTCCAGCAGTTCCGGCGATGAGGTGGGCGCAAAACGCGGCGTCAGCGCATAGCCCAGGCGGCCCCGCTTATGCCAGCGCTGGATCAGCGAGCGCGTTTGCTGATAGCTCTGCTCCGGCGTTTCCAGCAGGTAATCCGGTGCATTACGATCCATCATTACTTTACCGGCGATGATGCGCATATTGCGCCGCCCGGCGGCCTGAAACAGCGCTTCGACCGATTCGGGATGCACGGTACCGAAAACCAGCGCGCTGGTGGTGCCGTTGCTAAGCAGCTGCTGCAGGAAAATTCGGACATCGCCGCCGCGTGATCGGCATTGTGATAATGCGCTTCCGCCGGAAGGTGTAATTTTCCAACCAGTTCAGCAGCTGTTCGCCAAACGCGCCGACCATTTCGGTTTGCGGATAGTGAATATGACAGTCGATAAAGCAGGCACGATTAGCTTTCCGCGCCGGTCGAGAATGAGACAATCGGCGGGCAGCATTCCTCTGCTTCCTGCCACGGACGCAGGCTGATAACGCGTCCGGCATTAATAATTAACAGGCCATCTTCGATATAACGCGCCTGCTGCTCGACCAGCGAGGGATCGTTAACCGTGGCGGCTATATCAAAAAAGCTGCTGCGAATGGCATAGTTTTCAGTCGCTGACATAAGGCTTCCTTTACTGCAAAAAGGGCTCTGGTTGTTATTGCAGGCAATTGTGTTATTAGAACATTGCAAGAGTTATGCCAGCCATCAACTTTTAATATTCTCATCTAAATCAAAATGTTATCTTGCGAAAGGCTTAATAATAGCTCCTTAAACGATTGCGCAACCGCTTGCTTTGTTAAAAACGCCAGCACTATCAGTCATAAAAAAGAGAAATACTATTCAGCTGAAATCTGTCGGCTCTGGACTGCCCCTTTGACAGGCAGCTCTGTGGTGCAGCGCACCAGCGTGGTGCCTTTAGCTCGCATCTTTAATCGGCACTGGGCAGCTGCAAAGTGAAATGCTATGGTGACTGACCTGAAAAATGTGTTGAGGAACAGAGAGATGATAATTTTTGTTACCGGAGCGACCGCCGGATTTGGTCAAACTATCGCCCGTCGTTTTATCGCGGCAGGACATAAGGTGATCGCGACCGGACGCCGTCAGGATCGTCTGGACGCGCTAAAAGCGGAGCTGGGAGAAAACCTCTATACGCTACAGTTTGATGTGCGCGATCGCGCGGCCATTGATGCCGCCGTCGCCACGCTGCCCGCTGAGTGGCAGGAGATCGATATTCTGGTCAATAACGCCGGGCTGGCGCTGGGCGTGGAGCCGGCACATCAGGCCAGTATTGAAGACTGGGAAACCATGATCGATACCAATAATAAAGGCCTGGTTTATATGACACGCGCCCTGCTGCCCGCGATGGTTAAACGTAACGTTGGTCATATTATTAATATCGGTTCTGTGGCTGGTAACTGGCCCTATATGGGCGGCAACGTATATGGCGCCACCAAGGCCTTTGTCCGTCAGTTCAGCCTGAATTTACGCACCGATCTGCACGGTACCGCCCTGCGCGTGACCGATATTGAGCCAGGACTGGTGGGCGGCACCGAGTTTTCCAACGTGCGCTTTAAAGGCGACGACAGCCGCGCGGAGAATGTTTATGCCGGCACCACCGCCCTGACGCCGGAAGATGTAACCGAAGCGGTTTACTGGGTGGCGACGCTGCCAGCGCACGTCAATATTAATACGCTGGAAATGATGCCGGTGAGCCAAACCACTGCGGGCCTGAAAGTCGCAAAAGAGTCGTGATGGCTGAAAACTCATAAAAAGCCTGATGCGCCATTAAAAACGCCGACCTGAAAGCCGGCGTTTTAACTCTTTTAGTAGCTGACCAGGTTCAACGCTACGCTTTGCCCCATCCCGCCACGATAATCAGCATGCCGCAAAAAGCGACCGCCGCGCCCAGCCAGTCATAGTGGCTCAGGCGCACGCCATCCACCCAGCGCAGCCACAGCAGCGCGGTAACCACATAAACGCCGCCGTAAGCGGCATATACACGCCCGCTGGCTGCCGGATGCAGTGTTAACAACCAGACGAACGCCGCCAGGCTCAACGCCGCCGGGATCAGCAGCAGCATTGATGCGCCCTTTTTTAGCCACAGCCACGGCAAAAAGCAGCCGATGATTTCTGCCAGCGCGGTAAGAAAAAAGAGCAGTATGATTTTAATCATTGAAACCTTGCCTGAAACAACCGAAAGCACTTGGCCTGCTGGTGAGCAAATAATTGCCGATGATATACTAAAAACACTGTCACCTCATGGCGGCCCGCCATGAAAGCTAAGGAAGAAAAGATGAAAACCTTATCTGAACGTCTGGCGCTCGCCCTGCTACCGTTGACGCTGTTCGGCGCGCTGGCACTGTCATCCACTACGGCGCAGGCACGTACCGATCGTCTGATTATTGAAAACGGCAATAATGCGTTAAGCAGTGAAGAAGCGCGTCAGAATAAAGAGCAGTGGGATGATACCCGTATGCTGCGTAAAAAGGTCAACAGCCGCGTCGAGAAAGAGTTTGATAAAACCGATCGCGCTTTTGATTCTCGCGACGCCTGCGAAAAAAGCTATAACGTCAATGCCTACTGGGAAGCAAATACTCTGCGCTGCCTCGATCGTCGTACCGGACGCGTGGTCGCGCCCTGATCGTACTTAGCTGCTATAGTTACCGCTGGTTTTATTGCAAAAGGATGATGTGATGAGAGCGAAGAAGTGGATGTTAAGCGCCCTGCTGGTTGTTGCTCCGCTGGCTGCCCAGGCGTCATGCGAATCGGTAAAAGCGGATATTACCCAGAAGATTATCAATAACGGCGTGCCTGAATCGGGCTTTACGCTGGATATTGTGCCTAACGATCAGGCTGACGCCGCCGGTGGTCAGGTTGTGGGACATTGTGAAAACGATTCCCAGAAAATTGTCTACAAACGCACCGGCGTTGACAGTGAAACCAATGTACCCGCCGATGCGGGCACTGCACAGGACGCCCCTCAGTAATCTTCCTCCAGGCACCGCCCTTTGCGGTGCCTTTTTTATTCCGGCCTGCGCGACGGCATCGTCCATGCAATAAACAGGCTACCCACCGCAATCACCAGCGACACAATAAATACCCAGTGCAGCGAAGCCGCAATCTGCGCCGTCATCTGCTGTAGCGTACCGCCGTCCAGCGCCTGGCGGCGTTCGGGCGACATGATCTGCTGGACCGGATCGTGCGCATCGGGCAGACGCAGCAGCAGGTTATAGTTCAGCACCGCGCCCATCAGGGCCGTCCCCAGCGCCGAACCCAGCATCCGGCTGAACATAATTGAGGCGGTACAGATGCCGCGAATGGAGAAATCCGCGCTGTTCTGCACCGAAACCAGAAAGGTGGTGCTGGTCATTCCCATGCCGGTGCCGATAACGAAAGCGGCAAAGCCCGCCTGGATCAGGCTGCTGTCGGCATGCAGCATCAGCAACAGCGCCATGCCGGCAATTAACAGCAACGCGCCAAGCTGAGCGGTAAAGCGATAAGAGGTATGCAACATCAGCCTGCCGCAGAGCGTGCTGGCCAGCGGCCAGCCGATTGACATCATTGCCAGTGCGCTTCCGGCCTGCAGCGGCGAGCCGCCGTTAATGCCCGGATCCAGGTAGGCAAAAAGGCGCTGATGCCCATCATCGCCGCGCCGATAATTAAATTTCCGGCGTTACCGGCAACAATCGTCCGGCTGCGCCAGATCGCCAGCGGAAACAGCGGCGCTTCCGCATTTCTTTCGTGGCGCAGCAGAATAAACCCGGCGATCAACGCTACTGCCAGAAACAGCAGCAACCAGTAGCCCAACGCTTCCGCCTGCAGCAGCGCGACCAACAGCGCGCTGACGCTCAGCATCAGCCAGGCGCTGCCGGAAATATTCAGCCGCTGCGCGGAGGTTTGTTGGTGTGCAGGCAGCCAGCGCGCCAGCATCAGCATTGAAATGATGCCCAGCGGTAAGTTGACCCAAAAAACCAGCGCCCAGCTAAAATGTTGCACAATCCAGGCACCGGTCAGTGGGCCGATAATCGCCGCCACGCCCCATACGCTGGAAAGCCAGCCCTGAATACCTGCCCGCTCGCGTGGTGAATAAATATCGGCAACGATAGTTAAGGTTACTGGCATTGCGCCCGCGCCCAGTCCCTGAAAAGCACGAAACACAATCAACCATGTCATGCTCTGGGCCAGACCACAGCACCGAACCCAGCAAAAACAGCGAGGTGCCGATAAAGAAGATGCGTTTACGTCCCCAGAGATCGGCCAGACGACCATAAATCGGCACGCTTACCGCCTGCGTCAGCAGATAGCCGGAAAAGACCCAGCCAAACTGCGCAAAGCCGCCCAGCTGAGCAATGATGGTGGGCATTGCCGTTGCGACAATCGTAACTTCAATCGCCGCCATAAACATCGCCAGCATACAGGCGACTAAAATCCACGGTCGGTGCGCGACCGGCTGATGTTGTGCTGTCATTGTTTCCCTTCCTGTTAATCCCCTAAGCGTAGCGCACCCGCTACGCAGCGGTAGCGCAATTTTTTGTGACGTTGTCACCAAATGCTTGCTCTGTTGTTAGCGGCTGAAGGTCTGCGACAGCAACCAAAACTATCCTGCTGATTTTGCCCAAAAACTGGCGCCTGCGCCGTCGCGCTGCTATAGGTTTAAGGCGCCGCATGTTTTTTTGCTGATAAAGGCGTAAAAATCAGCAATTTATATTTAGTGTCCGGCTGCGCGGTGGGAAACCGTTTTCTGCCCCGTGATGCCCAAGGATTAATATAACAAGTGAGCCATCTTCTAGGATGCGCTCAGCCATTCCCCAGGAGAACCCTGTTCATGCACGTTTCTTCCACGATTAAGCGAATCACGCTGGCCCTACTGGTGATCGCGCTGGTCGCTGCCCTGTTGGTTTACGGTGTGGGCCTGGATGTGATTAAGGCGCGCCAGGTCGATTTACTTTACCTCGGTAAACAGCATCTCTGGCTGGTGGGCTGGTCGATGCTGTTTGCCCTGCTGGTCGGCATTCCCAGCGGGTTTTCTCAGCCGCCCCTTCGCCCGCCGCTGGGCGGAATACATTATGCAGATCTTTAACGTTGGCAATACGCTGCCGCCGCTGGCAGTACTGGCGCTGGCGATGGTGGTGATCGGCATCGGCGATCGTCCGGCGATTATCGCTGTTTCTCGCCTCGCTGTTACCTATTGTGCGCAACACCTATGCTGGCTTAATTGGCGTGCCGGACTCGCTGCTGGAGGCCGCGAACGGTATCGGTATGACCAAAGCGCAACGGCTGCGCCAGGTGGAACTGCCAAATGCCTGGCCGGTGATGCTCTCCGGCATTCGTATCGCCATGGCGATTAATGTCGGCACCGCGCCGCTGGCTTTTCTGATTGGCGCCAGTAGCTACGGCGAGCTGATCTTCCCCGGCATCTACCTGAACGATTTTCCCGTCCTGATTTTGGGCGCGGTGGCGACGGCGCTGTTTGCGCTGATTCTCGATATGTTGCTGGCGGCGCTGGGCCGCTGGCTTAGCCCGCACGCGCTGTAAAGGAGCCGTTAATGATGATTCGTAACCTGACGCGCAGGCTATGTGGCTTGCTGGCGGCGCTGGCGCTCTGCTTCAATGCCGCGCAGGCCGCGCCTGTTACTATGGCGACCAAGGGCTTTACCGAGCAGCATATTTTGTCCGCCATGACCACCATGTGGCTGACTAAAAAAGGCTTCGAGGTGATCCCAAAAACCAATATTCCCGTCTCCATCAGCCGCAGCGCCATGTTGAATAAACAGATTGATATGACCTGGGAATACACCGGCTCCTCGCTGATTATCTTCAACCATATAAAAGAGCCGATGTCCGCAAAGCAGGCCTATGAAACCGTGCGGCGGCTGGATGCAAAGCTTGGTCTGGTATGGCTCGATCCGGCGCCAATGAATAACACCTACGCTTTCGCCATGCAGCGCAAACGGGCGGAAAAAGAGCATATCACCACGGTTTCCCAGCTGGTGGCGCGCATTGAACAGATCCGCAAAACGGATCCAGAGCATAACTGGATGCTGGGGCTGGATCTGGAATTTGCCGGTCGCTCCGATGGCCTGAAGCCGCTGCAGAAACTCTACGGCTTAACGCTCGATCGCCCGCAAATCCGTCAGATGGATCCGGGACTGGTCTATAACGCCGTCCGTGACGGCTTTGTTGATGCGGGCCTGGTTTATACCACCGATGGCCGGGTGAAAGGCTTCGATCTGAAAATTCTGGAAGATGATAAACATTATTTCCCCAGCTATAACGTGACGCCGGTGGTGCGCAAAGAGGTGCTGGAGGCCAATCCGGGTCTCGCGGCAGCGCTTAATCAGCTTTCTGCGTTAATTACCGATGACGCCATTACCGAACTGAACAAGCGCGTCGATATCGATCACCAATCACCGCAGCAGGTCGCCCGCGATTTTCTGCAAGCAAAAGGCATGCTGTAAGGAGGCGCTATGGATACGATTCACTACATGATCGACGACTGGCCTCATCTTCTCGCCCTCACCTGGCAGCATCTGTGGCTGGTGCTGGTCGCGGTCGGCTGCGCCATTCTGGCGGGCGTGCCGCTGGGCATTTTGATTGTGCGCTTTAAATGGCTGGCGACGCCGGTATTAGGCATTGCAACTATTGTTCTCACCATTCCGTCTATTGCGCTGTTTGGCCTGATGATTCCGGTTTTTTCGCTGATCGGTCAGGGAATTGGCGTGGTGCCGGCGATTACGGCGGTATTCCTCTACTCTCTGCTGCCAATTGTGCGTAACACCCATACTGCGCTGGAGAGCCTGCCGCCCGGCCTGCGCGAAGCGGGACAAGGAATCGGCATGACCTTTTGGCAACGGCTGCGCTGGGTGGAAATCCCGCTGGCGCTGCCGGTAATTTTCGGCGGCATCCGTACGGCGGTCGTAATGAACGTCGGCGTGATGGCAATTGCGGCGGTTATTGGCGCTGGCGGCCTCGGCCTGCTGTTACTAAATGGCATCAGCGGCAGCGATATTCGTATGCTGATCGCAGGCGCGGTACTGATCTGCTTACTGGCTATTATTCTTGACTGGCTGCTGCATCGCTTGCAGCTGGTGCTGACACCGAAGGGGATTCGCTAATGATTAAACTGGAAAATCTGACTAAAACCTTCACCCAGAAAAACGGCACCACAATGAACGCGGTGGATAACGTCAGCCTGCACGTGCCGGCAGGCGAAATGTGCGTGCTGCTCGGCCCGTCCGGCTGTGGGAAAACCACCACGCTGAAGATGATTAACCGCCTGATCCCGGCGACCAGCGGCAAGATTACCATTAACGGCGAAGATACCAGCACGCTGGATACGGTGACGCTGCGCCGTAATATCGGTTATGTGATCCAGCAAATCGGTCTGTTTCCGAATATGACCATTGAGGAAAACATTACCGTGGTGCCGCGTATGCTCGGCTGGGATAAAAAACGCTGCCGCGAGCGTGCCAGCGAGCTGATGAGCATGGTGGCGCTCGATCCGCATAAGTTCCTGCATCGCTATCCCAAAGAGATGTCGGGCGGACAACAACAGCGTATCGGCGTAATTCGTGCGCTGGCCGCCGATCCGCCGGTACTGCTAATGGATGAGCCTTTCGGTGCGGTCGATCCCATTAACCGTGAAGCCATTCAAAACGAGTTTCTTGATATGCAGCGTCAACTGAAGAAAACCGTGATGCTGGTGAGCCATGATATTGATGAAGCGCTGAAGCTGGGCGATCGCATTGCGGTATTCGGACAAGGGAAGATTGTGCAATGCGCCACGCCCGATGAGCTGCTGGCAAAACCGGCCAACGAGTTTGTCGGCTCTTTTGTTGGCCAGGATCGTACGCTGAAGCGCCTGCTGCTGGTGCAGGCGGGCGATGTCACCGATCAGCAGCAGACCTTTACCGTGCAGCGTGCAACGCCGCTGGCAGACGCTTTTGCGATTATGGATGACAACGATATGCGTTCCATTACTGTCGTGGACAATGACGACCGTCCCCTCGGCTTTGTGAAGCGCCGTGAAGCGCGCGGTGCCAGCGGCAACTGTGAAGAGTTGATACACCGCTTCACCGTCACCGGCAAGGCGGAAGAAAACTTACGTGTGGTGCTATCGAAACTGTATGAACACAACCTGGTCTGGATGCCGATCGTGGATGAGGATGGCCGCTACAGTGGAGAGATTTCGCAGGATTATATTGCGGACTATCTCAGCTCTGGCCGCACGCGCCGTGCAATTAACCGCTAAACAGGACCTTGAATACGAAAACGAAAACGCGCCCTCAGGCGCGTTTTTTGTGTCAGGCCACCGCTTGCGGCAGCGTCAGCGCTGACAGGTCGATATAGCGCGCCAGCTCGCGCTGTTCCGCCCGTGGCAGATAAGGCAGCTCGCCTAACAGCGGCGCAGAGATTTTTTCCTGTAACACTTCAATGATTTCTGCGTAGTGCGCCAGACCGGGATTAATACGGTTTGCCACCCAACCCAGCAGCGGCAGGCCATCATTAATAATCGCCTGAGCGGTCAGCAGCGCATGGCTAATACAGCCCAGCTTGATGCCGACAACCAGAACGACCGGCAGCTGCTCCTGAATAACCCAGTCTGATAACGGACGCAGATCGTTCATCAGGCTGCGCCAGCCGCCGGTGCCTTCAATTACAACCATGTCCGCCTGCGTTTCCAACAGCTGGAGACCGCTGCTCAGACGTGCATAGTTAATGGTTTCGCCGCGATGGGTACTGATTTCATCTTCAAGCAGCGTAACCGGATTAATGGCTTCATAGGGGACATTGAGCGTAGAAGCCTGCTGTAACACCAGCGCATCTTTATTGCGCGGCCCGTCCGCTGTCATTTGGCTGCTTTTCGCGACCGGTTTATAGCCCACTACAGCTGGGTGCGTTTCCGCCAGCTTCTGCATCAGGGCACGGGTAACCACTGTTTTACCGACGGCGGTATCCGTACCGGTAATGAAAAGACGACTCAGCATAGCAACACTCCGGCAGGCTGACGGCCTGAATAGTTAAACATTAATCATCGGTTTGTGCCGGTTAGTGTAAAAAATTGCGCTTTTCATCGGATTGCGTTAGCGCAATTTTTTGTGGATAACTGCGTTATGATTAGCCCTGTAACAGTTTGACAAGCAATTCACCGTTGTACATGGCGTTTTTAACCAGCGCGGCGCCGGGCATGGTGCCGACATTAGGAAACTCGGTGGGTTCGACGTGAATATTGGCGCTGTAGGCAGGCAGCGCCTGCTGACGAATGGAAGCACCGATAGCGGGATAAAGCACGTCGGCGGCGCGGTTCAGCGGCGAACCGATCAGGATTTTTTCTGGATTAAACAGATTAACCATAATCGCCAGAATGCGCCCTACGCTGTTGCCAATGCCGGTAATAATATCGCGCGCCAGCGGATCGCCATTCAGCGCCGCGTCGCAGAGTGAATCCACGGTGAGCGGCTGATGATGCAGGCTGGAGCTAAGGGCCGTTTGCATCCGCTGCGTAGCGAGTTCCAGGATGCTGCCGATGCTGGCCACGGTTTCCAGGCAGCCGTGATTACCGCAGTAACACTGCTTGCCGTACGCATCTACCTGCGTATGACCAATTTCAACCAGTGAGCTACGGTTATTGTGCAGCAACCGTCCGCCGGTAATGACGCCAGCGCCAACGTTATCATCAATGACCACCTGAATAACGTCTCTGGCACCGCGCGACGCGCCAAACAGCGATTCGGCAATGGTCCAGGCGCAAACGTCGTGCTGAATATAAACCGGCAGGCCGGTATGGGCCGCCAGCTCCGGGCCTAACGGCATATCCGCCACCTCATAAAAAGGCATACGATGAACGATGCCCAGTCCGGTGTGAATAATGCCTGGCAAGGTGATGGCAATCGCGGTAAGGCGCTCAAGCTGGCGCTGATGACGGATAAAAAACTGATCGACTTCCAGGATAATGCTGTTGAGGAGCGGGGTTGGGCTGTCTACCGGCAGGGGGCGAGTTTCTTCGATCACCAGCGCGCTGCTGAGATCGCGCAACGCCAGCGTCATCTCGCCGTTGCCGATACGGATGGCCAGGTAATGCCAGGCAACGGTGTCCAGAATCAAACCTACCGCCGGTCGGCCACGGCTGCCTGGCTCCTGATATTCCGTTTCCTGCACCAGATGCGCTTCCAGCATTTCCCGCACAATTTTGGTGATACTGGCTGGCGCCAGCTGCGCTCGCCGGGAGAGTTCAATACGCGATATTGGGCCAAACTGGTCGATCAGACGATATACAGCCCCAGCGTTTGTCTGCTTGATCTGGTCAATATGACCAGGTTGACTGTCCGCTATCACTCACCCTGCTCCCACTTATTTTCGCGCTTCAAAATAAACCTGCTCAGGCTATGGTGGATGAGTTATCCATGGGCGTCAACTATTTGATTCGATATGTGATTTACTGCACAAAAACCATGAAATTCATCGTGATTAACGCTCATTCTTCGTGCAGTAACAGCGCTTTCATCTGCGCCATTACCGCCGTGGTTTCTCGCTGCCGCGACCAGACCAGCCACATTTCCGACCAGGCATCCGGCTCTTCCAGCGGCAGCCAAACCACGCCAGCCAATTGCGCGCGCCGGAAAGAGGCCGGCAAAATAGAGATGCCCAGACCGGTAGCAACCAGTCCCAGAATCGTCATCGCCTCGCCCACTTCCTGAGTGATATAAGGCTGGATTTGATAACGATGCAGCAGCGCCATGGTTTCGCCATACAGCGCCGTCCCGCTTTGCGCATCGAAAAAAACAAAAGGCTCGTTGGCGAGCGCGGTAACTGAAATACGTTTCTGACGGGCAAGCGGATGTGCATGATGCAGCACGCAATAGAGCGGCTCGCGCAGCAGCAATTGCCAGGCGAGCGTGTCTGGCAACGGGGTATTGCGCATAACACCAAGATCGAGTCGTCCGTCGCTTAACGGCGTCAGCTGCTGACGAGTATTCATCTCCTGCATCTGGATATGCACCTGGGGAAAGCGCTGGCGAAAGGTAAACAACGCATCGGAAACGGCGGTAATAAAGGGCGCTGACGAGGTAAAGCCGATACGGATTTCCCCTTCTTCTCCCTGATGCAGACGCGCGGCGCGGCTGGCCGCCTGTTCGACATCCAGCAAAATTGCGCGGGCATCCTGCAGAAACTGACGTCCGGCAGCCGTCAGCTGCACGCTGCGATTAGTACGTGCCAGCAAACGCGCCCCAATTTGCTGTTCCAGCAGCTGGATTTGCTGACTGAGCGGCGGCTGAGAGATGTTAAGGCGCAGCGCGGCGCGGCCAAAATGCAGCTCCTCCGCGACGGCGATAAAGTAACGCAGATGGCGCAACTCGATATTCATAGGTTAAAAGTATCATTTCAGATTATTAATATATTAGACAGTATAATCCCTGTAATTCACAATTAAATGACTGTATTTAAATAAAGGAACCGTTGTGAACCGCTCATCTCAGACCGCAACCTTGCCTGCTGACAGGGTTCAGCGCGTCTCACCCGCCGTCGTGGCTAAGCACAGCTATATTAAACGCGGCACGCCACAGTTTATGCGCGTTACGCTGGCGCTGTTTTCAGCGGGCCTGGCGACCTTTGCCCTGCTCTACTGCGTTCAGCCTATTCTGCCGGTGCTTTCTCAGGAGTTCGGCGTATCACCAGCGGCCAGCAGTATTTCCCTTTCGATTTCAACGGCGCTGATGGCGCTGGGTCTGCTGGTTACCGGGCCGCTTTCCGATGCAATAGGCCGCAAGCCGGTGATGGTTGTCGCGCTGTTACTGGCGGCCATTTGTACTCTGCTTTCAGCCACCATGAGCAGCTGGCATGGCATTTTGATGATGCGCGCGCTTATTGGGCTGTCGCTGAGCGGCGTGGCGGCGGTGGGTATGACTTATCTGAGCGAAGAGATCCATCCGAGCGTGATTGCCTTTTCCATGGGGTTGTATATCAGCGGCAACTCTATTGGCGGCATGAGCGGTCGCCTGCTTAGCGGCGTCATCACTGATTTCAGCTCGTGGCGCGTAGCGGTGGCCTGTATCGGCTGTTTTGCGCTGGCTTCAGCGCTGATGTTCTGGAAAATTCTGCCCGCTTCACGCCATTTTCGCCCTGCTTCGCTCAAACCTCGCAGCCTGATGATTAACTTTCGCCTGCATTGGCGCGATCGCGGTTTACCGCTGCTGTTTGCCGAAGGTTTTTTACTGATGGGCGCTTTCGTTACGCTGTTTAACTATATCGGCTATCGGCTGTTAAGCGCGCCCTGGTCGCTCAGCCAGGCGATTGTCGGTTTGTTATCGGTGGTTTATCTGACCGGCTCCTGGAGTTCGCCCAAGGCTGGCGCGATGACCGCACGTTATGGCCGTGGCCCGGTGCTGATCTTTTCGACGGCCCTGATGCTGATCGGCCTGCTGATTACTTTAGCAAATTCGTTGTGGCTTATTTTTCCGGGCATGATGTTGTTTACCGCCGGATTTTTTGCTGCGCATTCGGTTGCCAGCGGCTGGATTGGGCCGCGCGCGCGGCGGGCTAAAGGTCAGGCCTCATCGCTGTATCTGTTTAGCTACTATGCCGGCTCCAGCGTGGCCGGAACGCTCGGCGGCGTTTTTTGGCATAACTACGGTTGGCCGGGTATTACCGCATTTATCGCTGTGCTGCTGGTTATTGCGTTAGGTGTCGCCAGCCGTCTGCATGGGAAAAAGCTGTAGCTATCAATAACGGGTCGCCTCCGGGCGGCCTTTTTTACCTGCCTGAATGATAATTTCCCCAATGCTGAGCTGGAAATTTTAAGAGGATATATGTATGTTGTAACTAATTAGATGTTTCTTATCGGAGATAACCATGACCCGCTACGACTTAGTTGAAGATTTACGTCAATGCGCGAATCAGCTGGAATATGAACAGGGCGCGCTTCAGGATCAGTTGCTTTCTCTGCCGCTGCTGGTTGGACGGGTTTTCTCATTGCCGCCGATCGTAAAAGGCGCTGAGCATGAACCGGTAACCCAAATCAGCGTGACGCAGCATTTGGGCGAAGAAGCGCGCAAGCTGGCGTTGCAGCACTACTGTCGCCTGTTTATCCAGCATCAGTCAGAGAATATCAGCACCAAAGCGGCTGTTCGGCTGCCGGGCGCGCTCTGCTTTGAAGCGGACGACCACCAGCACGCCCTTCTCCACCAGCAGATCGACAAAATTAATCAGCTTAAGGCCCAGCTGGAACACATCATTACCGTTGAATCGGGGCTGCCAGCCGAGGCGCGCTTTGATTTTGTCCATACGCACCTGCGCGGCCTGCTAACGCTGAACGCTTACCGTGCTATAACGCTGCTTGATGCGCCGGACAGCGTGCGCTTCGGCTGGGCTAACAAACATATCATTAAGAATGTTACGCAGCAGGAAATTACCGAGAAACTGGAAAAAAGCCTGAAGGCTGGACGCGCACAGGCGCCGTGGACGCGCGAACAATGGGCGGAGAAGGTGCAGCAGGAGCTGATTGCGGTGCAGTCATTACCGAAAGGGGCGAAACTGAAAATTAAGCGGCCGGTAAAGGTTCAGCCTATTGCACGCATCTGGGATAAAGAGCAGCAGAAACAGACGCAGCTGGCCTGCCCTTCTCCACTGCTGGTGCGCTGTCCGAACCGTCAGCAGGTGCCGGTATTAGGAGAGTTGTTGAATTACGATGCAGAGAATATTACCCATCGCTATAAGCCTCAGGCGGAACAGCTGTGGCTGCTGATCCCGCGCCTGCATCTTTACTGCGATCGTCCGGTGGGTTCGGTATAAGAGTGGATTTATCAGGAGCAAGAACGCGTGGCGGCAATAAAACGGGGCCGGTTGGCCCCGTCAGAAGTTACTGCTTCATACTGCCAACCATCTCCTCCGGGCGCACCCAGGCATCAAACTCTTCTTCCGTCAGATAGCCCAGCTTCAGCGCCGAGGCTTTTAGCGTCAGCCCTTCTTTATGCGCTTTCTTCGCAATCTCAGCCGCTTTGTCGTAGCCAATATGCGTGTTCAGCGCAGTCACCAGCATCAGCGACTCATTTAACAGCTGCGTGATGCGATCGCGGTTTGGCTCAATGCCAATCGCACAATGATGATTAAAGCTGTCCATGCCGTCTGCCAGCAGACGGATAGATTGCAGGAAGTTATGGATCACCATCGGGCGGAAAACGTTCAGCTCAAAGTTACCGGACGCGCCACCGATATTGATCGCCACGTCGTTACCCATCACCTGACAGCAGAGCATGGTCATCGCTTCACACTGGGTCGGATTGACTTTGCCTGGCATGATGGAACTGCCCGGCTCATTTTCCGGGATAGCAATTTCACCAATGCCGCAGCGCGGGCCGGAAGAGAGCCAGCGCACGTCGTTGGCAATTTTCATCAGCGAAGCGGCGAGACCTTTCAGCGCGCCGTGAGCATGAACCAGCGCATCGCAGGTGGCCAGCGCTTCGAACTTATTCGGCGCGGTGACAAAGGGCTGACGGGTCAGCGCGGCCAGTTCTTCCGCTACGCGTACCGCATATTCTGGATGGGTATTCAGGCCGGTGCCAACCGCCGTACCGCCCAGCGCCAGTTCCGCTACGTGCGGCACGCTCTGTTCGATATGCTTCAGGTTGTGTTCCAGCATCGCCACCCAACCGGAAATCTCCTGCCCCAGCGTCAGCGGCGTGGCGTCCTGCAGGTGCGTACGGCCAATTTTCACGATGTCTTTAAAGGCTTCGGCTTTGCTCTGAAGGGTTTGTTTCAGAACATTCAGCTGCGGCACCAGATGCTCGCGCAGCGCAATCACCGCGGCCACGTGCATCGCTGTCGGGAACACATCGTTTGAACTCTGGCTTTTGTTAACGTCATCGTTCGGATGCACCAGGCGCGACATGCCGCGCTCGCCGCCGAGGATTTCACTGGCGCGGTTAGCCAGCACCTCGTTCATATTCATATTGGTTTGTGTGCCGGAGCCGGTCTGCCAGATTGCCAGCGGGAACTCGGTGGTATGCTTATCCGCCAGCACTTCGTCCGCCGCCTGGATAATCGCCTGGGCGCGCTCCTGCGGAAGCAGACCGAGATCGCTGTTCACTTTGGCTGCAGCGCGTTTGGTTAACGCCAGTGCATAAACCAGTTCGACGGGCATTTTTTCTGTAGAGATGCGAAAGTGTTCCAGCGAGCGCTGCGTTTGCGCGCCCCACAATTTATCAGCCGGTACATCAATGGGTCCCATTGAATCTTTTTCAATGCGGTTGGCTGCCATTACTTCTCTCCTTTAGCACAAACATATGATTTAAAAAGCCCTGACCTGTGCGTATCCGGCACAGCGGGCGTGGGCCATAGTGTGACATACAATAATTTAACATTATGCGAGCCAGTCGTCCTTATTTGACTTGCATCCTGGTTTCAGTAGAAGTTTCTGATTTAATACCTGCGTTCAGCCGCTACTTGAAAGGGAGATACAATGCTTAAGCTTAACAATTCGCTGCAAAATTATGCCTGGGGCAGCAAAACGGCGTTAACCGAGCTGTATGGCATTCAGAATCCATCGCAGCAGCCGATGGCCGAACTGTGGATGGGCGCCCATCCAAAAAGCAGTTCTACCGTTGAGATCAACGGCAAGCCGCAAAGCCTGCGTGAGCTTATCGAGGCGGATAAAACCGGCCTGCTGGGGGAAAAGGTGGCGGCGCGCTTTGGCGAGCTGCCTTTTTTATTTAAAGTGCTGTGCGCCGAACAGCCGCTCTCCATTCAGGTACATCCGGGCAAACCCGCCGCCGAAGCGGGATTTGAACGTGAGAATCGCGCAGGCGTCGCGATCGATGCGCCGGAGCGCAACTATAAAGATGCTAATCATAAGCCTGAGCTGGTCTACGCGCTGACACCGTTCCTGGCGATTAACGGCTTCCGCCCGCTAACGGAGATCGTTTCACTGCTCCAGCCAGTCGCCGGCGCGCATCCCATCATCGCGCATTTTTTACAACAGCCGGATGAAGCTAACCTGGCTACGCTCTTTTCTACCCTGCTCTCCTTACAGCAGAAGGAGAAATCGCGCGCCATCGATATTCTTAAGGCGACGCTGCACGGCCAGCAGGACGAACCCTGGCAGACCATCGAGCGCATTGCCGCCTGGTATCCTGACGACAGCGGGCTGTTCTCGCCGTTGCTGTTAAACGTGATTGAACTCCAGCCGGGCGAAGCGATGTTTTTATTCGCCGAGACGCCGCACGCTTATCTGCACGGCGTCGCGCTGGAAGTGATGGCGAACTCAGATAATGTGCTGCGCGCCGGCCTGACGCCGAAACACATTGATGTTCCTGAACTGATGGCGAACGTGAAATTTGCCTCCCGCGCGCAGGAGAGCCTGCTAACGACGCCAGTACAGCATGGCGATACGCTTGACTTTCCGGTGCCGGTTGACGATTTCGCTTTCTCAGTGCATCAGCTCAAAGCAACGCCGATCACGCTCAGCCAGCAAAGCGCCGCGATCCTGTTCTGTATTGAAGGCGAGGCGCAGCTGTCGCAGGATACGCAGCAGTTGACGCTCAGCGCGGGCGAATCCTGTTTTATCGCCGCCAGCGAACCCTCAGTGCAGGTTTCCGGTCAGGGACGTCTGGCCCAGGTTTATAACCTGCCGGGCTGACGGTTTGGCCCGTGAATGCTATGATTATTCAAAAATTTATAGCAGGCACTGATGCCGGTAAAAGGACGAATCGATGAACAAGACGAAAATTGCGGTTGGCGTAGTGATTGCGCTGGGAGCGATCTGGACGGGGGCCGCGTGGCTTACCGGTAAGCAGATTGAAAGCCATATGGATCAGATTGTGCAGAACGCCAATGCGCAGCTGGCGCAAATCGCGCCGGACAGCCGTCTGAAAGTCAGCTACCAAAACTATCAGCGCGGCCTGTTTACCAGCCGCACGCAGCTGGTTGTCCAGGCCAGCTCCCAAACGGAAGATAACGCGTTGCTGAAGCCGGGCCAGAGCGTGGTACTGAACGAGACCATCGATCACGGGCCTTTCCCTTTCGCCCAGCTGAAAAAATTCAACCTGATCCCCAGCATGGCTTCGGTACACAGCGAGCTGGAAAATACCCCGGCGTTGAAAACGCTGTTTGAGCTGACCAAAGGCCAGTCGGTGATCGAAGCGGATACGCGTATTGGCTACAGCGGCGCTACCGCTTCCGCTATTCGTCTGCTGCCGCTGGATTATCAGAATGCGCAAACCGGCGAGCGCTATGCCTGGAACGGCGGCAAGCTGGGCATCGACAGTGACGCTTACGGCGATCGGGTGAATTTCGTCAGTGATATTGAGAGCGTTGCGCTGACAGTAAGAAACGAAGCCAATTTGCCGGTGCTGTTTACGCTGAACGGCCTGCATCTGAACGGTAAAACGCATCTCAGCCCGCAGGGCGTACGCATCGGCGAGCAAAATGCCGAGATGAAAAAGTTTTCTGCCAGCGTAAACGGCCTGGAAGCCGCCGTGCTGGAAGGCATGGACATCAAAACGCAGTTTGACGCGAACGGCAACAACGTCTCCGGCCAGGTGGATTATGCGGTAGATAAGGTAACCCTGGAAAACCGTCATTTCGGCTCCGGCAAGATGACCCTGAAGCTGTCACAGCTGGATGGTCAGGCGCTGAAAACCTTCTCCGATAACTATCGCAGCCAGATGCAGGCGCTGATGAATCAGCCCGGCATTCAACAAGATCCAGAGCGCTACCAGGCAGGCGTGCGTCAGATCCTGTCTGCCAATATGCCGCTGTTGTTGAAAGGCGATCCGGTGGTCACCATTGCTCCGCTGAGCTGGAAAAACGATAAAGGCGAAAGCACCTTTAACCTGGCCGCGCATTTTAAAGATCCGGCCACCGCCAGCGGCGCGGCGCAAACGCCAGCCGATGCGCTGAGCCGTATGTTGAAAACGCTGGACGGTAAGCTGGTCATCAATATGCCGATGGCAACGGAGATGATGAAACAGGTGGCAATGGCGGAAGGCTATCAGGAGTCGGATGCGGACAAGCTGGCGGACCAGCAGGTAAAAGGCCTGGCGGCAATGGGTCAAATGTTCCGCCTGACGCAGCAGCAGGATGACAATATCGTAACCAGCCTGCAGTACAACGGCACGCAGGTCACCATGAACGGCGAGAAAATGCCGCTCGACGGTTTCCTCTCCCGCTACATGCTGGGCGCACCGCCACAGGATTTGCCGGAGTAAAACAGGCGCGCCCTTTTCGGCGGCGCGTTTACTATCAGGGCGACATGAAGTCGCCCTTTTTTATGGCTGATGCGCCACCAGCGCGGCGGGCAAAATAATGTTTTGCGTGTCGCTTTCCGGCTGGCTGAGGCGATGCAACAGACGCAGCGCCGCCTGACGCCCGGTTTCCCGCGCCGGAATAGAAACGCGCGTTAGCGGCAGTTCGCTCATCTGTAGCTGTGAGGCATCGCCAAATCCCACCAGCGCCACCTGCTGTCCATACCAGCTTTCCACTGCGCCCTGGCCCAGCGTCCGCCCGGTACCTAGCGCGCCGAAATAACAGCTCAGCGCAACCGTCATATTGTGACAAACGATCGCGGTTATCGAGGGTGCAGCATGCAACAGCGCCTCGGTGCGCGCGGCGATATGTTGCGGTTCGCCTTCAATAATCCATTCATGACGGAAAGGCAGGCCATATTGCAACAGCGTGGCACAATAGCCGCCGATGCGCTCCGCTCGCGTCAGCGAGCCGCCGGAGCCGCCTACCCAGGCGATACGATGATGCCCTTGTTTAATCAGGAACTCGGTTGCCATCCTGGCTGCCTGCATATTATCGGGCCGAATGGAATCGACCTCATCGAGACTGCTGGCGCGTGCGGCGCAGACCAGTGCAATGCCTGCCTCACGCGCCTGGGACGGCAGGCCGGTGGCGTTTTCTGCCCCGCCGCCCAGCACAATGCCGTCCACGCCCTGTGCCAGCAGCGACTCAAAACAGCGTTGCAGATTCTGGCCCGTGTTTCCGCTTTGGGTTAACACCAGAATTTTGCCCTGCGCTTCCAGCGTTTCACTCAGGCCCGCCGTCATCTCAGCGTAAAACGGGTGGCAAATATCGCGCACGATCAGCCCAATAACGCCGCTTTCGCCACCGCGCAGGCTGACCGCTGAGCGATTACGCACATAGCCCAGCGTATCAATCGCCTCACTCACGCGCCGGGCAGTAACCGCTGAGATGCGCCCTTTGCCCGACAGCACCAGCGAAACCGTAGTAACGGATACGCCAGCCTGTTCGGCCACATCGTGAATGGTGATTTTTTTCTGGCTCATACTGCTCCTGCCTCTGATAGACCGCTAAAACGTTACATCTTTTCCACGTAAATCAAAATGGGCATTGCGTTTTAGATTGTGACAGGTTGCGCATTAATCTTCGGTAAAACGTTTTACCTTATTTTACCTCATATACTGCGGCTGTTTTATCGGGAGCAAAAGATGGCCAGAAAGCAAAAAATTACGCTGTGGGAATTTTTCCAGGGATTAGGTAAAACCTTTATGTTACCGGTCGCGCTACTCTCTTTTTGCGGCATTATGCTGGGGATCGGCAGCTCGCTGAGCAGCCGGGATGTGATTACCCTGATCCCCATCCTGGGCCATCCATGGCTGCAGCTGATTTTTGTCTGGATGAGTAAAACCGGCGCATTCGCCTTTAGCTTTTTACCGGTGATGTTCGCTATCGCCATTCCGCTGGGCATGGCGCGAGAGAATAAAGGCGTCGCGGCCTTTTCCGGCTTTGTCGGCTACGCCGTAATGAATCTGGCGATTAACTTCTGGCTGACCGTAAAAAGCATTTTGCCCACCAGCGACGCGGCGATCCTGAAAGCCAACAACATTCAGAGCGTCCTCGGTATTCAGTCTATCGATACCGGTATTCTGGGCGCGGTGATTATCGGCATTCTGGTGTTTTATCTGCATGAGCGCTTCCATACGATTCGTCTGCCCGATGCGCTGGCCTTCTTTGGCGGCACGCGCTTTGTGCCGATCGTTACGCTGCTGGCAACGGGCGTCGCGGGCCTGCTGGTGCCGTTAATCTGGCCGGGATTTGCCGCCGCCATTCGCGGGCTGGGCTGGATCATCAACGGCGCCGGAGACTGGGGCCCGATGATTTTTGGTACCGGTGAGCGCCTGCTGTTGCCGTTCGGCCTGCAACATATTCTGGTCGCCATTATTCGCTTTACCGATGCTGGTGGTACGCTGGATGTCTGCGGGCATAGCGTCAGCGGCGCCCTGACCATCTTCCAGGCGCAACTCTCCTGCCCTGATACCCACGGCTTCGCCGAGAGCGCCACACGTTTTCTGTCACAGGGTAAGATGCCCGCCTTCCTCGGTGGATTACCGGGCGCGGCGCTGGCGATTTACCACTGCGCCCGCCCTGAAAATCGCCATAAGATTAAAGGGCTGTTAATTTCCGGCGTGGTAGCCTGCGTCGTTGGCGGCACCACAGAACCGATTGAATTCCTGTTCCTGTTTGTCGCGCCGGTGCTTTATGTCATCCATGCGTTGCTGACCGGCCTGGGCTTCAGCGTTATCGCCATGCTGGGCGTCACCATTGGCAATACCGACGGCAATGTTATCGATTTCGTGGTTTTCGGCATTTTGCACGGCCTGAGTACCAAATGGTACTGGGTTCCGGCGATCGCGGCGCTGTGGTTTGCGATCTATTACACGCTGTTCCGCTTTGCCATTACCCGTTTCAATATCAAAACTCCTGGGCGAGAAACCGACAACCCGCAGTTTGAAAAAACGCTGGCGTCGGCAGGTGGCGGTTCCGGCTACAACACACCGGCAATCCTCGCCGCGCTCGGCGGCCCGGAAAATATTACCGCGCTGGACAACTGCCTGACGCGTCTGCGCCTGTCGGTGGTGGACAGCAGCCTGGTTGATGACGCGGCCCTGAAAGCGCATGGCGCTATCGGCGTGGTGCATCTCAATCAGCACAGCCTGCAGGTGGTCATGGGCCCGCAGGTACAATCGGTGAAAGATGCGCTCTCCGCCTTAATGAATGTCAGTCCGGCCTGATAACCTGTTTGCCGTCGGGCACTGCCCGGCGGCCTGTATGAGAAAACTATGTTTGATTTTGATACCCCGATCGATCGCCACGGCAGCTGGTGTACGCAATGGGATTATGTCGCCGACCGTTTCGGCGTCGCCGACCTGCTGCCTTTTACCATTTCCGATATGGATTTCCCAATAGCGCCTGTTATCCGCTCGGCCCTGCAACAGCGACTGGATCACGGCGTATTCGGCTACAGCCGCTGGCAGCATGAGGACTTTCTCGGCGCCATTACTTCCTGGTATCAACAGCGCTTCGCCCTTACGGTCGATCGCCAGCAGATCGTTTACAGCCCTTCGGTTATTTATATGGTGGCGCGTTTGCTGCAACTCTGGAGTCAGCCAGGGGACGGCGTGGTGGTTCATACGCCTGCCTATGATGCTTTTTATCAGGTGATCAGCACCAACCAGCGCCAGCTGCTGGCCTCGCCACTGATAAAGGAGGGCCAACAGTGGCGCTGTGATTTTTCCCAGCTTGAAAGCCTGCTGGCCAGAAAAGATTGCAAGATTTTGCTGCTGTGCAGCCCGCATAATCCTACCGGAAAGGTCTGGACGCAGGAGGAATTGGAAACGCTGGCCGCCTGCTGTGAACGCCATCAGGTGAAGGTCATTAGCGACGAAATCCATATGGATATGATGATGGGCGATGAAGCGCATACGCCGTGGCAGCGCGTGGCGCGTGGCCGCTGGGCAGTAGCGACCTCCGCCTCCAAGAGCTTTAATATTCCTGCATTGACCGGCGCCTATGGTTTTATCAGCGATGAGCAGGATCGCCAGGCCTGGTTTCGCGCGATCAAGCAGGCCGACGGCCTCTCCTCGCCCGCGGTGATGGCGGTTGCCGCCCATATTGCTTCTTACCGCGCAGGCGCGCCCTGGCTGGATGCGCTGCGTGCGTATCTCAAGGAAAATCTTGAGCTGATAGCGCAACAGCTGAACCATGCCTTTCCGCAGCTTGACTGGCAGCCGCCGCAGGCAACCTATCTGGCCTGGATCGACCTGCGCCCGTTGGGGCTTGATACAGAGCGTTTGCAGCAGGTGCTGATTGAACAGCAGAAGGTGGCGATCATGCCGGGCGAAACTTACGGTGCGGCAGGCAACGGCTTTATTCGGCTAAATGCGGGCTGTCCGCGTATAAAACTTGAGGAAGGTTTGCGGCGGCTGATTGCCGGTATCAATACGCTGATGGCATAGCATTCACACGGTGACAAAAACGCAGCGGCTCAAATATCAGATTCCGGCTGGATTAGCGGCTGGAAAAGCTATTTGCTAAGCTGATAAAAACGACGATTAGCGCATCGGCGCGATTTAATGGTTGCTGATCTGCTACAACATCAGCAGGCAACGCCTCCATCGACCACAGCCTGCCGGTGCCTAACCCGTCCGTGTCAAAACACAGCGCGGAGTTCGCGAACTTATCACGCAAAAAGCTTAAAGCATATTGCTCCATTGAAACGAAAAGAGTCCCGTTGATGACCAAAGGGCTCTCTTCTTTTTCCGCTGGGCCAGGAAGCTCCTGGCCTGAACGCGGGTGGCCTCACGCTGAAGACTTAACCCGCCACGCGCTGGCGAATACGCTGCTTTTCTTCTTCGCTGAGAAAGGCGATGGTCAGGCCGTTTTCCTGCGCGGTGCGAATATGCGCGCCGGACAGGCCAGCCTGCGGCGCGGCCACCTGATACTCATGGGCAATTTCGATGCCCTGCACCGCCGGATCGTCGGTATTCAGCGTGGCAAGAATGCCGTGATCGAGGAACTTCACCAGCGGATGGTGAGTAAGGTGCGCCACGGTGCTGGTCTGAATATTTGAGGTCAGGCAGGACTCAATACCGATGCGATGCTCGGCAAGAAAATCCATCAGCGCCGGATCCTCGACCGCTTTGACGCCATGCCCGATACGCTCCGCGCCCAGTTCGCGAATCGCCTGCCAGATACTTTCTGCGCCCGCCGCTTCGCCCGCATGAACCGTAATACGGAAGCCCGCATCGCGCGCACGATTAAAGTGGCTCAGGAATTCGCTGCCGGGGAATCCCAGCTCGTCACCGGCCAGATCGACGGCGGTGATGCCGTCGCGATGCGCCAGCAAACCTTCCAGCTCATTCAGGCAGGCTTCATCGCCGAAAGTACGGCTCATAATGCCGATCAGCCGCACATCAATATCATGCTGCTGGCAGCCTGCGCGCACGCCGTCGATGACCGCTTCCACCACGCCGGCGATTGGCAGATTATGGTTCATCGCCATAT
>NZ_CALNWY010000017.1 GCF_940807255.1 Mixta sp. Marseille-Q2659 | reverse complement strand
AGGCCAGCAGCATTGCTTCGCGCGCGTCGGCTCCACGCCGATCCTGACGATTAAGATCCGGCCAGCCCTGAACAAAGTGACGCATGCCGTTAAGTGCTGTCTGGCGGCTAAAGCGATCCCCTTTTGCCGATAGCCAGGCTTCAAAAAGGTGGGTAAATGCGTCGATTGCACAGCAGGTTAGCGTATTATCTGGCGTACCATCGAGCAGATCGGCATCGAGAATGGCAACCTGCGGTACAAAGTTAGCATGGCGCAGCGATGCTTTAACCTTAATTGCCGCCTGGTCCGTAACCACTGCGTTTTGGGTAACTTCGCTGCCGGTACCGGCGGTGGTAGGAACCGCAATCACGGGCAGTGTATCCCCACTCACCGGCGTATCGCCGACCTTTTCCAGATAGCGCAGTGTGTTTAACGGGTATTGACTGACGGCAGCAAAAGCTTTCGCTGCATCCAGAACGCTACCGCCACCAATAGCGACCACGCGTTTTACCTGGCCGCGCCAGCGCGCCACCCAGCGATCTATCTCATCCGGGGACGCTTCATGCGTAATCCGTTCATGCCCGATGAGCAAAGCGTTAAGCTCAGCGCTAATGGCGGCGTAGTGCGGACTCTGCAAAAAAGAACGGCCACAAAATAACAGGGTAGGGCAAGGGTCTTGTTGCAACAGCGGCAACAGCTTTTGCAGGCTGCCGCGTCCGAAAAATGTCTGGCGATTCGCTATCATCTGGCTGATTAACACATTTGTACCTGCGAGGCTATTCTTGAAGTGAAATCGAGTGTACCAGTCAACCGCTTCGCTATGGAAAGTTGGACTTGTTAACATTGTGGCAAAAAGTTGATCACCTTCTCAAATCAGGAATTCTGCCTGCTTCCCTCATTCCGGCGACAATTTGTTACCGTTACCATGTTATCGGTAACAATGTTGCGGCATCCCAGATCCGGCTGAGCAATCCGCTCACTCTTCTCTGCCGTAACTTAAAAATTACGCTACCGGTCGTTAACCACAGCGACCCTTCACCGGAGAAAAATTATGCCATTAGTTATCGTCGCGGTCGGAGTTGCGCTTCTGCTCCTGCTGATGATTCGCTTCAAGCTTAATGGATTTATTGCGCTGATCCTGGTCGCGCTGGTGGTTGGCATGATGCAGGGAATGCCGGTCAATAAAGTCATTACTTCGATTAAAACGGGCGTCGGCAGTACCCTGGGCAGCCTGGCGCTGATTATGGGATTTGGCGCGATGCTGGGGAAACTGCTGGCTGACTGCGGCGGCGCGCAGCGTATCGCGACTACGCTGATCGCAAAATTCGGCCAGCGGCATATTCAGTGGGCCGTTGTGCTAACTGGTTTTACCGTAGGATTTGCGCTGTTTTATGAAGTGGGGTTTGTCTTGCTGCTGCCGCTGGTGTTCAGCATTGCCGCCTCGGCGCGGGTGCCGCTGTTATATGTTGGTGTACCGATGGCGACGGCGCTCTCTGTCACTCACGGCTTCCTGCCGCCGCATCCTGGCCCGACGGCCATTGCCACGCTGTTTAATGCCGATATGGGTAAAACCCTGCTGTTTGGTACGCTGCTGGCTATTCCGACCGTTATTCTTGCCGGGCCGGTTTATGCGCGCTTTCTGAAAAATATTGATAAGCCCATCCCGGAAGGACTTTATAACCCCAAAACTTTTAGTGAAGCAGAAATGCCCGGTTTTGGCGTCAGCGTCTGGACGTCGCTGGTGCCGGTAATTTTAATGGCGCTGCGTGCGGTCGCGGAGATGATCTTACCGAAAGGGCATGCCTTACTGCCCTGGGCTGAGTTTTTTGGCGACCCGGTGATGGCTACGCTGATTGCTGTGCTGATTGGGATTTTCACCTTCGGCCTTAATCGTGGTCGCAGCATGGACGAAGTGATGGGTACGCTGACTGACTCTATCAAGATCATTGCCATGATGTTGCTGATTATCGGCGGCGGCGGCGCGTTTAAGCAGGTTCTGGTAGACAGCGGCGTGGATAAATATATCGCCGGATTGATGAATGAAACCAACGTGTCGCCTATTTTTATGGCCTGGTCAATTGCTGCCGTGCTGCGAATCGCGCTGGGTTCAGCAACCGTTGCTGCTATTACCGCAGGCGGTATTGTGGCGCCGCTGATTGCGACTACCGGCGCCAGTCCTGAATTAATGGTGATTGCAGTCGGCGCCGGTAGCGTGATTTTCTCGCATGTTAACGATCCCGGCTTTTGGCTGTTCAAAGAGTATTTCAATCTGACGATTGGCGAGACAATGCGTTCATGGTCGGCGCTGGAGACCATCATCTCCGTTTGCGGGTTGGTAGGGTGTTTGCTGCTTTCCGCTATGATTTAACCTTTCTTAACAGAAGCAAAGCGGCCTGCTTTGCTTCTGCTCTTATACCGAGCGATATGCCACCAACACCGTTGGTAAATGTGAAAATCAGGTTGCGGTAAGGCTAGTGGGGTTGGGTAAAGCCCGCTTTAACCATTTGTTCGCGCAACGCCTGGGTGATTTCGCGATTGCCACCGGTTATTGGATAAATCACGTTATTCACGACATCGTCCAGATAATGCTCATCAAACTCCTGTAACGAGAGTTGAGCGCCTCCCTCATCGTTAATCGCAATCGAGCCCTTAATGTGATTACCAGCATGATTCGCTTTCAGACAATATCTGCCCATATTGGTATCAATCGTACTCATAAGGCCTCCTTTGTACAGGCTGAAAAGGACCACTAAGGCTTAAGTTGATACGCGCTATAAGTTTAGTGTTCTTTTCGGCGCAGATCGAAGCGCCAGCCAGCGGTAAAAGAGCAGAGCGCGATCTGGGTCGCAAATATGCAGAATCTGTAGCCTTAACTATACTTAAGCAACGGATAACGTTGTGATTGTTATTGAGCAGGTCGGCAAGGGGTACTTGACCACATCGTGGCTAAATTTACTGGACGGCGCTAACGTCGTTGAAAAGGAGAATGGAATGAAAATCATACTGTGGATTATTGCGATTATTTTTATTGTTGGGTTACTGACGCTGACCGGCGTATTTAAAATCCTGTTTTAACAGAGCTTGCGGCACCTTCAACAGGTGCCGCAGCGTTTGACGTTAACCTATGTTGCGCTGACCAATCAGGCAGCGTGTAATAGGATCAATTTCTGTGCGTGGTAGTAAATCCTGTGCGGTAAAAGGTTTAAAGCAATAAGCACATACCGCGCCGTGGTGAAGTTTTCCTTTCTGATCCCCGGTTGTATAGCGAAACCTTTTACTGCCGCAGGCGGTACATCTTACCTTCATGACCATCCTTATCTTCCTTATGTCTGATTTCGCGGCGAGAATTATCTTAGCAAAAACATATGAAAG
This sequence comes from Mixta sp. Marseille-Q2659, assembly GCF_940807255.1. Taxonomy (GTDB): domain Bacteria; phylum Pseudomonadota; class Gammaproteobacteria; order Enterobacterales; family Enterobacteriaceae; genus Mixta. Next base: position 81,985 of record NZ_CALNWY010000017.1, on the reverse strand, counting down.
ATCTATAAATTTACTTTATCTGTTCAATGTGGTTATGGTCACTTTATAAATAAATGAAAAGTAAGAAGATTTAATGAGTTTTAGAAGATTTATTAGCAATTACGGATGATAAAAAGTGCAATTCAATGATTTTCATCAATTGTAATGCAAAATATCAAGGGGGATGGCCTTTTTATCATAAGATTAAGGAAATAATGTAAATAAGCATTCTGAACCTTTTTGTAATTAGAATATATAAACCAGGACGTAAATCTGAAGCAGGGCTGAAGTTGCTAAGCAAGCACTGCCAGTTGGTGAAGTCAATCTGTATTCATCTTTTTCCTGACGTTTTTATCATCACTGATGATAGTTTTTCCTGGAAAAGATTCAGAAGTGAGCAAAAAGTCTTTTTCCCGAATCCGACAGACACAAAAAGCCAGCATTGACGAAGTTTTTAAAAATTTTATCTATAATACAACAGGTTAAATCGTTATCTCATTTTTCGTTAGTTCAAAGGGCGCTGATTTTTGTTCTTTTTACGTTACCCTGAAATCGTCACCTGCGAAAAAATAGCGATATTTATCACTTTTTCTTCATGACGTACTGGACAAAAGCCGCCGCAATTGCTGTACTTAACCCCGACACAGTTTAGTGTCCATTTTTCATGTAAAGGTAATATAGATGTCCAAGATCAAAGGTAACGTTAAGTGGTTTAATGAGTCCAAAGGATTCGGCTTCATTACTCCGGAAGATGGCAGCAAAGACGTATTCGTACACTTCTCTGCTATCCAGAGCAATGGTTTCAAAACCCTGGCCGAAGGTCAGCGCGTTGAGTTTGAAATCACTGACGGCGCAAAAGGCCCATCTGCTGCTAACGTTATCGCTCTGTAAGTTAACAGTCAGAATTTTAAAAACCCGCCTACAGGCGGGTTTTTTTTGTCTGTCATTCAGCGATAAATATACAACGCAATAAAAGTCATTAATGAAAGGTAGCTGAGCGCTACAGCAAACAGTTCAGACAGGCTTCGCGGCATCAGATTTTTCATTATTACCTCTCCCGATTCATCTGCCTGTAGTTTGCTGCTGCAAGATTAAGGAAACATTAATTATTGCGCGGCAGCACATAAACGGTGCTGGTCACGTTTTGCAATTGATATTTGCTTGCTTTGCGCGCGTAACTCCGTCTATAAACAGGAAATCCTGACGCGGTCAGCGCATCTGAAGGAGGCGCAATGCATATTCGTCCGGCTCAAACTAAAGATAGTTTTGTCTTAATTTCGCTATTGACCGAATTAGGCTACGGTGACACCGAAAGCTTTATGGGCAAGCGATTGCAGCAGCTTATTGACCATCCGAATGAAACGTTGTTGGTGGCGGAAGAGGGGCAAACCGTGCTGGGCTTTCTCTCCTTACATTTCATTCCGCAGCTGGCGCTGGAAGGGGATTTTGCCCGTATCAGCTATTTTTGCATCGCTGACGGCGAACGCAGTAAAGGCGTAGGGCAATATCTGATAGAGCATGCCGAGCGGATAGCACGTCAGCGAGGATGCGATCGCATAGAGGTGCATTGCCATGAGCGGCGTATCAAAGCAAACCAGTTTTATGCCCGTGAAGGGTATAGCGAGTCGCCACGATATCTGGTTAAGACGCTGAACTGATGATGCCGTTGACTGAACGGTGAGATTGTTTGATTGCCGCAGAAGGAAAAACGATGAAAGTGGCTATGGGGCAGTTTGCGGTAGGACGTGAATGGCAACAAAATGCACAGACCTGCGAAAAATTGATGCAGCAAGCGCAGGATGCCGGAGCGTCTTTACTGGTGCTGCCTGAATCAGTACTGGCGGCGGATATGTCCGATCCGGGCTTCTCTGTCAGCGCTGCGCAGCCGCTGGATGGCCCTTTTGTTACGCAGCTGCTAACAAAAAGCCAGGGCAGCTCGCTCACCACTATTTTTACCCTGCTTATGCCTGATGGCCCGCAGCGAGCCATCAACGCTCAGCTTGCTTTACGTAACGGAGCAATCATCGCGCGTTATGACAAATTGCATCTTTACGATGCGTTTGCTATGCAAGAGTCGCAGCGTGTCACCGCCGGAAACCAGCTACCGCCGCTGTTGGACGTCGGCGATATGAAAATCGGCATGATGACCTGTTACGATATTCGCTTTCCAGAGCTGGCGCGTCGTCTGGCGCTGGACGGTGCAGATGTGCTGGTGCTGCCTTCCGCCTGGGTAAGAGGCCCGTTAAAAGAAATGCACTGGGAAGTGCTGGTTACCGCCAGAGCGTTAGAAAACACCTGTTATTTAATGGCGGTGGGCGAGTGCGGCCCGCGTAATATCGGCAGCAGTTTAATTGTCGACCCGCTTGGCATTGCCATAGCGCGTGCCGCAGAAGAGCCTGCGCTGGTTTTTGCTGAACTGGATGCCGAACGTATTGCCAGCGCGCGGCAGCGGCTACCGGTATTAGCGAATCGTCGCTTTAACCGGCCAGAGCTGGCCTGACAACGCTTGATGTGGGTCAGGCGCATTATCCGCGCCCCGTGGCATTATAAGCACCGGCTGAAATAAGCCTCGCTTAAAAAAAATTAGTAATCTGTTACATGTCGCTGTTGTATTAATCAGCGTTCTGCGCGTTAATAGCGGCAGTTGGCTCCTCAGTTAATGTAAGAAGGTGTTATGGAAGGTATCAGTATTGCCAAGTTACTGGTTATCGGTGCGTTGATCGTACTGCTGTTTGGCACGAATAAACTCCGTTCGCTGGGTGGCGATTTAGGTGCCGCCATTAAAGGCTTTAAAAAGGCGATGAAGGACGAGGACGTGGCACCGGCTGCTAAGGCAGAAGAGATGCCAGCAGAGCGCGTAACCCACAAAGAGTAACCATTGCGGCAGTGTGAAGTTACAAGATGTAACTTTTACTGCATGAAAAAAGCCAGCTTAGCTGGCTTTTTTTGCATCCCGACGGCGGCTTTTTTCATAAATCATCTGCTTTGCTCCGCCGATAAAAAACGCAGCTCTCGCTGCGTTTTTTTGGTCCTCGGTAACGCTTATTTCACTTCCAGCCCTTTTGCCTGCAAATCGGCATGGTAGGAGGAGCGGACAAAAGGACCACAGGCCGCATGGGTGAAGCCCATCGCCAGCGCTTCTTCTTTCATCTCATCAAATTCCGCCGGGCTGACATAGCGCTGAACCGGAAGATGGTGGCGGCTTGGCTGCAAATACTGGCCCAGCGTCAGCATCGTCACGCCATGACGACGTAAATCGCGCATAACCTCGATAATTTCCGCATTGGTCTCTCCCAGCCCAACCATTAAGCCTGACTTGGTTGGGATCTCCGGGTGCGCTTCTTTAAAACGTTCCAGCAGCTTCAGAGACCATTCATAGTTGGCGCCGGGACGAACCTGGCGATAGATACGCGGCACGTTTTCCAGGTTGTGGTTAAACACATCCGGCGGCGTGGCGGTAAGAATTTCCAGCGCGCGATCCATACGGCCGCGGAAGTCGGGCACCAGCGTTTCAATTTTGATGGTCGGATTTTTTTCACGAATAGCACTGATGCAGTCAGCAAAATGCTGAGCGCCGCCGTCGCGCAGATCGTCACGATCCACTGAGGTCACCACCACATAACGCAGGCCCATATCGGCAATCGTCTGCGCCAGCTTCACCGGCTCGTTGCTGTCAGGCGTAAGCGGACGGCCATGCGCCACATCGCAGAACGGGCAGCGACGCGTACAGATGGCGCCAAGGATCATAAAGGTTGCGGTACCGTGGTTAAAACATTCTGCAAGGTTAGGGCAAGAGGCCTCTTCACAGACAGAGTGCAGACCATTTTTACGCATTGCTGCCTTAATACCCTGAATACGGCTGGAGTCGGCGGGCAGTTTAATCTTCATCCATTCGGGCTTGCGCAATAATTCCTGACGCTCGGTAACCACCGTTTTTACCGGGATTAACGCCATTTTGTCTGCGTCGCGATATTTAACGCCGCGTTCCATCTGAATCGGTTTACTCATAAGCTTGCAGTTTCCAGGTTGGATTGCAGTTTGAAAAGAGGCTGTAACTCAATGAGTCGGCTGCTTTTTCAACTTTATTTGAAAAATGTGCAAAAATTATATCATCTCACCGCCTGACAAACAGCCTGCCAGGGCGCGTTTAGGTTGCAAAATTGTAAAGCAGCACGCACGGTTACAAGACCGCTGATGTTTCCGCAGGTTGCCAGCGGGCAGAAGGAATAGCCAGCTGCTGCAAAAATTTTTCTACCAGTACTGGCTGGACATCAGAAGGCGTCACGCCCGCCCGGAACGCACTCAGCTGTGTCATTTCCAACCCGGCATAGCCGCAGGGATTGATACGCAGAAACGGTGCCAGATCCATGTTGATATTCAATGCCAGGCCGTGAAAAGAACAGCCCTGGCGAATTCGCAGGCCCAGCGAGCAGATTTTTTTGCCGTCAACGTAAACGCCCGGCGCATCAGGACGGGCATAGGCTTCCACATCATAATGCGCCAGCGTCGCCACTACCGTTTCCTCAATGGCAGTAACCAGCTGACGCGCGCCCAGCTTACGGCGTTTCAGGTCGATTAACACATACATGACCTGCTGACCAGGGCCATGATAGGTCACCTGGCCGCCGCGATCGCTCTGAACCACCGGAATATCGCCAGGCATTAATAAATGCTCTGCTTTGCCGGCCTGCCCCTGCGTAAACACGGGCATATGCTCTACCAGCCACAGCTCGTCTGGCGTATCGGCAGTACGTTGATCGGTAAACTGGTGCATCGCAAGAGAGACGGGTTCCCAGGGGCGCAGGCCCAGCTGGCGAACAATAAGAGAAGGCTGCTGCAAAACGTGCTTTCCGCTTCAGAGAAAGAAGGAAGTATAACGCGGGTCCTGGGCGAGCTCTACCCGCCCGGACAGTTGGCGATGGTTACAGCACCATGCGCACAATTTCAATTTTACCCAGTTCTTCGTACAGGGTTTCAATCTGCTCAATATGCGTGGCGTTGATGGTGATAGAAACGGAGTGGTAGTTGCCTTTGCTGCTGGGCTTTACATCGGGCGTATAATCGCCTGGAGCGTGACGCTGCACCACTTCCACCACATTATCAACCAGCTCCGGTTGCGCCAGGCCCATTACTTTATAAGTAAAGGAACAAGGAAATTCGAGCAGTTCATTCAGTTTGGTTTTCATAGGGACTCCGGTGCTAAAAAAGACTCCCGCCGCAGCGGGAGCTTACTGATTATCTGGTTATATGGGCGAATGCTGACAATATCAACTACAACAGACGCGCCTTAGCCAAACCAGTGGTGAAACATCAACTTGATATAATCGATAATACGGCCGAAGAAACCGCCTTCCGGCACTTCATTCAGCACCACCAGCGGGCGTTGCTCAATGGTTTTACCGTCCAGCTGGAAGTTGATCGTGCCAACCACCTGGTTTTTCTGCAGTGGCGCATGCAGTTCGGTATTGTTCAACACATAGCTGGCTTTCAGGTCTTTCATCCGACCACGAGGAATGGTCAGGTACATATCTTTATCCACGCCAAGCTGAACGCGATCGCTGTTACCGAACCATACGGGTTCAGAGGCAAATTCTTTACCGGCTTTCAACGGCGCGACGGTTTCAAAGAAGCGGAAGCCCCAGGTCAGCAGCTTTTTACTTTCAACTTCACGACCTTTATAGGTATGACCGCCCAGCACCGCGGAGATCAGACGCATCTGACCTTCGGTCGCGGAGGCGACCAGGTTGTAGCCCGCAGAAGCGGTGTGGCCGGTTTTGATACCGTCAACGTTCAGGCTGGTATCCCACAGCAGACCGTTACGGTTGGTCTGACGAATATTATTGAAGGTAAACTCTTTTTCTTTATAAACCGCATATTCTTCCGGCACATCACGGATCAGCGCCTGACCAATCAGCGCCATATCGCGCGCGGAGCTATATTGTCCTTCGGCGTCCAGACCATGAACCGTCTGGAAGTGGGTGTTCTGTAAACCCAGCGCCTTCACATAGTTGTTCATCAGGCCAACAAACGCATCCTGGCTGCCGGCGACATAATCCGCCATGGCAACACAGGCATCGTTGCCGGACTGCAGCACGATACCGCGCGTCAGCTGCGAAACCGGCACGCGATCGCCAGGCTTCAAAAACATCAGCGAGGATCCGCGGAAGACGGGGTTACCGGTCGCCCAGGCATCCTGTCCGACGGTAACAATATCATCCTGATGGATTTTGCCTGCCTTCACTGCCTGACCAATGACGTAGCTGGTCATCATTTTTGTCAGACTGGCAGGGTCGCGGCGTGCGTCGGCGTTCTTTTCAGCGAGGACTTTCCCGGAGTTATAATCGATTAGGATATACGCTTCTGCGTCAATATCCGGTACGCCGGGGATCATGGTTTTAAGATTAATATCTTCAGCCAGCGCGACCTGACTCAGGCTCAGGGCAATCACGGTGCCCGCCGCCAGGCGCTTAAAATAGTGACAGGTTTTCAGCGTATTCATGTTAGGGACAACAACATCCGTGGAGGTTAGTGAAAAAAGTGCCTTACTATAGCAAAAGGCGTTTTTACAGGCATCCAACTTCGCGTTGACAAAATCAGCAGCCAGCCAGCTTCTGTCGAGCCAACGCAAAGTTGTCGCCACTGGTTTTTACATGCCGCTATGGATCACGGTAATAAAGGATTGCTGACTGGCTTCGCTAATCAGCCGCTGCTGTAGCGCCGCCGCCTGCTGACGCGAGGCGAAAGGCCCCAGCTGTACGCGATAAAGTTTTCCGCTGCTGGCGACGGCAGCTGGCACGCCAAACTGCGACTTCAGCTTATCGGCCCATTGTTGCGCGCGACTGGCATCGCTTAGTGCGCCAACCTGTACCACATAATTTCCGGCAGCGCTGTTCTCTGCACTGGCAGGCGCGCTGGCCGCGACCGGTGTACTGACTGCTGCTGGCGCTTCAGGTTCGCTGCCTTCCAACACGCCTGGCTGTAACGGCGTCGGCGCGCCAAGGAAGCCGCTGCTGTGGACCGGGGCGCCCATCTGATTTTCGCTGGTTAACGTGCTGTTATCCACCGGATGCACATTCTGCGGCTGTTCTACAGGCGCCGCTGCGCCGCCCATTATCGTCATACCGCCGCCAATATCGGGGCGAGAGGGCAGGGCATAGCTTTGTTTGGCGACCACGGTGCCAACGGTGCCGGGTCCTGAGAGCGAACCGTCCGGCGCGACTTTAATATAATCGAGACGCACACGGGTATTGTTCGAGATATTCAGCCGATCGCCCGCCGCGCGCGAAAGGTCGATAATCCGGCCTGGCGTGTAAGGCCCACGATCGTTCACGCGCACGACCAGCTGCCTGCCATTCGCCAGGTTGGTTACGCGGACATAGCTGGGCAACGGCAGGGTAGGATGCGCGGCGGTTAAGGCTTCGGAATCAAAGGGTTCGCCAGTAGCGGTCCGGGTGCCGTTCGCTTCGTCGCCATACCAGGCCGCCAGACCGGTTTCGCTGTAATTGGAAGGATCTTTAATAATGCGGTACGTTTTGCCGTTAACGCTGTAATCCTGGCTGGTCGCAGGATTAATCGGCTCATAACGCGGCTCGACGCCGCCGATTTCAACAACCGGACCATTATAGGCGGGCTGCTGCGGAGCGGACGTCTGCTGTTCTGTATTTGTGGTACAGGCGGCTAACAGCAGCGAGGCTGCACCCACCCAAAGCCAATCCTTACGCATCGAGAGCCTCTTAAACGCTTTTAGACAATAATTTTCGGTGTGTGTGGATTGACATAACGATGCCAAATCCCGCCATCAAAACAATCAGCGCCGATCCGCCGTAACTCACCAGCGGCAGCGGAACGCCTACGACCGGTAAGATACCACTTACCATGCCGATATTAACGAAAACATAGACAAACAAAATCAGCATCAGGCCGCCCGCCATCACGCGACCAAAAGTGGTTTGCGCACGCGCGGCGATAATCAGGCCGCGCATAATCAGCAGCAGATAGAGCGCCAGCAGAATCAGCACGCCGACCAGGCCCAGTTCTTCGGCCAGTACCGCAAAAATAAAGTCCGTATGACGTTCCGGCAGAAATTCCAGCTGCGATTGCGTGCCGTGCAGCCAGCCTTTGCCGCGCAGGCCGCCGGAGCCGATAGCGATCTTCGACTGGATAATATGATAGCCCGCGCCCAGCGGATCGCTTTCGGGATCGAGCAGCATCATGACGCGGTCGCGCTGGTAATCGTGCATCAGGAAGAACCACAGCACGGGAATAAAAGCGGCGACCAGCAGCACAGCGATGCCGATCAGTTTCCAGCTCATGCCGGAGAGAAACAGCACGAACAGACCGGACGCGGCGATCAGAATCGAGGTGCCGAGATCGGGCTGCGCGGCAACCAGCAAGGTGGGAACAAAAATTAATACCAGCGCAATGCCGGTGTTTTTTAAGGTAGGCGGACAAACGTCGCGGTTGATAAAGCGCGCCACCATTAGCGGAACGGCAATTTTAGCGATTTCGGAGGGCTGAAAACGTACGATACCGAGATCGAGCCAGCGTTGCGCCCCTTTACTGATGTGGCCGAAGGCGTCGACCGCGATCAGTAATATCACACAGACGATATATAAATAGGGCGCCCAGCCTTCATAAACGCGCGGCGGTATCTGTGCCATGGCTACCATGACCGCCAGACCCATAAAAATCTGGCCAATTTTGCGTTCCATCATGCCCGGATCCTGACCGCTGGCGCTCCACATTACGAAGGCGCTGTAGATCAGCAGACAAGCAATGATAATCAGAAACAGAGGGTCGATATGAATTTTGGTCCAGATCGATTTTTTTTGTGGGCTATCGTTCATGGACATTGTTATTCACCTTCATAACCGGGTGGTGTCGGCGTCGCATCAGGCAGCACCGTATTGTTATCACCTAACATAATATGGTCGAGGATTTGACGCATTACCGTACCGACTGCCGGTCCGGCGCCGCCGTTTTCCAGAATTATGGTTACCGCAACGCGCGGTTTGTCGTAAGGCGCGAACGCCGTCATCAGTTTATGATCGCGCAGGCGTTCAGCAATCTTATGCGCGTTATAGGTTTCATTTTCTTTCAGGCCAAACACCTGCGCCGTACCTGATTTTGCTGCGATTTTATAAGGCGCGTTATCAAAACTTTTATGAGCAGTGCCGTTTGGCCGGTTAGCAACGCCATACATGCCATCTTTGGCAATTTCCCAATAGCCGGAGTGAATATCGCCAATCGGAGTGGCGGGTGGCTGACGGTAAGGCACCATCAGGTTATTTTCCCGCGTCGCGCGCAGCAGATGAGGCGTTTTGATAACGCCATCGTTAATCAAAATCATCAGCGCCTTATTCATCTGTAGCGGTGTGGCGGTCCAGTAGCCCTGACCAATGCCGACCGGAATGGTGTCACCCTGATACCATGGCTTTTTAAACCGCTTCATCTTCCATTCGCGCGTAGGCATGTTGCCGGGGTTTTCCTGCGGCAAATCAATACCGGTGCGCTGGCCGTAGCCAAATTTATTCATCCACTCCGACAGGCGATCGATGCCCATATCATAGGCAACCTGATAGAAGAAGGTATCCGCAGATTCTTCCAGCGATTTCGTCACGTTCAGACGACCATGGCCCCATTTTTTCCAGTCGCGATAGCGCTTTTCAGAACCTGGAAGCTGCCACCAGCCCGGATCGAACAGGCTGGTATTGCGCGTAATGACGCCAGCGCTCAGCGCGGAAACGGCGACATAAGGCTTGACGGTAGAGGCGGGCGGATAGGCGGCCTGAATGGCACGGTTATAAAGCGGACGATTCTCGTCCTGCAACAGCGCCTTATAATCCTTGCTGGAAATCCCATCGACAAACAGGTTGGGATCGTAGCTGGGCGTGGACACCATCGCCAAAATCTCGCCGGTACGCGGATCGCTGACGACGACCGCCGCGCGGCTGCCAACCAGCAAGGTTTCGATATACTGCTGAAGCTTGAGATCGATAGTCAGCCAGATGTCGCGTCCGGCTTGTGGCGATTGCTCATGAAGCTGGCGAATGACGCGGCCACGGTTGTTAACCTCAACCTCTTCATAGCCGGTTTTACCGTGCAGCACATCTTCGTAATAGTTCTCGATGCCGAGTTTGCCAATATCATGCGTTGCCGCATAGTTAGGCCACTTTCCCTCTTTATCGAGGCGCGCCACGTCACGATCGTTAATTTTCGATACGTAGCCCACGACGTGGGTCAGGGTTTGACCATAAGGATAGTAGCGACGCTGATAGCCTTTCACCTCAACGCCGGGAAAACGGTATTGGTTAACGGCAAAACGGGCGACCTGAACATCATTCAGCGCAGTTTTCAGGGCAATAGAAGTGAAGCGACGCGAGCGTTTACGCTCTTTCTCGAAATTCTCAAGATCGTCATCGGTCAGATCGAGTATCGGCCGCAAATCTTGCAGTGTCTGCTTAAGATTATCGACCTTTTCCGGCACCAGCTCCGCCTGATAAATGGTACGATTCAGCGCCAGCGGCGTGCCGTTGCGGTCATAAATAATGCCGCGGCTTGGCGCGACCGGCACTAGCTTGATACGGTTTTGGTTAGAGCGGGTGCTGTAATCTTCGAAGCGTAAAATCTGCAGGTGATACAGATTAACGACCAGTACGCCGGAAAGCAGCAAAATGCCGACGAACGCCAGCAGCGCCCGCCGTACAAAGAGTGTCTGCTCGGCAGTATAGTCACGAAAAGAGTTGCGTTGAGATTTCATCCGCTGTTTGGGTGTCCGTTTTGCCTTATCGAATTATTCACGGTGATAAGGATGATTCGCAGTAATGCTCCATGCACGATACAGGCTTTCTGCGACCAACACGCGTACCAGCGGATGAGGCAGCGTCAGTGCTGAAAGAGACCAGCTCTGTTCTGCGGCAGCTTTGCAGGCCGGGGACAACCCTTCCGGGCCGCCAATCAGCAGGCTGACATCGCGTCCATCCTGCTTCCAGCGCTCCAGCTGTTGGGCAAGCTGTGGCGTTTCCCAGGGCTGCCCTGGAATATCCAGCGTCACAATACGGTTACCCTTACCGACGGCTGCCAGCATCGCTTCCCCTTCCTTTTCAAGAATGCGCTTAATATCCGCATTTTTGCCGCGCTTGCCAGCTGAGACTTCAGTCAGCTCCAGCGGCATATCTTTTGGAAAGCGACGCAGGTATTCCATAAAGCCGGTTTGCACCCAATCCGGCATTTTGGTGCCTACGGCAACAAGCTGCAACTTCACTGCTTAACTCCAGAGTTTTTCCAGTTCATACAGGTGACGACTCTCTTCCTGCATGACATGAACAATTACCTCACCGAGATCGACCACCACCCAGTCGGCAACATTTTTGCCTTCCACGCCGAGCGGCATCAGGCCAGCGGCGCGCGACTCTTCCATCACGTGATCGGCAATCGACATCACATGACGCGTAGAGGTGCCGGTACAGATGATCATGCAATCGGTGATGCTGGATTTACCCTGCACATTGATAGAAACAATATCCTGACCTTTCAGATCATCAATCTTATCAATAACGAAGTCTTGGAGTTCTTTACCTTGCAAAAGGTTCCCCTTTTAAGCGTTTCTGTGGTCTGTCAAACGTCGCCTGGCGACGCCTGAAAAATTGAGCGGCGCAGTATACCATGCGCTTATCAAGGGCGATATAAGCCCTGTTGATTGATATAGTCGATAACGGCGGCAGGAAGCAAGTCATCGCAGGCTAACCCCTGATGCCGACGCGTACGAATTTCAGTGGCCGAAACCGGCACCAGCGGCGTATCGGCCAGCCAAATCAAACCGCCCGGCTGCTGATGTAGTGCGCTGACATTGTGCGTCTGATGGCGATCCAGCCAGCGTTGCAGTTCCGGGGTCGGCATCGCGCGATCGTAACCGGGACGTTGGCAAACCAGCAGGTGACAGAGCGCCGTCAGCTGTTGCCAGCGATGCCATTTATGCAGGCTGAGCAGGGAATCCTGGCCAATGATAAAGGCCAGCGGCTGCTCAACACCGCGCTCCGCGCGCAGCTGCTCCAGTGTTTCTACCGTATAAGAGGGCGTCTCGCGCTCCAGTTCCCGCGTATCGAGCGTAAAAAGCGGCCGATCGGCGATAGCAAGTTTAACCATGGCGACACGTTGTGCTGTGCTGGCTTCGGGCTGAGGCCGATGCGGCGGCACATTATTCGGCAACAGCGTGACCTGCTGTAAGCCCACCTCGTGCGCCAGCGCCTCTACCGTTTTCAGATGACCGTAATGAATGGGATCGAAAGTGCCGCCGTAGAGCGCGTGAAGTGAAGCCATTTAAAATTCGCCTAATTCTGCAGGCAGCGCTTTATTGCACAGCAGTAGCGAGAGCGTTTCCAGCTCCGGCCACAGGCGCTGACCATAATCCTGCTTAAGCGTAATTTCTAAACGCGTCAGCAAGCTAATAGCCTGACGGATTTGCAGCAAGGTGAGGCGCTGCAACGCTTCGCTGAACAGCGCGCGGCGGTTTTGCCAGACGCGATGCTGATCGAACAGCGTACGCAGCGGAACATTGTGCTGCTGACGCTGTAATGTCAGCAGCAGCAACAATTCGCGCTGCAGAGTGCGGATTAAAATCACCGGCTCGCTCTCTTCGGCGGCCAGCTGCCGCAGAATATGCAGGGCGCGTTTGCTCTTACCAGCCAGCAGCGCGTCAACCCAATGAAAAGGGGTAAAGTGCGCCGCATCGCTTACCGCCTGTTCTACGCGCGGCAAGGTCAGCTTTCCATCGGGCCAGAGCAGCGACAGGCGCTCCAGCGCCTGCGCCAGCGCCAGTAGATTACCTTCGTAGCAGTAACACAACAGCTGGCAGGCCGCTTCATCCAGATCGAGCCGCATATTTTTGGCGCGAGCGGCAACCCAACGCGGCAGCTGCGCATGCTCAGGCGTGGCACAGGGAACCAGCACCGCCTGCGCGCTAAGCGCTTTAAACCAGGCGCTGTTTTCCTGCGCTTTGGTCAGCCTGTTGCCAATAATAATTGGCAAAATATCGCTATGCAGCAGCGTACTCAGCTTTTCCAGCTGGGTCGCCATGGCTGCGTTAGGGCCGTTTTCCGGCAGCGTCAAGGTGAGCGTCTGGCGACTGGCAAACAGGCTCATCGCCTGACAGTTGCTAAAAACGCTATCCCAGTCGGTGTTGTTATCCAACACCACGTTGAAATGCTCAATAAAACCTTGCTGTTGCGCGCAGGCCTTGATGGCGTCATGGCTTTCCTGCAACAGCAAGGGCTCATTGCCGATAAGCAGATAGCAGACGCGCAGCCCCTCCTGGAGCTGCGCGTGGAGTTGTTCAGGGTAAATCCTGATCATTGCAGACTGGTAGCTGAAGAAGAGGAGACTTCCGGCGAATCTTCTCCCGGCGCCAGGACATCAGGTGCCGGCAGGGTCTCTTTGTCGTTCAGCTGGGCGGCATGAACTGTCAGCAGCTTACGCACCAGTTGCTCCGCTACGCGCTGACGCATTTCATCGCGAATGATGCTTTGCTCCGCATCTTTCGCCAGCGCGGCCAGCGGGTTATCGAAGAACGAACGGTACGTTGTCGCGTTGATAGGATAGATACCCTTATTAGGGATAACGACCTGTGCGCTCAGCGTCATTACCATCGAGTACTCCGCCGTCACGCCGTTCTGAAATACCGATGCGGTATCCTGCGACTGACGTTCGCCCCCCACTCGCAGCGTTGGCAGATCGGTACGGGTGCCCGCATTCTCCGCTTCCACAATCGTAATATTGTTCAGACGCAGCTGCTGACGCACCGCACGCGTCATCGGACCGTAGGGATCGCTGCTTTGCAATACCAGGGTGCGTAACTCATGCGGCACCTGAGTCGTGCTGCGCAGATGGAAACCGCAGCCGGCGGTAATCAATACCGCCAGGCTGAGTAAAAGGGTAAAAATCGGATGTCGCACAGTTCCTCCTGAACTTAACCTACAACCAGGTTAAGCAGTTTGCCCGGGACGTAAATCACTTTACGAATCGTTACGCCGTCCAGGTATTTCGCTACCAGATGCTCCTGCGCGGCCAGCGCCTGAACCTGTTCCTGAGTCGCGTCCGCCGCCACGGTAATTTTACCGCGCACTTTGCCATTAACCTGTACCACTACCAGTACTGAATCTTCCACCATAGCGGCTTCGTCAGCAACCGGCCATGGTGCCTGGTCGATTTCGCCTTCGCCGCCCAGCGCCTGCCACAGGGCAAAACTGGCGTGTGGAGTGAAAGGATAGAGCATCCGCACAACAGCCAGCAGCGCTTCCTGCATCAGAGCGCGATCCTGCTCGCTGTCCTGCGGCGCACGCGCCAGTTTATTCATCAGCTCCATAATCGCCGCGATGGCGGTGTTGAATGTCTGACGACGGCCAATATCATCAGAAACCTTAGCAATGGTTTTGTGCAGATCGCGGCGCAGCGCTTTCTGATCGTCGTTAAGGCTGTTGATGTCCAGCGCGACGGTTGCGCCTTTCTGACTGTGTTCGTAAGCCAGTTTCCAGACGCGTTTCAGGAAGCGGTTCGCTCCTTCCACGCCGGATTCCTGCCATTCCAGCGTCATTTCCGCTGGCGACGCGAACATCATAAACAGACGAACGGTATCGGCGCCGTAGCGTTCAACCATCAGCTGTGGATCAATACCGTTGTTTTTCGATTTCGACATTTTGCTCATGCCGGCGTAAATCACTTCACGGCCGGTATTGTCGAATGCCTTCACCACGCGGCCTTTCTCATCGCGCTCAACGGTAACGTCAACCGGGGAAACCCAGTTGCGCTCGCCGTTTTCGCCCAGATAGTAGAACGCATCGGCCAGTACCATACCCTGGCACAGCAGGCGTTTGGCCGGTTCATCGGAGGTGACCAGACCCGCATCGCGCAGCAGCTTATGGAAGAAGCGGAAATACATCAGGTGCATGATGGCATGTTCAATGCCGCCAACATACTGATCGACCGGCAGCCAGTAGTTCGCCGCTGCGGGATCCAGCATCCCTTTATCAAAATCGGGACAGGTATAACGGGCGTAATACCAGGACGATTCCATAAAGGTATCGAAGGTGTCGGTTTCACGCAGCGCCGGCTGGCCGTTCACCGTGGTTTTCGCCCATTCAGGATCTGCTTTAATCGGGCTGGTAATGCCGTCCATCACTACATCTTCCGGCAGAATGACCGGCAGCTGATCTTCCGGCGTCGGCATTACGGTGCCATCTTCCAGCGTCACCATCGGAATAGGCGCGCCCCAGTAGCGCTGACGAGAAACGCCCCAGTCGCGCAGACGATAGTTCACTTTGCGTACGCCGACGCCTTTTTCCGCCAGCTTGTCGGCGATGGCGTTGAAGCCCGCTTCGTGACTGAGGCCGTTAAACTCGCCGGAGTTAAACAAGGTGCCTTTTTCCGTCATCGCCGCCGCGCTAATATCCGGCTCGCTGCCGTCAAGGTTCAGCACTACCGGTTTAATTTGCAGGTTGTACTTGGTGGCGAACTCCCAGTCACGCTGGTCGTGTCCCGGAACGGCCATTACCGCACCGGTGCCATATTCCATCAGCACAAAGTTAGCGACCCAAACCGGTAGCTTTTCGCCGCTCAGCGGATGGATGGCAAACAGACCGGTGGCCATGCCTTTTTTCTCCATGGTCGCCATATCAGCTTCGGCAACCTTGGTGTTACGGCATTCAGCAATAAAATCGGCTAGCGCCGGGTTATTGACGGCGGCCTGGGTTGCCAGCGGATGACCGGCGGCAACGGCAACATAGGTCGCGCCCATAAAGGTGTCGGGACGCGTGGTGTAAACGGTGACTTTCTCTTCGCTGTCGGCCACGTCAAAAGTGATTTCCACCCCTTCAGAACGGCCAATCCAGTTACGCTGCATGGTTTTAACCTGTTCAGGCCAGTCTTCCAGCTTGTCCAGGTCGTTCAGCAACTCATCAGCGTAATCGGTGATTTTAATAAACCACTGCGGGATCTCTTTACGCTCAACTTTGGTATCGCAGCGCCAGCAGCAGCCGTCGATCACCTGCTCGTTAGCCAGCACGGTTTGGTCGTTCGGGCACCAGTTAACCGCCGAGGTTTTTTTATAAACCAGGCCTTTTTCATACAGCTTAGTGAAGAACCACTGCTCCCAGCGGTAATACTCCG
Source organism: Mixta sp. Marseille-Q2659 (assembly GCF_940807255.1). Classification (GTDB taxonomy): domain Bacteria; phylum Pseudomonadota; class Gammaproteobacteria; order Enterobacterales; family Enterobacteriaceae; genus Mixta. The sequence continues at coordinate 65,848 of NZ_CALNWY010000017.1, read as the reverse complement.
GCTGACAGGTCGCCAGCTCGCGGCTCCAGTCATAGCCGAAGCCCAGCAGTTTCAGCTGGTTCTTCATATATTCGATATTAGAGTAGGTCCAGGGGGCCGGCGCGGTGTTATTTTTCACCGCGGCGCCTTCCGCAGGCAGACCGAAAGCATCCCAGCCGATCGGCTGTAGCACGTTTTTACCCAGCATACGTTGGTAGCGGGCAATCACATCGCCAATGGTGTAGTTGCGCACATGGCCCATATGAAGGCGACCGGAAGGATAGGGCAGCATTGAGAGGCAGTAATATTTCTCTTTGCCTTCTTCTTCGGTCACTTTGAAGGTCTGTTGTTGATCCCAGTGTTGTTGAACGTGGGATTCGATCTCTTCCGGGCGGTATTGCTCTTGCATGGCAGCCTGTGGTCCTTTATGAATAGCGCGAAGCCTGAACTGTGTAGATAAGATCCGCATAGCATAGCCGATAAGGCTTTGCTGCAACAACACCTGACCGCTACCGGCAGGCCATTTCTCTGCAAGCTGAAAGCATGGCTGCAAAATTTTCCGGCAATTGCTGCGCGGACAGAGCAAATCTGCGATAAGCGCTAAAATTAAGGAAAACGTTTACCGCTGATAACAGGAGAAAATATGAACAAGGTGGCGCACCATTATCAGCAGCTGATCGCTTCCCTGAGTGAACGCTTAACCCAGGGCGAGCGCGATATTGACGGCATGGTTGAGCGTGCCCGACAACAGTTGCTAATGCACAGCGATTTGACCCGCAATGAAGTGAATGAGGTAACGCGCGCGGTACAGCGCGATTTGGAAGAGTTTGCCCGCAGCTATCATGAAAATGAAAACGACGATCCGACCGACAGCGTGTTTATGCGCGTGATACGTGAAAGTCTATGGAAAGAGCTGGCCGACATTACTGACAAAAGCCAGCTGGAGTGGCGTGAAGTCTTTCAGGACCTGAATCATCATGGCGTTTATCAAAGCGGCGAAGTGGTGGGGTTAGGTAATCTGGCCTGTGAAAAATGCCACTTTACCCGGGCCATTTATACGCCGGAAACCCTGACGCTCTGCCCGGAGTGCGGACACGATCATTTTCAGCGTCAGCCTTTTACGCCCTGACAGGAAAAAGCGGGGCAGCCTGCAGACTGCCCTGGCCATTAGTTAGTGCAGGATCTTCGCCAGGAAATCTTTGGCGCGATCGGAACGCGGATCGGCGAAAAAGGCCTCTTTCTGGGTGTCTTCGATAATCTTGCCCTCATCCATGAAGATGACCCGATTCGCTACTTTACGGGCGAAGCCCATTTCATGCGTTACTACCATCATCGTCATGCCTTCATGGGCCAGCTCAACCATCACGTCCAGCACTTCATTAATCATTTCCGGGTCGAGCGCGGAGGTGGGTTCGTCAAACAGCATCGCCACCGGATCCATACAGAGCGCGCGCGCAATCGCGACGCGCTGCTGTTGTCCGCCTGACAGCTGGCCGGGAAATTTGTTAGCGTGCGCGGAAAGGCCAACGCGCGTTAGCAGCTTCAGCCCTTTTTCTCTGGCCTCATCTTTGTTGCGCTTCAATACCTTGATTTGCGCCAGCGTCAGGTTTTCTACAATGCTGAGATGAGGAAAGAGTTCGAAATGTTGGAAGACCATGCCGACTTTAGAACGCAGCTGGGCCAGATTAGTCTTCTTATCGTTGAGCGGAATGCCGTTAACTTCAATGGTGCCTTGTTGAATCGGCTCAAGACCGTTGACGGTTTTGATCAGCGTGGACTTGCCGGAGCCGGAAGGGCCGCACACCACGACCACTTCGCCTTTATTCACCTGCGTTGAGCAATCGGTCAGCACCTGAAAGTGACCATACCACTTTGAAACGTTTTTCAGGGTAATCATTTATACCGTCCTTTTTCTTTTTAGATAGCTGACCAGCGTTGACGCACTAATACTGATAACGAAATAGACCAGACCGGCAAACAGAATCATCTCGACCTGCGTACCGTCGCGCTCGCCGATGGAGGAGGCGGTGCGGAAGAAATCGGCCAGACTTAACACATAAACCAGCGAGGTATCCTGAAACAGCACAATGCCCTGCGTCAGCAGCAGCGGCACCATGGCGCGGAACGCCTGCGGCAGAATAATCAGGCGCATGGTTTGTAACGGCGTCATTCCCAATGCGAGGCCCGCGTTGGATTGCCCACGGGAAATGCTTTGAATACCGGCGCGAATAATTTCGGAATAGTAGGCTGCTTCAAATAGCGAAAAGGCAACCATCGCCGAAATCAGGCGAATATCGGTTTTAGGTGACAATCCCAACACCTGCTGTAAAAAGCTCGGCACCACCAGATAAAACCACAACAGCACCATGACCAGCGGCACGGAGCGGAACAGGTTGACGTACAGTTTGGCGAACCAGCTGATCGGCTTGAAGGTTGAAAGGCGCATTACCGCCAGCAGGGTTCCCCACAGGATGCCGAAAACCACTGCCGTGACGGTAATTTTCAGCGTGATAACCAGGCCGTTGAGCAGGTAGGGCAGGCTGGGGACAATCGAACTCCAGTCAAATTCGTACATCATTTACTCCCCATGTTGCCAGGTAAACGCACTTTGCGCTCCACCAGGCTCATCAACAGCATAATAATCAGGTTGATGGCGATATAGGCGAGCGTGATAGCGGTAAAAGATTCATAGGCGTGAGCGGAGTAATCCAGCAGCTTGCCCGCTTGCGCAGCCATATCCACCAGGCCGATGGTGGAAGCGATAGCGGAATTTTTTACCAGGTTAAGCATTTCCGAGGTCATCGGCGGCACGATCACCCGATACGCGTTGGGCAGCAGCACATAGCGATAGGTCTGCGGCAGCGTTAATCCCAGCGCCAGTCCGGCATTTTGCTGGCCGCGCGGCAGCGACTGAATGGCGGCACGGACCTGTTCACAGACGCGGGCCGCGGTAAACAGACCGAGGCAGATAGTGGAGGAGAGGAAAAACTGCAGGTTAGGATCCAGCTCAGCTTTAAACCACATGCCTAAATCTTCACCCACCAGCTCCGGCGCCACCAGATACCAGAAAAAGAACTGAACGATTAGCGGAATATTACGGAACAGCTCGACATAGCAGGTGCCGATAGCTGACAGCAGACGGCTGGGCGCGGTACGCAAAATGCCAAAAAAGGATCCGACAAAAAAGGCGATAACCCAGGCGCAAACTGAGACGGTGACGGTGGTTTGTAATCCTGACCACAGCCAGCCGAGATAGGTGGTGTTTCCAAAGGGGGCCTGTTCAAAAAAGATGCCCCAGTTCCAGTCAATACCCATAACAAACTCCGGTAAAAAAGGGTAGCTAAGCTACCCTGAAGATTGATGAGAGGCTTCTGTGGAACGTCTGTCGGGGAACGACCGACTGACGCTGTCTGTCCGAGCCTGTTTTCAGCAATCGAGTGGGCGACGCATCGCCCCTGTTTTCGTTGTAATTAATTCAGCGCTTTATCATTTGGCGTTTTGAACAATGCTTTCATATCGTCAGAAAGCGCAAAGTTCATATTGAGGTTTTTCGGCGGGATCGGCTGTTTAAACCAGGTATCGAACCATTTTGCCGCTTCGCCGGAGGTCTGCGCTTTGGCGATGGTTTCATCGACCAGCGCCTTAAAGGCCGGATCGTCTTTGCGCAACATACAGCCGTAGGCTTCTTTCGACTGCGGCGTGCCGACAATTTCCCAGTTATCCGGCTTCTTCGCTTTGGCGCGTTCGCCAGCCAGCAAGGCATCATCCATCATAAAGGCTACGGCGCGTCCGGTTTCCAACGTGCGGAACGAATCGCCATGATCTTTAGCGCTGATAATGCGCATCTCCAGATGCTTCTCATCATTCAGTTTATGCAGCAGCACTTCAGAAGTAGTACCGGAAGTCACCACCACGGTTTTACCCTTCAGATCGGTGAAATCTTTAATCGGGCTGCCTTTTTTAACCAGCAGGCGCGTGCCGATAATAAATACCGTATTGGAGAATGCAGCCTGTTTCTGGCGCTCCAGGTTATTGGTGGTGGAGCCACATTCAAAATCGTAAGTGCCGTTCTGCAGCAGAGGAATACGGTTTTGTGAGGTAACAGGCAACATCTTCACCTGCAAATCAGGCTTGTTTAACTTGGTCTTAATCGCTTCGACGATGGCATTAGAGTAGGCCTGTGAATAGCCAACGACTTTCTGTTGGTTATCGTAATAAGAAAAGGGAACGGAAGATTCACGATGCCCGACAACGATCACGCCGTTATCATTAATTTTTTTCAACGTGCCGGTGAGTTCTTCTGCCTGGGCCGCGCCTGTTACCGCACTGAGCAACAGAAGAGACAGCGCCACTTTACGCATCTGCATGTTCCAACTCCTTCGTCGTTTTGGCACCTAATCCAGGCACCGAGATAAGATTATTTATGCCTGCTGCTTTTCTTTTCGTTCCAGTTCCAGAACGCGTTCTGAATAGCCTCTAACATAGCGGAATGTTAACGCAATGAAACAAAAAAGTTTGTTTTTTGCGAAGCCCGCCGCACCAAATAGATGCATTTTTACCGCGCTGCCCTGGCAGAGAGCAGTGGTTGAACCTTAACGGTGCAATATCGAATATGTTTTAAAGCCAACTAAGGCCTGTAGCGGTTTCGCCAGCCAGATAATGCAAGTGCTGTGCCAGCCACGTTATGGGAGGAATATGTCGTTTTAATGAAGGAGAAACAAAGAGGAAAGCAGGCGAAGCGCGCTGGCTTCGCCTGAGAGGATAATTAACGGTTTGTGCGACGGGCGAGAACAATGGCAGCCAGCGCAAATACCAGCGTCAACAGCCAGACAGTGAGGTTGCCGGTACGCGCATACGGCGTCAGGCCGGTAGTCGGCGTAACCTTTGCCTCCAGAACCTGACGGGTAAATTGCGGAATAATATGTTGCACGTTGCCGTCGGCGCCGACCACTGCGGTTACGCCATTATTGGTGCTGCGCAATAGCGGCCGTCCCAGTTCCAGCGCACGCATACGCGCCATCTGGAAATGCTGCCAGGGGCCAATTGAATGCCCAAACCAGGCATCGTTGGAGACCGTCAGCAAAAAATCGGTAGCGGGCCGGAAATTATCCCGAACCTGCTGACCCAGCACGATTTCATAGCAGATGGCCGTCGTCAGGTTGTAGCCTGCGGCCTGCAGCTGGGGCTGAATATAATCGCCACGGCTGAAAGAGGACATCGGCAAATCGAAGAACGGCGCCAGCGGACGTAACAACGATTCCAGCGGTACAAACTCGCCAAACGGCACCAGATGATTTTTCTGATAGCGATTACCGCCGTAATAGTTGTAAGGTTGCTTGCCGCCTAAAACAATTACCGAGTTGTAATCGTGATAACGATTGTTCTCCAGCCGCGAATCAACAATTCCGGTAATCAGCGTACTGCCGCCAGCCTGAAACGCGCTGTCCAGCCCATGCAGGAAAGGCTGTTGATTCACTTCCAGATCGGAGATTGCCGATTCGGGCCAGATGATGATTGGCGCTTTGCCAATGAAGGGCCGGGAGTAATCACTGTAGATGCGCAGCGTATTACGCAGCTGCTCCGGGTCCCATTTCAACGACTGCGGAATGTTGCCCTGCACCAGTGCAACGTTAACCGCGCGTGCAGGCTGCGGCTGATACCAGCTGATATAACGCAGCGGCCAGGGCAATACCAACAGCGCCAGCGCCGCCAGAGCAGGCCACAGACGACACTGCGTCAGTGCATAAACCGCCAGGCCAGCGATAATCATCAGCACGAAAGTCAGCGATTCCACGCCAGCCAGCGGCGCCAGCCCTTTCAGCGGGCCGTCAATCTGACTGTAGCCGAACTGCAGCCAGGGGAAGCCGGTCAGGATCCAGCCGCGCAGAAACTCGCTGACCTGCCAGGCAACGGGCGCCAGCAGCGTTAGCCTTAATAAGGTTGTACGCGGGCTAAGACGGTTAATGACCGCCGCAAACAGTAGGGGATAGAGCGCAAGGTAAGCGGCCAGCAAAATCACCAGCAGCACATTAACCGGACCGGGCATGCCGCCAAAGGTGGCGATGCTGACATAAACCCAGTTAATGCCGCTGCCGAACAGGCCGAAACCCCAGGCAAAGCCAATGGCGGCCGCCTGCGGTGTAGTGCGTTGCAGCGTGAGCGCCTGCAGCCCGATTAACGATAATAGCGCGGCAGGCCAAAAATCATAGGGGGAAAAAGCCAGTGTGCCGACGGCGCCGGCACATAAAGCCATCAGCAGGCGAACCTGCTGACGGGCATAGAGAGAGGCAATAGCCATAAATGTGTTATTCATCCAGAATCAGGCATTAGCCATAAAAGCGTTAGTCTTCCAGGACAGGCAGCGGCGCATTTTCCGGTATTTTTACATGCACCTGAATAATACGACGGCTATCCGCCATGGCGACTTTAAACTCATAACCTTCAATCTCAATGCTTTCACCGCGCGCTGGCAGATGACCAAACGCCTGCATCACCAGGCCGCCAATGGTATCGACCTCTTCATCGCTGAACTGCGTCGCAAAGGCTTCGTTAAAGTCTTCAATCGGCGTCAGGGCGCGAATGGTATAGGAGTGACGGCTAAGCTGACGAATATCCCGATCTTCTTCATCGTCATATTCATCTTCGATTTCACCCACGATCAGCTCAAGAATGTCTTCAATGGTCACCAGGCCGGAAACGCCGCCAAACTCATCGATGACAATCGCCATGTGATAGCGCTGGGAGCGAAACTCTTTCAGCATGCGATCGACGCGCTTGCTTTCAGGCACAACCACCGCCGGACGCAGCACTTTCTCCATGCTGAACGGCTCTGATTCGCTGCTCATAAACGGCAGCAAATCTTTTGCCATCAGGATCCCTTCGACATGATCTTTATCTTCGCTAATTACCGGGAAACGTGAATGCGCAGACTCAATAATTACCTGCAGACACTCTTCCAGGCTTTGATTACGTTTCAGCGTAATCATCTGGGAGCGAGGGATCATAATATCGCGGACGCGCTGCTCGGCGATATCCATGACGCCTTCCAGCATGTCACGGGTATCCTGATCGATCAGCTCGTTCTGTTCGGAATCGCGAATGAGTTCCAGCAATTCCTCACGGTTTTTAGGCTCACCGTGAAAAAGCTGGTTGAGAATGAGGGAAAAGAAGCCCTTTTTACTACTGGGACTGTCGCTGTTTTGTGAATGGTCGTCGCTCATGGCGTTCTGGTTTGGGTCTCACTTTATCAGGATCGGCCTGCCAGCGGTTTGCCGGCAGGGTTTCATAGCAGGTCGCCTTACGGCGCCTCTTTCTCCGAAATGTACGGATCGGGATAACCAAGAGCAAGCATTATCTCAGTCTCCAGCGATTCCATCTCTTCGGCTTCATCATCTTCAATATGATCGTATCCCAGCAAATGCAGGCTGCCGTGGATAACCATATGCGCCCAGTGTGCTTCCAGCGCTTTCTCCTGCTCAGCTGCTTCCTGCTCAACGACCTGACGACAAATAATCAGGTCGCCCAGCAGCGGCAGCTCAATCCCCGGCGGCGCCTCAAAAGGGAAAGAAAGCACATTGGTCGGCTTATCCTTACCGCGATAGGTTAGGTTAAGATCGTGACTCTCGGCTTCGTCCACTACGCGAATGGTGACTTCGCTTTCCGGTTGAAACTGCGGTAGCACCGCTTCCAGCCAGCGACGAAAATCGGCTTCGTCAGGCAGTCCGCTGGCCTGCTCGCAGGCCAGTTGTAGATCGAGTATTACCTGACTCATTTTGGTTCCTGTGATGCTTGTACTGCCTGCGCTTCGCGCTTGCGTTCTTCCGCCAGCTTATCGCGGCGTTTTTGGTCGGCTTCTTCCCATACCTCATAAGCGGTTACGATGCGGGCGACCACCGGATGGCGCACCACGTCTTCGCTGTGGAAGAAGTTAAAGCTGATCTCTTCAACATCAGACAGCACCTCAATCGCATGGCGCAGACCCGATTTGGCGTTGCGCGGCAGGTCGATCTGGGTGATGTCGCCGGTAATCACCGCTTTGGAGTTAAAGCCAATACGGGTCAAAAACATCTTCATCTGCTCGATGGTGGTGTTCTGGCTTTCGTCGAGAATGATAAAGGCATCATTCAGCGTGCGGCCTCGCATATATGCCAGCGGCGCTACCTCAATCACGTTGCGTTCAATCAGCTTTTCAACGCGCTCAAAGCCCAGCATCTCAAACAGCGCGTCATACAGCGGACGCAGGTAAGGATCGACTTTCTGGCTCAGGTCACCAGGCAAAAAGCCCAGCTTTTCACCCGCTTCGACAGCAGGACGCGTCAGCAGAATACGACGAATTTCCTGACGCTCCAGCGCATCCACCGCGGCGGCTACCGCCAGATAGGTTTTACCCGTACCGGCAGGGCCAACGCCGAAAGTGATGTCGTGGTCGAGAATATTGGCAATATACTGCGCCTGATTCGGCGTGCGTGGCTTGATAACGCCACGTTTGGTTTTGATATTCACCGCTTTGCCATATTCCGGCACGCTTTCCGCCGTTTGCTCCAGCACGCGGCTCTCTTTAATCGCCAGGTGAATCTGTTCCGGCTCGATGTCCGCGATCACACCGCGTACGGGCGCGGTATCCACGTACAGATTACGCAGAATGTCAGCGGCGGCGTTAACGCAGAGCGCACGGCCAACCAGTTTAAAGCTGTTATCGCGGCGGCTGATTTCAATGCCCAGCCGGCGTTCCAGCTGTTTTACGTTATCGTCAAACGGACCGCACAGGCTCAGCAACCGATTGTTATCCGCAGGTTCTAAAACTATTTCGCGAGTTTCGATATTCAAACTAATCCTTTGGGTCGCTCAGGGCCAGTTGATAAGTCACTAAGGGCTTGCCGCCTGCGGCGCAGGCGAACCATAGCAAAAGTATTTATGTCATGGCGGAAAGGCGCAAGCCATAAAGCCGATATTTGGGCGCTGCTTTCAGAAAGCAAGGGGAGGGGAACGAAATTGTACGGTGGGCAAGAGGCGCCCACCGCTGCGTGTTTTAACATCAGGGCTGGTAGATGGCGACGCCAATTTCGTTTTCTTTACGTGTGCGCGCAATGACCGAAGCCGGGCTTTCCGCGACGCGCAGGCCCATCTCTTCTTCTGTACGAACCACGATGCCGCGCAGAGAGTTAGGGTAAACGTCAACAATTTCCACATCGACGAACTTACCGATCAGCTCCGGCGTGCCTTCAAAGTTGACGACGCGGTTGTTTTCCGTACGGCCAGAAAGCTCCATCACATTCTTACGCGATGGGCCTTCTACCAGAATACGCTGAACGGTGCCCATCATGCGACGGCTCCAGGCCATCGCCTGCTGGTTGATGCGATCCTGAAGAATATACAGACGCTGCTTTTTCTCTTCTTCGCTGACATCATCCGGCAAATCGGCCGCCGGCGTGCCGGGACGCGCAGAATAGATAAAGCTGAAGCTCATATCGAAGTTAACGTCGGCAATTAGCTTCATGGTCTTTTCAAAATCTTCCTGCGTTTCGCCAGGGAAGCCGATGATAAAGTCCGAGCTGATCTGAATATCGGGACGCGCTTCTCTCAGTTTGCGAATGATCGCTTTGTATTCCAGCGCGGTATGGGCGCGCTTCATCAGCGTCAGGATGCGATCGGCGCCGCTCTGTACCGGCAGATGCAGGAAGCTCACCAGCTCCGGCGTATCGCGATAGACGTCAATAATATCATCGGTAAATTCGATCGGATGGCTGGTGGTAAAGCGAATGCGATCGATACCGTCAATGGCGGCGACCAGGCGCAGCAGTTCAGCGAAAGAGCAGATGCCACCGTCATAGGTCGCGCCGCGATAAGCATTTACGTTCTGGCCCAGCAGGTTGACTTCGCGTACGCCCTGGGCGGCCAGCTGGGCGATCTCCAGCAGGATATCGTCACAGGGACGGCTGACTTCTTCGCCGCGCGTATAAGGCACCACGCAGAAGGTACAATATTTGTTACAGCCTTCCATGATCGAAACGAAAGCGGTCGGGCCTTCGGCACGCGGTTCCGGCAGACGATCAAACTTCTCGATTTCCGGGAAGCTGATATCCACTACCGGGCTTTTCGAACCGCGTACGGTATTGATCATTTCCGGCAGGCGATGCAGCGTTTGCGGGCCGAAGACAATATCGACGTAGCTGGCGCGCTGACGAATATGGTCACCTTCCTGCGAGGCGACACAGCCACCCACGCCAATAATTAATTCCGGGTTACGCTCTTTCAGCGTTTTCCAGCGGCCCAGCTGATGAAAGACCTTCTCCTGCGCTTTTTCGCGGATTGAGCAGGTATTGAGCAGCAGAATATCAGCTTCTTCCGCCACTTCCGTGAGGGTATAGCCGTGCGTACTCTCCAGCAGGTCGGCCATTTTAGATGAATCGTATTCGTTCATCTGACAGCCCCAGGTTTTGATATGCAGTTTTTTACTCATCTAACGTGCCATTTATCAGTGCAGGAAGGATTGCAGGGCGCGTATTGTAATGCTTTGCTGCTGTTGTGACCAGTCTGTCGGCTTTTCTGTTTTCCGCTGAATTTCCGGTACACTTTAAAACGGGCTCGCTGCCCTGTCGCAGCGAGACGGCAGGGCACAGAAGGATAAATGTATGGATCAAACGCAATTCGATGTCGTCGTGGTTGGCGGAGGCATGGTGGGCGCGGCGCTGGCAAGCGGGCTGGCACAGCAGGGATTTCAGGTCGCGGTGCTGGAACGAGAGATCCCGTCCGCCTTCAATCCTGACGCGCCGCCGGATATTCGCATTTCCGCCATCGGCTGCGCCTCGGTGGATTTACTTAAACAGCTGGAAGTCTGGCCGGGCGTTCAACAGATGCGCTGTGCGCCTTACCGCAAACTGGAAACCTGGGAGTGGCAGACGGCGCGCGTAGCATTTGATGCCGCCAGTCTTGGTCTGCCGGAGCTGGGTTATATGGTAGAGAATTCTGTGCTGCAGTTGGCGCTGTGGCAGCGTTTGCAGCAGCAGCCGGTAACGCTTTTCGCGCCGGCGAAATTGCAGCAGCTACAGCAGTATAACGGCGGCTGGCGGCTGACGCTGAAGGATGGAAAACAATTCTCGACCCGCCTGGTGATCGGTGCCGACGGTGCCAATTCACAGGTGCGTCAGCTGACCGGCATTGGCATTCAGGGCTGGAACTATAGCCAGTCCTGCATGTTGATTAGTGTGGAACTGGAACACGAGGCGGGCGATACCACCTGGCAGCACTTTACGCCTGATGGTCCGCATGCGCTGTTGCCGCTGTATGGTCGCTGGGCCTCGCTGGTCTGGTATGACAGTCCGGCCCGTATTCGTCAGCTCCAGGCGCTGGCGCCGGAACAGTTGCAAAAAGAGGTGGCGCGCTGCTTCCCGGCGCGGCTGGGACGTTTTCGCGTGCAGCAGGCCGCTTCCTTTCCTTTAGTGCGTCGTCATGCGACGCGTTATGTGCTGCCCGGACTGGCGCTGGTCGGCGATGCGGCGCATACCATCAATCCGCTGGCGGGGCAGGGCGTAAATCTCGGCTACCGTGACGTTGATGCGTTGATTGATGTGTTAGTCATGGCGCGCAATCAGGCGGAGGACTGGGCATCAGAGCGCGTGCTGCTGCGCTATCAGCGCCAGCGCCAACGGGATAATCTGCTGATGCAGAGCGGTATGGATCTGTTCTATTTTGCCTTCAGCAATCGCCTGCCGCCGCTGCGTATGCTGAGAAATATAGGATTGATGGCCGCGGAACGCGCGGGCGTGCTGAAGCGTCAGGCGCTGCGTTACGCGTTGGGACTGTAAGCGCGACACGGGCGGTACGCCGCCCGTTAAAAACACTTGAACGACAGACGCAAAAAAGCCCGCAAAAGCGGGCTTTTTCACACTGTTTGGCTGGGGTGCAGGGATTCGAACCCCGGAATGCCGGAATCAGAATCCGGTGCCTTACCGCTTGGCGACACCCCAATAAATTGGGATAAACAGTTTGTAATTGGCTGGGGTACGAGGATTCGAACCTCGGAATGCCGGAATCAGAATCCGGTGCCTTACCGCTTGGCGATACCCCAATAAAATGGTGGCTACGACGGGAATCGAACCTGTGACCCCAGCATTATGAGTGCTGTGCTCTAACCAGCTGAGCTACGTAGCCAAATTTTATTGCTTTCTGATGTGGCTGGGATACCTGGATTCGAACCAGGGAATGCCGGTATCAAAAACCGGTGCCTTACCGCTTGGCGATATCCCAAGATCCGATCACGCATCAGTTTTACATCAGAAATATGGCTGGGGTACCTGGATTCGAACCAGGGAATGCCGGTATCAAAAACCGGTGCCTTACCGCTTGGCGATACCCCATCCGTGCTAACCGATGACTGAAATGGTGCGGGAGGCGAGACTTGAACTCGCACACCTTGCGGCGCCAGAACCTAAATCTGGTGCGTCTACCAATTTCGCCACTCCCGCAAAAAAGATGGTGGCTACGACGGGAATCGAACCTGTGACCCCAGCATTATGAGTGCTGTGCTCTAACCAGCTGAGCTACGTAGCCATCTTTTTTCGCGCTACCTTCATCGGCGTTGCGGGGCGCATTATGCGTATTGCACTCAATAGCGTCAACAAGTTTTTTGTCGTTTTTTTGCTTTCGCGTTTCGTTTGACTGGCTTGTAACCAGCATGATGATAAAAACGACGATTTTTGATCGTAACTACACCAAATACAATAGAAAACGGGCCGTGCAGGCCCGTTTTTACACTCTACTTTCCGCCGCTTATTTATAGGCAGACTGGTGAACGCCTACGGCGCGACCAGACGGATCGTCCATGCTTTTAAACGCTTCATCCCATTCAATCGCTTTGGCGGAAGAACAGGCCACTGACGGGCCGCCAGGCACGCATTCGGCCGCGCTCGGCAGTGGGAAAAGCTCTTCGAAGATCTCACGATAGAGATAAGCCTCTTTAGAGGCCGGCGTGTTGTACGGGAAACGATAACGCGCGGTCTCTAACTGCTGATCGCTAACCTGCTGAGCGGCAACTTCTTTCAGCGTATCGATCCAGCTGTAACCTACGCCGTCGGAGAACTGCTCTTTCTGACGCCAGGCTACGCTTTCCGGCAGGTAAGAGGAGAAGCACTCGCGCAGGATATGTTTTTCCATCTTGCCGTTGCTGCCGCACATTTTATCCTGCGGGTTGATGCTCATCGCCACGTCGAGGAATTTTTTATCGAGGAAGGGTACACGCGCTTCCACGCCCCAGGCGGACATCGCTTTGTTAGCGCGCGCGCAGTCATACATATGCAGCGCCATCAGCTTACGCACGTTTTCTTCATGGAACTCTTTGGCGTTCGGCGCCTTATGGAAATAGAGGTAGCCGCCAAACACTTCGTCCGCACCTTCGCCGGACAGCACCATCTTAATGCCCATCGCTTTGATCTTACGTGACATCAGGTACATCGGCGTTGAGGCGCGAATGGTTGTCACATCGTAAGTTTCAATGTGATAAATCACATCGCGAATCGCATCCAGCCCTTCCTGTACGGTGAAGTGAATTTCATGATGCACCGTACCCAGATGGTCAGCGACCGCTTTCGCCGCTTTCAGATCGGGTGAACCTTCCAGGCCGACGGCGAACGAGTGCAACTGCGGCCACCAGGCATCGCTCTGATCCTGATCTTCTACGCGTTTCGCGGCGAAACGTTTAGTCACTGCTGAAATGATCGAGGAATCCAGACCGCCGGAGAGCAGCACGCCGTAAGGCACATCAGACATCAGGTGGCCTTTCACGGATTCTTCCAGCGCGTTTTTCAGCGCGGTGGCGTCGGTGGTGTTGTTGGCGACGTTGTCATATTCCATCCAGTCGCGCTGGTAGTAACGACGAATTTCGCCGTCGGTGCTGGAAAGATAGCTTCCCGGCGGGAATTCTTTAATGGTGCGGCAGACCGGCACCAGCGCTTTCATTTCGGAGGCGACAAACAGGTTGCCATGTTCGTCGTTGCCCATATAGAGCGGAATAATGCCGATATGATCGCGGCCAATCAGCCAGCTTTTCTTTTCGCTATCGTAAAGAATAAACGCGAACATACCCTGCAAATCATCAAGGAAATCGATGCCTTTTTCCTGATAGAGCGCCAGGATCACTTCGCAGTCGGAGCCGGTCTGGAATTCATAGCGATCGCTCAGTTCAGCACGCAGCGCCTGATGGTTATAAATTTCACCGTTTACGGCCAGAACGTGGGTATGCGCCGCGTTATACAGCGGTTGCGCACCGTTGTTGACGTCAACAATCGATAAACGCTCATGCGCCAGAATAGCATGCTCATCAGCATAGACGCCGGACCAGTCCGGGCCGCGATGACGCATAAGACGTGAAAGCTCTAACGCTTTTTTACGCAGTTCTGAAGGATCGCTTTTCAGATCGAGTACACCGAAGATTGAACACATAACCTACTCCTGATCTCACCTACCCGGTGATGTTTTCATTAATTGATGTTGGTTAAGCAACGCCTGTCGTTGCGTGATGTATAAGAAAATGCGCTATCTGCTGCATACAATGCAAGTAATTTCATTTTTTCTTGATAAAAAGATTGTTGGTTGGCGTTGAAAATTGAATTTCATCTAAAAAAAGTGCCAGATAATTACATTATCGGCAAAGAATCGTCAAAGTTGAGTGAAAAGTAGCCAATCCAACCTGCAGGTAAAAAAAACCAGCCGTAAAAGGCTGGTCTTCAAATCACTCTTCTAACAGATGTTGTAGCAGGCTGCCATTGAGCATCGCGCGTTTCGCCAATGCAAAAGCGCCGATGGCTGAACGATGATCCAGTTCTGAACGCACCACCGGCAAACTCTTACGAAATGCCTTCAGCGCCTGCGTGTTGATGCAGCCTTCAATGGCTGGAAACAGCACTTTTCCCGCCTCGGTAATCTCACCGGCCAGTACGATTTTCTGAGGATTAAACAGGTTAATCGCAATCGCAATCGCTTTACCCAGATAACGTCCGGCATGCTCAATCACTTCGGTCGCCAGCGCATCACCACGATTGGCCGCTTTACAGATGGCGTGAATGGCACAGTCATCCAGCGTGAGCGCGCTGGGATAGCCCTGCTGAAGCAGATGGCGGACGCGATTTTCAATAGCGCTGTTGGCGGCGATGGTTTCCAGACAGCCAAAATTGCCGCAGTGGCAGCGTTCGCCGAGCGGATCCACCTGAATGTGGCCGATCTCGCCAACATTGCCATTGCTGCCGAGAAAAATTTGGCCGTTAGCAATGATTCCGGCACCGGTGCCGCGATGTAAGCGCACCAGAATAGAGTCGGCGCAGTCGCGGCTTGCACCAAAATAGTGTTCCGCCAGCGCCAGACTACGAATATCATGGCCGACGAAACTGGTCACATTAAAGCGCTGTGTCAGATTGGCCACCAGTGGCCAGTTATTTACCGAGATATGCGGCATATAACGAATAATGCCGTTATTCGGATCGACCAGGCCTGGCAGAATAACGGAAATGGCGATCAGTTCGCGCAGCTTGCGTTGATAAGCAGAGCGGAAGTGATCGATAGCGTTAAAAAGCGCATGCTCCAGCGTTTCCTGCGTGCGTTCCGGCAGGGGATAATGCTCTTCTGCCAGCGACTTGCCGCTCAAATCGTAGAGCGTTAGTGTGGCATCGTTACGGCCAAGACGCACGCCAATGGTATGAAAGCCGCGGGTTTCGGTAATAATTGAGATAGCGCGGCGGCCGCCGGTAGAAGCCTGCTGCTCTACCTCTTTAATCAGGCCGCGCTCAATAAGCTGACGGGTAATTTTGGTCACGCTGGCGGGCGCAAGCTGGCTCTGTTCCGCAATCTGAATGCGGGAGATCGGGCCCATCTGATCGATGAGGCGGTAAACCGCTGCGCTGTTTAACTGCTTTACGAGATCAACATTTCCTATTTGTGCCTGGCCGCCAGTGGTCATTCAATGATTACTCGCTAAGGACTTCGTTACCGTTAACGATAGTCTTGATAATGTGATAATCACGCGTAAAAACGGTCAGGTTGGCGACTTTTCCTGCTTCAATCGAACCTAACTGTTTCTCCACGCCCATTGCGCGGGCCGGATAAAGCGTCGCCATGCGCAGCGTCTCATCCAGTGGCAGGCCGACATGCTCAACGCAATTTTTAACTGCTTCGATCATGGTCAGCGCTGAACCACTTAGCGTTCCATTTTCATCAACGCAAAGCCCGTCACGATAGTATATTGTTTTACCGGCAAAAATGAACCGGTCAATGGCAGCACCCGCCGGCGCGGTCGCGTCAGTGACCAGTACCAGCTTGTCGCCTTTAATACGTTTGGCATTGCGCACATTCGCATAGTGAACATGCAGGCCGTCGACAATAATGCCGCAGTAAACGTCCGGCATATCAAACAGCGCACCGGTCAGGCCCGGTTCGCGGCCGGTAATGGTAGGCATGGCGTTATAAAGATGCGTCGCAAAACTAATGCCAGCAGCAAAACCGCTACGCGCTTCATCATAGGTGGCATGAGAGTGACCGGCGGAGACAATAATCCCAGCTTCGTGCAGCTGGCGAATCACTTCCGGGCCTGCCATTTCCGGTGCCAGCGTGATTTTGGTAATCACATCGGCGTTATCGCAGAGGAATTTAACCAGCGCGGGATCAGGTTTACGAATCAGCTCCGCATGATGCGTGCCTTTCTTCGCCACGTTCAGCCATGGCCCTTCAAGATGAAGACCCAGCGCCTGATGCGAATGATGTTCCAGCCAGCTGCGCATGACTTCTACCGCACGTACCATCAGTTCATCGCTGCTGGTAATCAGCGTGGGTAAAAAGCTGGTGCAGCCGGACTTCTCATTCGCCTTCTGCATAATAGCCAGCGTTTCCAGGCTGATGGCCTCAAGCGTGTCATTAAACTGGACGCCACCGCAGCCGTTCAGCTGAACGTCAATAAAGCCGGGAGCCACGATCGCGCCACCCACGTCGCGCTGCTCGCATTCAGCTGGAAGCTCAGCCTGAGGGCAGACACGTTCAATCAAACCGTCTTTAATGATAACGGCGTGATCATCCAGGATTTCATGGCCGGTAAACAGGCGGCCATTGACTAAAGCGTACATAATATTCTCCCGACTAAAAGCGGCATCTGCCCGGCGTTGAACCGGACAGGTTATTAAATCCAGTGATTACAGACCCTGCATATTTTCCGCTTCCATTTCGCGGAAATATTTCACCGTTTTGACCTTCAGTTCCATGGTCGCAGGTTCGTCGCACACCACGACGGCTTTTGGATGAAGTTGCAGGCAGCTGATGGTCCACATGTGGTTAACATTGCCTTCCACCGCCGCCTGTAGCGCCTGCGCTTTTACATGGCCGGTCACCAGAATCATTACTTCTTCCGCATCCAGCAATGTGCCTACGCCGACGGTTAAGGCATACTTCGGCACCTGGTTTACATCGCCGTCAAAGAAGCGCGAGTTAGCGACGCGCGTATCATGCGTCAGCGTTTTAATGCGCGTGCGGGAAGCCAGTGAAGAAGCCGGTTCGTTAAACGCGATGTGGCCATCGTTACCTACGCCGCCCATAAAGAGGTGGATTTTTCCATAGGCGCGAATTTTTTCTTCATACTGGCGACATTCTGCGTCAATATCTGCCGCATTTCCATTAAGAAGGTTGATGTTTTCTCGGGCAATATCAACATGATCGAAAAAATTACGATACATAAAGCTGTGATAGCTTTCTGGATGCTCTTTTGGCAGGCCGACATATTCATCCATATTGAACGTGACGACATGTTTAAAGCTAACCTGGCCCGCTTTGTGCATCTCAATTAAATGTTTATAGGCTTCCAGCGGCGTGCCGCCGGTAGGCAGACCGAGAACAAAAGGACGAGCGGCGGTAGGTTTAAACGCGTTGATGCGATTTACGATATGACGTGCGGCCCATTTGCCTACCTGGGACGCGTTCGCCAGAGGAATAAGTCTCATTTTTTACCTCGTTTAAGCAGTATTCAAACCGGTAATGGACGGGATTAGCCGCATAGCTAAGCGTAGTTTGGCCTAGTGGCTCTGACAGCAGAAGCATCACCGTCCGCATATTTTGGATCATAAAATAAGTCAAAACAGATAGCCAGCGTCACGTTAGGCCCAAATAAGTTTTAGGTGACAAAAGTCACATACAGAACGCTTTTAATTTGCGAAGCGAATTAAATTCTTTTTACACTGCTGCGCATGCTGTACTTTCGTCAGGTTATCTGAGGAATGTGATAATAAAAGTAACAGCTTCAGACGCCTTTTTGATTCTCACAGGGGGAAATGAGTGAATATTCTCAGTTATTTGCAAAAGGTAGGCCGGGCGCTAATGGTGCCTGTGGCAACGCTACCCGCAGCCGCGATCTTAATGGGCGTCGGTTACTGGCTCGATCCAGATAGTTGGGGAGCGGGCAATGCACTGGCGGCGTTATTGATTAAATCAGGCGGTGCCATTATTGAACATATGCCGGCGCTGTTTGCCGTCGGTATTGCTTACGGCATGTCGAAAGATAAAGACGGCGCCGCAGCGCTTTCCGGCTTCGTCGGTTTTTTGGTCGTGACCACGCTCTGTTCGCCAGCGGCAGTCGCCATGATTCAAAAAATTCCGCTGGAGCAGGTTCCGGCTGCGTTTGGCAAAATCGATAACCAGTTTGTCGGCATCCTGGTCGGTATTCTCTCGGCCGAGGTCTATAACCGCTTTAGCCATATCGAGCTGCCGAAAGCACTCTCCTTCTTTAGCGGACGCAGGCTGGTGCCAATCCTGGTCTCCTTCCTGATGATTCTGATCGCCTTCATCCTGATGTATGTCTGGCCGGTTATTTTTAACGCGCTGGTTAACTTCGGCGAGCATATTCAGAAACTGGGTTCCGTCGGCGCAGGCGTTTACGCCTTCTTTAACCGTCTGCTGATTCCGGTTGGCCTGCATCATGCGCTGAACTCGGTTTTCTGGTTCGACGTGGCTGGCATTAACGATATTCCTAACTTCCTCGGCGGCGCGCAGTCCATCCTTAGCGGCAAAGCGACTGTAGGCGTAACCGGACAATATCAGGCGGGCTTCTTCCCGATTATGATGTTTGGTCTGCCGGGCGCGGCGCTGGCTATCTATCAGTGCGCACGACCGGAAAACCGCGCGAAAGTGGGCGGCATCATGATTGCGGCGGCGTTTGCAGCATTTTTTACCGGCATTACCGAACCGTTAGAGTTCTCCTTTATGTTCGTCGCACCGGTGCTTTACTTTATCCACGCGGTGCTGACCGGTATTTCCGTCTATATCTCCGCCAGCATGCAGTGGATTTCCGGCTTCGGCTTCAGCGCAGGTCTGGTAGATATGGCGCTTCAGTCGCGTAACCCGCTGGCCACACACTGGTATATGCTGATCCCGCAGGGTCTGGTGTTCTTCGCGCTCTATTATCTGGTGTTCCGTTTTACCATCAAAAGATTCAACCTGATGACGCCGGGCCGTGAGCTGTCGGTCTCCGGTGATGAAAGCGATGGCTATGACGTGAATGTCGAACATAACGTACAGGGCGAATCGGAAACTGAATCGCTGGCGCGCCGTTATATCAGCGCGGTAGGCGGCTCGGACAATCTGACGCACATTGATGCCTGTATCACCCGCCTGCGCCTGAACGTTAAAGACAGTGATATGCTGAACGAGAGTCTGGCCAAACG
The DNA here is from genome assembly GCF_940807255.1 of Mixta sp. Marseille-Q2659. Lineage (GTDB taxonomy): Bacteria > Pseudomonadota > Gammaproteobacteria > Enterobacterales > Enterobacteriaceae > Mixta. Next base: position 46,184 of record NZ_CALNWY010000017.1, on the reverse strand, counting down.
CCTGGGCGCATCCGGCGTCATTCGTCTTAACAAACAGAGTGTGCAGATTATCATCGGTACACGGGCAGAATCGATCGCATCGGCCATGAAAAACGTGCTGGCAAAAGGACCGGTTGCGGCATCCTCTGTCGCTGCGCCGGCCCCCGCCGTAGCGCCCGTCAGTAACGCTGTGCCGTCAGCTTCTCAGGTGGTCTTTGCCACGTTGCTGTCGCCGGTCAGCGGTGAAATCGTCCCGATTGAGCAGGTGCCGGATGAAGCCTTTGCCAGCAAAGCGGTAGGCGATGGTGTAGCGATTAAACCGACCGGTAAGACGGTAGTCGCACCTGTTGCCGGTACGCTGGTAAAAATCTTTAATACCAACCACGCCTTCTGTCTGGAAACGGCGGACGGCGTAGAGATCGTCGTGCATATGGGACTGGATACCGTTGCGCTGGGTGGTAAAGGTTTCTCGCGGCTGGTGGAAGAGGGGGCGACCGTCAGCGCGGGCCAGCCGGTGCTGGAAATGGATCTCGACTTTTTGAACGCCAATGCCCGCTCGATGATCAGTCCGGTAGTGGTCAGCAATATCGATGATTTTACCGGTGTGACATTACTGGCAACGGGCACGGTGGTTGCAGGCGAAAGCAAACTGTACGAAATCCGCAAATAACGTCCCTTTGCGTTAAACCTCTCCAGGCAGGAAGCGATTCCTGCCTTTTTTCTGCCTCACAACTAACAAACGGTTGTTTCCCTTGCGTGCTTTGTGGATCATATCCGTCATTTCGTGGTTATAACGACCAGACATTTCGTGTTGAGGATACAGTGATGAGTGAGGCTGAAGCCCGCCCAACTAATTTTATTCGTCAGATCATTGACGAAGATTTGGCGAGCGGTAAGCACAGCAGTGTGCATACCCGTTTTCCACCGGAGCCAAACGGCTATCTGCATATTGGACACGCAAAATCGATCTGCCTGAATTTCGGCATCGCACAAGATTACCAGGGCGAATGCAACCTGCGTTTTGACGATACCAACCCGGCAAAAGAAGACATTGAATATGTCGAATCCATCAAGCGTGACGTGCAATGGCTGGGCTTCCAGTGGAGTGGTGAAGTTCGTTACTCCTCTAACTACTTTGACCAGCTCTATCAGTACGCCATCGAACTGATCAATAAAGGCCTGGCCTATGTTGATGAGCTGTCGCCGGAGCAGATTCGCGAATATCGCGGCACGCTGACCTCGCCGGGCAAAAACAGCCCTTATCGCGATCGCAGCGTGGAAGAGAACCTGGCGCTGTTTGAGAAAATGCGTAACGGCGAATTTGCCGAAGGCGCTGCCTGCCTGCGCGCGAAAATCGACATGGCATCCAACTTTATCGTTATGCGCGATCCGGTACTGTACCGCGTTAAATTTGCCGAGCATCATCAGACCGGCAATAAGTGGTGCATCTATCCGATGTACGATTTTACCCACTGCATTTCCGATGCGCTGGAAGGGATTACCCATTCGCTTTGTACGCTGGAGTTCCAGGATAACCGCCGCCTTTACGACTGGGTACTGGATAACATCTCCATTCCTGTGCATCCGCGTCAGTACGAGTTTTCTCGTCTGAATCTTGAGTACGCCATCATGTCCAAGCGTAAGCTGAACCTGCTGGTAACCGAGAAAGTAGTGGAAGGATGGGACGATCCGCGCATGCTGACCGTTTCCGGTCTGCGCCGCCGTGGTTATACCGCCGCTTCTATTCGCGATTTCTGCCGCCGCATTGGTGTAACCAAGCAGGATAACATCGTGGAAATGGCCGCGCTGGAATCCTGTATTCGTGACGACCTGAACGAAAACGCACCGCGTGCGATGGCCGTTCTCGATCCGCTGAAAATCGTGATTGAAAACCTGCCTGCCGGTCATGAAGAGATGATCAGCATGCCGAACCATCCGAACAAGCCGGAAATGGGGACGCGTTCCGTGCCGTTCAGCCGCGAGATCTGGATCGATCGCGCCGATTTCCGCGAAGAAGCGAATAAACAGTACAAACGTCTGGTGCTGGGTAAAGAGGTTCGTCTGCGTAACGCCTATGTGATCCGTGCTGAGCGCGTGGCAAAAGATGAAGCAGGCAACATTACCTGCATTTTCTGTACCTGCGACGTGGATACGCTGAGCAAAGATCCGGCTGACGGACGCAAGGTAAAAGGCGTAATTCACTGGGTTTCCGCCGAGCATGCGGTTCCGGCGGAGTTCCGTCTTTATGACCGTCTGTTTAGCGTGCCGAATCCGGGCGCGGCAGAGGATTTCCTGGCGACCATCAACCCGGAATCACTGGTGATCAAACAAGGCTTTGTCGAGCCGGGCCTGAAACAGGCGGAAGCGACTTCGCCTTACCAGTTTGAACGCGAAGGTTACTTCTGCGCCGACAGCGTTTACTCCAGCCCGCAGCATCTGGTCTTTAACCGTACCGTTGGCCTGCGCGACACCTGGGCTAAAAGCGGCGAGTAAGCCACAATGATGAAAAAAGGCGGCTCAGCGAGTCGCCTTTTTTATCGTCTGCGGTTATTCACCAGACAGCCTTTCAGTAATCCCCACATTTTTCTGCTAAAGCCGATCATTACTGAATAAACCTGTGTTTGCTGTTTAGCTATTTTTCTCGGCTTCCATTCTTTTTTCTAAATCCGTTACTTACTGAATAAACCCATACTTGCTGTTGAGTTATTTCCAGCCCACCCAGGCGATTTTCCTGATAACAGCAGCCTGACGAGATGCAAATGCTTACCGCTCAGTAGTTGTGTACTAGTTCATGAGTTCATTCTGAGGTAGAATATCTGCCTTATCAGGCGCTCTGCCGAATAGTGCGCCATTTGAACATAAAATGTACATATATCATTCTAAGGACGCGTTATGGAAACAGCGGTTTCCGCCAGCAAACTTCCCTCGGTGTTATGGGGAACATTAATTATTACCGGCACGGTTGTCGGGGCCGGAATGTTTTCTCTGCCGGTGGTGATGTCCGGCGCCTGGTTCAGCTGGTCAGCAGCCATTTTGTTATTAACCTGGCTTTGCATGCTGCTGTCGGGGCTGATGTTTCTTGAAGCCAGCCTGCATTACCCCGGCGGCGCCGGCTTCGATACGCTCACGCGCGATCTGCTGGGGCGTCGCTGGAACTGGCTGAATGGCGCCTCCATCGCGTTTGTGCTGGGAATTTTAACCTATGCCTATATCTCCGCCAGCGGCGCCATCTTACAGCATACTTTTGCCGCGCTGTCGCTGCCGGTTTCTGCCCGTATTGCCGGACTCGGCTTTACGCTGCTGGTCGCGCTGTTCGTCTGGCTGGGAACGGCGGTTGTTAGTCGCGTAACGCTAATTTTTCTTGGTGCGAAGGTCATTACTTTCTTCCTGCTGTTTGGTGGACTGCTCGGTCACGTCAAACCTGCCTTGTTATTTGATACGGGCGGTACGGAGAGCCATTATTTGCGTTATGGCTGGATGGTTATTCCCTTTTGCCTGGCTTCCTTTGGTTATCATGGGAATATTTCCGGGCTAATTGGCTATTACCAGCGCGATGGCAAAAAGGTTGCGCGCTGTTTGCTGCTGGGAACCCTGGCGGCGCTGGCGATCTATCTGGTATGGATTATCGGCACCATGGGCAATATTCCCCGTGGGGACTTTATCGCCATTGCCCAACGCGGCGGCAATATTGACGCACTGGTGGATGCCTTAGGCAACCTGTTACAAAACGCCTCGCTTAGCGTTCTGCTTACTATTTTTTCCACCTTTGCCGTTGCCAGTTCTTTCCTGGGCGTGACGCTGGGCCTGTTCGATTACCTGGCTGATTTGCTAAAGCTTGATAACAGCGGCACCGGAAGATTAAAAACGACCTTTATCACATTCTTTATTCCACTTTCCGCCGCGCTTATCTGGCCCAATGGCTTTCTGATCGCTATTGGTTACGCCGGTCTGGCTGCCACAGTCTGGGCCGTTATTACGCCAGCGCTGTTGGTCGCGCGCGCCAGACAGCGTTTTCCCGATGCGCAGGGATGGCGGTTAAAAGGGGGCCTGTTTCCGATTCTGCTGGTCTTGCTGTTTGCAGCGTTGAATATTGTGGTTTCTCTGCTCAGCTATGCTGATCTGCTGCCGGTTTATGCGCGTTAAATAACATTTCCGGGGCGCCTACGTGTTCGCCCCGGAAATAAAAATAACTTTTGTGTTTCCTCATTATTAAAACGAGTAATTAGATTCACTTAATTCACTAATTAACTTTATTGTTTTTGTTTTTTACTCAATAAAAAGATTAGCGCGATCATATTTATATCTGGATGGTTTAGAATTTATTTATTTGTTAATCCCTCTCTCTTTTTATGTGCCCCCGGTCATAAAATAATAAATTACCTGCCTGTACTTATTGATAATTCGCTACGCGAAAAATATTCTTGTGCTGTTACCCGGTTTATCTCCTTGTTGTTCTTATTCTAATTTTTTATTTTTTGTCAAAAAGGAATTTATCATGCGCACCTTAACCGGTAAGCGTAAGGCCGTTTGCTGCACAGTTTCTTTGATAACGGTAATTTCTGGTTTTATTATCATTCCGCCTGCTCAATCCGCTGGTTTTATAAATGATTCCACCTTAAAAGGAGGTTTTTATTACTGGCAGCGTCAACGCGATCGGAAAGATCTGGAGCCCGCCAGCGAAAAGTATGGGCAATATCAGGCTAATTTGCATCATGCCACAATTAATAGCAGTCTCGATTTTAGCTCTGGCTACGCGGCGGATTTTATTGGTCTGGATGTGGCGGTATTTGGCGCACTGGAAATGAGTAATAGCGGTCCGGCGGCACCTAATGAAATTGGTTTCAGTAAAGCCAGTAATCGTTGGGATGAAGAGTGGGGCGGCGATCGCAGCGGCGCCAGCCTGTATAAAGCAGCATTAAAAATGAAAGTGACCGATTACTGGCTACGCGCTGGCTATCTTCAGCCGCAGGGACAGACGTTGCTGACGCCGCACTGGAGCTTTTTACCCGGCACCTATCGCGCGGTGGAAGTCGGTATGCAGCAGGACTTTGCTGAAGCGGGCGCGCTTGATATCTCTTATATCTGGAGCGATCGCTACAAAGCGCCCTGGTATCGACATATGTATCAATTTCGTAAGGCCGACGGCAAAACCGGCATTCCCTGGCTGCATGCTATCGGCGCCCGCTATGACTTTAAAAACCAGCTAATCCTCGAAGCTTCCTGGGGCCAGGCCGCTGACTATATGGATCAATATTTTGCCAAAGCCTCCTGGACGATGCCGCTGGGCGATAACGATTTACGCACCAGCTACCAATTTTACGGTGCGCACGATCGTGAAAGCGGGGGCCCTGCCAACAACAATGATGTTTATGACGGTCTGGCCTGGCTTCAGGCGCTGACGTTTGGCTATACCCACGGGCCTTTTGATTTTCGTCTCGAAGGAACCTGGGTCAAAGCGGAAGGCAACCAGGGATTCTTCTTACAGCGCATGACGCCTTCTTACGCCAGTTCGAACGGTCGTCTGGATATTTGGTGGGATGCGCGCTCTGACTGGAATGCTAACGGCGAGAAGGCGCTGTTTGCCGGTGTAATGTATGAGCTGAGCGGCTGGGATCTGGCTGGCTGGACGGTAGGTACCTCCTACGCCTGGGGCTGGGATGCCAAACCCAGCAGCAATCCGCAATGGGATCAGCAGCAGCGCATCAGGGAATCCGCCTGGAATCTTGACCTGCTTTATACCGTCCAGCAGGGCAGGGCAAAAGATACCTTATTCAAACTCCATTTCACGCGTTACGACAATCACAGCGACATTCCCAGCTTCGGCGGCGGCTTCGGCAATATCTTCCAGGATGAAAAAGATGTGAAGTTTATTGTTATCGCGCCGTTCACCATTTTCTAAACCGTCCGGGATAGCGCGCTGTCCCGGAAGCAGCCATACCTGTTATCGCTAAGGTTAATCAGGTCAGGCGAAGCGAGAGCAGGGAAGCGGCAATAACCTACTAAGGGGAAATCATGAAAAATCTACCGCTGGCAACGCTGATTCTTACAGCGCTCATGGGAGGCAACTGCTCTGCAATGCAGGCGCAGCAGGTGGTTGATCAGATAAGTCAGTTTGGCGTGCGCTATCAGGTTACCGATAACTAGGCGGCGCTGCACGGCACGGACTGTGCGGCGTTGGGAGCCGACTGGGCCTCCTGTAACCGTGCCATTATTACCTTGACCAACAACGGCCCGGCGTTAACCAGCCGTAACTGGGCGATTTATATGAGCAACGTTCACGCCACGCTCAAGATCGATGACGATCGTTTCCGCCTCACTCACATTACCGGCGATCTCACCCGGCTGGAGCCGACGGATAAATTTACCGGCATCGGCGCGGGGGAATCTATCGAGATCCCGCTGATCAATGAATACTGGCAGCTATTTATTACCGACGTGATGCCGCGCTGGTATGTCACAGCAGAACAGGCCGAGCCGCGCATTATTGCCAGCACCGATACGGAAGATTTAACGCAGTTTGTCGCGCCTTTTAACGATAACTGGAGGCGCACCGCAGAGGATAAAAACATTCTGATGCAGCCCGCCAGCCGCTTTGCTAAAAACAGTGATACGGCTCCGTTAGCAGCAGAAAGGTTGCGCGGACAAATCACGCCAACGCCATTACAGCTGACCATTCATAAAGACGATCTCGATCTAAGTCACGGCATCGCCTTTGACCTGCAGGCGATGAAAAATAATGAGGCACAAGTAGCCAAAGCGCGTTTCGCTCTGCTGGGCGTTACGGAAAATCGGGCGGGCGTCCCGCTGCATACTACTATCGACCAGACGAAATTTAACGGCGATCGGGCCGTTAGCGGCGCTTATCAACTTGCGATAAGCCCGCATAAAATCACTATTACCGGTTACGATCGGGCCGGACTGTTTTACGGGTTGATGTCGGTCGCCTCACTGCTGCCTGCGGAGGGAAAACCGGTTATTGCTACGCTGAATGCTGAAGATGCGCCGCGCTTTGCTTACCGCGGTGCATTTCTGGATGTTGCCCGCAACTTTCACAGCAAACAGGCTGTCCTGCGCATGTTAGATCAAATGGTAGCCTGGAAAATGAATAAGTTCCATTTTCACCTGAGCGATGATGAGGGCTGGCGTATTGAAATTCCCGGCCTGCCGGAGTTAACCGAGGTGGGGAGCCGTCGCTGTCACGATTTAACTGAGCAGCAATGCCTGCTGCCGCAGTTGGGCTCGGGGCCGTTCAGCGATAATAACGGCAGCGGTTTTTTCAGCCGGACGGATTATATCGATATCGTAAAATATGCGCAGGCGCGTCATATTGAAGTGATCCCGGAAATTGATATGCCCGCTCATGCCCGTGCCGCCGTTATCTCAATGGAAGCACGCTATCAACGATTGATGAAAGCAGGCAAGCCGCAGGAAGCGGAGGAATACCGGCTACGCGATCCGCAAGATACCTCTAATACCACTTCCGTTCAGCTTTACGATCGCGCCAGCTATCTCAATCCCTGCCTTTCCTCTTCGCTGCGCTTCGTCGATAAGGTGATCGGTGAAATACAGACCATGCATAGCGAAGCGGGACAACCGCTAATGACCTGGCATTTTGGCGGCGATGAGGCCAAAAATATTCGTTTAGGCGCTGGCTATAGTGATATTCATCAGCCTAAACCCGGCACTGGCATTCTCGATCAAAGCAAAGAGCATCTACCATGGGAAAAATCGCCAGCTTGCCAGGCCATGATAAAAGCGGGTGAGGTGGAAGATCTGGACCATCTTCCCAGTAAATTCGCGCTGGCCGTCAGCCAAAAAGTGCAGGAAAAAGGCATTGGGCGCATGCAGGCCTGGCAGGATGGCGTAAAACATGCGGCCAATGCCGCCGCCTTTGCCACGCCTAAAGTCTCGGTAAATTTCTGGGATACGCTCTACTGGGGCGGCTTTGACAGCGCCAACGACTGGGCTAATAAAGGTTACGACGTGGTTATCTCCAACCCGGACTATGTCTATATGGATTTCCCGTATGAAGTGAATCCGCTGGAGCGCGGCTATTACTGGGGAACCCGTTTTAGCGACGAGCGTAAAATGTTCAGCTTCGCCCCGAACAACCTGCCGCAAAATGCAGAAACCTCTGTGGATCGTGACGGCAACCTGTTTATCGCCCGATCCGATAAGGCCTGGCCTGGCGCCTGGGGTTTATCGGCACAGCTATGGAGCGAAACCGTCCGCACCGACGAGCAGATGGAATACATGATTTATCCACGCCTGATGACGGTGGCGGAACGGGCATGGCATCGCGCTGCCTGGGAGCAGGATTATCAGCCCGGTCGTGAATATGCGGGCGGCGTAACGCAGTTTGTCGATCGGGATGCGTTAAATCGCGACTGGCAGCGTTTTGCTAATTTGCTGGGGCAGCGTGAACTGGCAAAACTGGATAAAGCCGGTATTTCATATCGCTTACCGGTGCCGGGCGCACGCGTTAACGCTGGCAAACTGGAAGCGAATATCGCGCTGCCGGGGCTGGCTATTGAATACTCGCTTGACGGCGGACAGCGCTGGCAGCGCTATGACGATCGCCAGAAGCCTGCTGTAAGCAAAGATGCTGAGGTTCAGGTGCGTAGCGTCAGCCCGGACGGCCAGCGCGTTAGCCGTAGCGAAGCGCTATAACAGGATTTAGTGATTTAGTAACGCGACGGCTGCGCGCACGCGTTGCCTTGCGGCGCAGCCATAAAAAAACCGGTGCCTGAGCGCCGGTTTTTATTACTGCATAGCAAAATTGATTATTTGTCGTGTAAGGTTTCATCTTCGCGACAGTCGCCCAGCGCGCAGTGACCATATAAATAAAGGCTGTGGTTGGTAAGCTTAATGCCGTGACGCGTGGCGATTTCACGCTGGCGAGCTTCGATAGACTCATCACTAAATTCGATCACTTTGCCACAGTCCAGGCAAATCAGGTGATCGTGATGCTGTTGCTGGGTCAGTTCGAAAACGGACTTGCCGCCTTCAAAGTTATGACGCGTAACGATACCGGCATCATCAAACTGGTTCAGGACGCGATAAACCGTCGCCAGCCCGATCTCTTCACCCATATCAATTAAACGTTTGTATAAGTCTTCCGCACTGACGTGATGGCTTTCAGGACCCGGGCCCTGAAGCACTTCCAGGATTTTTAGTCGCGGAAGAGTGACCTTCAGTCCAGCCTTCTTTAATGCGGTGTTATTGTCAGTCATGCGGATATTGTCCTGTTACTTTGCTAGTCACAATGTGGCTGAACAGCCATGAACATCGGTCGACGCTAAGTTACTAATAGCGTCTCATTATAGAACTGATGCTTCGAAATGAAAACCGTAGGGCGCGCGTGAAGTCGCAGGTGGAAGTAAAGAGAAGTTCGCTACGTCCGGCGTTGTTCATGCTCATTTGATGCTGCGTTTACATTTCGCTTAATCCTGCCGCTTTGCAGCTCGACGGCAGGAAAGCGCGTGACCGATACGGGTATTCTACCGATTCATTGATAAAATTTTCAAATCCGTACCTATCATTTCTATAGGAAAAACCTGTTACGCAATGTGATTTACAACACAATGCGCATTAAATCAGGCTTCCAGAATCTCTTGCAAATGCAGCTCTTCGTAAATCTGTTTTACCCAACGATCAACGCGCTCGTTGGTCAGCTCAGGCTGGCGATCTTCATCGATGGCCAGGCCAAGGAAATGTTTATCATCAGCCAGACCTTTTGACGCTTCGAAGTGATAGCCTTCGGTCGGCCAGTGGCCAACAATTACCGCGCCGTTCGGCTCAATAATGTCGCGAATGGTGCCCATCGCATCGCAGAAATATTCCGCGTAATCTTCCTGGTCGCCGCAGCCGAACAGCGCAACCAGTTTACCGTTGAAGTCGATCTCTTCCAGCGTCGGGAAGAAATCATCCCAGTCGCACTGCGCTTCACCGTAGTACCAGGTGGGGATGCCCAGCAGCAGAATATCGAAAGCTTCCAGGTCTTCTTTACTGCTCTTGGCAATATCATGCACTTCGGCAACATCGCTACCGAGCTGTTTCTGGATCATCTTTGCAATGTTTTCTGTATTGCCGGTATCGCTGCCAAAGAAAATACCTACGATTGCCATGAGTTTAGTAACCTCTTGAAACTTAAAAATATGGTAACTGCCCGTTGTATGCAGATTACGGCAATAATAGCAGAGACCGTCAGGAGGCGGAACTCGTAAAGCCGTTGCATTTGTTACATCGTGCGCTTCTTCCAGCCGTTCAGAGCGCCTTTAGTTGGGCAAGGATCATCTCTTCGATCAGCTCGCTGCGGCTTAACCCGCGCTCGGCGGCCATTGCGTTAAGCGCATCGACAGCTTCACTGTTCATCTTCAGTTCAACGCGCCGTAACCCGCGCACTTTGTCACGTTTCAACTGATTGCGTTTGTTGATACGAAGTTGTTCATCACGCGACAGCGGACTGGTTTTCGGGCGTCCCGGGCGACGTTCATCTGCGAACAGATCGAGCGTGGTTCGGTCCGTTTGTTCTTTTGCCATAGAATCGTGATACTGAATGGGCTGCGCGTTTGCGCCGCGCATGGTGACGTTTTGGGCCGGTTTGCCGCCAACTCAACAGCGGCAAAATTTTAGCGCGCCATCATACCTTGTGGAAAGAGTGAGAACAATCTTTGTCGGGCAGTTAACGCCTTGCTTTTACAGCGCTAAAAAACGGCGTACGGCTCGCAACACTGCATCCGGTTTTTCCGCATGCACCCAGTGTCCGGCGCCAGCAATAACATGCGCGCGCGCCTGCGGGAACTGCGCCAGCAGCGCATCACGATGAATATCATCGAGATAGGGCGAAAGCTCGCCGCGAATAAACAGCGCCGGGCCATGCCAGGCTGGCACGGTTTCCCAGCCGGAGATAGTGGCGTAGTTATTCCACAGGGCCGGAACGTTAAAACGCCATTCGCCTTCATGAAAGGATTTCAGCAGAAACTGAATAACGCCTTCTTCCGCAATAAAGCTGCGCATGACGTTGGCGGCTTCGCTGCGCAAACGCACATTGGCCTCCGTTACCGCCTTCACCGCGGCAAAAATCTCATCGTGACGGCGCGTGCAGTAATCAACCGGGGCAATATCAATCAGCACCAGCTGTTCAATACGTTCAGGCGCCAGTGCGGTCATCGTCATCGCGATTTTACCACCCATCGAGTGACCGATAACCGTCACTTTATCGATGCCGTGCGCATCCAGCGTCTCCAGCATATCCTGCGCCATCTCGCGATAAGCCATCTCATCGCTGCGCGGCGACAGCCCATGGTTACGCACATCAACCTGAATCAGTGGACGATCCGCCTTCAGGCCGCGCGCCAGCACGCCTAAATTATCCAGGCTGCCGAACAGGCCATGAATCAGCAGGATGGGCAGAGCCTCTGGATTAGACTGTTCAGTTTGCAAGCGAGTATTCAAATTCATGGCAAAGTTCTTACAGTTGAAAGGAAAGCATAGGTTATCATGGTTTTTACTCTCCCTGCCGGTCGGTGAGTGGTTGTTTGCCCGGTGGCTTTGCGGCATATTCTGACTTTTGTCTGCAAGCGCCAACGTCGCTACCGACTTGCAGGATTTAACTTTATAATCCTTATGTTAGAACCACAGCACAGATTGTTTAGCTAAAATTTGCTATGACGCGCTGCGCCGGGTTCTGCCACAAGCAATTACCGTACGGATAAAGATGAAAACGATTGAAGTCGACGAAGAACTCTATCGCTATATTGCCAGCCACACGCAGCATATCGGTGAAAGCGCCTCGGACATTTTACGGCGTATGTTGAAATTTACCGCTGGTCAGAGCGCGCCCGTTGCTGCTGCGGTGCCGGCATCTGCTGCAAGCGTGAATCAGAATAATGAGCCGGTTAAGCCGACCACACGTTCTCAGGATCGGGTGCGAGCTGTACGTGAGCTGCTACTCTCTGATGAGTACGCCGAGCAGAATAAAGCGGTAAATCGCTTTATGTTGATTTTATCGACGCTATATCGTCTGGATCCCGATGCATTTGCTGAGGCCACTGCATCGCTGCAAGGGCGCACCCGCGTCTATTTTGCGGGCGATGAGCAAACACTGTTGCAGCATGGCACCCATACTAAGCCGAAACATGTCCCCGGCACGCCGTATTGGGTGATCACCAACACTAACACAGGCCGCAAATGCAGCATGGTGGAACACATTATGCTGGCAATGCAGTTCCCGCAGGAACTGGCAGATAAGGTTTGCGGCACCATTTAACTGATGCGTCAGGGAGAAGCGCCAATGGCCAATCACCCCCGTGCCGGGCAGCCAGCCCAGCAGAGCGATTTGATTAACGTTGCACAATTAACATCCCAGTATTACGTTCTACAGCCAGAAAAAGGGAATGCGGAACATGCGGTGAAATTTGGCACTTCCGGGCATCGCGGCAGCGCTGCACGCCAGAGTTTCAACGAAACGCATATTCTGGCTATCGCCCAGGCCATTGCTGAAGAACGTAAAAAGAATGGGATTACTGGCCCTTGCTACGTTGGTAAGGATACCCATGCGCTCTCAGAGCCAGCCATTATTTCCGTGCTGGAAGTATTAGCGGCTAATGGCGTTGATGTGATTGTGCAGCAGGATAACGGTTATACGCCGACGCCGGCGATCTCCAACGCGATCCTTGAGCATAACAAAGCCGGCGGCGCGCAGGCGGACGGCATTGTCATTACGCCTTCTCATAACCCGCCGGAAGATGGTGGCATCAAATACAACCCGCCGAACGGCGGCCCGGCCGATACCAACGTTACCAAAGTGGTAGAAGATCGCGCGAATCAGCTGATTCAAAACGATCTGCAGGAGGTGAAGCGTCTGCCGCTGGCAGAAGCGTGGGCCAGCGGACATATCCAGGAAAAAGATCTGATTCAGCCTTATGTAGAAGGCCTGGCGCAGGTGGTGGATATTGAGGCGATTAAGAAAGCGGGTCTGAAAATCGGCATCGATCCGCTGGGCGGCTCCGGCATGGAATACTGGAAGCGCATCGCCGAACATTACCAGCTGGACTTAACCATTGTTAACGACGCCGTTGACCAGACTTTCCGCTTTATGCATCTGGATAAAGATGGCGTGGTGCGTATGGACTGTTCGTCCGAATGTGCGATGGCCGGTCTGCTGGCGCTGCGCGATAAGTTCGATCTCGCTTTCGGCAACGATCCCGATTACGACCGTCACGGAATCGTCACTCCGGCTGGGCTGATGAATCCGAACCATTACCTGGCGGTGGCAATCAATTATCTGTTCCAGCATCGTCCGCAGTGGGGCAAAGAGGTTGCCGTAGGCAAAACCCTGGTCTCCAGCGCCATGATTGACCGCGTTGTCAACGATATTGGCCGTAAGCTGGTGGAAGTGCCGGTAGGCTTTAAATGGTTTGTTGACGGTCTGTTCGACGGCAGCTTCGGTTTTGGCGGCGAAGAGAGCGCGGGCGCTTCTTTCCTGCGTTTTGACGGCACGCCGTGGTCAACCGATAAAGACGGGATCATCCTCTGCCTGCTGGCGGCGGAAATCACCGCCGTAACCGGTAAAAACCCGCAGCAGCACTACGATGAACTGGCTGAGCGTTTTGGCGCACCGAGCTACAACCGTTTGCAGGCGCCAGCCACTTCCGCGCAGAAAGCCGCGCTGTCGAAACTGTCGCCGGAAATGGTCAGCGCGGCTACGCTGGCAGGCGATCCGATTACGGCCCGTCTGACCAGCGCGCCAGGCAACGGTGCTTCGATTGGCGGCTTAAAAGTGATGACGGAAAACGGCTGGTTTGCCGCGCGTCCGTCAGGCACGGAAGATGCTTACAAGATTTATTGTGAGAGCTTCCTCGGCGCCGAGCATCGTGCGCAAATCGAAAAAGAAGCCGTTGAGATTGTTAGCGCAGTGCTGAAAAACGCCTGAGGCTAAACCACAAAAAAGGCGCTGATATTCAGCGCCTTTTTTTATGTCCGCTGATCACGGCATAAAGCGATAGCCGATACCCGTTTCGGTAAGCAGATGCGCCGGACGGGCGGGATCCTGCTCCAGCTTCTGCCGTAAATGGCCCATATAGATGCGCAGATAGTGGCTATGTTCAACCGCATTCGGCCCCCAGACATGATTCAGTAACTGCCGCTGCGTCAGCACTTTTCCTGGATTGTTCAGTAACAGCGCCAGCAGCCGAAACTCCGTCGGCGTAAGATGAACCGTCTCCCCGTTACGCGCAATATGATGTGCCGCCAAATCCACCGTAATCTGACCAAACTGTACGGGTGCGTGCAGTGCCTGCTGTCCGGGCTGACGACGCAGAGCGACGCGCACGCGCGCCAGCAGTTCGCCGACGCCAAAAGGTTTCGTGAGAAAGTCATCGGCGCCGGCATCCAATGCCGCGATTTTATCCTGCTCGTCGCTGCGTGCGGACAGCACAATAACCGGCACGCCGCTCCACTGGCGAAAATCGCGGATAAAGTCGAGGCCATCGCCATCCGGCAAACCCAAATCAAGAATCACTAAATCAGGCTTGCGGGTAGCGGCCTCAATTAGTCCGCGCTGTAAGGTATCGCCGTCATAAACCCGCAAGGCTTCGCTTTCCAGCGCGACGCGCAGAAAACGACGAATCTCTTTTTCATCTTCAACAATCAGTACGCTGGCCAAAACGAGGATTCTCCGCTGTCACAGACAGAAAATGACAAAACCGCACTTTAACAAAACCCGCTGCGCTTTGTGTTGCACCTGCTGAATCAAACAAAACAAAAACCTAAAATTAACAGATATGTAACCTAATTACAGGCGAAGTGTAAATCTGCACTTTTTTTCACCGAATTAGTGGTCGGATGAGTAGTAAAATTACGCAATGGGGCCTATCATATTTAACCAATGACTAATTTGTAACTCATTCTTCTCAGGAGGCGTAGGTAATGTATTCCATTTATCCCCTGCATAAAATTATCCTGCGTCGCGCAGCGGTAATCATTGTTGGCGTACTGGCGTTGCCGGTGATGCTGTTTCGCCGCGATCGTGCGCGTTTTTATAGCTATCTGCATCGCGTCTGGAGTAAAACCAGCACCAAACCGGTCTGGCTGGCGCAGGCTGAAGCAGCTGGTGGCGATTTCTATTGAACCTGCAGTCAGCAACGATAATAACCTGGCCGCCCGCTACGCTCCGCCGCCTGAAAATCTCATCATCCGATGAGATTTTTTTTGCCTGTTGCCACAGTCCGACGGGATTTGAAGTGCGTCATAGAGAGGCTTGCGCTACACTTAAACTTATACAAGATGTTTGAGGTTGTACAAGTATGAGCGAGAAAATACCGGTAGGAATCAGCGCCTGTTTATTGGGCGACAGCGTACGTTTTGATGGCGGTCATAAGCGTCTGACTTTTGCTACGGAAGAACTCGCGCCATACGTGCGCTACGAACCCATTTGCCCGGAAATGTCGATCGGATTGCCTGTGCCGCGTCCGGCGCTGCGGCTGGTAAAACATCAGGACGAGATCGCACTCTGTTTTAGTAAAACGGGCGGAGAAGAAGTAACGACGCAGATGCGCAATTTTGCCCGCCGCAAGGTCGCCGGTCTGCATCACCTTTGTGGCTATATTCTTTGCGCTAAATCGCCCAGCTGCGGTATGGAGCGGGTGCGTATCTATGAACCTGACAGCAATAATAATCGCAAAGAGGGCGTGGGCATTTTCGCACAGGCTTTACAGCAGGAGATGCCCTGGCTGCCGATGGAGGAGGATGGCCGTCTGCATGATGACACATTGCGCGAGAACTTCGTGGCGCGAGTCTATGCGCTACATGAGTTTAACCAGCTCTGGCAAGACGGGCTGACGGCACACAAGCTGATGGCATTCCATACCCGTTATAAGCTGCTGTTGCTGGCGCATTCGCAGCCTGAATATCGACAGTTAGGGCCGTTTGTCGCGGCAATGAAGGAATACGCCTCGCTGGAAGAATTTGCCACTGAATACCGCAACCGCCTGATGAGGCTGATGTCGCATCGCGCTACACGCCGTAACCATACCAACGTTTTGATGCACGTTCAGGGCTATTTCCGTAAACAGCTTTCTTCGTCGCAGCGCCAGGAGCTGGCTTCGCTTATCGATCGCTATCGGCAGGGAGTACAGCCGCTGCTGGCGCCCATCACGCTGCTTAAACACTATATGAAAGAGTATCCGCACGAATGGCTGTCGCAACAGCGTTATTTTGAGCCCTACCCGGAAGCGCTGCGCTTACGTTACGGTCGTTGACAGATCAGGAGAGAGTATGGACACCCATTTGGTCTGGCTGCGCAACGATCTGCGCATCAACGATAACAGCGCGCTGTGGGCCGCCTGTCGGCAGCGCGATGCTAAGGTCATCGCGCTGTTTATCGCGACGCCGCAGCAGTGGCGGCAGCATGATATGTCGCCGCGTCAGGCGGATTACATCTGGCAAAGTCTGCAGCTTTTACAAACGGCGCTGGCTGACAAAGGCATCGTTTTGCACTATCGCCAGTGCGATGATTTCCGTGCTTCTGTCGACTGCCTGGCGGATTTTTGCCGCGAACAGCAGGTCGATGCGCTTTTCTATAACTACCAATATGAATTTAACGAGCGCGAGCGGGATGCAGCGGTTGAACGCCGGTTAACGCAGCAGGGCGTAATGGTGCAGGGTTTCGATGACAGCGTGCTGCTGCCGCCCGGCAGCGTGCAGACCGGTGACGGAAAAATGTACCGGATGTTTACGCCTTTCAGTAAGGCTTATCTGCGACGGCTGCGTGAAAGTTTGCCGGAATGCTTGCCAGCACCCAATAAACGCGCGGCAATCACTCCTGAAGCTCTGCCTGCGCTGGCACCTTTCGATTATCCTCGCCAGCCTTTTGATCGACACTTTTTTCCGATCGGCGAAGCCGCTGCGTTACAGCGCCTGCGCGAATTTTGCCGCCAAAGGGTGCTGGATTATCCGGCGCAGCGCGATTTACCGGCGCTGGATGCCACCAGCCGCCTCTCCGTCTGTCTGGCAACCGGCACGCTGTCGCCGCGTCAGTGTTTGCATCGCCTGCTGCGTGAGCAGCCGCAGGCGTTAAATGACGAGCGGGCCAGCGTCTGGCTGAATGAGATCGTCTGGCGCGATTTCTATCGTCATCTGCTGGTCGCCTTTCCGGCGCTCTGTAAAAACCAGCCCTTTATACCGTGGACGAAAAACGTGGCCTGGCAACAGAATGCGCAGCATTTTACCGCCTGGCAGCAGGGCCAAACCGGTTATCCGATAGTAGATGCCGCCATGCGCCAGCTAAACAGCACGGGTTGGATGCACAATCGCCTGCGCATGATTACCGCCAGCTTTCTGGTCAAAGATCTGCAAATTAACTGGCAGCTGGGCGAACGCTATTTTATGTCGGTATTAATCGATGGCGATCTGGCGGCCAATAATGGTGGCTGGCAGTGGGCGGCTTCCACTGGCACCGATGCGGCGCCTTACTTCCGTATTTTCAACCCCACCACCCAGGGCGAACGTTTCGATAAGCAGGGAACCTTTATTCGTCGCTGGCTGCCGGAGCTGGCGGCAGTGCCCGACAGCGCAATCCACGATCCCCATCGCTGGGCAAAGAAAAATCATCAGCGGCTCGATTATCCGCTGCCGATCGTGGAACATAAGGCGGCAAGAGAGAAAACCCTGGCTATCTTTGAAGCGGCGCGCCAGGCGTCCACTATTACGCGCACGGAGTAGGTGAATGAACAATTTTGAACTGGAGCAGATCGTTAACCAACAGCTTAACAGCGCCGCGTTCAGCGACTATGCGCCGAATGGCTTACAGGTTGAGGGACGCGACGAGGTGAGGAAAATCGTCACCGGCGTCACCGCCTGTCAGGCGCTGCTGGATGAAGCGGTACGGCTACAGGCGGATGCGGTGATGGTGCATCATGGCTACTTCTGGAAAAACGAAGCGCCAGCGATTAAAGGCATGAAGCGTCGCCGTCTGCGTACGCTGCTGGCAAATGATATTAACCTTTACGGCTGGCATTTACCGCTCGATGCGCATCCGCAACTGGGCAACAACGCACAGCTGGCGCAGGCGCTGAGCATTAACGTACAGGGCGAAGTGCAACCGCTGGTGCCCTGGGGCGAACTGGCGGAGAGCCTGAGCGGCGAGGCGCTGGCGCAACGTATCGCGGCGGTACTGGGGCGTGAACCTTACACTGCGGCGATAATGCTCCACAGCAGATCCGGCGCATCGCCTGGTGCAGTGGTGGCGGCCAGGGCTTTATCGACAGCGCGGCGGCCTTTGGCGTCGACGCGTTTATTACCGGCGAGGTCTCCGAACAGACCATCCACAGCGCGCGAGAAAACGGCATTCACTTTTTTGCTGCCGGTCACCATGCCACCGAACGCGGCGGTATTCGCGCGCTGGGGGAATGGCTGGCGGCGCATCATTCACTGGATGTCACCTTTATCGATATTAATAATCCAGCCTGATTTTCCTCGCCTGTTTATCCGACGGCGGGCAGCCGCCTGCCGTTAATTTCCTATTATAAACTCACGCAAAAGCGGTTGACACGCCTGCTGCATCCCCGCATAACTATCTGTTCGAAATGAATAAGATCATAACCAGGGGTTATAACAGGAGGCGAATTTTGCAAAGGGCACGTTGTTACCTACTGGGGGAACGCGCGGTCGTGCTTGAGCTGGAACCGCCTGTTTCACTGCTCAGCCAGCAGCGAATTTGGGGATTGACTCAACGTCTGCGCGATTACCCGCAGGTACTGGAAGCGATTCCTGGAATGAATAACCTCACGGTTATTCTGAGCGATCCGCAGCATCAGGCGCTGGACGCTATTGAGCGCCTGCAAACCTGGTGGGAAGAGAGCGAAGCTGTCGTGCCGGAATCGCGCGATGTCGCCATTCCGGTGATATATGGCGGCGAGGCGGGGCCTGATTTGGATGAGGTCGCACGTCACTGTCAGATGACGCCGCAGCAGGTGGTCGAGGCGCACTCGGCCGCAGAGTATGTGGTTTACTTTATCGGCTTTAAACCGGGATTCCCCTATCTGGGCGGGCTGGATGAGCGTCTGCATACGCCGCGCCGCAGCACACCACGCGTGCTGGTGCCAGCGGGGACGGTCGGCATCGGCGGTAGTCAAACCGGCATCTATCCGCTGGCTTCGCCCGGCGGCTGGCAACTGCTGGGCCGCACCACATTGCCGTTATTCAATCCGCAACACCAGCCACCAACATTACTGCAACCGGGCGATCGCGTACGTTTTGTGCCGCAGAAGGAGGGCGTATGCTGAAAATTATCCGTGCCGGTATGAACACCACGCTTCAGGACGGCGGACGCGGCGGCTGGCGGCAGTTCGGCATCAGCAGCGGCGGCGCGCTGGATGAACCGGCGATGCGTACGGCGAATCTGCTGGTAGGAAATCCACAGCAGCAGGCGGTACTGGAGATTACCTTAGGTCAGTTTTGTGCCGAGTTTGAGCGTGACGGCTGGTTTGCCCTGACCGGTGCTGGCTGCAACGCTGATTTGGACGGTCGTCCGGTCTGGACCGGCTGGCGGCTACCGGTCAAAAAAGGACAGCGCTTGACGCTGGCAATGCCGGTACGCGGCATGCGCAGTTATCTGGCAATCAACGGCGGCTTCGCGATTGAACCGCTGCTTGGCTCCTGTAGCACCGATATTAATGCGGAATTTGGCGGCTGGCAGGGAAGGCGTCTGCAGGATGGCGATGTGCTGCCGCTGGCCGCGCCGACGCGAACCTTCAGCCAGCCCGCAGGTGTACGTCAGCTGCTGTGGGGCAACCGGCTGCGCGCGCTGCCGGGGCCGGAATACCATGAGTTTGCGCGGGAATCTCAGGAAGCGTTCTGGCGCGTTTCCTGGCGGCTTGATCCGCAAAGTAATCGGATGGGCTACCGCCTGCAGGGAAGGCCGCTGGCGCGCAATAGTCAGCGCGAGCTACTGTCGCACGGCCTGTTGCCCGGCGTGATTCAGGTTCCACACAGCGGTCAGCCGATTGTGCTGATGGCCGATGCGCAGACCACCGGCGGCTATCCGCGTATCGCCTGCGTTATTGAAGCGGATCTTTATCATCTGGCGCAAATCCGCCTCGGCGAACCGATCCATTTTATTCACTGTACGCTGGAGGAAGCGCTGCAGGCGAAACAGCAGCAGCAGCGGGTTCTCGACCGCATGGCATGGGGACTGGAAAATGAAAATTGATTTAAACGCGGATTTAGGCGAAGGCTGCGGCAGCGATCGTGAACTGTTGCAGCTGGTCAGTTCAGCCAATATCGCCTGCGGTTTCCATGCGGGCGATGCGCAAACTATGTTGCAGTCAGTACGCTGGGCGCTGGAGTATGGCGTGGCAATTGGCGCGCATCCCTCCTTTCCCGATCGGGAAAATTTTGGCCGCAGCGCCATGCAGCTTCCATCGGAAACCGTTTATGCGCAGGTGCTGTATCAAATCGGCGCACTGAAAGCCATTACGGAAAGCGAGGGCGGCAAGCTCACGCACGTTAAGCCGCACGGCATGCTCTATAACCAGGCGGCGCGCGATGCTGGGCTGGCGGATGCCATCGCCCGTGCGGTAAAGGCCATTGATGCTGGCCTGCTGCTGGTTGGCCTGGCGGGCAGCGAATCGATTCGCGCCGCCCGTCATTACGGCTTGCAGACACGTGAAGAAGTTTTTGCCGATCGGGGTTATCAGACCGACGGCTCGCTGGTGCCGCGTGGCCAACCCGGCGCGATGATTGAAGAAGAAAAACAGGCCATTTCTCGTACATTAGAAATGGTTCAGCATGGCACAGTCGCCAGCGTGACGGGCGAACGGGTTGCACTGCGTGCGCAGACCGTTTGCCTGCATGGCGATGGTCCCCATGCGCTGGCCTTTGCCCGCCGCCTGCGTGACGCTTTCGCCGCGCAGCAAATTTTAGTCAGCAGCGTAGCCTGACATTTTAACCCCGACTGACGTCGGGGTTCTTATAAGGAAAATTTATGCAGCCTTTGGTAAATCTTTGGCCCTTACTGGGCATCGCAGCCATTATTATCGGCTTTTTACTGCGCTTTAATCCGGTGCTGGTGGTCATTATTTCAGGGTTGGTGACCGGCGTGGCGGCGCATATGCCGCTGGGCGATATTCTGGAAAAGCTGGGTTCCGGCTTTCTTAACACGCGCAACCTGCCTTTCATTCTGCTGTTGCCGCTGGCGGTTATCGGCCTGCTGGAGCGTCATGGTTTAAAAGAGCGTGCGCAGGCGTGGATTGCCACTATTAAAACCGCGACGGCGGGGCGTCTGTTAATCGTCTATTTACTGGTACGTGAAGCCACGGCGGCGCTGGGTCTGACCAGCCTTGGCGGACATCCACAGATGGTGCGCCCGCTGCTGGCGCCAATGGCGGAAGGCGCTACGGAGAACCGTTACGGCGAACTGCCGGAATCGGTACGCTACCGTCTGCGCGCCATGTCCGCTGCCACGGATAATGTCGGCCTGTTCTTCGGCGAAGACATTTTTGTCGCTTTCGGCGCGATCATCTTTATGCACAACTTTATGCTGGAGTCCGGCGGTATTCATACTGAGCCGTTGCATATTGCGCTGTGGGGCATTCCTACCGCGATTAGTGCCTTTATTATTCACTCCCTTCGTCTGCGTCGACTGGATAAAAAGCTGGCGGCAGAAATCAGCGCGCTGAATCAGGCGGCGCTCCAGCAAAAAGGAGGCCGCTAATGTTTCAGCAACAATATCTGTTTTATCTGGCCGGACTCATTCTGCTGGTGGTGGCGCTGCTGTCGTGGCGCGATAAGGCAAATCCGCGACGGCTCACAACCGGTCTGTTTTGGGGACTGTACGGGCTGATGTTCCTTATCGGTGACTGGGCGTACCGGCTGGCGGAGCAGCTTACCGGCTCCGGCGCGGAAGGCACGCGCAGTCTGCATATTCTGGTCGGCATATTGGTCGTAGCGATGGCGCTGATCGCCGGTTTCGGCGGCGTGCGTTTGGGAAGCTATCACCAGCGCAGCGAATCTGAGCGGCAGCAGAGCGCCAGCCGTCTCGGCAACCGCCTGTTTTTACCGGCGCTGGCTATTCCGCTGGTCACGGTTGCGGGCGTGCTGGCGTTTAATCATATTCCCGGACTGGAACTGGCGGTATTCGGCGCAGGCAACCATTCCACGCTGGTGACGCTCTTTTCCATGACGCTCGGCTGTCTGGTGGGCTGGCTGGTCGCACTAAAAATGAGCCGCGAGCGTCCGACCCAGTCATTACAGGAAACACGCCGGCTGCTGGATTCTATCGGCTGGGCATTTATTTTGCCGCAAATCCTCGCCACGCTTGGCCTGCTGTTTACCACCGCAGGCGTCGGCAGCGCCATTGCACACCTGACGGAGCAGTATCTGGCGGTCGATAACCGCTTTATCGCCGTCGCGGTATTTGTGGTTGGCATGGCGCTGCTGACGATGATCATGGGCAACGCCTTTGCCGCGTTTCCTATCGTTGTCGCCGGTATCGGCATTCCGGTTCTGGTGCTTCAGCACGGCGGCAATCCGGCGGTGATGGCCGCGATTGGCATGTTCTCCGGTTATTGCGGCACACTAATGACGCCAATGGCGGCTAATTTCAATATCGTCCCGGCGGCGCTGCTGGAACTGCCGGATCGTAATGCGGTCATCAAGGCGCAGACGCCAACCGGCGTGCTACTGTTAATTGTGAACATATTTTTGCTCTATTTTTTGATGTTCCTGTGAGGCGAAAATGAAAAATGTACTGATTACCGCGTTTGAACCGTTCGGCGGCGAGCAGATCAATCCTTCATGGGAAGCCGTTCGTCAGCTGCATGAGCGCATGTTATGCGGCTATAAAGTAGTGGCAAAAGAACTGCCCTGCGCCTTTGGCGATGCGCTGACTACGCTCTATGCGGAGATGGAAGCGCTGCAACCGGAGCTGGTCATTGCGGTGGGGCAGGCGGGCGGACGCGCGGATATTACCGTCGAGCGCGTCGGCATCAATATTAACGATGCGCGCATCCCGGACAACAACGGCAATCAGCCGATTGATGAACCGATTATTCCTGGCGGCCCGGCGGCCTATTTCTCTTCCTTGCCGATTAAGGCGATTGTGGAAGGCATTCGGGAAGCGGGTATTCCTGCTTCGGTATCGCAAACGGCTGGCACCTATGTTTGCAACCATGTGATGTACGGCCTGCTGCATCGTCTTGCCCAGCAGGATAATGCCGTGCGCGGCGGTTTTATTCATATTCCTTATCTGCCGGAGCAGGCAATAAACCATCCCGGCAGTCCCAGCATGGCGGCACAAACCGTCATTCTGGCGCTGGAAATGGCGATTACCATTGCACTTCGTACTGAACAGGATCTGCGCCTGGTTGGCGGCGCAACGCACTAACAGGATATTCGTATGCCAGAAGGACCAGAGATCCGCCGGGCGGCGGATCGGCTGGAAGAAGCCATTGTCGGCAAACCATTAACGAATGTCTGGTTTGCCTTTCCGCAGCTTAAAACCTATGAAAACGCCTTACTCGGCGAGACGGTTACCGCCATTGAAACCCGTGGGAAAGCGCTGCTTACGCACTTTTCCAACGGACTGACGCTTTACAGCCATAACCAACTGTATGGCGTCTGGCGCGTGGTGAAAACCGGCAGCGAACCCGTCACGCAGCGCGTGCTGCGCGTGCGGCTCGCCTGTGCCGATCAGACGATTTTGCTGTACAGCGCGTCGGATATTGAGATGCACAACAGCGATACGCTGGCGGCGCATCCTTTCCTCCAGCGCATCGGCCCTGACGTGCTGGATATGCAGCTGACTGAGGAAGCGGTGCAAGAACGTCTGCTTTCACCGCGTTTTCGCCGTCGCCAGTTCAGCGGCCTGCTGCTCGATCAGGCGTTTCTGGCCGGTTTAGGTAACTATCTGCGGGTGGAAGTTTTATGGGAAGCCGGGCTGGCGCCGCAGCATCGGGCGCAGGATTTGACCGAGACGCAGCTCCAGCGCCTGGTTCAGGCTATGCTGGCGATCCCACGCCACTCTTATCGTATGCGCGGCACCATGAAAAGCGCCCATCACGGCGCGGCATTTACCTTTAAAGTTTTTCATCGCGCCGGAAAAGCCTGCGAACGTTGCGGCGGCATCATCGAAAAAACCACGCTTTCCTCCCGGCCCTTTTACTGGTGTCCCGGCTGCCAGAAATAGTTAACACTGGCTAATAAAAAAGGGCCCGCAGGCCCTTTTTTGCTATCCGATATTTACTTCGGCAGCTTAGATTCAAACTCACGCTGATCGTAACCGGTGTAGAGCTGACGCGGACGGGCAATTTTCATGCCTTCGTCGTGCATCTCTTTCCAGTGTGCAATCCAGCCAACGGTACGCGCCATGGCGAAAATCACGGTGAACATGGAAGAGGGGATGCCCATCGCTTTCAGAATAATGCCAGAGTAGAAATCGACGTTCGGATAGAGTTTGCGTTCAATGAAATAGGGATCGTTGAGCGCAATATGTTCCAGCTCCATCGCCACTTCCAGCAGATCATCCTTCATACCCAGTTCATTTAACACTTCATGACAGGTATCACGCATCACGGTTGCGCGCGGATCGTAGTTTTTATAGACGCGATGGCCAAAGCCCATCAGGCGGAAAGAGTCATTTTTATCTTTCGCGCGTCTTACGAATTCTGGAATATGATCTTTATGGCTGATCTCTTCCAGCATGCGCAGGCAGGCTTCGTTCGCGCCGCCGTGCGCCGGTCCCCACAGCGAAGCGATACCTGCTGCGATACAGGCGAACGGGTTAGCGCCGGAAGAACCCGCGGTACGGACGGTAGAAGTAGAGGCGTTCTGCTCGTGGTCAGCATGCAGGATCAGAATACGATCCATTGCGCGTTCCAGAATCGGGTTAACCTTATACTCTTCGCACGGCGTGGCGAACATCATATGCAGGAAATTACCGGCATAGGAGAGATCGTTGCGCGGGTAAACAAACGGCTGGCCGATAGAGTATTTGTAACACATGGCGGCCACGGTCGGCATCTTAGAGAGCAGACGGAAAGCCGCGATCTCACGGTGACGCTCAATATTCACGTCCAGCGAGTCATGGTAGAACGCCGCCAGCGCGCCGGTAACGCCACACATCACCGCCATCGGATGGGAGTCGCGACGGAAACCGTGGAACAGACGGGTAATCTGCTCATGAATCATGGTATGGCGCGTAACCGTGGTGCGGAATTCTTCAAACTGTTCTGGCGTCGGTGCTTCGCCGTTCAGCAGGATATAGCAGACTTCCAGGTAGTTTGAGTGAGTGGCGAGTTGATCAATCGGGTAGCCGCGATGGAGCAAAATGCCTTCATCACCATCAATATAGGTGATTTTGGATTCGCAGGACGCAGTAGAGGTAAAACCAGGGTCAAACGTAAACAGACCCTTTGAGCCCAGGCTTCGGACATCAACAACGTCCTGACCCAGCGTGCCTTGTAGCACGTCCAGCTCAACAGGAGCTTCACCGTCCAGGGTGAGCGTCACTTTTTTATCAGTCATTTACAGTCTCCTTAGCGCCATATTTGTAGGATCTTTGACACCGAAATTACCATCATGCTGCGAATTGCGTGAAGTAATTGCAGACTATCAGCTCTGTGACATGTTTTGCGTGCAGGGTACAGAGTGACGGGCGCGGTCGGAAAGTTTCCGGCAGCCACGATGCTAATGCGTTCTGTGGTTGTTAAAGATCCGTTCTGGTCATTATGAATCTTAATTAATAACCTGATGCGTTTAGCATTTTATTTCAATACTGTTACATAACTTGAGTTTAGGGGAAAGTGTATCCCCATAACTTTTGCGCATCATAGGACTTTTGTGCGTTAGTTTGTAACTGAATTGTTGAACTATTGTCAAATCAGTTAATTAAATTTGTTTAAAATATGAAAATCGTGAGGTGGATCACTGTTCCACTTAAATCTTGCTAAAGCGTTTGTAGAGGAATTGTAATGAGAATGTGATCGTCCTATACTGCCGCCAGGTCTCCGGAATACCCTGACACCAGGAGCCACCCAGCGTTTTACCGCTTCAATTAACACTGGATGTTGCTGTAATGGTGCCGGTGAAAAAGTCCCCCTAAGGCTTTCCACCTTCAGGCCCGGAGGAAGCAAAATAAGAAAAGCTGTGTGGGCAAAACCGTGAAAAAACAAAGACCTGTCAACTTGGATCTCACTACGATCCGGTTTCCCGTTACTGCAATAGCGTCCATTCTCCACCGCGTTTCCGGCGTCATTAGTTTTGTAGCCGTCGGTATTCTGCTCTGGCTACTGGGTCTCTCGCTCTCCTCTCCCGAAGGCTTCCAACAGGCAACCGCCGTAATGAACAGCTTTTTTGCTAAGTTCATTATGTGGGGCATCCTTACTGCGCTAGCCTGGCATACCATTGGTGGTTTCCGCCATATGTTGATGGACTTCGGTTATCTGGCAGAAACACAGCGCGTAGGCAACAGCTCTGCGCGTATCGGTTTTGGTATTACTGTCGTGCTTTCAATTCTGGCTGGAGTCCTCGTATGGTAAGCAATGCTACTGCTCTGGGGCGCAATGGCGTGCAGGACTGGCTGCTGCTGCGTGCTACTGCAATCCTCATTACGCTCTACACCTTATATATCCTCGGCTTCATTATTGTGTCAGATACTCTGACTTACGATATCTGGCGCGCCTTCTTCGCCTCTTCCTTTACCAAGGTCTTTACGCTGCTGACGCTGTTTTCCACCGTTATTCACGGCTGGATCGGCATGTGGCAGATATTGACGGATTACATTAAACCTCTGGCATGGCGCCTGCTGTTACAGCTGGCTATTGTTGTTGCACTGTTGGTTTATGCGATTTATGGAACTGTTGTGGTGTGGGGTGCGTGATAATGAATTTGCCAGTCAGAGAGTTTGATGCCGTAGTAATCGGGGCAGGCGGCGCAGGTATGCGCGCGGCCCTACAGATTTCCCAGTCGGGCCAGAGCTGCGCCCTGCTGTCAAAAGTTTTTCCGACGCGTTCCCATACCGTTTCCGCGCAGGGCGGCATTACCGTTGCGCTGGGTAACACCCATGAAGATAACTGGGAATGGCATATGTACGATACCGTCAAAGGTTCCGACTATATCGGCGACCAGGACGCGATCGAATATATGTGTAAAACCGGCCCGGAAGCGATTCTGGAACTGGAACATATGGGCCTGCCATTCTCCCGCCTGGAGGATGGGCGCATTTACCAGCGTCCGTTCGGCGGCCAGTCGCGTAACTTCGGCGGCGAGCAGGCGGCGCGTACCGCTGCTGCTGCTGACCGTACCGGCCATGCGTTGCTGCATACGCTCTATCAGCAGAACCTGAAAAACAAAACCACCATTTTCTCCGAATGGTACGCGCTGGATCTGGTGAAAAACCAGGATGGCGCTGTCGTAGGCTGCACCGCTTTAAGCATTGAAACCGGCGAAGTGGTTTACTTCAAAGCGAAAGCGACGGTCCTGGCGACCGGCGGCGCAGGCCGTATCTATCAGTCCACCACCAATGCGCATATCAATACCGGCGACGGTGTTGGCATGGCGCTGCGCGCTGGCGTGCCGGTGCAGGATATGGAGATGTGGCAGTTCCACCCAACTGGTATCGCTGGCGCGGGCGTGCTGGTGACCGAAGGTTGCCGTGGCGAAGGCGGTTACCTGCTGAATAAACATGGCGAACGCTTTATGGAGCGTTACGCGCCGAACGCCAAAGATCTGGCGGGTCGTGACGTTGTCGCCCGTTCAATGATGATTGAAATTCGTGAAGGCCGCGGCTGCGAAGGTCCGTGGGGCCCGCATATTAAACTGAAGCTGGATCATCTGGGTAAAGAAGTGCTGGAGTCGCGTTTGCCTGGCATTCTTGAGCTGTCACGGACTTTTGCACACGTCGATCCGGTGAAAGAGCCGATTCCGGTTATCCCGACCTGCCACTATATGATGGGCGGTATTCCGACCAAAGTCAGCGGCCAGGCGCTCACCCTGAATGAAAAAGGTGAAGATGTTGTGGTGCCGGGCCTGTTCGCCGTGGGCGAAATTGCCTGTGTATCGGTGCATGGCGCCAACCGCCTCGGCGGCAACTCGCTGCTGGACCTGGTGGTATTCGGTCGCGCCGCCGGTCTGCATCTGCTGGAGTCTATCCAGGAGCAAGGCCCGCTGCGCGATGCGACGCCGGAAGATATCGATGCGGCGATGGCGCGCTATCACCGCTGGGATAACAACACTACCGGCGAAGATCCGGTTGAGATCCGCAAAGCGCTGCAAAGCTGCATGCAGAACAACTTCTCCGTATTCCGCGAAGGCGACGCAATGGCGAAAGGCCTGGAAGAGCTGCGTCAGATCCGTGAGCGTCTGAAACTCGCGCGTCTCGACGATCGCTCCAGCGATTTCAATACCCAGCGCATCGAATGCCTGGAGCTGGATAACCTGATGGAAACCGCGTTTGCGACCGCTGTAGCCGCCAACTACCGCACCGAGAGCCGCGGTGCCCATAGCCGTTTTGACTACCCGGAACGTGACGATGAGAACTGGCTGTGCCATTCGCTCTATCTGCCGCAAACCGAAAGCATGACGCGCCGTGAGGTGAACATGCAGCCGAAACTGCGCGCCGCTTTCCCGCCGAAAGTGCGTACCTACTAATTTGTGGAGCAGAGACGATGAGACTCGAATTTTCCATTTATCGTTATAACCCGGATGTGGATGCCGCGCCGCGCATGCAGGATTACAGCCTGGAAGCGGAAGATGGACGCGACATGATGCTGCTGGACGCGCTGATTAAGCTGAAAGAGAAAGATCCGACGCTGGCTTTCCGTCGTTCCTGCCGCGAGGGCGTTTGCGGCTCCGACGGCCTGAATATGAACGGCCGCAACGGTCTGGCCTGCATCACGCCGGTTTCGGCGCTGGGTAACGGCAAGAAAAAAATTGTTATCCGTCCGCTGCCGGGTCTGCCGGTGGTGCGCGACTTAGTCGTGGACATGGGACAGTTCTACAAGCAGTATGAGAAGATTAAGCCTTACCTGTTGAATAATGGTGAAAATCCGCCCGCGCGCGAGCATTTGCAAACGCCGGAAGATCGCGCACATTTGGATGGGTTATATGAATGTATCCTGTGCGCCTGCTGCTCAACCTCTTGCCCGTCGTTCTGGTGGAACCCGGACAAGTTTATCGGACCGGCTGGCTTGTTGGCATCGTATCGCTTCCTGATCGATAGCCGCGATACGGAAACCAATGCGCGTCTGGACGATCTCAGCGATGCTTTCAGTGTATTCCGCTGCCACAGCATCATGAACTGTGTCAGCGTTTGTCCAAAAGGGCTGAACCCAACGAAAGCTATCGGCCATATCAAGTCGATGCTGCTGCAGCGTAACGCATAACGGCACTGCCATCCGGGAACCCAGGTTCCCGGATGTTTTACGGAGACCCTGGTAAGGTCTGTCACGGCGTCGGTGAAAAACTTTACCAAGGTTCCCTTACGGGCCAGGGCATCGCTTGCCCACCGCGCTCGTATCGATGAACTGGATCTGGCTGCGCCACGCACTCGGTAAGCGAATGCGGGACGCAGCGTTGGGCAAGCCGGTACGCCGGCAACAATGAAACCTCGAAAAAAGCATGTAATGCTTAAGGGATCACAATGCAGAACAGCGCAATGAAGCCCTGGCTTGACTCTTCCTGGCTGGCCGGCGCGAACCAATCTTACATAGAGCAGCTCTATGAGGATTTTCTCACCGATCCTGACTCTGTTGATGCTGTATGGCGCGACATGTTCCAACAGCTTCCTGGCGCCGGGCTCAAGCCGGAGCAGTTCCACTCCTCCACACGCGACTATTTCCGTCGTCTGGCGAAAGATACTTCTCGCTATGCCGCCTCTGTTGGCGATCCTGATGCCAATGCCAAGCAGGTTAAAGTCTTACAGCTGATTAACGCCTACCGCTTCCGTGGTCATCAGCACGCTAACCTCGATCCGCTGGGATTATGGCAGCAGGAGCAGGTATCCGATCTCGATCCGGCGTTCCATGGCCTGAGCGAAGAGGATTATCAGGAAACCTTCAACGTCGGTTCTTTCGCTATCGGCAAAGATCGCCTGCAGCTGGGCGAGCTGATTAATGCCCTGAAGCAAACCTACTGCGGCCCTATCGGCGCGGAATATATGCATATCACCAACACCGAAGAGAAACGCTGGATTCAGCAGCGCATCGAATCGGTAGTGGGTCATGCCGCATTCTCGTCTGAAGAGAAAAAAGGCTTTCTGAAAGAGTTAACCGCGGCGGAAGGGCTGGAGCGTTATCTGGGCGCCAAATTCCCTGGCGCAAAACGTTTCTCGCTGGAAGGCGGCGATGCGCTGGTGCCGATGCTGCGCGAGATGATTCGTCACGCGGGTAAAAACGGTACGCGCGAAGTTGTGCTGGGTATGGCGCACCGCGGTCGTCTGAACGTGCTGATTAACGTACTGGGTAAAAAGCCGCAGGATCTGTTCGACGAATTCGCTGGCAAGCATAAAGAACATCTCGGCACCGGTGACGTGAAATACCATATGGGCTTCTCGTCCGACGTGGAAACCGAAGGCGGCATGGTTCACCTGGCGCTGGCGTTTAACCCGTCGCACCTGGAGATCGTCAGCCCGGTGGTGATGGGTTCAGTACGCGCCCGTCTCGATCGTCTGGATGAGCCGGTAAGCAATAAAGTGCTGCCGATTACCATTCACGGCGATGCAGCGGTTATTGGCCAGGGCGTGGTGCAGGAAACCCTGAACATGTCACAGGCGCGCGGTTATGAAGTGGGCGGTACGGTACGTATCGTAATTAACAACCAGATTGGTTTTACCACTTCTAACCCGAAAGACGCCCGCTCAACACAATACTGTACCGACATCGGCAAAATGGTGCAGTCGCCGATTTTCCATGTGAACGCGGATGACCCGGAAGCGGTTGCTTTTGTCACGCGCCTGGCGCTCGATTTCCGTAACAACTTTAAGCGCGACGTCTTTATCGACCTGGTTTGCTATCGCCGCCACGGCCATAACGAAGCGGATGAGCCAAGCGCAACCCAGCCGGTGATGTACCAGAAAATCAAAAAGCATCCGACGCCGCGTAAAATCTACGCTGACCGTCTGGAAGCTGAGCAGGTGATCAATCTGGAAGATGCGACGGAAATGGTTAACCTTTACCGTGACGCACTGGATGCGGGCGAATGCGTGGTGCCGGAATGGCGTCCGATGAGCCTGCACTCCTTTACCTGGTCGCCGTATCTCAACCATGAGTGGGATGAAAGCTACCCGGAAAAAGTTGAGCTGAAGCGTTTGCAGGAACTGGCTAAACGCATCAGCCAGGTGCCGGAATCGGTGGAAGTGCAGTCGCGTGTCGCAAAAATCTATAACGATCGCGCAGAAATGGCGGCGGGTAATAAACTCTTTGACTGGGGCGCAGCGGAGAACCTTGCTTACGCTACGCTGGTAGACGAAGGGATTCCGGTGCGCATTTCCGGCGAAGACTCCGGTCGCGGCACCTTCTTTCATCGCCATGCGGTTATTCATAATCAGGCGAACGGCTCGACTTATACGCCGCTGCAGCATATTCACAACGGTCAGGGCCAGTTTAAAGTCTGGGACTCCGTGCTGTCGGAAGAAGCAGTGCTGGCATTTGAATATGGCTACGCTACCGCTGAGCCCCGTACGCTGACCATCTGGGAAGCGCAGTTCGGCGATTTCGCCAACGGCGCGCAGGTGGTTATCGACCAGTTCATCAGCTCTGGTGAGCAGAAATGGGGCCGGATGTGCGGCTTGGTAATGCTGCTGCCGCACGGCTATGAAGGTCAGGGCCCGGAACACTCTTCGGCGCGTCTGGAGCGTTATCTCCAGCTGTGCGCAGAGCAAAACATGCAGGTTTGCGTGCCGTCGACGCCGGCGCAGGTTTATCACATGCTGCGTCGTCAGGCATTACGCGGTATGCGCCGTCCGCTGGTAGTGATGTCGCCGAAGTCGCTGCTGCGTCATCCGCTGGCAGTCTCCTCGCTGGAAGAACTGGCGAGCGGTAGCTTCCTGCCAGCCATTGGCGAAGTTGACGATCTCGATCCGAAAGCAGTCAAACGCGTGGTGTTGTGTGCCGGTAAGGTCTATTACGATCTGCTGGAACAGCGCCGCAAAAATGAACAAAACGATGTTGCCATCGTGCGTATTGAGCAGCTCTATCCTTTCCCGCATAAAGCGGTCCAGGAAGCGCTGCAGCCTTATGCGCACGTCCATGATTTCGTTTGGTGTCAGGAGGAGCCGCTGAATCAGGGTGCGTGGTATTGCAGCCAGCATCACTTCCGTGAAGTGATTCCTTTTGGTGCTTCTTTACGTTATGCCGGACGTCCGGCTTCCGCTTCACCTGCTGTAGGTTACATGTCTGTACACCTGAAACAGCAGCAAGACCTGGTTAATGACGCGCTGAACGTTGATTAAATAAGGAAAGATAATGAGTAGCGTAGATATTCTCGTTCCCGACCTGCCTGAATCTGTTGCTGATGCCACTGTAGCAACCTGGCATAAAAAACCGGGCGATGCGGTAAGCCGCGATGAAGTTCTGGTAGAAATCGAGACCGATAAAGTTGTGCTGGAAGTGCCTGCCTCCGCCGACGGCGTACTGGAAGCCGTGTTGGAAGAGGAGGGCGCAACCGTGACCTCGCGTCAGGTGCTGGGTCGCCTGAAAGAGGGCAACAGCGGCGGCAAAGAGACCACTGCCAAAGCGGAAAGCAACGAATCGACGCCTGCGCAGCGCCAGACCGCTTCGCTGGAAGAAGAGAGCAACGATGCGCTGAGCCCGGCGATCCGTCGTCTGATCGCGGAACATAACCTGGATGCCTCCGCGATTAAAGGCACCGGCGTTGGCGGCCGTCTCACCCGGGAAGATGTGGAAAAACATCTGAAACAGCAGCCTGCCGCTGCGAAAGCTGAGCCGAAAGCCGCCGCCGCCGCCGCGCCGCAGCCGCTGGCTGGCCGTAGCGAAAAACGCGTGCCGATGACGCGTCTGCGTAAACGCGTAGCTGAGCGTCTGCTGGAAGCGAAAAACAGCACCGCGATGCTGACCACCTTCAACGAAGTGAACATGAAGCCGATCATGGATCTGCGCAAGCAGTACGGCGATGCCTTCGAGAAGCGTCACGGCGTGCGTCTGGGCTTTATGTCCTTCTATATCAAAGCGGTAGTCGAAGCGCTGAAACGCTACCCGGAAGTGAACGCGTCCATCGATGGCGATGATGTGGTTTACCACAACTATTTCGATGTCAGCATCGCCGTCTCCACGCCGCGCGGCCTGGTAACGCCGGTTCTGCGTGACGTTGATACGCTGAGCATGGCGGATATCGAGAAGAAAATTAAAGAGCTGGCGGTCAAAGGCCGTGACGGCAAGCTGACGGTAGAAGAGCTGACCGGCGGTAACTTTACCATCACCAACGGCGGCGTATTCGGTTCGCTGATGTCCACGCCGATCATCAACCCGCCGCAGAGCGCTATCCTGGGCATGCACGCCATCAAGGATCGTCCGATGGCTGTTAATGGTCAGGTTGTGGTGCTGCCAATGATGTATCTGGCGCTCTCTTATGACCACCGTCTGATCGATGGCCGCGAATCCGTCGGCTATCTGGTAGCGGTAAAAGAGATGCTGGAAGATCCGGCGCGTCTGCTGCTGGACGTTTAATGTTGCCGGGCGCGGTTCTGCCGCGCCCAACCTTATTAATCTTTTCAGACCTGAATGGATAGAACATCATGAACTTACACGAGTACCAGGCGAAACAGCTGTTTGCACGGTATGGCTTACCGGCACCAACCGGTTACGCCTGCACTACGCCACGTGAAGCGGAAGAAGCAGCCTCTAAAATTGGCGCAGGCCCGTGGGTAGTAAAATGTCAGGTTCATGCCGGTGGCCGTGGTAAAGCGGGCGGTGTGAAAGTCGTTAACAGCAAAGAAGAGATCCGTACTTTTGCTGAAAACTGGCTGGGTAAACGTCTGGTTACTTACCAAACGGATGCGGAAGGGCAGCCGGTAAACCAGATTCTGGTTGAAGCCGCTACCGATATTGATAAAGAACTCTACCTCGGTGCCGTGGTTGACCGTAGCTCACGTCGCGTGGTGTTCATGGCTTCCACCGAAGGCGGCGTGGAAATTGAAAAAGTGGCGGAAGAAACCCCGCACCTGATTCATAAAATGGCGCTGGATCCGTTAACCGGTCCGCAGCCTTACCAGGGCCGCGAGCTGGCGTTTAAGTTGGGTCTGACCGGCAAACAGGTAAACCAGTTCACCAAAATTTTTATGGGTCTGGCGACCATGTTCTTGGAGCGCGACCTGGCGCTGGTTGAGATCAACCCGCTGGTGATTACCAAACAGGGCGACCTGATCTGTCTCGACGGCAAACTGGGCGCCGACGGCAACGCGATGTTCCGTCAGCCTGAACTGCGCGAAATGCGCGATCCGAGCCAGGAAGATCCGCGCGAAGCGCATGCAACGCAGTGGGAACTGAACTACGTTGCGCTGGAAGGTAATATCGGCTGTATGGTAAACGGTGCCGGTCTGGCGATGGGCACCATGGACATCGTGAAACATCACGGCGGCCAGCCAGCCAACTTCCTCGACGTCGGCGGCGGCGCGACCAAAGAGCGCGTTACCGAAGCCTTTAAAATCATCCTGTCTGACGACGCGGTAAAAGCGGTATTCGTGAATATCTTCGGCGGCATCGTACGCTGTGACCTTATTGCCGACGGCATCATCGGCGCGGTCGCTGAAGTCGGCGTCAACGTACCGGTAGTGGTACGTCTGGAAGGAAACAACGCTGAGCTGGGCGCACAGAAACTGGCGGACAGCGGTCTGAACATTATTGCAGCAACCAGCCTGACCGACGCGGCCCAACGCGTTGTTGCTGCAGCGGAGGGTAAATAATGTCCATTTTGATCGACAAAAACACCAAAGTGATCTGCCAGGGTTTCACCGGCGGTCAGGGTACTTTCCACTCTGAGCAGGCGCTGGCCTATGGTACGCAGCTGGTTGGCGGCGTAACGCCGGGCAAAGGCGGCACCACCCATCTCGGCCTGCCGGTATTCAATACCGTGCGCGAAGCGGTAGAAGCGACCGGCGCGACGGCATCCGTGATCTATGTACCGGCGCCGTTCTGTAAAGACGGGATTCTGGAAGCGATCGATGCGGGCATTAAGCTGATTATCACCATTACCGAAGGTATCCCGACGCTGGATATGTTGACGGTAAAAGTGAAGCTGGATGAAGCGGGCGTGCGTATGATCGGTCCGAACTGTCCGGGCGTGATTACCCCAGGCGAATGCAAGATCGGCATTATGCCGGGCCACATTCATCAGCCGGGTCGTATCGGTATCGTTTCCCGTTCCGGTACGCTGACTTATGAAGCCGTTAAGCAGACCACGGATATTGGCTACGGCCAGTCTACCTGCGTAGGTATCGGCGGCGACCCGATTCCAGGATCCAACTTTATCGACATTCTGCAGATGTTCCAGGACGATCCGCAGACCGAAGCCATCGTGATGATCGGTGAAATCGGCGGCAGCGCAGAAGAAGAAGCGGCAGCCTACATTAAAGAACACGTCACCAAACCGGTTGTGGGCTACATTGCTGGCGTTACTGCGCCGAAAGGCAAGCGTATGGGCCACGCTGGTGCAATCATTGCTGGCGGCAAAGGCACCGCGGATGAAAAATTTGCTGCGCTGGAAGCGGCCGGCGTGAAAACCGTTCGTAGCCTGGCAGATATTGGCGACGCAGTAAAAGCAGTACTCCCTCTAAAATAATCTGTGTCAGATTATTCGACATATTGGCCACCTTCGGGTGGCCTTTTTTATGCGCCGCGTAGCAGCTTGCTGGCTGCTTCTGTTGCTTCTGTTGCTTCTTTCGTATTCTTTACTTCTGCTTCTGCTTCTGCTTCTGCTTCTGCTTCTGCTTCTGCTTCTGCTTCTGCGGTGAGGTGAGGTGAGGTGAGGTGAGGTGAGGTGGAGTAGTTCTCCTTACTGCAGCTATTGCTCATCAACTATGTTCCGGGATTCAGCCTTCACAGGCTTCACGCCTGTTTCTGTTTCCAGACCTATGGTTTAGGGCCTCGCCTAAGATAGTTAACCCCCGGCTTTTCACTTCAAAACCTGCTGTCCTTTATTACGATTAAGAACCTCAAATAAGATCGACCTGAAAGAATCAGGGCGCTGTTTTTACTGAGTCGATAAAATTGGCATATTTATTGCGAATTTTAATGTTAAAAATAAAAACCTCTATGGTTTAAATTTTGTTAATTTAATTTCCGGTGAATTAGCCTCAATGATTTTTATCTGTTGAGTTAACGCATGAAAGAAAGCTTTGTTTTACGTATTGGATAACAACATATAAGGTATTATTTATCTATTAATTTAAATTAATATTAATAACGGAGCTATTTTAGAACATAAAATTAACCATCATTTAACTTATGAGTTAAATTGAGAGTTTATATTTAACCTTTTTAGCTCTTTGTATATAACTATATGATATTTAAGCTTTATATTCCTGGTTGGTCTTGCCTGGAATAAATTGCGTTGCATCATATTGGTTCCTGTAACTCGTTCAGGTTAAACCTGAATCC
This sequence comes from Mixta sp. Marseille-Q2659, assembly GCF_940807255.1. Taxonomy (GTDB): domain Bacteria; phylum Pseudomonadota; class Gammaproteobacteria; order Enterobacterales; family Enterobacteriaceae; genus Mixta. Next base: position 9,597 of record NZ_CALNWY010000017.1, on the reverse strand, counting down.
AGATCAAAAAAATTTCTTGCAGCTCACACTAATTTCGCTTTACCGTATCGTTTGTAAGGGTATGATATTGTCGTCTCAATGGTAATGAGTTATTAACTCTTTTTCCTTTGCTGCGGCGGTCATCTCTTTCTTTGTCCGTTAATCAGCAAAATAAAAATAACGTTTCTTTTTAATAGCAATAAGCATGTCGCTATTTGCCGTTTGTCGCGGCAAATAAACATCATGCTTCAACGCTTTCTGGAAAAAGCTAGGGGTTAAGATGTTTGATATCGTCGAACTGTCGCGTTTACAGTTTGCCCTGACGGCGATGTACCACTTCCTGTTTGTGCCGCTAACGCTGGGTATGGCGTTTCTGCTGGCCATCATGGAAACCGTCTATGTCCTGTCGGGTAAACAGATCTACAAAGATATGACCAAATTCTGGGGCAAGTTGTTTGGCATCAACTTCGCTCTGGGTGTCGCTACCGGCCTGACTATGGAATTCCAGTTCGGCACCAACTGGTCTTACTATTCCCACTACGTCGGCGATATTTTCGGCGCCCCGCTGGCCATTGAAGGTTTGATGGCGTTCTTCCTTGAATCGACCTTTGTCGGCTTGTTCTTCTTTGGCTGGGATCGCTTGGGCAAAGTGCAGCATATGGCTGTGACCTGGCTGGTGGCGCTGGGCTCCAACCTTTCCGCGCTCTGGATCCTGGTGGCTAACGGCTGGATGCAGAATCCCATCGCTTCCGAATTCAACTTTGAAACCATGCGTATGGAGATGGTGAGCTTCTCCGAACTGGTGCTTAACCCAGTTGCGCAGGTGAAATTCGTGCATACCGTCGCGGCTGGCTATACCACCGGCGCGATGTTTATTCTTGGCATCAGCGCTTATTACCTGCTGCGCGGACGCGACACCGCATTCGCTAAGCGTTCCTTCGCTATCGCAGCCAGCTTTGGTATGGCGGCGGTGCTGTCCGTTATTGTGCTGGGTGATGAGTCCGGCTACGAAATGGGCGACGTCCAGAAAACCAAGCTCGCAGCCATCGAAGCAGAATGGGAAACTCAGCCCGCGCCGGCCGCCTTCACCCTGTTCGGCCTGCCAGATCAGCTGACGCAGGAAAACAGCTATGCGATTCAAATCCCTTATCTGTTGGGTCTGATTGCCACGCGATCGGTCGATCGGCCGGTGACCGGCCTGAAAGATCTACTGGCGCAGCATGAGGTGCGTATTCGCAACGGGATGAAAGCCTATGCGTTGCTCGAAGAGCTTCGCGCTGGTAATGCCGATCCGGCAGTACGCGAAGCCTTTAACGGCCATAAGCAGGATCTTGGCTATGGCCTGTTGCTGAAGCGCTATACGCCTAACGTTACCGATGCGACCGAAGCGCAGATTAAGCAGGCAACGCAGGATTCTATCCCGCACGTTGCGCCGCTCTATTTCTCCTTCCGCATTATGGTGCTGTGCGGCGTGTTGATGCTGGGCATTATCGGCCTGTCGTTCTGGAGCGTGATCCGTAACCGTATCGGTAAAAACCGCTGGCTGCTGAAAGCGGCGCTGTACGGTATTCCGCTGCCCTGGATCGCCGTGGAAGCGGGCTGGTTCGTGGCGGAATATGGCCGCCAGCCGTGGGCGATTGGCGAAGTGCTGCCGACTGCGGTAGCTAACTCCACCTTAACCGTGGGTGACCTGCTGTTCTCAATGGGGTTAATTTGCGGCCTCTATACGCTCTTCCTGGTGGTTGAGATGTATCTGATGTTCAAATTTGCTCGCCTGGGCCCCAGCAGCCTGAAAACCGGACGCTATCACTATGAGCAGTCCACAGTCGCCTCGCAGCCGCTGCAGTAAAGGAGTCAGCCATGTTGGATTATGAAGTTGTACGTTTTATCTGGTGGCTGCTGATCGGTATTTTGCTGATTGGTTTCGCGGTCACCGACGGGTTTGATATGGGCGTCGGTATGCTGTCGCGCATTCTTGGTCGTAGCGATACCGAACGCCGCATTATGATTAACAGCATCGCGCCGCACTGGGACGGCAACCAGGTGTGGCTGATTACCGCTGGCGGCGCACTGTTTGCCGCCTGGCCGATGGTTTACGCCGCTGCCTTTTCCGGTTTCTATGTGGCGATGATTCTGGTGCTGGCCTCGCTGTTCTTCCGTCCGGTTGGGTTTGATTACCGCTCCAAGATCGAGGATATGCGCTGGCGCAAGCTGTGGGACTGGGGCATTTTTATCGGCAGCTTCGTACCGCCGCTGGTGATTGGCGTGGCGTTCGGTAACCTGCTGCAAGGTGTGCCTTTCCATGCCGATGCCTATATGCGTTTGTACTATACCGGCAATTTCTTCCAGCTGCTGAATCCGTTTGGCCTGCTGGCGGGTGTGGTCAGTCTGACCATGATCCTGACCCAGGGCGCTACCTGGCTGCAAATGCGTACCAACGGCGAATTACAGCTGCGCGCGCGCGCCACGGCGCAAATCTGCGCCTTGATTATGCTGGTGGCGTTTGCCCTCGCAGGTGTTTGGGTGGTTTACGGTATTGATGGCTACGTGGTAACCAGCGCGATGGATCATGCGGCGGCGTCTAATCCATTAAATAAAGAAGTAGCGCGTGAAGCGGGCGCCTGGCTGATTAATTTCAACCAGCATCCGGTGCTGTGGCTGATTCCGGCGCTGGGCGTAATTTGCCCGTTGTTCACCGTGCTTTTCTCACGCATGGAGAAGGGCGCCTGGGCCTTCCTGTTCTCTTCGCTGACGCTGGCCTGCGTCATTCTTACCGCTGGCGTGGCGATGTTCCCGTTCATCATGCCATCCAGCACGCAGCCGAACATGAGCCTGACGCTGTGGGATGCCACGTCCAGCCTGCTGACGCTGAAGCTAATGCTGTACGTGGCGATGGTTTTCGTTCCGATTATCCTTATTTACACCAGCTGGTGTTACTACAAAATGTTCGGGCGTATCACCAAAGAACATATTGAAAGCAACACCCATTCACTCTATTAACGGAGGCGTTAAGCATGTGGTATTTTGCCTGGATTCTTGGAACGCTGCTGGCCTGCGCCTTTGGAATTATCACCGCGCTGGCGCTGGAGCATGTAGAAGAAAGCGCGCAGCAGGATAAAGCCTGATGCGTCAGCGGCTGCAACAGCTGTATGCCATTATGGATAAGCGCCCGTTACGGGCGCTTTCTCTGGTGCTGGCTTTGCTGCTGGCAGGCTGTTTGTTTTGGGATCCGACGCGCTTTGCCGCCAGCACCAGCGCATTATCTGTCTGGCAGGGATTTTTGCTGATGTGGGCGGTCTGTGCTGGTGTCATTCATGGCGTTGGCTTTCGCCCTCATCGTGTTCGCTGGCAAACGTTCTTTTCGCCATTGCTGGCCCTGATTGTGCTGGCGTCAGGCGCGCTGTTCTTTATCTGGTAATTTTTCTCAACGCCTGCCTCTTTCGGCAGGCGCTTTCGCCAATGAAAATTTACGTCAGCAAATCTCCAGTTAGATCCGCTTTCTGCAAGAAATAATCACGAAGTTTTTGTCAATAGTTTCCATTCGATAATTATTTTCTCAGCGCTCCGGTGACCCATTCCAAACCCGTTTGCACTTGCGTATAGTAGCAACGTTTAAAAAGCATTACCGGGATGTAAAGTGAGTACAACGCTGTTTCGATGGCCGGTGCGTGTTTACTACGAAGACACGGACGCCGGTGGTGTGGTTTACCACGCCAGCTATATCGCTTTTTATGAACGAGCGCGTACAGAAATGCTGCGCCAGCATCATTTCAACCAGCAATCGTTGCTTGAACAGCAGATTGCCTTTGTCGTGCGTCGAATCACGGTTGATTATATTGCTGCTGCGCGGCTGGATGATATGCTTGAGGTGCAGAGCGAGGTAACGTCAATGAGCCGTGCGACTATGACTTTTACGCAACGTATCGTTAACGCAGAAGGCAAATTGCTCAATGAAGCAGAAGTCCTTATTGCCTGTATCAACCCACACCTAATGAAGCCGATAGCGCTTCCCAAGTCTATTGTCGCGGAGTTCAAGCAGTGACTGACATGAATGTTCTTGATTTGTTCCTGAAGGCAAGCCTTCTGGTTAAACTTATCATGCTGATTTTGATTGGGTTTTCTATTGCTTCATGGGCAATTATCATCCAGCGCACCCGCATTCTTAACGCGGCAGGTCGCGAAGCGGAAGCGTTTGAAGATAAGTTCTGGTCGGGCATTGAGCTTTCCCGCCTGTACCAGGAAAGCCAGTTGCGCCGTGATGAGCTGAGCGGCTCGGAGCAGATCTTCTACGCCGGTTTTAAAGAGTTCGCCCGTCTGCATCGTGCTAACAGTCATGCGCCGGAAGCAGTAGTGGAAGGTGCCAGCCGTGCGATGCGCATTTCAATGAACCGTGAACTGGAAAGCCTGGAAAACCACATTCCTTTCCTTGGCACCGTGGGCTCTATTAGTCCTTATATCGGCCTGTTCGGTACCGTTTGGGGCATCATGCACGCCTTTATCGCGCTGGGCGCGGTAAAGCAGGCGACGTTGCAAATGGTTGCGCCAGGTATCGCCGAAGCGCTGATCGCGACTGCGATCGGTCTGTTTGCCGCTATTCCTGCCGTCATGGCCTATAACCGCCTGAACCAGCGCGTAAACAAGCTGGAGCAGGGGTATGACAACTTTATGGAAGAGTTTACGGCCATCCTGCACCGTCAGGCGTTCTCCAGCGAGAATAAAAAGTAAGCAGAGGTGACGTATGGCCAGAACGCGTGGTCGCGGTCGTCGCGATCTGAAATCTGAAATAAATATCGTTCCGCTGCTGGACGTATTGCTGGTGCTGCTGCTGATTTTTATGGCGACGGCACCGATTATCACCCAGAGCGTTGAGGTCGATCTGCCGGACGCCACGGATTCCAAAACGGTATCCAGCGATGATAACCCGCCGGTGATTGTAGAAGTCTCCGGTGTTGGGCAATACAGCCTGGTTGTCGATCACGATCGTATGGAGCAGTTGCCTTCAGAGCAGGTGGTGGCGGAAGCACAGCGCCGACTGGAAGCGAATCCGAAAACGGTGTTTCTGATTGGCGGCGCGAAAGATGTGCCCTATGACGAAATCATCAAGGCGCTGAACCTGCTGCATCAGGCGGGTGTGAAATCAGTCGGCCTGATGACGCAGCCAATTTAATCATTCCGTAACCGTTTTTTGGGAACCGAGCGTGTCGAAGGCATCCGAACAAAACGATAAGTTAAAACGCGCGATAATCATCTCGGTAATACTGCATATCATACTGATTGCATTACTGATTTGGAGTTCGTTTAACGAAAAAATCGAGGCCAGCGGCGGCGGTGGCGGCAGCGATATTGATGCCGTCATGGTCGATCCGGGCGCGGTGGTTGAACAATATAACCGCCAGCAAAATCAGCAAAGCGACAGTCGCCGTGCGGAACAGCAGCGTCAAAAACAGGCGCAGCAACAGGCGGAAGAGCTACAGCAAAAGCAGGCCGCAGAACAGCAGCGGCTGAAAGAGCTGGAAAAAGAGCGTCTGCAGGCGCAGGAAGAGGCGAAAAAGCAGGCGCAGGCGCAGGCGGAGCAGCAGCGTCAGGCCGCCGAAGCGACGAAACGCGCTGAAGAACAGCAAAAAGCGGCGGAAGCCGCGGCGGCGAAAGCCAAAGCGGAAGCGGCGGAGCAGGCAAAAGCCGCCGCTGCCGAAGCCAAAGCGAAAGCCGCAGCTCAGGCCAAAGAAAAAGCGGAAGAACAGGCGAAGGCCGCTGCCGCAGAAGCGAAGAAAAAAGCGGAAGAACAGGCGAAAGCCGCGGCGGAAGCAAAGGCTAAAGCAGATGCTGAAGCCAAAGCACAGGCGGCTGCTGAGGCCAAAGCCGAGGCGAAAGCGAAAGCAGCGCAGGAAGCCAAAGCAAAAGCCGCTGCTGAGGCGAAAGCCAAAGCGGCGGAAGAGGCCAAAGAGAAAGCGGCCGCTGAGGCAAAAGCAAAAGCCGATGCGAAAGCAAAAGCCGCCGCTGACGCTAAAGCCAAAGCAGCCGCCGAAGCGAAAGCGAAAGCCGCCGCTGACGCGAAGAAAAAAGCGGCGGCGGAAGCGGCCAGCGACAGCAGTGCGGTAGACGATCTGCTGGGCGGCCTGACCTCCGGTAAGAATGCGCCGAAAACCGGTCAGTCCAGCGGTGCGGCGGGGCAGGGTACGCAGAAAAAATCGGGCGCGTCTGGTGCGGCGATTGACAGCTATCTGGGCCAGGTAAAAGGCGCGATAGAAAGTAAATTCTATGATGCCGACACCTTTAAGGGACGCACCTGTGATGTCCGTATTAAGCTGGCGCCCGATGGTTTGCTGATTTCGGCCACGGCGGCGGGCGGCGATGCGGCACTGTGTCAGGCGGCCATTAACGCGGCGCGCATGGCGCATATGCCAAAACCGCCGAATCAGGATGTCTGGCAGGCAGTAAAAAATGCCACGCTGGAATTCAAGCCGTAAGAATGCAGTAACAAATGGCAGGTTGAACTATGGTTAGCTTGCCGTACTCTGTATGGTCTTATATTGGTCATACTTCACGTTGCAGGGTGTTAACCGCACTCACGCATTCCGGTCGCTTACTTAACAGGCGTTCCGTGAACGCATGAGCTGTCGCCTTTCTGCCACGTAAATGAGTGACCATATAGTTAACCGTCGTCAGGAACAGTGCGAATTATCATGAACATGGCGTTCAGATAAGGGAGAGAAAATGAAGCAGGCTCTACGTGTAACCTTAAGCTTTTTTCTTCTTCTGTGGGCAGCAATGCTGCACGCAGAAGTGCGCATCGAAATCACCCAAGGGGTGAATACGGCGCGTCCGATTGGTGTTGTCCCGTTTAAGTGGGATGGACCGGGCGCGGCGCCGGAAGATATTGGCGGCATTATCGCTGCCGACTTACGCAACAGCGGTAAATTTAATCCGCTGGATCGTTCTCGCCTGCCGCAGCAGCCAACCAGCGCCGCAGAAGTACAGCCTGCCGCCTGGACCGCGCTCGGTATTGACGCCGTGGTCGTGGGACAAATCCAGCCGGGCGCCGACGGTAGTTATACCGTTTCTTACCAGCTGGTTGATACTTCTGGCTCGCCGGGCACCGTGCTGGCGCAGAACCAGTATAAAGTCACGAAACAGTGGCTGCGTTATGCGGCGCATACCGCCAGCGATGAATCTTTTGAAAAGCTGACCGGTATTAAAGGCGCGTTCCGTACCCGTATCGCGTATGTTGTGCAGACCAACGGCGGTCAGTTCCCGTATGAACTGCGCGTGGCGGATTATGATGGCTACAACCAGTTTGTCGTGCATCGCTCGCCGCAGCCGCTGATGTCCCCGGCCTGGTCGCCGGACGGCAGCAAAGTGGCCTATGTTACCTTTGAAAGCGGTAAATCGGCGCTGGTCATTCAGACATTGGCAAACGGTGCTATTCGTCAGGTTGCTTCTTTCCCGCGTCACAACGGCGCCCCGGCTTTCTCGCCGGACGGCTCTAAGCTGGCGTTTGCGCTGTCTAAAACCGGCAGCCTGAATATTTACGTTATGGACATCGGCTCTGGTCAGATTCGCCAGGTTACCGACGGCCGCTTTAACAGCACTGAGCCGACCTGGTTCCCGGACAGCCAGAACCTGGCCTATACCTCTGACCAGGCCGGTCGTCCGCAAATTTATAAAGTTAATGTCAATGGCGGCGCACCGCAGCGTATTACCTGGGAAGGTTCACAGAACCAGGACGCAGACGTTGCTACTGACGGCAAATCTATGGTGATGATTAGCACCAACGGCGGCGCTCAACACGTCGCCAGACAGGATCTGGAAACGGGAGCCGTTCAACAATTAACGGACACGTTCCTGGATGAGACGCCAAGTCTCGCACCTAACGGCACGATGGTAATCTATAGCTCTACTCAGGGGATGGGTTCCGTGTTGCAGTTGGTTTCGACAGATGGGCGTTTCAAAGCGCGTCTTCCGGCTACTGATGGACAGGTCAAATTCCCTGCCTGGTCGCCGTATCTGTGATGCATGTGTAAATATGTATAGCAAACTTAAAACAGGATTTTAGAAATGCAACTGAACAAAGTGCTGAAGGGTTTAATGCTGGCTCTGCCGGTCATTGCTGTGGCTGCATGTAGCTCGCACAAGAACAACGACAACGACCAGACCAACGGTATGGGCGGCGCTGACGGTGCTTACGGCAACGGTATGAACGGCAACGGCAACATGTCTTCTGACGAGCAGGCACGTCTGCAGATGCAGCAGCTGCAGCAGAACAACATCGTTTACTTTGACCTGGACAAGTATGACATCCGTTCTGACTTCGCTCAGATGCTGGATGCGCATGCCGCTTTCCTGCGTAGCAACCCGTCTTACAAAGTGACCGTTGAAGGTCATGCGGATGAGCGCGGTACGCCGGAATACAACATCGCACTGGGCGAGCGTCGTGCTAACGCCGTGAAAATGTACCTGCAGGGCAAAGGCGTTTCTGCCGACCAGATCTCTATCGTTTCTTACGGTAAAGAGAAGCCTGCGGTACTGGGTCATGACGAAGCGGCGTACTCCAAAAACCGTCGTGCCGTCCTGGTATACTAAGAGACTCACATGATTAGTAGCTTCAGACCTCACTTGTTGAGTCTGTCGTTACTGATTGGCATAGCGGCCCCCTGGGCCGCTAATGCCCAGGCTTCAATCAGTAACGTCGGCTCCGGCTCGGTAGAAGACCGTGTCACCTCTCTTGAGCGCATCTCAAATGCACAGGCTCAGCTTCTTCAGCAGCTCCAGCAGCAGCTTAACGCCACGCAAAGCGATATAGATTCGCTGCGCGGTCAGATCCAGGAAAACAGCTACCAGCTGAACCAGGTGGTTGAGCGGCAGAAACAGATTTATCAGCAAATTGACAGCCTGAGCAGCGGCGCGTCGGCCAGTAGCGGCGCAGCGGCCTCTGGCGGCGACACGGCAGCGGCAACACCAGCACCAGCGGCGGATGCGTCAACCAGCACCGCACCGGTGCAAAGCGGCGATGCCAATACTGATTACAACAGCGCTGTAGCATTGGTGCTGGAAAAGAAACAGTACGATCAGGCTATCGCGGCATTTCAGGCTTTTGTGAAGAAATATCCTGATTCAACCTATCAGCCGAACGCCAACTACTGGCTTGGGCAGTTGAATTACAACAAAGGCAAAAAGGACGATGCGGCTTATTATTTCGCCACCGTGGTGAAAAATTATCCTAAATCGCCGAAAAGCTCGGAAGCCCTGTATAAGGTCGGCGTGATCATGCAGGACAAAGGTGATACCGCCAAAGCGAAAGCGGTTTACCAGCAGGTGATTAAGCAGTATCCAAACACCGAAGCGGCCAAACAGGCGCAAAAGCGTGCAGCAAGCCTGTAATTGCGTTATATCGACCAGATTTCGCTGGATTTCTGGTCTTAACGCATGAAAGGTAAGCAGTTAAACCGTTGCGGGGAAAATAGTGGTTGCGCTGGAAATGTAAATCAGTAATATATGCCGCCGTTGACGAGGCATAAGTAATTATGTTTCGGATGGCAAAAGTGGGTCGTTAGCTCAGTTGGTAGAGCAGTTGACTTTTAATCAATTGGTCGCAGGTTCGAATCCTGCACGACCCACCAA
>NZ_CALNWY010000016.1 GCF_940807255.1 Mixta sp. Marseille-Q2659 | reverse complement strand
CCTTGGAAAGCCTGCCTCAGAAATTATTGTTGGGCATGTGGTGCGTCAAATGGAACCGCTACAGCTGGTGAATTGCGATGTTTGCGCAATTACGCCTGCCTGCCGCTTACGTCAGGCATTGAATGCCGCGACTGAACAATTTTTGCGTGAACTGGACAACTATACGTTGGCCGATCTGGTGAAAGATAACCATCCGCTTTATAAAATTTTGCTGCCTGAGCCTGGACTACCTGTCCCCTGCTGACCGGCGGCTGACAAACGGAGGAACCGCTATGTCAAAAGACCCTTTTCAGGAAAGAGAAGCTGAAAAATACGAAAACCCTATTCCCAGTCGTGAGTTTATTCTCGCCCATTTAGAAAAACGCGAAAAACCGGCCAGCCGTGAAGAGCTGGCTGCTGAAATGAATATTAGCGGTGAAGAGCAGCTGGAAGCGCTGCGTCGTCGTCTGCGCGCCATGGAGCGCGACGGCCAGCTGGTATTTACCCGCCGTCAATGCTATGTCCTGCCGGAACGTCTCGATCTGCTGCGCGGTAAAGTGATTGGTCACCGCGACGGCTATGGCTTCCTGCGCGTGGAAGGCCAGAAAGATGACCTCTATCTCTCCGCCGAACAGATGAAGTTCTGCATGCACGGCGATGTCATCCTTGCACAGCCGCTGGGCGCCGATCGCAAAGGTCGCCGCGAAGGGCGCGTGGTGCGCGTGCTGGAGCCGCGCAACAGCCAGATTGTCGGCCGCTATTTCACCGAAGCTGGCGTTGGCTTTGTAGTGCCGGACGATAGCCGTCTGAGCTTCGACATTCTGATCCCGCCTGAAGATATTATGAACGCGCGCATGGGATTTGTAGTGGTCGTGGAGCTGGTACAGCGTCCGACGCGCCGCACCAAAGCAATCGGTAAGATTATCGAAGTGCTGGGCGACAATATGGGCACCGGCATGGCGGTAGATATGGCGCTGCGCACCCATGAAATCCCACACGTATGGCCTGCCGAAGTGGAAGAGCAGGTTGCCAAACTGCGTGAAGAAGTGCCGGAAGAGGCGAAACAGGGCCGCGTTGATTTACGTCAGCTGCCGCTGGTCACCATCGACGGCGAAGATGCGCGCGACTTTGACGATGCCGTTTACTGTCAGAAAAAACGCGGCGGTGGCTGGCGCCTGTGGGTAGCCATTGCCGATGTCAGTTATTACGTGCGTCCCGGCACGCCGCTGGACAATGAAGCGCATAACCGTGGCACCTCGGTCTATTTCCCGTCGCAGGTCGTGCCGATGCTGCCGGAAGTGCTGTCTAACGGCCTCTGCTCGCTGAACCCGCAGGTCGATCGCCTGTGTATGGTTTGTGAAATGACCATCTCCGCTACCGGTAAGCTGACCGGCTATAAGCACTACGAAGCGGTCATGAATTCCCATGCGCGTCTGACCTACACCAAGGTCTGGTCAATTTTGCAGGGCAACCCGGAGCTACGCGAACAGTATGCGCCGCTGGTGAACGATCTCGAAGAACTGCACCGGATGTACCAGGTGCTGGAAAAAGCGCGCGAGCAGCGCGGCGGTATCTCTTTCGAGACGGAAGAAGCGAAGTTTATCTTCAACGCCGAGCGTCGCATTGAGCGCGTGGAGCGCACCGTACGTAACGATGCGCACAAGCTGATTGAAGAGTGCATGATTCTTGCGAACATCGCCTCAGCGCGTTTTGTGGAGAAATACCAGGAACCGGCGCTGTTCCGCGATCACGATCGTCCCAGCGATGAGAGCATTAAGAGCTTCCGCTCCGTACTGGCGGAGTTGGGGCTGTCGCTGCCGGGCGGCAGCAAGCCGCAGCCGCTGGACTATGCCGAGTTGCTGGAAACCATCGCCGATCGTCCCGATCACGAAATGCTGCAAACCATGCTGCTGCGCTCGATGAAGCAGGCGGTTTACGACCCGGAAAACCGTGGCCACTTTGGCCTGGCGCTGGCGTCCTACGCGCACTTCACTTCGCCGATTCGCCGTTATCCCGATCTGCTGCTGCACCGGGCGATTAAATATCTGCTGGCGCAACAGCAGGGCACGCTGGTAGGCAACAGCACGCCGACTGGTGGCTATCACTATGAAATGCAGCAGATGCTGCAGTTGGGCCTGCACTGTTCCCTGACCGAGCGCCGTGCCGATGAAGCGACGCGCGACGTTGCCGACTGGCTGAAATGTGACTTTATGCAGGATCAGGTCGGCAATACCTTTACCGGCGTGATTGCCAGCGTGACCGGCTTTGGCTTCTTTGTCCGTCTGAACGATCTGTTTATCGACGGACTGGTGCATGTCTCCTCGCTGGATAATGACTATTACCGTTTCGATGCGGTTGGCCAGCGCCTGATCGGCGAATCTGGCGGACGCACCTATCGTCTCGGCGATACCGTCGAGGTGCGCGTAGAAGCGGTACATATGGATGAGCGCAAGATCGATTTCGCGCTGATTTCCAGCCAGCGCAGCCCGCGTGGTGAAGGAAAAACCGCCCGCGAGAAAGCGAAAAAAGGCGCAGCCGGCAGCCACAACAAGCGCCGCCGTGAAATGCGTAAAAACGTGAACTTTGAGCCGGATTCAGCCTTCCGCGGCAAGAAAAAAGACGCTGCGCCGAAAGGCGAGAAAAAAGCGAAAAAACCGTCGGAAAAAACGCGTAAAATCGCCGCCGCAACCAAAGCGAAGCGCGCGTCGAAGAAAAAAGAGGCATAGGCGGTAGCAGGCGAACCCTGCCGCTCCGCAGGCCAGAGGGCGGCTGGGCCGCCCGTAACCAGCATCGGATAAAACATGAGTGAAGTAATTTTCGGCATTCACGCCGTACAGGCGCTGTTAGAGCGCGATCCGCAACGTTTCCAGCAGGTCTGGATCCTGAAAGGCCGCGACGATCGTCGTTTGCAGCCGTTGATTACTGCGCTGGAAGCGCAGGGCGTGGTGATTCAAGTCGCTACGCGCCAGTGGCTCGACAGCAAAGTTGAAGGCGCAGTGCATCAGGGCATCGTGGCGCAGGTAAAACCGGGACGTCATTATCAGGAAGGCGATCTGCCTGACCTGCTGGCGTCTATTGAATCGCCGCTGCTGCTGATTCTCGATGGCGTTACCGATCCCCATAACCTCGGCGCCTGCCTGCGCAGCGCGGACGCCGCTGGCGTTCACGCAGTTATCGTGCCGAAAGATCGCTCGGCGCAGCTGAACGCGACGGCGAAGAAAGTTGCCTGTGGCGCGGCGGAAAGCGTGCCGTTGATTCGCGTCACCAACCTGGCGCGTACCATGCGTCTGCTGCAGGAATACCACGTCTGGATTGTCGGCACCGCAGGCGAAGCGACCCATGAAATCTGGGAAAGCAAGCTGACCGGTCCACTGGCGCTGGTGATGGGGGCCGAAGGCGAAGGGATGCGTCGCCTGACGCGCGAGCATTGCGATGATCTGATTAAACTGCCGATGGCGGGCAGCGTCTCGTCGCTGAACGTATCTGTTGCTACCGGCATTTGTTTGTTCGAAGCGGTGCGTCAGCGTCGCGGTTAACCGTTCGGGGCGTGACCCGCGCCCCGAAAACTCCCTCCGTTACAGGCATCTTTTGCGGCTTTCTGCATAATAAAATCATCAATGATTCAGAAGCCCGTCAGGCAGCGAAGCGGCTTCCGTGCGGAGATCCACGGTTATGCCTTTCACTCATACCGTTTTAATCAGCCCCGTCCTCTCAACAACAGCAATCTGTTCCTCTCCGATACGCCGCTGCGTGAAGCCGTGGTGCGCTTTGGCGCGGAATGGGATCTGGAACTGTTGGCATCGGTTGGCCAGCAGCTTGGTAGCAGCGAATCACTGGAGCTGGGCAGGCTGGCGAACGCTTTCCCGCCGGAGCTGCTGCGCTATGACGCGCGCGGCGAACGGCTGGACGACCTCCGTTTCCATCCCGCCTGGCATCTGCTGATGCAGGGACTGTGCGCCAATCGCGTACATAATCTGCCCTGGCAGCCTGATGCGCGTTCTGGCGCATTCGTCGCCCGCGCCGCGCGTTTTATGCTGCACGGACAGGTCGAGTCCGGCACGCTCTGTCCGATTACCATGACGTTTGGCGCCACGCCGCTGTTGCAGGCGAGCCTGCCGTCGCTGTTTGCCGACTGGCTGCCGCCGCTGCTTGCCGATCGCTACGATGCGCATTTACAGCCCGCGCCGCAAAAGCGCGGCCTGCTGATCGGCATGGGCATGACGGAAAAACAGGGCGGCACTGATGTTCTCAGCAATACCACGCGCGCCGAGCCGCTGGCGGCCCGCGGCAGCGGGGAAGCTTATCGGCTCACCGGACACAAATGGTTCTTCTCGGTGCCGCAGAGCGATGCGCATCTGGTGCTGGCTCAGGCACCCGGCGGCATCAGCTGTTTTTTCCTGCCGCGTTTGTTGCCGGACGGTACGCGTAACGCCGTGCGCATTGAACGACTGAAGGAGAAGCTGGGCAATCGTTCCAATGCCAGCAGCGAAGTGGAGTTTGACGGTGCGATTGGCTGGCTGTTGGGCGAGGAGGGTGAAGGTGTACGGCAAATTTTAAAAATGGGCGGCTACACCCGTTTTGACTGCACGCTGGGCAGCCACAGCCTGATGCGTCGCGCTTTTTCAGTCGCGCTTTATCATGCTCATCAGCGTCAGGTGATGGGCAAGACGCTGGTGGAACAGCCGCTAATGCGACAGGTGCTATGCCAGCAGGCGCTCCAGCTGGAAGGGCAAACGGCGCTGCTGATGCGTATCGCGCACGCCTGGTCGCTGCCTGAGGATGAAGTGCAGCGCGCTTATGCCCGGCTGTTTACGCCCGCCGCCAAATTCGCCGTCTGTAAAGACGCGCCGGCGTTTATCGCTCAGTCAATGGAGATCCTGGGCGGCATAGGCTACTGCGAGGAGAGCGAACTGCCGCGTCTCTATCGGGAGGCACCGGTCAACAGCATCTGGGAGGGGGCAGGCAACGTAATGTGTCTGGATGTCCTGCGGGTATTAAGAAAGCAGCCAGCGGTCGTCGAGATGCTGGCTGCCCAGTTTGAGGCGGTAAAGGGGTTGAACCGCCATTTCGATAGCCGCTGGCGTCAGCTGAAGCTGCGTCTGCGCAGGCCGCAGGAAGCGCAGGCGCGTGAGTTAACTCGTCAGCTAATGCTACTGGCGACCGGCCAGCAACTCTTAACCTCGCTGGAACCGCCGCTGGCTGACGCCTGGTGCCGTCAGCATCTGGATACGCGCGGCGCTTCGCTGCTCAGCGATACGGTCACCGAACGATTGCTGCTGCGCGCCAGCGGCGGATAGCCGGACGCCGTTGGCAAAGACTTACTGCTGCGTATTGCCCGTGGCTGGCCCATACAGTACCGCTGAGGCGTACCACATTCCCGGCATCACCGTCTCACTGAGCGCGACAATGTGATAGTAAGTTGCGCCTGACTGATTAGCCTTTTTCGCAATCTCACGCTGCGCATCATCCGGTGAACCGCGCGTGGTGCTGGTAATACTGCCCAGGCGCGTCAGGTTTGTGGTTTGCCCGCGGCTAATTTCCTGCGCCTGTTGAGTAGGAGGCGGCGGCGCTTCGGGCGTCTGACGCAGCGTACTGCAAGCGCTTAACGTCAGGGTTAACAGCAGCAACGGCAGATAACGCATAGTAAACTCCTCATAGCTGGGATCGCTAAAGTGTATGCGATCCCAGCTATTCCGTTAGCCTTTCAGCGTAAAAACACTGACCAGTTCAGTCAGGTGGTGCCCTTTCTTACTCAGCTCGTGCGCGGTCTCTTCCGATTGTGCGACCAGATCGGTATTTTGGTGCGTCGCCTGACCGATCTGCGTCATGGCGATATTCACCTGGCCAATCCCGGCGGATTGCTCTTGCGAGGCCACGTTAATTTCGCCCATCAGCGCTTTCACCTGTTCAATACGCGAAACGATATTTTCCATGGCGCTGCGCGTTTGCTCGGAAAGCGTATGGCCCTTATTGACGCTGCTGATGGAGTTCGCAATCAGGGAGTCAATCTCCTTGGCCGCCTGCGCGCTGCGCTGCGCCAGGGCGCGAACTTCCGCTGCCACCACTGCAAACCCTTTACCATGTTCACCGGCGCGTGCGGCTTCTACTGCGGCGTTAAGCGCCAGAATATTGGTCTGGAAGGCAATAGATTCAATAACATGGGTAATATCGGCAATGCTTTGCGAGGAGACTTTAATCGCTGACATGGTGCTGACCGAATGCGCGACCGTTTCGCCGCCGTGCTGAACGGCGCTGGCGGCTTCCGCAACCAGTTGCAGAGCCTGCGCCACGTTTTCCGCATTCTGCTCCACCGTCGCGCCGAGCTGCTCCATACTGGCGGAAGTCTCTTCCACGCTGCTGGCCTGGCGGGTGATCTGCTCGCTGATATTTTCGCTGCTTACGGCGATGGCGTCGGTACCCTGACTAATATCCTGCGCGGCGGCGCGAACCTGAGAAACAATGCGCGCCAGCCCATCGCCGATCCCGTTGATCGCCGTAATCAACTGGCCCACCTCATCTTTACGCGTGGTTTGTAGCGTTGCCTGCAGGTTGCCGTCCGCATACTGTTCTGCCAGATGAATAACCTGCTTCAGCGGAACGCTGACCCAACGGCGGGTAATCACCACAAAGCCCAGCGCAAACAGGATCACCAGTCCCAGGCCGAGCAGCAGGAAAGTGTTGCGTGCCGAAGTAATCGGCGCCAGCAGGCTGTCTTTATCAACATTGCCAAGAATAATCCAGTTCCAGCCGGGCAGACGCTGCCAGGCAAGAATATGCGGCTCGCCATCCTGAATGGTTTCCAGCGTGCCGCTCTCCTGCGATGTCAGCTGTTGCATAACCTCAGAGGACCAGCGCGCCATTTTACCTTCTTCCTGCCGATGGAAAAGCCAGCTGCCGCGCGTTTTATCCGCCGCGCCGCTCATCACCATAAAATGACCGGTATCGCTGAAAGATTTATTCAGCACTTTGTCACGCATCAAGGTGACCTGTTTCCCGATTTCCACGCCGACGAACAGAATACCGATCACCGTACCGCTGGCATCTTTTACCGGCTGATACTGCGTGATATAGCGTTTGCCAAACAGCGCGGCCAGGCCGCGATAAGCTTCACCTTTACTGACCTGTGCAAAAGCGGCGCTTTGACGATCGAGCTGGGTGCCCATCGCGCGTGCGCCGTCTTCTTTACGCAGCGAGGTGGAGACCCGAATAAAATTGTCGCCGTCGCGCACGAAGATGGTCGAAATGGCGCCGGTACGTTCCAGAAAATCGTCAACGACCGTTTCGTCGAGGTTCAGCGTTTTTAATCCGGCGCGTAACGTTGGCGTAGAAAAATTGCCCACCGTAATACGTGCGCTTTCATCACGGCTAAAGTTCTTCGGCAGGAAGCTTTCAAACAGCCTGGTATAGTTAGTGACTTCTTCGCTAAGGGTGGCATTAAACATGCCGGCCATATCACCAATGCCAGCCACCTGATTCTGCATATTTTCCAGCGTTAATGCTTCCAGCTGTTTTGCTGCATTATTGCTGAGTGCGAGCGTGAGGGCGAAAAACAGCACGGCCACGCTCAATGAGGTCATAACCGAGAGCTTGACCCCTAAACTCGCGCGGCTGAATGAGAGACGCTTCATGAGTCCTTTTACCTTTTAGTCGTATTATGGGATCTCGTTAAACGGCCAAAAATGGTGAATTTTTACCCCAGATTCTGTAAGGAAAAGGAAGTTTTTTTCCTGGTTGGGAGAGCGGTTCAGCAATGCCCTATAATAAAAGGCTATTTTTTCAACAGCGCGAACAGGAAACAAGGGCGATGGCTCAGGAAAAGAGAACGGCGACAAGCATTGAAATTAATACGGAATTGTTTGGTGGTATCGAATGCCTGCATGCCGCGCCAGCGGGGCATCAGGAGGCGGCCCTGCCCACCGTCCTGTTCTGGCATGGCTATCTTTCCTCTAAAGAAGTTTACGCCTGGGCGGCCGTTGGGCTGGCGCAGGCGGGCCTGCGCGTCATTATGCCGGATGCCGATGAACACGGCTCGCGCTATCGCGGCGACAGCGCCTACCGGCTGGCCCATTTCTGGGATATCTTGCGCCGCAATATTGATGAGCTGCCACAGCTGGAAACGGCGCTGCGGGCGCGTGGACTGATCGACGGCGAGCGTTTCGGCGCGGCGGGCGCATCCATGGGCGGCATGACTGCTTTAGGCGCGATGGCGCGCTATCCACAGCTTGCTCGCGTCGGCTGTCTGATGGGATCGGGCTATTTTATGTCGCTGAGCCATACGCTGTTTCCTCCCTTCCAGGCGCAGACGCCCGCTGAACAACAGGCGCTGGCCCGCAGCCTGGCGCCGCTGGCGGAATACGATCCCAGCCGTCAGCTCAGCCGCCTGGCGGATCGTCCGCTGCTGCTCTGGCACGGCGAGGCGGACGAGGTGGTTCCCGTAGCGGAAACCCGGCGGCTGGTCCAGGCGCTGAGCGATGCGCAGCTTGATCGGCAACTCACCTGGCTGACCGAGCCCGACGTCAGCCATAAAATCACGCCGCAGGCGCTCCGTGCGCTGACGGATTTTTTCGTATCTCTTTGATCGTTCAAACTATGCGCGCAAGGCTGAGGTGTCTACCGGTTTACGCCCCAGACTTTCGCGCTTTTTCCGTGATTCCCGCTTGAGTTTCCCCTCGTGCGCCAGTATGATTACGCGTCAATTTTTCAGCCGTACACTAAAACGTTCCTTGCTTCCATGGGCCACGGCTGACCCTGACAGGAGGCTGAATAATCCGTAAGGAGCAAATTCGATGCGTCATTACGAAATCGTCTTTATGGTTCATCCTGACCAGAGCGAACAGGTTCCGGGCATGATCGAACGCTACACTGGTGCCATCACTGGTGCAGAAGGTAAGATCCACCGTCTGGAAGACTGGGGTCGCCGTCAGCTGGCTTACCCGATCAACAAACTGCACAAAGCGCATTACGTTCTGATGAACGTTGAAGCACCGCAGGAAGTGATCGATGAGCTGGAAACTAACTTCCGCTTCAACGACGCCGTTATCCGCAGCATGGTTATGCGTACTAAAAACGCTGTAACCGAAGCATCTCCGATGGTTAAAGCGAAAGACGAGCGCCGTGAGCGTCGTGAAGATTTCGCTAACGAAACCTCTGACGATGCAGATGCCGGGGATTCTGAAGAGTAATCGACCGTGACGGCGAACCGGCTGCGCTTATCGGGCACTGTGTGTCGGATGCCGCTGCAAAAAGTAAGTCCGTCAGGGATTCCGCACTGCCAGCTGGTGCTTGAGCATCGCTCGCAGCAGGAAGAGGCCGGATTCTTCCGGCAAGCCTGGTGTCGTATGCCCGTCATTATTAGCGGCAAAGCGCATCAGGCGGTTACTCAACATATAACGGTCGGCACGCAGCTTAGCGTTGAAGGTTTCATTTGTAGCCACCAAGGGCGCAATGGACTGAGCAAAATAGTGCTGCATGCCGAGCAGATTGAATTGATAGATTCTGGAGACTAGCCAAATGGCACGTTATTTCCGTCGTCGCAAGTTCTGCCGTTTCACCGCGGAAGGCGTTCAAGAGATCGACTACAAAGATATCGCTACGCTGAAAAACTACATCACTGAAAGCGGTAAGATTGTACCGAGCCGTATCACCGGTACTCGCGCTAAATACCAGCGTCAGCTGGCTCGTGCTATCAAGCGCGCGCGCTACCTGTCTTTGCTGCCGTACACTGATCGTCATCAGTAATCGGCCACTGTCCAATTATCGACTTTGAGAGGATAAGGTAATGCAAGTTATTCTGCTTGATAAAGTAGCAAACCTGGGCGGCCTGGGCGATCAGGTTAACGTTAAAGCGGGCTATGCTCGTAACTTCCTGGTACCGCAGGGCAAAGCTGTCCCGGCAACCAAGAAAAACGTTGAGTTCTTCGAAACTCGCCGTGCAGAACTGGAAGCCAAACTGGCTGACGTTCTGGCAGCAGCCAACGCTCGCGCTGAAGCAATCAACGCGCTGGGCACCGTAACCATCGCTTCTAAAGCGGGTGACGAAGGCAAACTGTTCGGTTCTATCGGTACCCGCGACATCGCTGACGCTGTAACTGCAGCTGGCGTTGAAGTGGCGAAGAGCGAAGTTCGCCTGCCGAACGGCGTTCTGCGTACCACTGGTGAGCATGAAGTGAGCTTCCAGGTTCACAGCGAAGTGTTTGCTAAGCTGAACGTGAACGTTGTTGCTGAATAAGTTATTTCAGTAATATGAAAACGCCGACCTGAGGTCGGCGTTTTTGTTTGTGCTGTTTAGCGGTCTGGTGCCATGCATCGGCTAGCGAACGCGCAGAAAGGATCCATCCTGCTGCCGGGTAAAAAGCACCGGGCCGCTATTGCCTTCCACCGTCAGACCTGTCACCACGCCATTCGCATCCTGTCGAATTTTTACCTGCTGACCGCTATGCAGGCTGCTGAGCGGCTTATCATCGCCCTCGACGTCCGCCATGGCGAAAACATCATTGACCGGCAAATTGTTATCACGAAAAAGCTGGGCCAGCGTCTGGCCTGAAGCGATCTGATAGCTACGCCACTGCGCATTGTCCTGTGGCTGCGGCTGGGTAGGCTGCGTCGCGGGCGGGTTATCATAAATTTCCGCCTGCAGCGGCACCTCTTTGCCGTCGCCCTGATTCACGGGACGAGGCGTATTGTCCTGCGGGGTGGAAACGGGCCAGAGAAAAGCCAGCAGCATAACGATGAGCGCCAGAATAATACCGCGGCGGTGAGCTGGTGGCAGCGGATTCATCCAGCTGATGTGATCTGGCAGGTGCCAGAGGCCTGTCAGCCACGATCGGATGCCAGAACGGGATTCCTTCTGCATAACATTATCTCCAGCACTTCGGGCGCGTCGCCGTTGTTCCAACGATGAATTATGGACAAAAAAGACGCAAAGTGCCTGTCTGGATTACAAAAATTGCGATAGCGCTATTGTTTCCTTTTCATTACAAAAAGTCATCGGGAGAATGCAGATTTTACCCTTGCAACGCAGGCTGATATGCTGCGTCCTCTTTTGAGCGAATGATGAAAGGATAAAATATGACCACCCCTTCTTTTGACAGTCTTGAAGCGCAGGCGAGTTACGGTATTGGTTTGCAGGTAGGGCAGCAGCTACTGGAATCGGGTTTACAGGGCTTGTTGCCGGAAGCAATGCTTGCAGGCCTGCGTGATGCGCTGGAAGGGAATGCGCCAGCCGTGCCGGTTGACGTGGTGCATCGCGCGCTGCGCGAAATACACGAGCGTGCCGATGCCGTTCGTCGTGAGCGCCAGCAGGCGATGGCGGCAGAAGGCCAGACTTATCTGCAGGAAAATGGCCAGCGTGAAGGGGTTAACAGCACCGAATCTGGGCTTCAGTTCCGCGTGATCAATCAGGGCACCGGTCCGATCCCGTCCCGTCAGGATCATGTTCGCGTTCACTATACCGGTAAGCTGATTGACGGCACCGTTTTCGATAGCTCCGTGGCGCGCGGTGAGCCGGCAGAGTTT
Organism: Mixta sp. Marseille-Q2659; assembly: GCF_940807255.1. Taxonomy (GTDB): domain Bacteria; phylum Pseudomonadota; class Gammaproteobacteria; order Enterobacterales; family Enterobacteriaceae; genus Mixta. The sequence continues at coordinate 74,024 of NZ_CALNWY010000016.1, read as the reverse complement.
CCGGTAAGCGGCGTTATCGCCGGCTGGATTGAAGCGCTGACGCTGATGCCGGTCGGTTCTAAATGGGAACTGACCATCCCTCACAACCTGGCTTACGGCGAGCGCGGCGCAGGTGCGTCAATTCCGCCATTCAGTACGCTGGTATTTGAAGTGGAATTATTAGAAATTCTTTAATTACGCTTCGATAATTAAATAAATTATACAGGGCAAACATTATTATCTGTTTGCTCTTTTTTATTAAATGCCCTTAACATCTTCTGTTTAAAGGTTATTTATATCAATATTTTCTTATTTTTATTTGCTCACTTACACCTTTCAATAATTTAACAGTATCGCTGTTAATTTGTTAAATTAATTTTGACTATAATCGCCTCGTCTTATTATTAAGGCCCTGTTGAAGTAACCAACCTGTACAAAGAGGGATTGTTATGCGAGAATTAAACGGAAAGAAAATAGCTCAGGCTGGCGGTGGTTTTAGTTTTTTTAACAATATCGGCGCTAATATCGGAAGTTCGATTGGCGGTTTCGTTGATAAAGGAACCGCGCTGTTTGGTCTTCAAACCAATGCCACTGAGGTCGGTTCGCCGTTAGGCACCGGTATCGGTAAGCTGCTTGGCCTGGATATTGGCGGTGCGATTAAAGATATCGGTAACGGCATCGTTGGTATCGTACAGTTTGGCCTTGGTGCGCTGCAGCAAGTGACAAATAAAAAAATACCTGAGCAGAATTTTTTAAAACCGTTAAGTCTGAAAGTTAATTAAATCTGATTATCTGACATTATCTCTATTGCTTTGCTTTAAAATCCGCTGCGTTAATAAAAGGGTTAAATAAAGAGCCAGCCGCCGCTGGCTCTTTTGGTTGCTTATTTTTGCAGGTCAAGTTGATAAATAGCGAAGCCGGTTTCGTCCTGATTAATGTAGCGCATCGGATAACGTGCGTAATCGGCGATAAAGGCTTTTGCTTTTTCCGATGGCGACGTTTCGAAACGAATATCCAGCTGAACATTGCTCTTAATGGGCGCCAACTGCCAGTTATTATCCGCCTGCGGATGAACTTCGCCCTGTGCCTGCGTTTGGGCGCTAATCCAGGCTGAAACGATGGCGCGATTCTCATCCGGCGAGGCGAACGCGATATATTTTTCTCCCGTTCCGGCAAATTTGCCGCCCCAGGCGCGGTAATTATTGGTTGCTATCAGAAAGGTCGCATCGGCATCGACGGGTTTACCCTGCCAGGTCAGGTTTTTAATGCGTGAAGCCTGCGGATGGATTAACTGGCATTCGTCATCGTAGCGAGCTGGCTGGGTGACATCGATCTGATAATTTACGCCATCAATCACATCGAAATTATAGGTGCGGTAATTCCAGTTAATCAGCGATTGCGGTTGCCGCAGCTGCGGATCGATCTGATTAAACTGACCGGCGGAACACTCCAGCCACTCCTTAACCTGCGCGCCATTTACCTTCATCACCACCAACGTATTGGGATAAAGGTAAAGATCGGCAGCGTTACGGAACGTTAAGTCACCTTTTTCCACTTCCACATAGCTGGCCGGATCGTTTTTACGTCCGCCCGCCTTAAAAGGCGCCGCCGCAGACAGCACCGGCAGGTTGGCGAGATCGGGATCGCCCTGAATAAAATGCTCAACCCAGGCGCGCTGGGCATTATTCACAATTTGCACCGTGGGATCGTCCTGCACCAGCGATAAATAGCTGTACATCACATCCGCAGATTTGCCGATCGGTTTTGCCACAAAATCACGCGTTGCGCGATGCACATCGGCCAGCACCGCTACCAGCGCTGCATCTTCCTGTGCCAGCGATTTTTTGGCGGCTTTATCATAAATCGGTCGCGCCTCGGCGCGCGCCTGGGTGACTTTCCATTTGCCGCTGTCATTATCCAGCGTTAAATCCACCACGCCGAGATGATCGCCCCACATACCTGGCATTACGGCCGGAATACCATTCAGGGTTCCCCGTTCAATATCTGCGCCGGGAATAGCGGCAAAATCGGCGCTGGGGAACACCGCATGAGCATGACCAAACATAATGGCATCAATACCTGGCACCTGGCTGAGATACCAGACGGAGTTTTCCGCCAGCGCCTGATAAGGCTCGCTGGATAAACCGGAGTGGGCGACTGCAACGACTATATCCGCTCCCTGCTGACGCATAACCGGCACCCAACGCCGGGCGGTTGCGGTAATATCCTCAACCGTTACTTTGCCCTGCAGGTTAGCTTTGTCCCAAACCATAATCTGCGGCGGAACAAAGCCGATATAACCGACATTCAGCGTGTAGGTTTTGCCATCCCGTCCCACCACTTTTTCCGGCTTTATCAGCCAGGGCGTAAAGCGCGGCTTACCGGTTGCGACATCAATAATGTTGGCGTTGATGTAGGGAAAATGCGCGCCCGCCAGCGTTTTATCCAGATAATCCAGGCCGTAATTGAACTCATGATTGCCTAAATTGCCGACGCTGTAATTCAGCGTATTCATTGCCTGATAAACCGGATGCGTTTCGCCCTTGTTCAGCCCTTTTGCCGCCATATAATCGCCAAGCGGGCTGCCCTGAATCACGTCGCCGTTATCCACCAGTACGCTGTTTTTTGCTTCCGCTCGCGCAGCGGCGATCAGCGTGGCGGTGCGCACCAGGCCGAATTTATCGGTGGGTTTATCTTTGTAGTAATCAAAATCCATCATGTTGCTGTGCAAATCGGTAGTTTCCATAATGCGAAAATCGACCGTTGCGGCGCAAAGCGGTAATGAAACCGTGGTAAAAGCCAGTAACGCTGTACCCTTAATCATCTTTTCCTCCTGAAAATAATCCCTGCAAACTTCTCAAATTAAACTGTAAACGTTACGTTTCAATGCATGAATTTGTGACAGCGAGCAGATAAATAATGCTGCAAACAGCAAATAACGAAGAGAGAACGGTGAGTTAAAAGTGAAGTGCCGGTAACGGTAATGACAGCGATGTGTTAATTATGCTATTGATAACTAAACGATCTGTATAAACAGGCGGCGCATAAAGGCGAAAAAACGCCTGCATGCCAGCTGCTATGCTTAAACAGCATGATCAATCATCGTAGGCTGCGGCGTAATCGCCAGGCTTACTCCGGTCATCGATAAAGAGGTGAAAAATGTTAGAGCAAATTTGCCAGCTGGCGCGCGAAGCGGGCGACGCCATTATGAAAGTTTACGATGGCGAGGCGCCGCTCGACGTTTCTCACAAATCTGACGACTCGCCCGTTACTGCTGCAGATCTGGCGGCGCACCAGGTCATTGTTAAGGGCCTGGAGCAGCTAACGCCCACTCTGCCGATTATCTCAGAAGAGGATCCGCCTGCATGGGAAGTGCGTCAGCACTGGCAGCAATACTGGCTGGTCGATCCGCTGGACGGCACCAAAGAATTTATTAAACGTAATGGCGAATTTACCGTCAACATTGCGCTAATCGATCAGGGCAAACCGGTGCTGGGCGTGGTTTATGCGCCGGTGCTGGACGTGATGTACTCCGCGGCGGAAGGCAAAGCATGGAAAGAGGAGGCGGGACAAAAAGCGCAGATTAAAATCCGTGATGCGCGTCCGCCGCTGGTGGTGGTCAGCCGTTCCCATCGGGATGGCGATGAGCTGTCAGAATACCTGAAACAGCTGGGCGAGCATCAAACGGTTGCCATCGGCTCCTCGCTAAAATTTTGCCTGGTTGCGGAAGGGAAAGCGCAGCTCTATCCCCGTTTTGGGCCGACCAATATTTGGGACACCGCTGCCGGACATGCGGTGGCTATCGCGGCTGGCGCCCATGTTCACGACTGGAAAGGGCGCTCGCTGGACTATGCGCCGCGCGAATCTTTCCTTAATCCCGGCTTCCGCGTTTCTATTTTCTGAGGCTATTTAAGCAGCTGGTGCAGCAGGGCGATTACCTGCTGCACTTCTTCCTGCGTGAGCGCGCCATCTTTTGCAAAGCGTACCCGCCCCGTTTTATCCAGCACCGCCACGGCGGAGCCGCCGTCCTCCAGCTGCCAGGCCTTCTTCGCGGCGCCGTTACTGTCAACGATAAACTGCGACCACGGATACTGCTTTTTATTACTTTCAATGCTGCTACGCACAAACATGCCGGTGCCAAGAATCGCGTCGTCTGTATTGATGATGGTGGTGGTTTGATAACGGTCCTGCGGCAGATGCGCCTGCTTTATCGCCTCGACCAGCGCGGCATTTTTCTCTTTAGCGGATGAGCGACCGGCAATGTGCTGCACGACGCGCACTTTCCCGGCCAGCTGCGCGCTGTTCCAGGAGCGATAGCTGAAATCATCCTGTTGATAGATAAGTTCTCCTTTATCACTGATGCCTACCGGCGCCACGCGCTGTCCGTTGACAAAATCATGGGCGCTGGCGGCTAAAGGCAGCAACAGGCTAAACAGAAGGGTGAGCGGGGCGCGAGTCATTATTTTTTCCTTTTGCAGGTGATCGGACCACTTGGTCATGTTTTTGAAATAATAAGCAGCGATTATGCTGCTGTCTCATCGACCTGCCAGCTTTGCGGCAGACTGCACAAATTCCCTTAGACTGTAGGTTTATACTGTCTCTGGTGGCGGTACTAACAGAGTGTCCTGTAATGATGTGTCAAATCAGTAAAAAAAGTTAATTTTAGGAACACAGGAAAAGGATGTTGTTCTATAGTTTATCGGCACTTTGCGCTTCAAGGGCTCGTACCGATTTTGGCAACGGCGAAGCGTATTCATTTTTCAGGAGTTGAAAGCAACATGAAGATTTTCCAACGTTATAATCCCTTCCAGATCGCCAAATATGTTAAAACATTGTTTAAAGGAAGGATTTACATCAAGGATGTAGGCGCGTTCGAGTTTGATAAAGGCAAAATCCTCGTTCCGCGCGTTAAGGACAAGCAGCATTTTAGCGTGATGTCAGAAGTAAACCGCCAGGTGCTGCGACTACAGGCTGAGTACCAGTAAAAAAACAGGGCGCGATGAACGCGCCCTTGTGCTGTCAGGCGGCACCGAATCAGCCGCCTTTCTGGATGTTCTCTTCTTTTATTCTTCCGCTTCTTTATTAATGGTCAGTACCGCCGGCCGCTCATCAATACGCGTGACCAGCAGCTGATCGATGCGATAGCTGTCAATATCCACCACTTCAAACTTATAGCCGGCGAACTTAACGAAATCGGTACGTTTAGGGATTTTGCGCAGCATATACATCATAAAGCCGCCGATGGTTTCATAGTTGCCGGACTGCGGAAACTCATTAATATCCAGCACGCGCATAACGTCATCAATCGGCGTGCCGCCTTCCACCAGCCACGAGTTCTCGTCACGGGCGACAATCTGCTCCTCCAGGCCCTGACCGACCAAGTCACCCATCAGCGTGGTCATCACATCATTCAGCGTGATAATGCCGACGACCAGTGCATATTCGTTCATGATGACCGCGAAATCTTCTCCGGCGGTTTTGAAGCTTTCTAATGCTTCAGAAAGCGTCAGGGTATCCGGCACAATCAGCGCCGAGCGAATTTGCAGGCCGCTGTTCAGCGCCATGCTCTGGTTGCCCAACACGCGCAACAGCAGCTCTTTAGAGTCAACATAGCCGACGATATGGTCGATATCGCCGTTACAAACCAGGAATTTCGAGTGCGGGTGCAGCGCGATTTTCTCTTTCAGGCTGCTTTCGTCTTCATGCAGATCGAACCAGATAATATTTTCGCGCGAGGTCATGGAGGAGGGCACCGTCCGCGATTCCAGCTCAAACACGTTTTCAATCAGCTCATGTTCCTGTTTACGCAGCACGCCCGCCAATGCGCCCGCTTCCACCACCGCATAAATATCGTCGGAGGTAATGTCGTCCTTGCGCACCATCGGTATTTTAAACAGGCGGAAAATCATATTCGCCATGCCGTTAAAGAACCACACCATCGGGCGGAACAGCAGCAGACAGAAACGCATCGGATTAATAATGCGCAGCGCAATAGCTTCCGGTGAAATCATGCCAATGCGCTTTGGCGTCAGGTCGGCAAACAGAATAAACAGGCTGGTGACCAGCGTGAAGGAACAGATAAAGCTCAGCTGTTCCGCCAGTTCCGGCGAAACCACTTTTTCGAACAGCACCTGAAAAGAGGGAGAGAAGGCAGAGTCGCCAACGATACCGCCAAGAATGGCGACCGCGTTCAGGCCGATCTGCACCACGGTAAAGAACATTCCCGGCGTTTCCTGCATTTTCAGCACGCGCTGCGCGTTGACATTGCCGTCGTCGGCCAGCAGTTTGAGTTTAATTTTACGCGCGGCCGCCAGTGATATTTCTGACAACGAAAAGAAGGCGCTGACCGCAATCAACACGAGTATGACAAGCAAGCTATCTAACATAAAGATTCCGTTGGTTTTGGGTACTTGTCATTTTTGGCCTGGGCAGCGCGCGATGCGGCATCACTGTAACCTTCCGGTTATGCTGAGCTATCCGTGCCAAAAATGTCTGCGCCGGTTCGACACGCAGGTCGGGGCAGAAAGGGATGACAAACGCCGCAAAGCGGCTGCTGAGGATTATAGCAGTAGCGTAGCTCAGCTCGCCAGCGCTGTTACTGCGGCAGATTGTTTAATAAATAAGCGGGTGCCTGAGAAGGATTAAAACAGCGTTTCCCGCTGCGTTGCGGTGGCAGAAAAGCATTGTTGGTTGTAACGCAGCGCGGGTTTTTGGAGAATACCAGCAAAATTTGCCTTAACGGCGCTTTTTTGCCTGCGGGAAGCGTAGCCGGAACCACAGGATGAAAGCTATGCTGTTAACCAAACTCGACGTCGACATTAGCGCCTGTTGGTTCGCGATGTTATTTGCCCCCAGGAACAAAGGGGGATTCGGCAACATTAACAGGAGTCAGCGTGCCTCGATATTATGTCTATTGCCTGGCCTGTTTGCTGATTGCCGCGCCTGGCGCTCAGGCTGCGAATATCCGCCTACAGCTGGAAGGGTTAAACGGGGATTTACAGAAAAACGTCAGGGCGAGCCTGTCGACCATTTCTACCGATGAAGTCACTGCCGACGGACGTTTTCGCGCGCGCGTAAAAAAAGCCATCGAAGAGGGATTGCACGCGCTGGGTTACTACGAACCTGATATTAATTTTGAAAGCCGCCCGGCGCCGGCGAACGGTGGCCGACCGGTACTGATTGCGCGAGTCACGCCCGGCGAGCCGGTTAAAATCGCCGGCAGCACCATTATTCTGCGCGGCGATGCGCGCGATGATGCGGAATACCAGCAGTGGGTTAAAGAGGGGCGGCCGAAAAACGGCACCATCCTTAACCACGGCGACTATGACAGCTTTAAAAAAGGTTTCACCAATCTGGCGCTGCGCAACGGCTACTTTGACAGTGATTTCAAAAAGAGCCAGCTGGGCGTCTCGGTAGCGCGACGCGAAGCCTTCTGGGATATCGATTATGACAGCGGCAAACGCTATCGCTTTGGCGACGTGTCGTTTGAAGGCTCGCAGATCCGTGAAGAGTATCTGCAAAACCTGGTGCCGTTTAAAAAAGGCGACTACTACAGCTCGCGCGATCTGGCGGAGCTGAACCGCCGACTGTCGGCCACCGGCTGGTTTAATTCAGTGGTGGTCGCGCCAGAATTCGATAAAACCACGGCAGATAAAGTATTACCGCTCAGCGGCGTGGTCTCGCCGCGCACGGAAAATACCATTGAAACCGGTATTGGCTACTCGACCGATGTCGGGCCGCGTCTGAAGACCACCTGGCGTAAGCCGTGGGTTAACTCGCGCGGGCACAGCCTGACCACCAGCGCTAATATCTCCGCGCCGGAGCAGCAGCTCGACTTCAGCTATAAAGTGCCGCTGCTGAAAAGCCCGCTGGAGCAATACTACCTGGTTCAGGGCGGCCTGAAGCGCACCGATCTCAACGACACCAAAGCCGATTCCACCACGCTGGCGCTGTCGCGCTACTGGGATAACAGTTCCGGCTGGCAAAAAGCCATCAACCTGCGCTGGAGCCTGGATCACTTTACCCAGGCCAACGTCACCAATACCACCATGCTTATCTATCCTGGCGTAAGCGTTAACCGCACCCGTTCGCGCGGCGGATTGATGCCGACCTGGGGCGACTCTCAACGCTACTCTGTGGATATTTCCGATACTACCTGGGGTTCGGATGTCGATTTCCTTGTGCTGCAGGCGCAAAACGTCTGGATCCGCACGCTGGCGGATAAGCATCGTTTCGTCGTGCGCGGCAATCTGGGCTGGATCGAAACCAACGATTTCGAAAAAGTGCCGCCTGACCTGCGTTTCTTTGCTGGCGGCGACCGCAGCATCCGCGGTTACAAATATAAAGGCATCTCGCCGCGCGACGACGACGGCAAGCTGACCGGCGCCTCAAAGCTGGCGACCGGCTCGCTGGAATATCAGTACAACGTTAGCGGCAAATGGTGGGGCGCGGTGTTCGTCGATTCCGGCGAAGCGGTCAACGACATCAAACAGAGCAATTTCAAAACCGGTGCCGGTATCGGCGTGCGCTGGCAATCACCGGTGGGGCCGATTAAGTTCGATCTGGCGCGGCCCATTGGCGATAAAGAGGAACACGGATTGCAGTTTTACATCGGACTGGGGCCTGAACTATGAAACTGTGGAAAAAGGTCCTGATCGGGATTCTGATTTTTTTAGCGGTGCTGCTCGGCAGCGTCTTATTTCTGGTCGGCACCACGCCCGGCCTGCATCTGTTGTTAAAAGGCGCCACGCGCTGGGTGCCGGGTCTCTCTATTCAGCAGGTTGACGGCGGCTGGCGTAATCTGACGTTGAAAAACGTGCAGTACGAAATGCCTGGCGTAACGGTTAACGCCGGTGAGTTTCATCTGGCGGTGCAGCTGGGCTGTTTGAAAAACTCCGCCTTCTGTGTCAACGATCTTGGGCTGAAAGATCTGAACGTGGTGGTGGACAGCAGCAAAATGACGCCCGCCAGTGAGCCGCCGCCGGAAGAGGAGAGCGCGTCAGGCGATCTCAGCACGCCGTATCCGGTAACGCTGCGCCATCTCAGCCTGCACAATATCAATGTGAAAATGGATAACACCGCCATTTCACTGATGGATTTCACCACCGGTCTGCACTGGCAAGAGCGTGCGCTGACGCTGACGCCGACGCGCATTCAGGGGCTGCTTATCGCGCTGCCGAAGGCGGCGCAGGTTGCCGATGAGCAGGTGGTGCAGCCGAAAATTCAGCAGCCGCAGCCGCAGGAGAAGCCGCTGGGCGAGACGCTGAAGGCGATGTTCGATCAGCCGCTGCTGCCGGCGATGCCTGATTTCCGTCTGCCGCTGGATATTGACATTCAGGAGATTGTCGGCGAACAGCTGCGGCTGACTGGCGATACCGAGCTGGCGGTTAATCAGCTGCTGCTGAAGGCGAAAACCCAGGATCGTCTGCTTCAACTGCAAACGCTGGATATTGATTCACCGCAGGGCCAGATTAAGGCCAGCGGTCAGGCGACGCTTGCCGATAGCTGGCCGGTCGATTTCAACCTGAACGGCGCGCTGAACGTCGAGCCGCTGAAAGGGGAGAGGATCAAAATGACGCTCGGCGGCGCGATGCGAGAGCAGCTGCAGCTGGCGTTAAATCTCTCCGGCCCGCTAAATGCCCAGCTGAACGGACAAACCGAGCTGGCGACCGTCGGCCTGCCGCTTCAGCTGAAGCTGACCAGCCCGCAGCTGCGTTGGCCGCTGAGCGGCGCGGTGCAGTATCAGGCGGACAACCTTGATTTCAGCTTCAACGGCAAGGCGACCGACTACGTGATGTCATTGCGCGCCGCGCTGAAGGGTGAGTCTATTCCGCCTGCCGATCTGGCGCTGGATGGCAAAGGCAACGTCGAGCAGTTCAGCCTGGATAAGCTGCGTCTGTCAGCGCTGAAAGGCCATGCCGATCTCAGCGGGCTGGTGGACTGGAGCAAGGCGATCAGCTGGCGTAGCGAGCTGACGCTGGCCGGAATCAACACGGCCCAGCAATATCCTGACTGGCCCGCCACGCTGGATGGCAAAATCACCACGCGCGGCAGCCTGTACGGCGGTAGCTGGCAGATGCGCGTGCCGGAGCTACAGCTGCGCGGCAAGGTGAAACAGAATGCGGTTTCGGCGGACGGCACTCTGTACGGCAACAGCTACAACCAGTGGAATATTCCGGGCATTAAGCTGGTGCTGGGACGCAACAACCTTGATGTTAAAGGCGAGCTGGGCGACGCGCTCAATCTGGACGCCAATATTGATGCGCCGCACCTGGATAATGCGCTGCCGGGCCTGGGTGGCGTGGCGAAAGGCACCATTAAAGCGCGCGGCACGCTTCAGGCGCCGCAGCTGTTAGCTGACCTGACTGCGACCGCGCTGCGCTGGCAGGAGCTGACTATCGCCCGCGTGCGGCTGGAAGGCGATGTTAAATCAAGCGATCAGGTCGCAGGCAAGCTTCAGCTGCGCGTCGATCGGCTGAAGCAGGCGTCGCTGGCTATCAATCAGCTAACGCTGAATGCGGACGGCAATGAGCATAAGCATCAGTTGAAGCTTAATGTTAACGGGGATCCGGTTTCCGGGCAGCTGACGCTGGACGGCAGCTTCGATCGGCAGCAGCAGCGCTGGCAAGGCTCGCTGAATAACACCTTCTTCGATACGCCGGTTGGCGAGTGGCGACTAACACGGGCCATGTCTATCGATTATCTGAATGCACGGCAGACCGCCACTATCGGTGCGCACTGCTGGCGCAACCCGAATGCCCAGCTCTGCGTGCCGCAGCCGATAGAGGCCGGGCCGGACGGCCATGCGCGCGTCGAGTTAAACCGTTTCGACCTGGCAATGCTGAAACCCTTCCTGCCAGAAGAAACGCAGCTGGCAGGCGTGTTCAGCGGCGATGCGGATGTCAGCTGGCACAGCGACGGCTCGCTGCCGACCGGGCGCGTGGCGCTGAAAGGCAACGGCGTTAAGGTCACGCAGGATGTGGAAGGCAATGCGCTGCCGATCGCCTTTGATACGCTGAACCTTAACGCCGCGATGCGTGACGGCAAAGCACAGCTGGACTGGCTGCTGCGCATCGCCAATAACGGTCAGTTTGACGGCAAGGTGCAGATCAGCGATCCGCAAAATCGCCGTAACCTGTCAGGCAATATCAACATTACCAACATTTCGCTGGCGCTGCTTAATCCGGCGCTGATGCGTGGCGAGCAGATCGCAGGCATGTTGAACAGCAGTCTGCGTCTGGGCGGCGATCTTCAGAAACCGCTGGTTTATGGCCAGCTGGGGCTGCGCAATGTGGATGTGGAAGGCAGCTTTATGCCGGTCGATTTGACCAGCGCCAATTTGTCGATGGCGTTTAACGGCATGAGTTCTACGCTGGACGGCCTGATTCAGACGGCGCATGGCCAGATTAATCTCAACGGTAATGCCGACTGGAGTCAGCTGGACAACTGGCGCGCCCATATTGCGGCGCGCGGCGACCGCGTGAGGGTAACCGTTCCGCCGATGGTGCGCATGGACGTGTCGCCCGATCTGACTTTCGATGCTTCGCCCATCGCCTTTACGCTGGATGGCAAAGTGGATGTACCCTGGGCGCGCATCGTGGTGCAGGAAGTGCCGGAAAGCGCTACCGGCGTCTCCTCGGATGAAGTCTTGCTTGATGAAAATCTGCAGCCGGTAGCGCCGCAGACGGCGGCCGTTCCCATTAACAGTAATTTGATTATTCACGTGGGCGACGATGTGCGGCTCAGCGCCTTTGGCCTGAAGGCAAAACTGAACGGCGATCTGAAGCTGGTACAGGATAAGCGCGGGCTGGGGCTGAACGGACAAATCAATATCCCGTCCGGCCGCTTCCACGCCTACGGCCAGGACCTGCTGGTGCGTAAAGGGGAGCTGCAGTTCGCCGGTCCGCCGGATCAGCCTTATATCAATCTGGAAGCAATCCGCAATCCTGAAGCTACTGAAGATGATGTCACCGCCGGATTACGCGTAACCGGGCTGGCGGACGAGCCGAAAGCGGAAATTTTCTCCGACCCGGCGATGTCCCAGCAGGAAGCGCTATCCTATCTGTTACGCGGTCAGGGACTGGATACCGACGGCGACAGCAACGCACTCACTTCCGCCCTTGTTGGTTTAGGGGTTGCACAAAGTGGGCAGGTTGTGGGTAAAATCGGCGAGACCTTCGGCGTCAGCAATCTTGCGCTCGACACCGCTGGCGTTGGCGACAGCCAACAGGTTCAGGTCAGCGGCTATGTGTTGCCGGGTCTACAAGTAAAATATGGAGTGGGCATCTTTGATTCACTGGCGACGCTAACCTTGCGTTACCGCCTGATGCCTAAACTCTATTTGGAAGCGGTGTCCGGCGTCGACCAGGCACTCGATTTGCTCTATCAGTTTGAGTTTTAGCATGCGAATAATTGTCTATGGCAGTTTACGGCGCAAACAGGGAAACAGTCACTGGATGACTAACGCGCAGTGGCTCGGCGATCATCAGATCGAGGGCTACGATCTTTACAATATCGGTCTTTATCCCGGCGTCGTGCCGGGAGAAGGCACCGTATATGGTGAAGTTTACCGCATCGATGCGACAACGTTAGGGGAACTGGACGCGCTTCGGACCAGCGGCGGCGAATATAAGCGCCAGCTGATCCAGACGCCGTACGGCAGCGCCTGGCTCTATGTTTACCAGCGTTCGGTCGCAGGTTTAACACATATCCCAAGCGGCGACTGGCTGCGGCGGGATGAAGTCTCTACCGGTGAATAAAAAAACACCGCCCCAGGGGGCGGTGTTTTTTTATCAGCATCGTTATCCGACGGTGATTACTTCTTCGCAGCGCGTTCGAAAGAGGTGCGAATCTCTTCTTTAGCGGCTTCAGCGTTATCCCAGCCGTCAACTTTAACCCACTTGCCTTTTTCCAGATCTTTGTAGTGTTCAAAGAAATGGGTGATCTGGGCACGCAGCAGTTCCGGCAGGTCGTTCACATCTTTAATGTGATCGTATTCTTTAGAAAGCTTGGTGTGCGGTACGGCAACCAGCTTCGCGTCTTCGCCAGATTCGTCGGTCATCTTCAGCACGCCAACCGGACGGCAGCGAATCACTGAACCCGGCTGTAACGGATACGGCGTCGGCACCAGTACGTCTACCGGGTCGCCATCCAGAGACAGGGTGTGGTTGATGTAACCGTAGTTGCACGGATAGAACATGGCGGTTGACATAAAACGGTCAACAAACAGCGCGCCAGATTCTTTATCCACTTCATATTTAATCGGATCGGCATTGGCCGGGATCTCGATGATGACATAGATGTCTTCTGGCAGGTCTTTACCGGCAGGAACCAGGTTCAAACTCATCTCGCTTTCCTTCATTCGTCATACGTTGAGTGACGGCTATTATAGCCAACTGACACTGAAAGTATGCCCCCTTTTTCCGCTTTCGGAATGCTCCAGCTGCGGTTATTTATTGAAAATAAACAGCGAAACCAGACCGGCGGCAATCAGTGGTCCCACCGGCACACCGCGAAACAGTGAAACGCCGATAATGGTGCCGATCAGCAGACCGCCAACAATGGTCGGCTGGCTGCTCATCAGCGTTACGCCGCGTCCGCCAAGCCAGGAAACCACGATCCCTACCACAATCGCCAACAGCGATTTCCAGTCGAGAAAGGATTTTAGCAAGGTGCTGGTAGGCAAGGAGCCGCTGACCAGCGGCGACATCACGCCAATAGTCAGAATAATAATGCCAAGCGTCAGGCCCTGTTTTTCTATGTAGGGGAAAAAGTGCGATAACGGCGTTAATTTAATGATCAGCAGCGCGGCGACAGAGATGGTTACGGCGGTATTGTGAACAAAAAGACTCAGGCCACCGAGTACAAGCAAGATCAATATGGAAGTAAAAGCCGTCATCTAACGCTCCCTGGCAGGACGGAAAGGAAAAATTCACTATAACAATGGTTAACGCCGGTGGCGAGCAACAAGCATGCAGGGCGAACGCGGTAAAGAAGATTGCGCTGAGGGGGGAGTCTCAGGTGCGGGTAAAAGCAAGGCGCGAGATGGTGCAGTGAAATGCGGCGTGAATCATCCAGACGGCGATTATGTGGTTGCTGGAAACGCCGTCGGTCAGCGGGTGAGTTGCCGTTCCGTATCCGTAAGGCGCGTTAAAACCGTCCAGAATGTCAGAGGCCGCCAGTTTTATCCGGCGGCCTCTGTTATGTCTTACGCCTGATGCTCGTCAGGATATTCGCGCATAAAGCGCTCGACATCATCAACCATCGCCTCGTTGCCGACGAAGAACGGACAACGCTGATGCAACGCTTCCGGCTGCAGATCGAGGATGCGATTTTTACCGTCGCTGGCTTTGCCGCCTGCCTGTTCCGCCAGGAACGCCATCGGGTTGCATTCATACAGCAGGCGCAGCTTACCGCTGGGATGGCTGGCGGTGCTGGGATAGAGATAAATGCCGCCTTTCAGCAGGTTGCGGTGAAAATCTGCTACCAGCGAGCCGATATAGCGCGAGGTATAAGGACGATGCGTCGCCTTATCTTCTTCCTGGCAGAACTTCAGGTATTTCTTCACGCCCTGCGGGAAGCGGATATAGTTGCCTTCGTTAATCGAGTAGGTGTAACCCACCTCTGGAAACGTCATGCGCTCCTGGCTCAGGCAAAATACGCCCAGCGACGGATCGTAGGTAAAGGCGTGAACGCCGCAGCCGGTGGTATAAACCAGCATGGTGGACGAGCCGTAAACCACGTAACCGGCGGCGACCTGCTTATTACCCGGCTGCATGAAGTCCGCTTCGGTCACCGGCGTGCCGGGTGGCGTAACGCGGCGATAGATTGAGAAAATCGTGCCGACGGAAACGTTAACATCAATATTTGAAGAGCCATCCAGCGGGTCCATTAACACGACATACTTGCCGTTTTCCACGCCTTCGAAGATAACGATTTCATCTTCTTCTTCGGACGCGATACCGGCGACGATACCGCGCGCCTTCAGCGCCGCCTTCAGCTTTTCATTAGCGAACAGATCGAGCTTCATCTGCTGCTCGCCCTGAACGTTTTCCACGCCGCTGGCGCCCAGAATATCAACCAGACCGGCTTTGTTAATGTCGCGATGAATAATTTTAGCGCCAAGCTTAATAGCGGAGATCAGCGCCGTCAGTTCACCTGTGGCATGCGGAAAGTCGTGTTGCTTCTCGACGATAAATTCGCCTAATGTTTTCATAACACAATCCCTGAATCTACGATGGAGTGGCAGCATAGGGTACAAAGCTGCAACGAATGCTCAGGCAGTTTAACGGAATGAGGCATAAAGACCATAGGTCAAATCCGTTTCTTCCCGCGTCGCTCAGCGCTACACTGTGCCTCGAACTTTTTCGAGAACGGACCTTTTATGCGTATTCATATCCTTGGTATCTGTGGCACCTTTATGGGCGGGTTAGCGATGCTGGCACGAGCGATGGGCCATGAAGTTACCGGCTCCGATGCTAATGTTTACCCACCAATGAGCGTGCTGCTGGAGAATCAAGGCATTGATTTGATTCAGGGTTACGATGCCAGCCAGCTCGATCCGGCGCCGGATCTGGTGATCATCGGCAACGCGATGACGCGCGGCAACGCCTGCGTAGAAGCGGTGCTGGAACGCAATATTCCCTACATGTCCGGGCCGCAATGGCTGCATGATTTTGTGCTGCGCGACCGCTGGGTGATTGCCGTGGCGGGAACCCATGGAAAAACCACCACCGCTGGCATGACAGCGTGGATTTTACAGGCCTGCGGGCTGGAACCGGGCTTTGTGATCGGCGGCGTGCCGGGAAATTTCTCGGTATCGGCAACTTTAGGAAAAAGCCCATTCTTCGTTATTGAAGCCGATGAGTACGACTGCGCCTTTTTCGATAAGCGCTCCAAGTTTGTTCATTATTGCCCGCGTACTTTAATTTTGAATAACCTCGAATTCGATCACGCCGATATTTTTGACGATCTGCGTGCCATTCAGAAACAGTTCCATCATTTGATTCGTATTGTGCCAGGCCAGGGCAAAATCCTGCTGCCGGAACATGATGCCAACCTGAAGCAGGTAATGGCGATGGGCTGTTGGAGTGAACAGGAAAGCGTGGGTGAAAACGGCCGCTGGCAGGCGAAAAAGCTGACGCCGGATGCTTCGCGCTGGGAAGCCTGGCTCGACGGCGAACGTGTGGCAGAGGTGAACTGGTCGCTGGTGGGCGAACACAATATGCATAACGGCCTGATGGCGATTGCCGCGGCGCGGCACGTCGGCGTGAAGCCGGAAGATGCCGGACGGGCGCTGGATGACTTTATCAATGCGCGCCGTCGCCTGGAGCTGCGTGGCGAAGCGAACGGCATCAAAGTGTATGACGATTTTGCTCATCATCCCACCGCGATTCTGGCAACGCTGGCCGCGCTGCGCAGCAAAGTCGGCGGCACCGCGCGCATTCTCGCCGTGCTGGAGCCGCGCTCCAATACCATGAAGCTGGGCGTCAGCAAAGACGATCTGGCGCCTGCACTGGGCCGGGCCGACGAGGTATTTCTGTTCCAGCCGCATCATATTCCCTGGCAGGTATCGGAAGTGGCGGACGCCTGTATTCAGCCGGCTTTCTGGAGCGCTGATATTGACGTGCTGGTAGAGACGATTGCCAAACATGCGCATCCGGGCGATTACATTCTGGTGATGAGCAACGGCGGCTTCGGTGGCATCCATCAGAAACTGCTGGATCGCCTGGGGAAATAGCGGGGCGACAAAAGATAAACCGCGCCGGTAACGGCGCGGAAATGCTTTACGGGGCCTGTAGCAGGGCGCCCGTAAACGGCTCAGGCCAATGCTTTATTAAGAGGCTTCGGCCAGCTCGCGCAAATACTGGAAAATCTGGCGATAAGATTTTGGCGGTTTGTTCGCCGCTTTCTCTTTCTGCGCGTTGCGGATCATGCTGCGCAGCTGCTGACGGTCGGCCTGCGGATAGAGGTTCAGCACCTCGGCCATCGCATCGTCGCCCTGTTCCACCAAACGATCGCGCAAGGCTTCCAGCTTATGGAACAGCGCAACCTGCTGGTTATGGCGGTTCTTAAGCTTATCCAGCGCCTGGTAGATCGGATCGGGATCGCGTGCGCGCAGCAGCTTGCCGATCAGCTGGAGCTGGCGACGACGGCCCTCTTTTTTAATACGCTGCGCCAGTTCAATGGCGTCGCGCAACTCTTCATCCAGCGGCAGGCGATCGAGGGAGTTTTTCCCCAAATCCACCATCTCCGCACCAAGTCGCTTCAGCTCCTCGGCATCACGTTTAATCTCACTCTTACTGACCCAGATAATCTCTTCATCTTCTTCTTCTTGATTATCCGGTACGTCGTCGAGCCACTCTTCGGGGTGTTTCGTCATTATCAGGCTCCTGAAAAAGAGGCTAATGCTATCAGGTTACGCGGCTACTGCGAAATTGTTCTCTGACTCTGTTAGACTCCAGATAAGGATACAACTCGCGCGTTGCCGTGCAAGATCGGCTCAGTCAAAGGCTTAGCCGACGCAGGCAGACCGTACTCATCATATTATGGTAGGTCAATGAAAATACTCTCTCAGGTTGCAGAACAACGAAAAGTGCTGGAGCAGGCGGTTGCCCAGGCGCTGGAATTGGCGAAAGCAGGCACTGACGGCGCTGAGGTGGCGGTCAGTAAAACCACGGGTATTGGCGTCAGCACCCGCTATGGTGAAGTCGAAAACGTTGAATTCAACAGCGATGGCGCGCTGGGTATTACCGTCTATTACCAGAATCGTAAAGGCAGCGCCTCTTCTACCGATCTCAGCCCGGACGCCATTCAGCGCACCGTACAGGCGGCGGTCGATATCGCCCGTTACACCTCGCCCGATCCTTTTGCCGGCATGGCCGATCGCGAGCTGTTGGCGTTTGACGCGCCGGATCTCGATCTGTTCCATCCATGGGAGATCGATCCTGATAAAGCGATCGAATTGGCGGCGCGCGCCGAACAGGCTTCGCTGCAGGCGGATAAACGCATTACCAATACCGAAGGCGGCAGCTTTAACAGCCACGTCGGCATTAAAGTTTTCGGCAACAGCCACGGCATGCTGCAAAGCTATTGTTCCAGCCGCCATTCGCTCTCCAGCTGTGTTATCGCTGAAGCTGAAGGCGATATGGAGCGCGATTATGCTTATACCATTGGTCGCGCGCTGGAAGACCTCCAGTCGCCGGAATGGGTGGGTCAGGAGTGCGCGCGTCGTACCCTGTCGCGTCTGGCACCGCGCAAGCTGCCGACCATGAAAGCGCCGGTGCTGTTCGCGCCGGAAGTGGCTACCGGCCTGTTCGGACACCTGGTCGGCGCCATCAGCGGCAGCAGCGTTTACCGTAAATCGACCTTCCTGCTTGATGCGCTGGGTACGCAAATCCTGCCGGAATGGCTGACCATTGAAGAAAAACCGCATCTGCTGAAAGGACTGGCCTCCACGCCGTTTGACAGCGAAGGCGTGCGCACGCAGGATCGGGAAATTATCAAAGATGGCGTGCTGCAAACCTGGTTGCTGACCAGCTACGCCGCGCGCAAGCTGGGCCTGAAAAGCACCGGTCACGCGGGCGGCATTCATAACTGGCGCATCGCCGGTCAGGGCAGCAGCTTTGACGATTTGCTTAAGCAAATGGGTAAAGGCCTGGTGGTAACTGAGCTGATGGGACAGGGCGTGAGCGGTATCACCGGCGACTATTCGCGCGGCGCGGCGGGATTCTGGGTGGAAAATGGAGAGATCCAGTATCCGGTCAGCGAGATTACCATTGCCGGCAACCTGAAAGATATGTGGCGTAATATTGTCACCGTCGGTAATGATATTGAGACGCGCAGTAATATTCAGTGCGGCTCGGTGTTGCTGCCTGAAATGAGCATTGCCGGACAGTAAATCCTGTTCATAAAAACCGGGCAGCCTGGCGTGCCCGGTTTTTTATTGGTAATACGCGTTGAAACTTTTAATTATTTAGCTGGAAATTGTTAACGGGCTAAATAAATGCTCCTTATTACTTGCTTCAATATGCTCTCCTTTCCGTTTTATTAATAACCTTTTCTTATTGCTGCCTATTTTTCCCTTTCGCTCTTTTTTCTGACCGACGTCAATTATTCTTAATCCGTGTATTTCAGCGTGCTTTATTGCGCGAAATCTATTTTTATCCCCTTTATTACGCACAACCTGATTTTTTTGCGACCTCGCTCACTTCACGTGCCGCTATTTCCACTTTGTGGCGGAAAAAGTCGGGCTACAAAGGATTAGGCGATAGCGCTACTTTGTTTTCAACGCGAAACAAATGGAATTTCAGGTAATCAGGAGTAGGCAAGGTGGGTAATGACTCCAACTTACTGATAGTGTTTTATGTTCAGATAATGCCCGATGACCTTGTCATGCAGCTCCACCGATTTTGAGAACGACAGTGACTTCCGTCCCAGCCTTGCCAGATGTTGTCTCAGATTCAGGTTATGTCGCTCAATGCGCTGAGTGTAACGCTTGCTGATAACGTGCAGCTTTCCCTTCAGGTGTGATTCGTACAGCGGCCAGCCATCCGTCATCCATACCACGACCTCAAAGGCCGACAGCAGGCTCAGAAGACGCTCCAGTGTGGCCAGAGTGCGTTCACCGAAGACGTGCGCCACAACCGTCCTCCGTATCCTGTCATACGCGTAAAACAGCCAGCGCTGACGTGATTTAGCACCGACGTAGCCCCACTGTTCGTCCATTTCAGCGCAGACAATCACATCACTGCCCGGTTGTATGCGCGAGGTTACCGACTGCGGCCTGAGTTTTTTAAGTGACGTAAAACCGTGTTGAGGCCAACGCCCATAATGCGTGCACTGGCGCGACATCCGACGCCATTCATGGCCATATCAATGATTTTCTGGTGCGTACCGGGCTGAGAGGCGGTGTAAGTGAACTGTAGTTGCCATGTTTTACGGCAATGAGAGCAGAGATAGCGCTGATGTCCGGCAGTGCTTTTGCCGTTACGCACCACGCCTTCAGTAGCGGAGCAGGAAGGACATCTGATGGAAATGGAAGCCACGCAAGCACCTTAAAATCACCATCATACACTAAATCAGTAAGTTGGCAGCATTACCGGCAAGGTGAATAACAGTGCGGTGCAAAAGCCGGTAAGCGATGCGGAAATTGAAGCGCTGGCCGAGCGGGTGATGAAACAAATCGATGAACTTTTTAGCGCTGAAGCGATTTATCCCAACGCGGTACAGCAGCAAATGCTGGCTTCCCACGTACGCGCAATGGCGCTGCGTTCATTAACCGGCGAGCCGCTGCCGGAAGTTGAAGCCGAACTGTTTGAGGATATTTCCCCTGAATCGATGCGGCTGGCGCAGCAGGTCGTCGATCTGTTCGGCAATTTGCCGCGTGAAGAAGCATGGCTGCTTTCGGTTCATTTTGAAGTCGCGAAAACAAATTAATTAACGGCGGCGCAGGCCAGCCAGCAGTCAACAAATCTAACAGAAGGAACGCAACATGGTAACCGTAGTCATTGGCGATCGTTTAGGTAAAGGGCAAAAAGTGGCGGCCGGCATCGAAAAAGCGGGCGGACGCGCCGTCGTGGTACCGGGCGTCGCGGCGGATATGAAGCTGGGTGACGTGATGAAAGCAGAAAACGCCGATTTCGGCATCTCTTTCTGCGGCAGCGGCGGCGCTGGCGCCATCACCGCGCAAAACAAGCATGGCTATAAAGCCAAACACGGCATGCGCTCTATTGATGAAGGCGTCACGGCAATTAACGAAGGCGCGAACGTACTGGGCTTTGGCTTTATGGATAAAGAGGAACTGGGCGAGAAGCTGGTGCAGGCCTGGAATAAAAAATACGGCAGCTAAGCATGAAACAGCAATTCACCACGACGGTTCAGGTCAGCGGTAAAGGCGATACGCAGAGTAAAGCCTTTGCCGACGCGCTGAGCCGCGTGCAGCACAAGGTGCTGCAATCCACTCAGAAAGTATTGCTGCGTATCGAGCCACAGGACGTCAAGGTTATTCGAGCGCAGCAGAGCGTCAGAAAGGAAAGGTTTCTGTTTTTCTTTCTGCCGCGAGAGCGACGGAACTACAGCGTGGAGCTGGAGATTACCGTCAACGTGACCGTGATTGATACCGACAAGGTGGAGTTTACGGTCACGCCATAAAAACGTTAGGCGATAAGACATAAGGAAAAACTGATGTTTTTAATTATCTTGCTTAAGTCGCTGGTGATTGGGGGACTGGTCGGCGTAGGCGTCGGCGCGGGTGCCGCGCGTATGTTCCATGCGCCAACCTCTCAAGGCATGGGCGCATTTCGAACACTGGGCGAACTCAACTCCTGTGAAGGCGATCCCGCTTCTCACTTCTCCTTCGGCCTCGGCTTCTTCTTTAACGCATGGGCTTCTTCCGTCGCGGCCGGTTCTTTCACGCAGGACGTTGACCACCGCATTATCCCCAACTGGGGCGCCGCGGCGCTGATGATCAAAAACCGTAACGTCGCCGAAACGCTGCACGATCCGAAAAAGATGGCGATTGTGTGCGGCTTCATCGGCATGGTGGTGGTGGCCTTCCTGAACTCAACCGCTTCGGCGGTACCGGAAGCGCTGCAGGTGACAGCGGTAAAAGTGCTGGTTCCCGCCGCCAACCTGCTGGTTAACACCGTGATGCCGGTGATCTTCTGGCTGGCAGCGATCGACGCTGGCAAAAAATCGGGCTTCTGGGCAACGATTTTCGGTGGTCTGGCGCAGTTGATCATGGGCAACGCCGTTCCGGGCCTGGTGCTGGGCATTCTGATCGGTAAAGGCGTGGAAGAGAGCGGCTGGAACAAAGTGACCAAAGTCATGATGTTCTCCATTGTTCTGCTGTTTGTGCTGAGTGGCTTCTTCCGTGGCTTTGATATGAAGCTGCTGGAATCCTTCAACGCGGGCGTGCCGAACTGGCTTGAAATGATCCATAACAGCCTGAGCGGAAAATAATCGGGGGCAATGAGATGAACGAGACTAAAAGTGGATTTTGGTACGCCGACTGGTCATTCCCGATCTTTGTTGGTCTGCTTTCCTCCGGCGTATTTGCCGGTACGCATATGTATTACCTGTACGGCATCGGCGCCTTTAACGAAGTCGCTTTTGTATCAATGCTGCGCGCTGGCATTGAAACCGGCGCCTACGGCGCGGTAGCGGCCTTTGGCGCCAGCTTCCTGTTTGCTCGCATTATTGAAGGGTCGCTGGTGGGGATTCTGGATATTGGCGGCGCGATTCAGACCGGCGTCGGGCTGGGCGTTCCGGCGCTGCTGCTGGGCGCGGGCATCGTCTTCCCGGTTGCTAACTTCGCCGCCTCGCTGATTACCGGCCTGATTATCGGTCTGGCGATTGGCTACGTCATTATTCTGGCGCGTAAATTCACCATCAACCAGAGCGACTCCACCTATGGCGCGGACGTCATGATGGGTGCCGGTAATGCCTCTGGTCGCTTTCTGGGGCCGCTTATCATTCTGTCTGCGATGGGCGCGTCCATTCCGATCGGTCTTGGCTCGCTGGCAGGCGCGCTGCTGTTCTATCTGTGGAATAAACCGATCACCGGCGGCGCGATCCTTGGCGCGATGGTGCTGGGCGCTATCTACCCGGTTGCGCTGTAAACCACGCGGGTCTGTCGGCCAGGGCAGGCCCGCCAGAAGGAGTTGTCATGTTCGATCTGATTATTCGCCGCGCCCGGCTGGTTGATGAGCGACTAGTTGATATTGCGGTTAAAGCAGGAAAGATCGCCGCGATTGGCGAAGTAAGCGGTGAGGCGAAACAGGAGCGGGTGCTGGATGGCGAAATCTATCTCAGCGCTGGCTGGATTGATTCTCACGTTCACTGCTATCCAAAATCACCGATTTATCACGATGAGGCGGACTGTATCGGCGTCGCTACCGGCGTCACCACAGTGGTGGACGCGGGCAGCACTGGCGCAGAGGCGATTGATGACTTTTATCAGCTGACGCGCGCTGCGCAAACGCAGGTTTATGCGCTGCTTAATATCGCGCGCACCGGGATCCTCACGCAAAACGAGTTGGCCGATCTCAGCCAGATTGATAAGCCCGCTGTAAGCGCTGCGCTGCGCCGTCTGCCGGGCTTTATTCTGGGCATTAAAGCGCGCATCAGCAGCAGCGTGGTGGGCGAAAACGGTATCAAACCGCTGCGGCTGGCAAAAGAGATCCAGCAGGAGAACGGCGGTCTGCCGCTGATGGTGCATATCGGCAACAACCCGCCGAATCTGGATGAAATCGCCGATCTGCTCACCTCTGGCGACATTATTACCCACTGCTATAACGGCAAACCCAACCGTATTTTGAACCCGCAGGGCGAGCTGCGTTTTGCGGTGAAAAAAGCGCTGCAGCGCGGCGTGCGGCTCGATGTCGGCCACGGTAGCGCCAGCTTTAGTTTTGAGGTGGCGCGGCGCGCCATCGCGCTGGGCATTCTGCCCGACACCATCAGCTCCGATATTTACTGCCGTAACCGCATCGAGGGCCCGGTAAAAAGCCTGGCGAACGTGATGTCGAAATTCTTCAGCGTCGGCATGACGTTGCCGCAAATTATTGACTGCGTCACCTGGAAAGCCGCCGACGGCCTGCGCCTGACGCAAAAAGGGCGGCTGGAGCCGGGCTTTGATGCCGATTTTACCCTGTTTACGTTAAGCGACGAGCCGCGTCCTCTGTTGGATTCAGAAGGGGAAACCGTACAGGGCCAGCAGCATTTTGTCCCGCTGGCGGCGGTTGTCGCCGGACAGTGGAATGTTACCGATGAAGGGAAAGCAAAACATGTCTTCGATTTATGAAAAATATTACCTGAAGCAGGTCATTAATGCATCTGGCCGCATGACGATCCTTGGCGTCTCTACGCCGACGGCGGATGTCGTGGACACGGTAAAATATGGCCTGAATCACTATTTTGAAATGAAAGACCTGGTGGATAAGACCGGTGCCTACATTGCCAAACTGCTCGGCGCGGAAAATGCCGTGGTGGTTTCCTGTGCCTCGGCGGGCATCGCCCAGTCGGTGGCAGCGGTCATTGTGAAAGATAACGCCTGGCTGCTGGACAACTTACATGCTGCGCCGCTGACCGTGCCGCACGACATCGTGCTGCCGAAGGGCCACAACGTCAATTTCGGCGCGCCGGTCGGCACCATGGTCGCGTTGGGCGGCGGCCGCCTGGTTGAAGCGGGCTACGCCAACGAATGCTCGGCGGATCAGCTTTCTGCTGCGATCACGCCGCAAACCGCTGCGATTTTATATATCAAATCGCACCACTGCGTACAAAAAAGCCACCTTAGCGTTGAGCAGGCCGCCGTGGTGGCACGCCAGCATAATGTGCCACTGATTGTCGATGCCGCGGCGGAAGAGGATTTACAGCGCTACTACCAGAGCGGGGCCGATCTGGTGATCTACAGCGGCGCGAAAGCGATTGAAGGGCCGACCAGCGGGCTGGTAGTTGGCAAACAGCAATACGTTGAGTGGGTTAAACGCCAGTCCTCAGGTATTGGCCGGGCGATGAAAGTCGGCAAAGAGGGCATTCTCGGCCTGACGCAGGCGATTGAAAACTATCTGACGCGTGAAAAAGAGAGCGGCGCGCAGATGGTGGAAAAAATGACGCCCTTTATCGACAGCCTGAATGGCCTTAACGGCGTCAGCGCGCGCGTCGTGTGGGATGCCGCTGGCCGCGATATTGCCCGTGCGGAGATTCATTTTGACGAAGCGGCCATTGGCCAAACCACCGGCGAACTGGTCCAGGCGCTGAAAAATGGCGCGATCGCCATCTATTTCCGTGGCTACAAAGCCAATGAAGGCATTGTTGAAGCTGACGTGCGCAGTGTGACGCCGGAACAGCTCAATATCATTTTTCTTAGCATCAAGGCCCTACTGACAGGAGAGAAACAAGCATGACGCTGACGCCTGATTTTTATCAAAACCGTGTGTGCCTGAACGTACTGGCAGGCTCGAAAGCTAACGCCCAGGCCATCTGGCAGGCCGCTGAAGGTCACGTGCTGGTCGGCGTGTTATCGAAAAACTACGCCAGCGTGGAGAGCGCCGTTGAGGATATGCGTGAGTATGCAGCGCTGATCGATAACGCGCTCTCCGTTGGCCTCGGCGCGGGCGATCCGCGTCAGTCGGCGATGGTCAGCGAAATTTCCGCGCAGGTGCAGCCGCAGCATGTCAATCAGGTCTTTACCGGCGTGGCGACTAGCCGCGCGCTGCTGGGACAGCAGCAAACGGTAGTTAACGGTCTGGTTTCGCCAACCGGCACGCCGGGTAAAGTCAAAATCTCCACCGGCCCGCTCAGCGCGCAGGCTCCGGACGGGATTGTGCCGGTCGAAACTGCGATCGCTATGCTGAAGGATATGGGCGGCAGCTCGATTAAATATTTCCCGATGGGCGGCCTGAAGGCGGTTGATGAATTTAAAGCGGTAGCGCAGGCCTGCGCCGATCACGATTTCTGGCTGGAGCCGACCGGCGGCATCGATCTCGATAACTATGAGGCGATTTTGCAGATTGCGCTGGATGCGGGCGTCAGCAAAATCATTCCGCATATCTACAGTTCGATTATCGATAAAGCCTCTGGCGATACGCGGCCTGAAGATGTCAGAACGCTGCTGGCAATGACCAAAAAGCTGGTAGGCTAAGTTCTGCCCATTGCGGCGCAACGGCAATACAACCACAGGGGAGAATAATAAGCAAATCAGCGATTTATCTGGCATTGTTTGGCGTTGCGCCGCTGGCGACAGCGGCGCCTTATGCGTTTGTCGGCACCTATCAGCCGCACGGCGAGGGCGTTTACCGTTTTAACATCGCGCCTGACGGCGCGCTAAGCGATAAAACCCAGGTCAGCCAGCTGCCGAATGCCGCGCAGCTAACGGCGAATGCGCAGGGCGACGTGCTGTATGTCGGCAGCGAAAGCGATCCGGGTATTATTGTCGCGTATCGTCTGGCTAAGGACGGTAGCCTGACGGAGATCAATCGGGTCAGCTCTGAAGGACGCGGCCCGGTTTACCTGTCGCTCACGCCCAACGGCAAACAGCTGCTGGTCGCTAATTATGTCAGCGGAACCATCGCCGTATTGCCGGTGCGGGCCGATGGCGGCCTGGAAAAAGCCAGCGACAGCAAACAGCATCAGGGCCCGCCGGGCGCTGCGCAGCCGCAGGCAGCGGTAGAAGGCAGCTTTGCCAGCAGCGATCATGATGGGCCCCATGCGCATATGATCGCCAGCGATCCGCAGGGTCGTTACCTGTTCAGCACCGATTTAGGCCTGGATCGAATTTACCAGTATCGTCTGAGCGAGCAGGGCAAGCTGACGCCAAATACGCCGCCGTGGCTGGCCGCTTCTTCAGCCGGCGCGGGGCCAAGGCACTTTGTTTTCGCGCCGGATGGCAAATCGCTTTATTTAATTAACGAAGAGGCATCAACCCTCACGCGCTATCTGCTGAACCCGCAAAAAGGAACGCTGACGGAAGGGGCGACGGTATCGTCGCTACCGCCGGGTTATAAAGGCACCAGCTTTGCCGCCGGTCTGGCGATCGATAAGCGCGGCGAGCATCTTTATGTGCTGAATCGCTTACATAACAGCATTGGACACTTTCAGGTTGCGCCAGACGGCGCGCTGACGTTTATTGAGGATGTCTGGACGCGCGGCGATTATCCACGCACGTTAACGCTTTCGCCGGATGGCAAAACGCTGTACGTCCTGAACCAGCGCAGCGACAACATCACCCGCTTCTCTGTGGACAGCGCCAGTGGGAAGCTGCGTTTTAGCAATGATTACACCGCGATTGGGGCGCCATCACAGATGGTGATCGTGCCATGAGCAGAGGCCGATGAGTAACATCGCAGCGCTGAGGCGCTGCTAACAGAGGATAGCTGCCGTGAGATTTCCAAACCAGCGACTGGCTCAGTTATTTGATACGTTGCAAAACGAGACGCTGCCGCAGGATGAGCTGGCGCGGCGTTTTGCGGTTTCCACGCGCACCGTGCGCACCGATATCAATATGCTTAATGAGATGCTGGCCGATCACGGTGCGCTGTTTGTTCTGAGTCGCGGCGAAGGCTATCAGCTGCGTATTCTCGATCCGGCGCGCTATCAGCGGCTGCGCCAGCAAACGCCTTCCCATTTGCGTGTTCCCCGCACCTCTACGGAGCGCATTCACTACCTGCTGACGCGCTTCCTCACTTCCGCCTGGGCTATCAAGCTGGAGGATCTGGCAGAGGAGTGGTTTGTCAGCCGCGCCACGCTGCAAAGCGATATGGCGGAAGTGCGCGAATGGCTTAGTCGCTATCAGCTGACGATTGAAGCGCGTCCGCGTTACGGCATGAAGCTGTTCGGCAGTGAAATGGCGATCCGCACCTGCCTGACCGATCTGCTGTATCAGATCGCCCAGGAAAACAGCGAAAGCCCGCTGCTGCAAATGGAAGCGCTCAACAGCGGTATGCTGCTGACGTTGCAGCCGCTGCTGCTGCAGTGCTTTGCGCGCTTTAATATTCGTATGACCGATGAAGGCGAGCTTTATCTGCGCCTGTACTGCGCGGTTGCGGTGCGGCGCATCAGCGAAGGCTATCCGCTTTCCGACTTTAGTGCCGACGAGGTAGACAGCGATGTGCAGGCGGCAGCGCGTCATATTATCAATCTGATGCGTCCGATTACCGGTAAAGTGATTGCGCCTGCGGAAGAGGCCTGGCTGCGCCTGAATATCGCCGCCCGGCGGGTAGAAGAGATCGCTCCCAGCGCGATCAGCGCGGACGACGGCGATTCGCTGGTGAACTACATCCTTAGCTATATCAATACGCACTACAACTACAACCTGCAAAGCGACGAACAGCTGCGCGCCGACCTGCTGACGCACATTAAGACCATGATTACCCGCGTGCGCTATCAGATCACTATTCCCAATCCGCTGCTGACCAATATCAAACAGCACTATCCGATGGCCTATGATATGACGCTGGCGGCGGTTTCCAGCTGGAGCAAATATACGCCCTACGTCATCAGCGAAAATGAGATCGGTTTTTTGGTGCTGCATATCGGCGTCGGGCTGGAGCGCCACTATAACGTCGGCTATCAGCGACATCCGCAGGTCATGCTGGTGTGCGATACCGGCAATTCCACCGTGCGCATGGTGCAGGCGATGCTGCTGCGCAAATATCCGCAGCTGGTGGTGACGCGAATTATCTCGCTGCGTGAGTATGAGATGCTGGAAAGCCTCGACGAAGATTTTGTTATCTCTACCGTTCGCCTGAGCGAGAAGGGCAAACCGGTGGTAGTGATGTCGCCGTTTCCTACTGATTATCAGCTGGAGCAGCTGGGCAAGCAGGTGCTGGTGGATCGCACCAAGCCCTATATGCTGGAAAAGTTTTTCGATGCGCACCATTTCTGCATTATCGACCAGCCGATGGATCAGACGCAGCTGTTCCGCCAGCTTTGTCAGCAGCTGGAACAGGAAGGCTTTGTCGATGAAGCCTTTTATCCGTCAGTTGAGGAGCGCGAAGCGATCCTCAGCACCATGCTGGGTGAGGGGATTGCGCTGCCGCACTCGCTGGGTCTGCTGGCGAAAAAAAGCGTGGTGTATACCGTACTGGCGCCGCAGGGCATCGCCTGGGGCGAAGAGACGGCTTACGTCATTTTCCTGCTGGCTATCAGCAAAGATGATTATGAAGAAGCGATGGCGATTTACGATCTGTTCGTCACCTTTATGCGTGAGCGCGCCATGACGCGCCTGCGCGACAGCATTGATTTCGACAGTTTTAAGAGCGTCGCGCTGGATTGCCTGAGTCGGCTGTAGCAGGAAAGGGCGGCATCTGGCCAGTAATCGCAGTTTCTGCATAGCGAGTTGGCTTGCCGCACAAAGCAAAAACCCCGCCGAAGCGGGGTTTTTTTAAAGAGTGAAGCTGACCGGTAAGCCGGGTTCTGTCTTGGACAGTCATTCATCTAGGCCAGCAATCGCTCACTGGCTCAAGCAGCCTACCCGGGTTCAGTACGGGCCGTACCTTGTGAACCCCTATTTGGCCTTGCTCCGGGTGGAGTTTACCGTGCCACGAACTGTTGCCAGCCGCGCGGTGCGCTCTTACCGCACCCTTTCACCCTTACCTGTACTCACGAGTGAGCCATCGGCGGTTTGCTCTCTGTTGCACTGGTCGTAGGCTTGCGCCCCCCAGGCGTTACCTGGCACCCTGCCCTATGGAGCCCGGACTTTCCTCCCCTCTGCCCGTCTCCCCCGAGAGGGGACGACGACAAAGCGGCGACTGTCTGGTCAGCTTCGGCGCGGATGATAGGTTATTCTGAGCGCTTTGTCATCCTTCTTGCTGCTCCAGCGCATATTTATAGAGCGCGTTTTTCTTTACGCCGTGGATTTCCGCCGTTAGCGCGGCGGCTTTCTTGAGCGGCAGCTCTTTTTGCAGCAGTGCCAGCGTGCGCAACGCCTCGAGCGGCAACGCTTCCTGATCGGCCTGATGGCCTTCGACAATCAGCACCATTTCGCCTTTGCGGCGATTTTCATCCTCTTCAATCCACGTCAGCAGCTCGGCGACCGGCGCGCCGTGAATCGATTCCCAGGTTTTGGTGATCTCACGCGCCAGCACCACGTAGCGATCCGCGCCCAGCTCGCTGATCATATCGCGCAGGCTGTCGAGCAGGCGATGCGTGGACTCATAAAAAATCAGCGTGCGCGGCTCCTGGGCCAGGGCGCGTAGCGTATCGCAGCGCGCTTTGCTTTTTGCCGGCAGGAAACCTTCATAGCAAAAACGGTCAGAGGGCAAACCGGCGGCGCTGAGCGCGGCAATGGCGGCGCAGGCGCCCGGCAGCGGCACCACGCGAATACCCGCTTCGCGGCAGCGGCGCACCAGATGATAGCCGGGATCGTTAATCAGCGGCGTACCGGCGTCGGAAACCAGCGCAATGCTTTGGCCTTCCTGCAGCTTTGCCAGCAGCACTTCCGCCTTTTGTTGTTCATTATGATCGTGTAATGCGAACAGTCGCGCATTGATGGCGAAATGTTGTAGCAACAGTCCGGTATGACGTGTATCTTCCGCAGCCACCAGATCGACGCTCTCAAGCACCGTCAGCGCCCGCTGGGTAATGTCGCCCAGGTTGCCTATCGGAGTGGGAACGATATAGAGCGTGCTGGCAGAAATCTCTGCCCGATCGTGTTGTTTCATTGTTTCATCCGAATTGCCGATTTAATATTGAGCATCCTGAAAAAAACTTACTGGATACAGTATGCTTCCTTCAAAAGTCGTTCGAAAAAAAGCAGGACGCTTCGTGCCTGTTCTCCTGGCGGGGCTGATCTTAGCAGCCTGTACCGGCCAGACGCCGCAGACTCCCTCGGTCAATATTCAGGGGCCGGCGACGGGCACATCCGACTATTATCTGCAACAGGTGCAGCAAAGCCCAGATGATAACAAGGCTGACTGGCAATTACTTGCTATACGTGCATTGCTGAATGAAGGGAAGTATCCCCAGGCGAATCAGCAGATGACCCAGCTTCCGCAGCAGCTGAGCGATGCTCAGCGTCAGGAGCTGCAACTGCTCACCGCCCAGCTGCGCCTCGGCAGTCAGGATGTTACCAATGCGCAGGCAATTCTCGCGAAACTGGATCCTTCTTCTCTCTCTAAAGATCAGCAGCTGCGCTACTACAGTTTACAGATCGCAGCCAGTCAGAACCGCCCATCGCTGGATCTGGTGCGTGCGCTGATTGCGCAGGAACCGCTGCTGACGGATAAGGCGCATCAGGACAATATCGATGCGACCTGGCAAGCATTAACACAGCTGCCGCCGGAGCAGATGAGCAGCCTGGTGATTAATGCAGATGAAAATACGCTGCAGGGCTGGCTCGATCTGCTGAACGTCTACAAGGCGAACAGTACCGATCCCGATATGTTGAAAGCGGGCATCAGCGACTGGCAAACGCGCTATCCGCAGAATCCGGCGGCCAAAACGCTGCCGACGGCGCTTAGCCAGATGCAGAATATGCAGCCCGCCTCAACTGGCAAGATTGCGCTGCTGCTGCCGTTAAGCGGCCAGGCGCAGGTTTTCGCCAGCGCAATTCAAAAAGGCTTTGTTGATGCTAAAAACGGCGTTCTGAACCAGGCGCCAGCGCCAGCCGTCGGCAGCGCGCAGAATCCGGTGTCTCTGGCGGACGCGAACGCTCAGGAGGGCGAAGCCCCGACTGACAATGCGCAGCCGCAGGCGGACGCGGTCGTCAGTCCTTCTGCCGCGCCCGTTGATAACACAGAAAGCGCAAGCGAACCGGCGCAGGCGCCAGCCGTCGCGCAACAGCCGTCTCGCGTTACGACAGCGCCGGCCAGCAATGCCGAGATCAAAGTGTACGACACCAGCTCTCAGCCGATTCAGCAGGTTATCGCGCAGGCGCAGCAGGATGGCGCGACGCTGGTGGTCGGCCCGCTGTTAAAAAACAATGTGCAGCAGCTGGCCGACACCTCAACGCCGCTGAATGTGCTGGCGTTGAACGAGCCGGAAAAGATCCAGAACCATCCGAATCTTTGCTACTTTGCGCTTTCTCCTGAAGACGAAGCGCGTGACGCCGCGCATCATATCTGGCAGCAGGGTAAACGTATGCCGTTGCTGCTGGTGCCGCGCAGTTCGCTGGGCGATCGCGTCAGCAAAGCTTTCGCGCAAGAGTGGCAAACCCTGGGCGGCAGCACCGTTCTTCAGCAGCCGTTTGGTTCTACCGCCGAGCTGAAGCAGGGCATTAACAGCGGCGCGGGGATCAATCTGAGCGGTACGCCGGTTACGCCAGCGGTTAGCGAGCCGCAGAGCGTCACCATCGCCGGCCTGACGATTCCGGCACCGCAGAGCAGCGCGCCAGCGGAGCCAGCGGTTAGCGGCGGCAACGTGGATGCGGTTTATATTGTGGCGACCCAGAGCGAACTTCAGCTGATTAAGCCGATGATCGCCATGCGCGTCAGCAGCCGCAGCAACGTCGCGCTCTATGCCAGTTCGCGCAGCTTCCAGGCGGGCGCTGGCCCGGATTTCCGTCTGGAGATGGACGGTCTGCAATTCAGCGATATTCCGCTGTTGTCGGGCGCTAACCCGGCGCTGATGCAGCAGGCGGCGCGCAGCTTTAATAATGATTATTCGCTGGTTCGCCTCTATGCGATGGGCATTGACGCCTGGACGCTGGCTAACCACTTTAGCGAGATGCGCCAGATGCCCGGCTTCCGTATTGACGGCAATACCGGTCAGCTGAGCGCTACCGAGGATTGCGTTATCAACAGGAAGTTGACATGGAGCCAGTATCGTCATGGACAGGTGGTCCCGGCCAGCTAAGCCGTCAGCAAAAAGGCGCGCGCTATGAACAGATGGCGCGGCGTCATCTGGAACAGGCGGGGCTGATCTTTGTCGCCGCCAACGTGCGTTACCGCGTTGGCGAGCTTGATTTAATCATGCGTGACGGGCGACAGTGGGTGTTTGTCGAGGTACGCTATCGGCGCGACGCACGTTTCGGCGGCGCGGCGATGAGCATAACCTGGCACAAACAGCAGAAGCTGTTGCGCAGCGCGGCCCTGTGGCTGGCCGCGCGCAACGCCAGTTTTGATACGGTTGACTGTCGTTTCGACGTGGTCGCCATAACCGGGCAGCAGCTCACATGGCTACCCGATGCGTTTCAAGCCCACATTTAAAACCAGGTGGTAGTGTGCTGGATAGAATTAAAGCCTGTTTTACGGAAAGTATACAGACGCAGATAGCCGCGGCGGAGGCGTTACCCGACGCCATTTCGCGAGCGGCGATGACCATGGTGCAATCGTTGCTGAACGGCAATAAGATCCTGTGCTGCGGCAACGGCACCTCGGCGGCGAATGCGCAACATTTTGCCGCCAGCATGATTAACCGTTACGAAGCGGAACGTCCCAGCCTGCCTGCGCTGGCGCTCAGCGCAGATAATATTTTGCTGACCGCTATCGGCGACGATCGGCTGCATATTGAAGTCTATGCAAAACAGGTAAGGGCGCTGGGCCAGGCAGGCGATGTACTGCTGGCTATCTCAACGCGCGGCAACAGCCGCGATATTGTGAAGGCGGTTGAAGCGGCCGTGACGCGCGATATGACGATTATCGCCCTGACCGGCTACGATGGCGGCGAGCTGGCTGGATTGCTGGGCCCGCAGGATGTGGAGATTCGCATTCCATCACACAGAAGCGCCAGAATTCATGAAATGCACATGCTTACCGTGAACTGTCTGTGTGATTTGATTGATAACACCCTGTTTCCTCATCAGGAATAAACAAGGAGATGTAATGAAGCCATTATCTGTACTGGCAGTGATCTTTGCTGCCCTGTTATTACAGGGCTGCGCCGCCGTTGTTGTCGGCAGCGCGGCGGTCGCGACCAAGACGGCGACCGATCCGCGTACCGTAGGCACGCAGGTTGATGACGGCACGCTGGAGCTGCGCGTCAGCAACGCGCTGGCGAAAGATCAGCAAATAAAAAATGATGCGCATATTGTGGCGACCGCCTATCAGGGCAAAGTGCTGCTGACCGGCCAGGCGCCAAGTACGGAAGTGGCGGAGCGCGCGAAGCAGATTGCCGTCGGCGTAGATGGCGCAACGGAAGTGTATAACGAGATCCGTCAGGGGCCAAAAGTCACGTTAGGTACCGCATCGTCCGATACCTGGATTACCACCAAAGTGCGTTCCCAACTGCTGGGCAGCGATCAGGTGAAATCATCCAATGTGAAGGTAACCACGGAAAATGGCGAAGTGTTCCTGCTGGGCCTGGTGACTCAACAGGAAGCCAGCGCGGCGGCGGATATTGCCAGCCGGGTCAGCGGCGTCAAACACGTCACCACCGCTTTTACCATTCTGAAATAAGCCCATCAGGGGCGACGCTGTCGCCCCTGATAGCGTTGCGCGTAACCTGTAATCATTGCGTAAGATAAGACGGTTACTCAACGTTTTGGCTCGGCAAACTTTACTCGCCGCCAATCCCCGCTTTTTAGCTCATCAAATCGATCACCAGCGCGCGCAGCGGCGTTTGCGCCTGCACCTTAATACTGGTCTCATCGCGAATAAAGGCGCCATCGCCGCAGCCCAGAGTTTCACGTTCGCCGTTCGCCGTCAGTGCCTGAAACGAACCGTGAATGGATTGCAGCCAGGCGCGCGAGCCCTGTAGCGGCTGCTGCCACTCCGCGCCCGGTTCCAGATTCAAATGATGGATCCATACCTGCTGGCGCACCTGTAAGCTGCCTTTTTCACCGTCCGGCGAGGCGATTAGCTGGTGAGGCTGGACAAGATCCAGCGACAGCTGCTGCACCAGCGGATTTTCGCGCTGTGGACAGGCATCCAGCCAGAGCTGAATACGCGTCAGCGGCGCATCGTTGTTAACGTTAAGTTCGCTGTAGGTTACGCCGGGCTGCGTTGAGATCAGCAGCATGTCGTTATCGCCAGCGCGATGATAATTGCCTTCGCTGTCGCGGTATTCCGCCTCGCCGCGCAGGATCAGGTTAAGAATATCCACCTGTGGATAGGTGCGCGGCTGGAACGCGGCGCCGGGCGCCAGCACTTCCTGATTAAGAACGCGCAGCGACGCGTAACCCAGAAGTTTCGGATCAAAATAGTGGCCAAACGAAAATGTATAACGCGCCTGCAGCCAACCGTAATCGGCTTGGCCGCACTGTTGCGCGGTGCGTGACGTCATCATAATTAGATTACCTCCTGTCAGCGCCTTTTTATGCAGCACGAGCGCCAGTCACTTTCCATGGTAAATATCTGGACAGCGGATTGTTAGCCAGTTAATCTGCCAGGCATATTCAAAATTACTGACAGAGACTCGCTATGGGAAAAGATCGGGCCCTGACTTTGGAAGCATTACGCGTGATGGATGCCATCGATCGGCGCGGCAGTTTTGCGGCCGCCGCCGGTGAACTGGGCCGCGTGCCCTCCGCTCTCAGCTATACCATGCAGAAGCTGGAGGAGGAGCTGGATGTGGTGCTGTTTGATCGTTCCGGCCATCGCACTAAATTTACTAACGTCGGACGTATGCTGCTGGAACGCGGCCGCGTGCTGTTGGAAGCCGCCGATAAGCTGACCACTGACGCGGAAGCGCTGGCGCGCGGCTGGGAAACGCATCTGACGATCGTTACCGAGGCGCTGGTGCCGACCGAAACGCTATTTCCGTTGGTGGAGAAGCTGGCGGAGAAAGCCAATACCCAGATTGCCCTGGTAACGGAAGTGCTGGCGGGCGCTTGGGAACGGCTGGAGCAGGGCAGAGCGGATATTGTGGTAGCGCCGGATCTCCATTTTCGCGCCTCCACGGAAATTAATACCCGCAAGTTGTACAGCATCATGAGCGTCATTGTCGCCAGCCCGGATCATCCCATTCATCAGGAGCCGGAGCCGCTTTCCGAGGCCACGCGGGTAAAATATCGTGGCATTGCGGTGGCGGATACCGCACGCGAAAGGCCGGTGTTGACGGTGCAGCTGCTGGATAAACAGCAGCGCCTGACGCTCAGCAGTATGGATGACAAGCGCCGTGCGCTGCTGGCGGGACTGGGCGTGGCGAGTATGCCTTATCCGCTGGTAGAAAAAGATATTGCCGAAGGCCGCCTGCGCGTGGTGAGCCCGGAAACCACGCAGGAAATCGATATTATTATGGCCTGGCGCCGCGACAGCATGGGCGAAGCCAAAGCCTGGTGCCTGCGTGAAATCCCGCGTCTGCTGGCAAAAAAAGGATAGCCTCTCTTTTCGAGCAGGGACAACGCCAGTGCGATAGTCTGAAAGCGTGTGGATAGCGCGGAAAGTCATATAAAACAACGCCCCATGTCATTAATGACATGGGGCGTTTCCGCTTTAGTCTGCGCTTATTTGCGAGCTGTCTGACTGTTCGCGCCTTACGGGTTACGCGTCTGCGGCAAAGCGTTCATCCCGACCGTGCGGTTCATCCCAGTCAAAAGCGGGCCCGACAGAAATTACGCCGCTGGGGTTAATGGTTTTATGGCTGCAATAGTAATGATGGCGGATATGCTTCAGATCGACCGTCTCTGCAATGCCTGGCATCTGCCAGATATCGCGTAAAAACCCGTTCAGATTGAGATAGTCGCCGATACGATGACGATCGCATTTAAAATGCGTCACGTAGACCGGATCGAAACGCACCAGCGTTGTCCACAGCCGTAAATCCGCCTCGGTAAGCTGATTGCCGGTGAGCCAGCGATGCTGCCCAAGGATCTGCTCCAGACGATCCAGCGAATGAAACAGCGCGGTGACCGCCTCATCGTAAGCGGTTTGCGAGGTAGCAAAACCCGCTTTGTAAACGCCGTTATTCACAGTGTCATAGATCCAGCCGTTCAGCTCATCAATCTTCTCGCGCAGGGCGACGGGATAATAATCTCCGGCGCGCGCGCCCACCGCATCAAAGGCGGAATTCAACATACGAATAATATCGGCGGACTCATTGCTGACGATGGTCTGCTGCTGCTTATCCCACAGCACCGGCACGGTAACCCGCCCGCTGTAGTGCGGATCGGCCTGCAGATAGAGCTGATAAAGAAAATCGTGCTGATAAAGCGTGTCGCCGGTCGCTGCCGGGAAATCATCGGCAAAGGTCCAGCCATTTTCCAGCATCAGCGGATGAACCACCGATACGGAAATCATCTGCTCCAGTCCCTTCAGCTGACGCATCAGCAGCGTGCGATGCGCCCAGGGACAGGCCAGCGAAACATAAAGATGATAGCGATCGCGCTCAGCTTTAAAACCGGCTTTCCCCGTTGGGCCAGCGCTGCCGTCAGCTGTAACCCAGTTGCGAAATGCTGATTCGGAGCGCTTAAAGCGGCCGCCGTTCGATTTGGTGTCATACCAGGTGTCCTGCCAGACGCCATCAACCAGTTGTCCCATAAAGCCTCCAAAATGAAAGAGGCGAGAACAGATTCATTCTCGCCCATTGATAATTAAGTATAGCTATCGCTTACCAGTTTTTGCCGAGCAGACGGTCAATGCTGTAAGCGCCTGGGCCGGAAATCCCCAACAGCAGGAAACCGCCAGCGATAGAGAGATTTTTCATAAACATAATCGAGTTGACGCCTTCAGCGAAGTTGCTGTGAAACAGAAAAGCGGTCAGCAACGTAAAGACGGCGGTGAACAGCGCGGTAAAGCGCGTCAGGAAGCCGAACAGAATCGCCAGGCCACCGCCCAGTTCCAGCAGGATCACCAGCGGCAGAATAAAGGCCGGAACACCCATCGCTTGCATATATTGCGCGGTACCATCGTAGCCGGTGATTTTGCCCCAGCCGGAGACGATAAACAGAATCGGCAGTAAAATGCGTGCAACCAGCAGGCCAATATTTTCGAATTTTTTCATGGTGTTCCCCAGTGTCGTTTTTCCGCAGGCGAAATGCGCCATCGCAATTAAATAGTGTGATTGCAGGCCTTTAACGGCTGCTCTCGGTAACTGAGGAGGATAATAAGTGGGGCGTGAAAGATTTGTAAGCGAGATAATTAGTTAAAGGGGTTCAATAAAATTGAAATTGATGGCCTGCGGTGTAAGGCAGGCCATCGGGCATGTTTTACTGCTTACGCGGTAGATTCGCTTTTATCAGCCGCCAGGTACTCCAGGCGCCAAAGCCGCGCTTCGCCCAACGCATAAAGAAATTGGGATTGCGCACTGACCAGATAGCCAGCGCGCTGCTACCAATCGCCAGATAGCTACGCAGGCTGAGCAACGTCATCCAACCGCGATCGTAACGGGCGGTTTCCAGCAGCCATTCACGCCGCGCCGCACTCAGATCGAGGCGCTGCTGGTGAATGGCGATCAGTAAATCCGCTTTGCGTTGTTCACGGTCAGCACGGTTCATGGATGGCGATCCTCCAGCATCTGGCGATCCGAGGCGAGTTCTTTGCGCGTGTGGTGAAGCAGCGTCGATTTACGCGATTTACGCAGCGTCCACAGGCCAAAAAACAGTGCCAGCAAAAACAGCACGCCGGTGGTAATCGCGATAGCCATAAGCCGATACTGCGCGTCCACTGCCCAGATAATCAGCACCATCAGGCTCATCAGTCCGAATGCGGTGAACAGCATGGTCAGGCCAGTCATCAACAGCATCTGTATCAGATTGGCCTTTTCCTCTTCCAGCTCGACCACTGCCAGGCGCACACGGGTTTCTACCATGCCAACCAGCGTAGTGACGAGACGCTGTCCGATGTTTATGACCCCTTTGCCTGGGCCGTGGCTCTGCTGAGAATCGGCCATAATTAACGACGCGAAATCAGCATGCCGATCGCCAGCCCGACAACGGCGCCGATACCCACGCCGTGCCACGGATTTTCACGCACGTAATCATCGGCGCGGCCAACCGCTTCGCGGGTGGTTTCCGACAAACGTTCGCCGGTTTCGCCAAGGCGCAGACGAGATTCATCCAGCGCGGCGCGCGCTTTGCTGCGCAGCTTGTCCATTTCTGATTTAGATTTATCGGTAGAATGGCTCAGCACTTCTTCCAGCGTATCCGCCAGGTTTTTCAGCTCGGCGCGCAGGTGTTCTGACGTAGTATCTTTTGACATGAAACACTCCTTTATTCTCAGGCAATGTACGCTGTAAATGGGTTACCAGGGAGCGGCCTGAAGGGCTTTCAGTTCTTCGCGCTCTTCCTGTAATTTGCGTTGGCGTTTAGCGATTTTTTCCTTATCGCCATCTTCCTGGGCATCTTTTAAATCCTGCTCGCGCTCCGACACTTCACGCTTTTTAGCATCAATGTTTTCCTGATGAGCCGCTTTGAGCTTTTCGTCCGTGCAGCTGGCGCGAACCTCAGTCAGCGCGCGTTCCAGTCCGTTCACTCGCCGTTGATTGTCATGTTGTTTGGCAACGGCAATTTCATGCTCAATGTTTTTTTCCTTTTGCAAACAGAGTACGCCTGCAGCCTGTGAAAAGCCGGAAAGGGAACACAGAGCCAGAAAAAGCGAGGTACGAAATTTCATTCGATCATGACCTTCCATTGTTAAATTCAGCCGTTCCCTGTGAACGGTAAAGATGCAGCGGTTATAAAAATGGCAGCCATGCCGACTCATAACCTTTTGTAAGAATAGACACTCTTTGCCGAAAGCTCAAAAGTGTTGGTGAAGAAAGAATGTTCTGAAGAAGAAGCGACGCGACGCGCCGCAGGATTAACCGACAGATTGCTGACGCAGCGAGATTTTATTTAACCAGCCGCCGCCGCTGTTATCCAGTTGGGCAATATCAAAGCCGTGCGGCAGGATCTTAAGCAGCGCACGCTGGGCCGCCAGGCTCTGCTCCTCAGACTCAAAACGCAATATCAGCGAATCCTGGGCGGGCGTAATGCTTTTTACCTGGATTCCCTGCGCATTAAGCCGCTGCCAGACATAAAACCCATCCGGCAGCGTTACGCCCTGATGAGCGGCACGGATCTGCAGCGCGTTTTCATGGCGAAACAGGGCAGGCAGCAGGGCAAAGGCGATGATCGCCAGCAAACCAGCCAATAGCCAGCGCAGCGGCTGGCGTAGTAGCGGCTGTAACCAGCGCATCATGGCTGACCTTTTTCATTGGCGTTGCCGTTCCGTTTGCGCCACAGCACCACCAGCGATCCCACCAGGCCAAATACCAGCAATACCAGCGGCAACAGCATCAGGCAGAACATCAGTTCATCTTCATAACGGCGGAAAATGGGCGTTTTGCCCAGCGCAAAGCCCATCACCGTCAGAATCAGCACCCACAGGAAGCCGCTCATCCAGTTAAAGAATTGAAAACGGGCGTTGCTCAGGCCGGACAGCCCGGCAATGGTTGGCAGCAGCGTGCGGACAAAGGCGATAAAGCGGCCGATGAGCAGCGCGGAAAGGCCGTGGCGATGGAACATCTGATGCGCGCGTTGATGATATTGCGCAGGCAAATGGGCCAGCCACTTTTGTACCGTGGGCGTATTGCCCAGCCATCGCCCCTGAATATAGCTGACCCAGCAGCCGAGACTGGCTGCGGTTGTAAGGACAAACAGCGTAAGCGGGAAATTCATGGTGCCTTTGGCGATCAGCACGCCGACCAGAATCAGCAGGCTATCGCCGGGGAGAAAGGCGGCAGGAAGCAGGCCATTCTCCAGAAACAGGATCATAAAAAGTACGCCATAAATGGCCCAAACCAGCGTCGGATCGGAGAGGGTTTCAAAATCTTGTTGCCACAGTGCTTGTAACAGCGCTTTTAAAATATCCATTCATTGTTCCTGAACTTCATTGTTAACACTGGCTCATCAATAACGAGGCCGGGCCGGCTGATTTTTGTTAATTGTAGTCGCCGTTACCGCAGGCCGGGTAATCGCCTGCTGCCTGGATGACGTAAAAAAACGTCGCATAATCCTTTCCCGCAGTGAAAGCGTAAGAAAAGGTGGCTAACAGTAACAAAATCCACTGGTACGAGACAGGGAAAGTTACCTCAGCATGAGAGTTTTACCGTCGAAAATCATTAGCAGAAAGGAGCTTTACACAGGCTGACACTAAAGGAAGTTTTCTGACTTTAGACGCTTTGTTGTCCAAAGCGTCTGTTTTTAGCGTGAAGAGGAAGTATCGGGCAAAATCACCGGATTTTCGGCGAACATGTAGCGGTCAATGTTAAATTCAAAATCATCGGTGGTGGCGTCGAACAGCATTTGACGCGTATTTTCCAGATGTTGCCACATTGCCAGCTTGGCGGCGGCGGGATCTTTACGCATCAGCGCTTTAAGAATCATATCGTGATCGTTGCACCAACTGCCGATAGAGCGTTCGTCGATATGTTCATGCAGCTTCAGCCAGTACGGGTTATGGGTGCGATGCAGCCACATCTTTTCCACGATGGCCGCCAGCGCGCTGTTTTGCGTCGCCATCGCGATCTGCACATGAAAACGCATGTCCCATTCGGAATCGCGAAAGCGGTCTTCTTTACGCGCTTCTTCCTGAATCGCCATCAACTGGACAATATCCTGGCGCGTCACGCGCGTAGCGGCAAACTCCGCCACATTGCTTTCGATAAGCTGGCGCGCCTGCAGCAGTTCAAAGGGGCCAAAATTAGCAAATTCCAGCTGGCTGTGGGTAACGACGCGCTGATTTTGCTGGATGGAAATCACATGAATGCCGGAGCCTTTGCGTACTTCAACGTAGCCTTCCACCTCCAGCATAATAATCGCTTCACGCACCACGGTGCGGCTAACCTGCATCTCCTCAGCAATCAGACGCTCGGCGG
The DNA here is from genome assembly GCF_940807255.1 of Mixta sp. Marseille-Q2659. Taxonomy (GTDB): domain Bacteria; phylum Pseudomonadota; class Gammaproteobacteria; order Enterobacterales; family Enterobacteriaceae; genus Mixta. Next base: position 32,873 of record NZ_CALNWY010000016.1, on the reverse strand, counting down.
GCAGCTTATCGCCAACCCGATATTGTCCGGCTTCGATGCGGGTTTTTAGCTCGGTGGCCAGCTGTTGATAAAGTCGGCGTGGTTCGCTGGTATCCATATATCTATCCATAACAGGTGAGTGCTGTAAGTTGTTATACCACTTACCGGCGTGCAGGCCAATGTCTGAAATGAACAGCGGAGAGGAATTGCGAGGAAACGCGCAGACGTGCGTCACGGGACGCACGTCTGCAGGGGGTTAGTTACGAACCGGCTCGCCGACCGGTGTTGCCTGTTCCTGTTCCAGTTCGGAAACCGGTTTGTTCTTCAGTACGGTCCAGATAACCACGGCGCCTAACAGATCAAACACGGCCAGCGCGGCAAACAGCGGGCTGAAGCCCAGCGTATCAGCCAGCGCGCCGACGACCAGCGCGAACATGGTACTGGCGGTCCAGGCTGCCATGCCGGTCAGGCCGTTCGCCGTCGCTACTTCGTTACGGCCAAAAACGTCGGAAGAGAGCGTAATCAGCGCGCCGGAAAGCGCCTGATGAGCAAAGCCGCCGACACACAGCAGGCCAATCGCCACATACGGACTGGTAAACAGGCCGATAGTGCCCGGTGCGATCATCAGCACCGCGCCCATGGTCACCACCAGTTTGCGCGAAACAATCAGGTTGACGCCGAACCAGCGTTGAAACAGCGGAGGCAGGTATCCGCCAAGAATGCAGCCGAGATCGGCGAACAGCATCGGCATCCAGGCGAACATGGCGATCTCTTTCAGGTTAAAACCGTAAACTTTGAACATAAACAGCGGATCGGCGTTAAACGTGCCCCAGGCCGGTTCCGCCAGAAAGCGCGGCAGCGCGATGCCCCAGAACTGGCGGTTACGCAGGATCTGACCGGCGCTCATTTTTTTGCTGTTATTGACTTGATGGTGCGCTTCCTGACCAGAAAGAATGTAGTCACGTTCTTCATCGCTCAGCTTTTTCTGCTGTTTTGGATGTTTATAGAAGATCAGCCAGCAGAGCGCCCAGGTCAGGCTCAGCGCACCGGTAATGATAAAGGCCATTTGCCAGCTGTGAGCGACAATCGCCCAGACCACCAGCGGCGGCGCCACCATCGCGCCGATAGAAGAACCCACATTAAAATAGCCCACCGCGATAGAACGCTCTTTGGCAGGGAACCATTCGCTGCTCGCCTTCAGGCCTGCCGGAATCATTGCCGCCTCAGCCGCACCGACGGCGCCGCGTGCGATAGCCAGACCTCCCCAGCTGCCTGCCAGCGCGGTCGCGGCGCAAAAGATTGCCCACATAATGGCAAACACCGCATAACCGATTTTGGTGCCGAGAATATCCAGAATATAGCCGGCGACCGGTTGCATGATGGTGTAACAGGCGGAGTAAGCCGCCACAATGTAGGAGTACTGTTGGGTGGTGATATGAAGCTGTTCTTCGAGCGTAGGCGCAGCTACGGCAATGGCGTTACGCGTCAGGTAACCCAGCACGGTACCGATGGTCACCAGACCGATCATATACCAGCGTAGCCCTTTTATTTTACGCATGTCATACCTCTTCCAGTTCGGTTTGCGGCGGTGCCGCTGTTGTTATCTGATGCGGGTCTTCCCGCTGACCACTGCGGACAGAAAGCGTTGTTGAGCAAATCCCTGCTTTTGCTCTTTTCCATTCTTTACCTTTTAAAGCGATTTCTTTTCATTAAAACTGACGGGTTGACGATAACTTGTCATACCGATTTAAAAGTTGAATGCCATCACAAAAACCATTTTTGCAATGTGGGATACTTAAATCTAAGAAACGTCAGATGATTACTGGGCTGGAAGGGAATTTTTCGCTAAACCGGTCGCGTAAAGTTGTCTGATATGTGAGTCAGATCTCAAATTAATCTCTGCGGCTCGCGCAATTGGTATGATAGCTTTTCTGCCATCAGCTGAACGCATCCGCTACGTTCATGTAAGAGGAGACCGGAATGTCCCGTTTTATGACCGAAGATTTTTTACTCGATAGTGAATTTTCCCGCCGTCTGTATCATGACTACGCGGCCGATCAGCCTATCTTTGATTACCACTGTCATCTGCCGCCGCAGCAGATTGCGGACAACTACCGTTTTAACAATCTGTATGACATCTGGCTGAAGGGCGATCACTATAAATGGCGTGCGATGCGCGCAAATGGTGTACCGGAAGCGCTTTGCACCGGCGATGCCAGCGATCGTGAAAAATTCAATGCCTGGGCGCGCACCGTGCCGCACACTATCGGCAACCCGCTCTATCACTGGACGCATCTTGAATTGCGTCGTCCGTTCGGCATTACTAACGTCCTGCTCTCGGAAAAAACCGCCGATCGTATTTGGGATGAATGTAACGCTCTGCTGGAGCAGGATGACTTTACCGCGCGCGGCATCATGCAGCAGATGAACGTACGCATGGTGGGCACTACCGACGATCCGATTGACGACTTACAACATCATCAGCGCCTGGCGCAGGATGCAAGTTTCGGTATCAAAGTACTGCCGAGCTGGCGTCCTGACAAAGCCTTCAATATCGAAGCCGAAGGCTTTAACGACTATATGCAGAAGCTGGGCGTCGTTGCGGATATCGACATTGGCCGCTTTGATGATTTGCGCCGTGCCTTAAGCAAGCGTCTGGACCACTTTGCCGCGCACGGCTGCAAAGTGTCCGACCATGCGTTGGATGTAGTGCTGTTTGCTGAAGCGGATGAGAGCGAGTTGGATGCGATTCTGGCGCGTCGTCTGCAGGGCAGCGCGCCGTCCGAACAGGAAGTGGCGCAGTTTAAAACCGCAGTGCTGGTCTGGCTGGGCGCGGAATACGCCCGTCGCGGCTGGGTGCAGCAATATCACATCGGTGCGTTACGCAATAACAACCGTCGTCAGCTGCAGCTGCTGGGGCCAGATGTCGGCTTCGATTCGATTAACGATCGTCCGATGGCTGAGCCGCTGGCGCGCCTGCTGGATGCGCAAAACCGCAATAACGCGCTGCCGAAAACCATCCTTTATTGCCTGAACCCACGCGATAACGAAGTGCTGGCAACCATGGCTGGCAATTTCCAGGGTGAAGGCGAGCCGGGCAAAATGCAGTTTGGTTCCGCCTGGTGGTTTAACGATCAGCTGGACGGCATGCAGCGTCAGATGATGCAGCTGGCCCAAATGGGCCTGCTCAGCCGCTTTGTCGGTATGTTAACCGACAGCCGCAGCTTCCTCTCCTATACGCGCCATGAATATTTCCGTCGCTTGCTGTGCCAGATGATCGGCCGCTGGGTGGAAAACGGCGAAGCGCCTGCCGACATCGATCTGCTGGGCAATATGGTGAAAAACATCTGTTTCAACAACGCCCGCGACTATTTCGGCATTGAGCTGTAATCCGAGGAAAAACCATGCAAACCCTTAATCGCAAAAATTTTCCCGGACCGCAATATCCGACCCGCATTATCCAGTTTGGCGAGGGTAACTTTTTACGCGCCTTTATCGACTGGCAGATCGATCTGCTGAATGCGAACAGCGATCTGGATGCGGGCGTCACGGTTATCCGGCCCATCGATCGTCAGGTCGATTACACGCTTAACCATCAGGACGGGCTCTATACCGCGCTGATTCGTGGGCTGAATGCGCAGGGAGAAGTGGTTAGCGAGCCGCGGCTGATTCGCTCGGTCAATCAGGAGATTCAGCCGTATCGTCAGTTTGAGCAGTTTATCGAACTGGCGCAGGACGCGCGTATTCGCTTTATGTTCTCCAATACCACCGAAGCGGGGATTGCCTTTAACGCCGAAGATCGGCTGGATGACCGTCCGGCGCGATCTTTTCCCGGCAAGGTCACCCAGCTGCTCTGGGCGCGCTGGCAGCACTTTTCTGGCGCGGCGGATAAAGGCTGGATCATTCTGCCCTGCGAGTTGATCGATAATAACGGCGACGCGCTGCGTGAACTGGTGCTGCGCTATGCGCAAATCTGGCAGTTGCCTGCCGAGTTCCGCGCCTGGGTAGCGCAGCACAATATTTTCTGCAACACGCTGGTGGATCGCATCGTGCCCGGCTATCCGGCGGAAGAGGCCGAAACGCTGTTCAGCACGCTTGGCTATCGCGATCCGCTGATGGTGGCGGGCGAGGTATTTTACCTGTTCGTTATCCAGGGGCCGCAACAGGTCGCCGATGAATTAAAACTCGACGCGCTGCCGCTCAATATCCGCCTGGTGGACGATATCAAGCCGTGGAAAGAGCAGAAGGTGGCAATCCTGAACGGCGCCCATACGGCGATGGTGCCGATCGCCTGGCTTGCCGGACTGAATACCGTGGGCGAAGCGATGGACGATGCGCAAATCGCCACCTTTATCGACAATCTGCTGCGCGAGGAAGTGATTCCGGGGCTCGATCTGCCGGCAGACGATCTGCATCGCTTTGCGGACGCGGTACTGGGACGTTTCCGCAATCCCTTTATTCGCCATCAGCTCTCCGCCATTGCCCTGAACAGCATGACCAAATTCCGCACGCGTCTGCTGCCGCAGCTGCTGACCGCGCATCAGCAACGCGGCCAGTGGCCGACGCGCATTACCTTTGCGCTGGCGGCGCTGATCGCTTACTACCGCGGCGAGCGCAACGGCGAACGTTATCCGCTTCAGGATGACGCCCAGTGGCTGGATCGCTTTGCCACGCTCTGGTCACAGCAGGCGCAGGGCGCAATTTCGCTCCAGCAGTTGGTCAGCGCGGTGCTGAGCGATGAGCAACACTGGCAGTGCGATCTCAGTCAACAGCCGGGCCTCGTCGAGGCCGTCACGCAACACCTGCAAAATATTACCGCTCACGGCATGCGAGCGGCATTACCACAGTGAGGAATACCGGCTATGCAGCAAGCGATTAAAATAGCGCCGCGCGACAATGTCGCCGTCGCGCTCAGCGATCTTGATGAGGGTAGCGTGCTGACGCTGGATGACGTTACCGTCACGTTGCGTCAGCCGGTTGCTCGCGGACATAAATTTGCGCTGCGATCGATTGCCGTCGATGAGCATGTGATCAAATACGGTTTGCCGATTGGTCATGCAACACAGCCGATTGCCGCAGGCGAGCATGTTCATGCGCAAAATGCGCGCACCAATCTCAGCGATCTGGATGAGTATCAGTACCAGCCCGATTTTATTACGCTGCCGCCGCAGGCGGCCGATCGGGAGATTCAGGTTTACCGCCGCGCCAATGGCGAGGTTGGAATCCGCAACGAGCTGTGGATCCTGCCGACGGTGGGCTGCGTTAACGGCATTGCGCGTCAAATCCTGCAGCGCTTTCTGCGTGAAAGCGACGATGCCGCCGACATCGACGGCGTGCATCTGTTCAGCCATCCGTTTGGCTGCTCGCAGCTCGGCCAGGATCATGAGAACACCCGCACCATGCTGCAAAATATGGTGCGCCATCCCAATGCCGGCGCCGTGCTGGTGATCGGCCTCGGCTGCGAAAACAATCAGGTAGACATATTTCGCGAGACGCTGGGCGGCTACGACAGCGATCGCGTCAGCTTTATGATCTGTCAGCAGCAGGAAGATGAAGTTGAAGCGGGATTAGCACGTTTGCATCAGCTCTATCAGGTGATGCGTCACGATCGGCGCGAGGCTGGACGGCTGAGCGAGCTGAGGTTTGGCCTGGAGTGCGGCGGTTCCGATGGTTTCTCCGGCATCACCGCCAACCCGCTGCTGGGACGCTTCTCCGATCGGATGATCGCCAACGGCGGCACCACCGTGCTGACCGAAGTACCGGAAATGTTCGGTGCGGAGCGTATTTTGATGAGCCGCTGTCGGGACGAAGCGACCTTTGAAAAAACCGTGGCGATGATCAATGACTTCAAGCGCTACTTTATCGCCCACCAGCAGCCGATTTATGAAAATCCGTCGCCGGGTAATAAAGCGGGCGGCATCACCACGCTGGAGGAAAAATCGCTGGGTTGTACGCAAAAAGCGGGGCAGAGCAAGGTAGTGGACGTGCTGAAGTATGGCGAGCGCCTGCGTCAGCCGGGGCTGAATCTGCTAAGCGCGCCGGGCAACGATGCGGTCGCCACCAGCGCGCTGGCGGGCGCAGGCTGCCATATGGTGCTGTTCACCACCGGACGCGGCACGCCTTACGGCGGCTTTGTTCCGACGGTGAAAATCGCCACCAACAGCGAGCTGGCAGAGCGCAAACCGCACTGGATCGATTTTAACGCCGGGCCGCTGGTGCAGGGCATGGCCATGGAGAGTTTGCTGGATAGCTTTGTGGATTACATTGTGGAGGTCGCCAACGGCAAACTGACCAACAATGAGCGCAATGATTTCCGCGAGCTGGCCATTTTCAAAAGCGGCGTGACGCTGTAAGCCAACAATAATTATATCGACAATATTAACGTTGATATTAAAACCGACAGGACTTCGGCGACCTATTGATAGCGGCATCATCTATATCAACTCGTCGCCGATTTTTCTGGAGAGCGTAACGGTACGGTTGCTTTTTCAAATCTCATCGCAGATTAGATTAACAGGCTCCCAGCCTGACGGGAAAAAATACGACGGCTATTACTTGTTGAACTTTAGTCCCTAACATTTAATGTTCCGCTCACCCTTGCCATATATCCCTTCCGGTTAAAACGAAAAATCAAAATCGATAAATTTTTTTAATTTATATCAATAAAATTTCAGATGGCTTTTTAACCGTAACAGAAAAAAATATAATAATTATCTCCCTTGTTACGAAAAGGAGTTCGTTGAATGGCTATACCTGTTTATTTATGGTTAATGGACGATGGTGGAAACCCCGTCAAAGGCTCTGTAGAGGTACATCAACGTGAGGGAAGCATAGAGATAACCGCGTTGGCTCACGCAGTATCGCTCCCTACCGATGCGCTGTCCGGCAAAATAACGGCAACACGTGAACATGCGCCTTTTGTCCTTACCAAAGCGTTAGACGCTTCCAGCCCATACCTTTATCAATTCGTTAGCGCTGGGAAGCTTTTAAAATCAGCAGAGCTTAAATTCTATCGAATTAATTACGCCGGACAGGAAGAGGAATATTTCAACGTATTCCTTGAGAACGTCCGCATTACCTGCGTTGTGCCAATTATGGAAGATGTTAAAGATCCTCACTATGAGCGTCACGAACACATGGAGGTAATTGAAATGAACTATGAAAAAATAACCTGGAAATATCTGGATGGAAATATTATTCATTCTGATAGCTGGAAGGAACGCTGCGTAGCATAAGGAGAACAATTTATGGCATGGATATACTATCAAAGTTCCGGCGAGCTATGGCACAAAGGGAAATTAGTGGGCAAAGGTTATTCAGGTAATCTGACCAACAAAAATAATCCGGATCGGCAGCACGTTAAAAGCATGGGGCCAATTCCTCGCGGAACGTGGCGTATTAGCGGGCATTCGAATTCAAAAGGGCCAATGACCATCATCCTTAATCAGACCTCTGGCGAAAGCTTTGGGCGCTCGCTGTTTCGTATTCACGGTGAGAGGAAGCCGCCAGCGGTACCCGGTTTCGCTTCTGAGGGCTGCATTATCCTGGGGCCAGGTATTCGCTATAAAATTATTCAGTCAACGGATAATACGCTGGAGGTGGTCAGATGACTGGACGTGCCGTTGTTCTGGTCGCTTCTATTCTGTTGACAGCGTGTATGGCATCGTCGAGCGGATGGCGCGCTTATATTCGGCAGGTAGAACAGGCAGACCGCCAAACGATCCAGGCGCTGCCGGAAAAGATGGACGCTATTGGTGATAGCCTTGATGGTGAACGCGCGGAGGAATTGACGACCGCTATTAGCATGGCGCTAATTAAAGACCCGGTATCGGTGATTAACGCAACCAGGCCGCTGGACAAGAGTACAGACCGCCTGAAGCAGCGTTTCGGTACTTCGCTAATATGCAGCATTCCTGGTATGAACCGTTTTACACAGGTGCAAATTGAAGATTATTTTGCGAAGGCTGAACCGGCGCTAAAAATGGCTGGCCCAGCGGCTGCGGAATGCCTTGAAACAATGCGGGATGTCATGGTCGAAATCAGGCAAGAGATAGCACAAAAAACCATGAAGTAACCCCCAGAAAAAGCCCGGCTGATGCCGGGTTTTCTTAAGATTTATGGAAAACGTCAGAACACAGGTTATCTCATTAGCCTGAAATAGCAGCCGAACGCCGTACAGGGCGGGATTACAGGCCGTAGCTTGTTCAGGAAACAGGCCTGGCGTCTTCTGTTTTTACATCACCAAACTCACTCTGGTTACAAAGAAAGTTTGGCTTTTAGCCAATGCTTTTTGACGCTTCGCGCTGTTCGTCGGCCTGACAAACGGCGGCGGTAAACAGAATATCGGTAGAGGAGTTCAGCGCGGTTTCCGCCGAATCCTGCAGGACGCCAATAATAAAGCCGACCGCGACTACCTGCATCGCCACATCGTTAGGGATGCCGAACATATTACAGGCCACCGGAATCAGCAGCAGCGAGCCGCCCGCGACGCCGGATGCGCCGCAGGCGCACAGCGAGGCGACCAGGCTGAGCAGTACCGCCGTCGGCACGTCAACGTGAATGCCCAACGTGTTTACCGCTGCCAGCGTCAGCACGGTAATGGTAATGGAGGCGCCAGCCATACTGATGGTCGCGCCCAGCGGAATGGAAACCGAATAGGTATCCTCATCCAGGTTCAGCTTTTTCGCCAGCGCCATATTTACCGGTATGTTGGCCGCCGAGCTGCGGGTAAAGAAGGCCGTAACGCCACTTTCACGCAGGCAGGTAAACACCAGCGGATAAGGGTTGCGGCGGATCTTCCACCAGACCAGCATCGGGTTAAACACCAGCGCCATCAGCAGCATACAGCCAATCAGCAGCGTCAGCAGATGGGCATAATCCCACAGCGCCGAAAAGCCGGTTGACGCCAGAATCGAAGCTACCAGGCCAAAGATGCCCAGCGGCGCGCAGCGGATCACGATGCGTACCACCCAAGTCACGGCATTAGACGCATCATTAAGCAGCTGTTTGGTGGTATCGCTGCTGTGACGGAACGCAATGCCCAGACCAATCGCCCACACCAAAATGCCGATATAGTTAGCGTGCATTAACGCATCGAAAGGATTCGCCACCATGCTCATCAGCAGGCCGTTTAATACCTCAACAATGCCGGAAGGCGGCGTAATTTCGGTTTGCGCGGCGCTCAGCGTCAGTTCCTGCGGATAGAGATGGCTGCATACCACCGCAACCACTGCCGCAAAGAAGGTGCTTAACAGATAAAGCAGAATAATCGGGCGGATATTGGATTTATGTCCCTGCTTGTGATTAGCAATGGAGGCAATCACCAGCACCAGAACCAACAGCGGCGCGACCGCTTTGAGCGCACTGACAAACAGCGTCCCAAACAGGCCTACCGCCAGCGCGGTCTCTTTGGAAAACCAGGCGAGCGCGATACCGGCCGCCAGGCCAACCATGATTTGTTTTACCAGACTGCCGCCGAACAGGCGTGCAATCAGTGTGGAAGAGCTTTTTCCCATCATCAGAACCAGTCATTGTTATTGTGGCCGTTGCTGCTGCCGCAGCTAAAAACAGCGTGAGTGTTTGCCGGGGGGAGTATAAGGAAATGCGATGGCAGGAAAAGCAGAAATTCTCTCTTTTGGCTGGAGATCAATTTTCATTATTTCTAATGAATTGAACTGTGACAGTGATTCCATTTGCTTGATCTTGTCTGAGCAAAATAATCAACGGGGCGCTACGCGCCCCGCAGAAGATTACGTTGTCATTTCGTTTCAGCTACTTTCTTGCGATCGTTTTTGTGATTAACCCAGGCGTTAATCAGCAAGGTCAGGCCGAGAATCGTACCCACTACGCCTAAGGAAACCGCGACCGGAATATGCCAGATATCGACAATCAGCATCTTAATACCGATAAAGATCAGCACGATAGCCAGGCCATACTTCAGCATAGAGAAGCGTTCCGCCACGCCTGACAGCAGGAAATACATCGCGCGCAGGCCGAGAATAGCGAACAGGTTTGAGGTCAGCACAATAAAGGGATCGGTGGTGACGGCGAAAATAGCCGGAATACTGTCGACGGCGAAAATTACATCGCTCAGCTCAACCATAATCAACACCAGCAGCAGCGGCGTTGCGTACAGCAGGCCGTTGCGACGGATAAAAAATTTCTCGCCTTCCAGCGTATCGGTCATGCGCAGATGGCTGCGTAACCAGCGCACCACCGGCTTATCGCCCACCGACTTTTCATCGTCCTCTTTGCTGAAGGCCATTTTAATGCCGGTAAGCAGCAGGAAGGCGCCGAACAGATAGAGGATCCAGCTAAACTGGGTAACCAGCCAGCTACCGGCGAAAATCATGATGGTACGCAGTACGATGGCACCCAACACGCCGTAGATCAACACGCGGCGCTGATAGGCAGGCGGCACGGCGAAATAGCCGAACAGCATCAGCCAGACGAAAACGTTATCCACCGCCAGCGCTTTTTCCAGTACATAACCGGTTAAAAACGCCATGGTTTGCGTGGTGGCGACTTCGCGTCCGGCGCTGCCTTCGAGATACCACCAGAACGCGGCGGCAAACAGCAGCGAAACGGAAACCCACACCAGCGACCAGACGGCCGCCTGTTTTAGCGTCATGGTTTGGGCGCCGCGCCGTCCCTGTAAAAAGAGATCGATCGCCAACATAATCAGCACGACAACGGCAAAACTGCCCCAGAGTAATGGTGTGCCTACGGTTTGCATAAATTATATCCTGTCAGTAAACAAAAACGGCTAACGTCGGAAGACGCCAGCCGCTGTTTATCGCAAGCAAAGCCCCGCCTTCCGGCAAGGTCTCACTTACAACGCAGAACATGATCCCGTTGCCCAATGACCGGATGCGTAACGCATCGTAATGACGATCGATCGGCTTACAAGTTACTCCCCTTTGCTGAGGCAAAAGATAGAGGGGGACTCCGTAATAAGCAATGTAATGGGTGAAATATTTAGAAATATTTACATTGGATGGATCTATTTTTGCTATCAGATGAGTCAGCATGACACATGACACATGACACATGACACATGACACATGACACATGACACATGACACATGACACATCGCGCATTAAGCTAACGGCTGAAGAGTGCTGTCTCTGTCAGCCGAAAAGCGTGGTTGTTTAACGATGCGCAATAGCCGAAAGCGTTGTTGGTTTAACGATGGTCATCCGCTGGAAAAATCACGCCGGTTTGACGGCGAATCTCCGTCAGCAACCGCGCGGTGCTACGTGCCAGCGCCAGCCCGTCATGCATAATCTGTCGTTCAGTTACCAGCCGCACAAAATGCTCCGCTTCGTAGCGCATCGTATTGCTGTGCTGCGGCTGCGTCAGATCTTGCGCCGTGCCGCCGCGTGGGATAAAGGTAAGGCGTTGCACTTCCGCAAGCTTTTCAATTACCAGCGCGCCGGCTTCGCCCTGAATCTCGCTGGGAATAGCGGAATCGCTCACTTTGGAATGCAACAGCGTGACGTCGAAATCACCGTACTGCATGATCACCGAGCCATGCGCGTCCACGCCGCTCTCCAGCAGCGTCGCCTGCGCCTGAACCCGCTGCGGCTCGCCCCACAATGCCAGCGCGCTCGCCAGACAGTAATAACCAATATCCATTACGGAACCGTTGGACCAGCGCGGTTCAAAGGTATTTGGCCGTTCGCCGTTCAGATAACGCGGATAGCGCGAGGAATACTGGCAGTAGTTAAACAGCACCTTGCGCAGCCTGCCTACCTGCGGCAGCGCCTGTTTAAGCGCCAGGAAACCAGGCAGGCTGGCGGTTTTAAAGGCTTCGAACAGGACGACCTGGTTTTCTATCGCACAGGCGATCATCTGTTCCAGCTCTGCCAGGTTAGAGGCCAGCGGCTTTTCACAAATCACATGTTTCTGATGGCGCATACACAGCAGCGCCTGCTCGCAGTGCAGGGCGTTCGGGCTGGCAATATAAACCGCATCGATCTCATCACAGGCGACCATCTGCTCCAGCGAATCAAACAGCTGGTTAACCGAATAGTCGCGAGCAAATGTTTCCGCCTGTTCCTTTGTACGCGAGTAAACGGCGGTCAGCGTCATGGCGCCGGTTTGATGGGCGGCCTCGACAAACTGCCGCGTAATCCAGTTAGTGCCTACAATAGCGAAGCGAATCATATAAATTCCTGAGCTGGTTTGAGAAAAGCAGGGTAGCACGCGAAGAGAGCTGCGCAACGGCAAAGCGCCGTTGTTGATTTGATCCTGCGATCCGCCTTCCAATATGATGGTTTCTCTTTCCGCTTCAGGAACCGTAACAGAAGGATGCGATGTGAGCAGCGGTAAACATGTACTCAACTGGACCCGAATTCTGATCGCTATTCCGGTCGGCTGCGCGGCATCGCTGGTTACGCTGGGCTTTCGCCGCCTGATTGAGCTGATCAATCAATTGCTGTTCCATACCGATCGGGATATCACGGTGGCAATGACGGTCTGGCCCTGGTATTGCTGGCCACTCATTGTCGGTCTGGGCGGGGTGATTGCCGGCTTTTTCCTGCGTTACGCCACCAGCCTGGAGCGGCAACAAACCAGCAAAACCGACTATCTGGAAGTGATCAACGCCCGGCTGGACGCGGTGCCCACCAGAACCTCGCTGTTTCGCGCGCTTTCATCCATCGCCAGTATCGGCAGCGGCGCTTCCATTGGTAAAGAGGGGCCGATGGTGCAGCTTTCGGCGCTATGCGGCAGCCTGATGGGGCGCTTTTGTTTTCAAAAAAGCGCTATTAGCAACAGCGAAATTGTCGCGATGGCCGCCGCTGCCGGGCTGGCTTCGGTTTATCACGCCCCGCTGGCGTCGGCGATTTTTGTTGCGGAGATCGCTTTCGGCATCACCGCGCTGCAGCGGCTGATCCCGCTGATTATCGCGGCTGCGACGGCGGTGATGACCATGTGGTCGCTGGGCCTTCGTAACGCCTTGTATCCCTTTGCCGAGGTGCAGTTTCAGCTCAATCCCACCACGCTGCTGCTGACGGTGTTGGTGGGCCTGCTGGCCGGTCTGCTGGGTTGGGTTATGATCGAGATGATTGGGCGCAGCAAGCGGCTATTTTCCCGCGTGAAATCGTTGCCGCTGCGGCTGGGGCTGGGCGGCGTGCTGGTGGGCGTGCTGGCGCTGATTTCTACCGATGTGCTTGGCAACGGTTACGAAGTGATTGTGAAAATCATGGCCGGGCACTATCTGCTGCCTGCGCTGGTACTACTGCTGATATTAAAAATGAGCGCCACCGCACTGTCGGTCGGCTCGAACGCGGTCGGCGGATTATTTACGCCGTCGCTGCTGGTGGGCGCGCTGCTGGGTGTGATTATCGCCACGCTGGCCGTCCAGGCGGGACTGCCGGTCGGCAATGCGCTGCTGTTTGCCGTGATAGGCATGGGGGCGGTGCTGGCGGCGGTAAGTCAGGCGCCGCTGATGGCAATGCTGATGGCACTGGAGATGACGCTCAACAGCAGCCTGCTGTTTCCGGTGATGATTGCCAGCGTGCTGGCGGCGATGTTTGCCTGGCGTTTACAGGCGGTTAGCACCTATCCGGTGGTCACCCAGCACTTTAATCGTGCGGACGCCAAGCTGGACTTCGATAACGGCATTATCGAGCAGTTTATTGTGCCCGGCGCGGCGCTGCAGCCGCATGAATCGGTGGGGCGCGCGCTGGCGGTTAGCTCATTGAAAAAAGAGCGCTATGTCTATGTAATTAATGATCTGGGGCATTTCCTCGGCGTGGTTTCGATTCATGATATTTCGCGCAAAATTCTCGATCGCGAAATTACGCTCGATTCGCCGGTGATTCTGGTGATGGACGCGCAGTTTCCCTGCGTATTCCGCAATCAGACGATCCGCGAAGGCTGGGAAGCCTTTGCCCAGGTGACGCTGGAGCGTCTGCCGGTATTGAATAATCCGCAGGATCGAAAATATCTCGGCGTGTTAACCAAAACCAGCCTGATCCAGAAAGCGAAAGATTTTATTTAATCGGCGTTGCCCTGCAGCGCCTGATGCGTCAGCCACAGCCGGGTATCAAACTCCAGCTGATGATAGTCCGGCTCCATATGGCAGCAGAGCTGATAAAAGGCTTTGTTGTGATCTTTTTCTTTGATATGCGCCAGTTCATGTACCACGATCATGCGCAGAAAAGCTTCCGGCGCCTGGCGAAACAGCGTGGCGACGCGGATCTCGGCGCGGGCTTTCAGCTTGCCGCCCTGTACCTGCGACACCGCCGTATGCAGGCCGAGCGCATGTTTGATTACGCGGATCTTGCTGTCGTAAATCACTTTGTTCAGCGGCGCGGCGTTGCGTAAATAGCGGTTTTTCAGCGCCAGCGTGTAGTCGTACAGCGCTTTATCGCTGGTAATATTGTGCGTGGCGGGATAGCGCTTTTGCAGCACTTCGCCGAGGCGCTGCTGATCGATAAGGGTTTGTACCTGGCGCAGCAGCGTTTCGGGATAGCCCTGCAGATAAATTAACGACGACATGACGCGGCTCGAATAAAAAGGCAGTATACTGCGCCCCCGCTTTCGGGGCGAAAAGATGCGCAATAGTACCACGCCGAGGGATCCATGAGCCAATTAGAACTGAGCCAACGCACGCTGACCTTACACCGCTTCCCGCGTATGCAGGAGGAAAACCCGCTACAGGCGTGGGATGCCGCCGATGAATATCTGCTGCAGCAAACGCTGCCGGAGCAGGGGCCGCTGCTGGTGTTTAACGACAGCTTTGGCGCGCTTGCCTGTGCGCTCGATCGTCCGCTGTACAGCATCAGCGACTCATGGATCAGCCAGCAGGCGGCGCGGCAAAACCTGCGTGATAACCAGCTGGATGAAGATCGCGTGACTTTTCTCGACAGCCTGGCACCGTTGCCTGCAGCGCCCGCCTGTGTGCTGATCAAAATCCCTCGTACGCTGGCGCTGCTGGAGCATCAGCTGCGTCAACTGCGTGATGTCGTCACGCCGGAAACGGTAATTATCGCCGGCGCACGCGCCAAAGATATTCATACCTCTACGCTACAGCTTTTTGAACGCATCCTTGGCCCGACGAAAACGTCGCTGGCCTGGAAAAAAGCGCGTCTGGTTTACAGCACATATTCGGCCCCCGCGCTGAAGCCGCAGGCGGAAACGCTAAGCTGGCCGCTGGATGGCACCGCGTATCAGATCCATAACCACGCCAACGTTTTTTCACGCAGCGGACTGGATATTGGCGCGCGCCTTTTTATGCAGCATCTGCCCGATAATATCGCGGGCGAAATTGTCGATCTCGGCTGTGGCAACGGCGTCATCGGCCTGCTGGCGCTGGAGATGAACCCAGAGGCGGAGGTGCATTTTATGGATGAGTCGTGGATGGCGGTGGCGTCCAGCCGGATGAACGTAGAGGTTAACCGCCCGCAGGATATGGCGCGCAGCCACTTTCAGGTGAATAACGCGCTGAGCGGTTTTCCGGCGGATCGCCTGCACGCGGTGCTGTGCAATCCGCCGTTCCATCAGCAGAGCGCCATCACCGATCATATCGCCTGGCAGATGTTTCGCGATGCGCGCCGTTGCCTGCAATATGGCGGCGAACTGCGCATCGTCGGCAATCGTCATCTCGACTACTACCGCAAAATGAAAAAGCTGTTCGGCAACTGCACCACCGTGGCGTCGAACAACAAGTTTGTGGTGCTGCGTTCAGTCAAGCTGCGCTGATTACAAGGTCAGCGCCAGCGCTGTACCTTGCGTAATAGCGCGCCGCGCATCCAGCTCCAGCGCCACGTCAGCGCCGCCGATAATATGCAGCGGCGTGCCCAGCGGCGCGAGCGCCGCGGCCAATGCCCGGTTTGGCTCTTGCCCCGCGCAGATAATCACATTATCCACCGGCAGCGTTATCGGGCTGCCGTCGCGCAGAATATGCAGACCGTCATCATCGACGCGCAGATATTGCACATTGCCCCACATCTCCACGCCGCGCGCCTGCAGGCTGCTGCGGTGGATCCAGCCGGTAGTTTTCCCCAGTCCGGCGCCCGGCTTGCCGGCTTTACGCTGGAGCAGCCAGATTTGACGCGGGCTGGTCGGCGACTGTGGCTGGGCTAAGCCGCCGCGCCGTTGCAGGCTCTGATCAATGCCCCACTGCTGGCAAAAAGCGGCAATATCCAAGCTGTCGTCACGATTGCTATGGCTCAGATAGCTGGCGGTATCAAATCCAATGCCGCCCGCGCCGATAATCGCTACGCGCTGACCGACCGGTTTTTTGTCGCGCAGTACGTCAAGGTAGCTAAGCACTTTGCGATGTGTAATGCCCGCAATATCCGGCGTGCGCGGTACGATGCCGGTCGCCAGCACGATCTCATCAAAATCGCCCAGCATATCCGCTGCAACGCGGCAGTTTAACCGCAGATCAACCTCATAACGCGCCAGCTGAGTGCGGTAATAACGCAGCGTTTCATTAAATTCCGCTTTGCCGGGAATTTGGCGCGCCACATTAAACTGTCCGCCGATCTCGCCAGCAGCGTCGAACAGCGTAACCTGATGGCCGCGCATGGCGGCATTCACCGCAAACGCCATTCCCGCCGGGCCTGCGCCTACCACCGCCAGCTTTTTCCGCTGAGCGGCTGGCGTAACCGGCAGCAGCGTTTCGTGACAGGCGCGCGGGTTGACCAGACAGGAGGTCACCTTACCGGCAAAAATCTGGTCGAGGCAGGCCTGATTGCAGGCGATACAGGTATTGATCTCGGCGGCGCGGTTGGCCTGGGCTTTGCTGACAAAAGCGGCATCGGCCAGAAAAGGGCGCGCCATTGAGATCATATCCGCACAGCCTTCATCCAACAGCTGCTGCGCCACTTCCGGTTGATTGATGCGGTTGGTGGCGATCAGCGGCAGCGTCAGATGCTGACGCAGCGTGCGCGTTACCCAGCCAAAGGCGGCGCGGGGAACCGAGGTGGCGATGGTGGGAATACGTGCTTCGTGCCAGCCGATGCCGGTATTAATCAGCGTCGCGCCCGCCGCTTCGATCGCCTGCGCCAGCTGAATCGTCTCCTCCAGCGTGTTGCCGTCCGGCACCAGATCGAGCATCGACAGCCGGTAAATAATAATAAACTCCGGCCCGACGGCCTGGCGTACCGCCTGCAGAACGCGCAGCGCAAAACGCATCCGGCGCGGAAAGTCGCCGCCCCATTCATCGTTGCGCTGATTGGTGCGCGCGGTCAGGAACTGGTTTATCAGATACCCTTCCGAACCCATAATTTCGACGCCGTCATAGCCAGCCTGCTGAGCCAGCGCCGCGCAGCGGGCAAAATCCGCAATCAGCTGCAGAATCGCCTGATGGGTTAACGCCTGTGGGGTGAAAGGGTTGATCGGTGCCTGGATCGGCGAGGGCGCCACCAGCGACGGCTGATAGCTGTAGCGCCCGGCGTGCAGGATCTGCATGGCGATTTTACCATCGTGACGATGCACCGCCTCGGTAATCTGCCGGTGATGCGCCAGCTCCGTTTCCGCATTCAGCACCGAGCCGCCCGCCACCACTACGCCTTCCGGCGAAGGCGCAATGCCGCCGGTGACGATCAGCGCCACGCCACCCGCCGCGCGTTCGGCATAGAAGGCGGCCAGCCGCTCGGCGCCGTCAGGCCGCTCTTCCAGCCCGGTATGCATCGATCCCATCAGTACGCGATTTTTAAGTTGGGTAAAGCCCAGATCGAGCGGATCGAAAAGAGAAGGGGAGATCGACATAGCGCTGCGCACCTGAATGTTAAAATATTGTTGTGTGGTCGGATGAGTTGACTGTAGCGCCAGCGGCAGGAAAGAAAAGCGGCAGCGGGTCAGGCTGTGAGATATATCAAAAATCTGTGGCAGAAGGGCCGCCCGCTGTTAAAAAGCCGGACGGCCCGTAAAGGCAGATCGCGCAGGCGGTTAAAAAAGATTGAGCGATTGCAGACGGGTCAGCAACGCCGCTTCCAACACCTGCACCTCATTCAGGATCTCCTCCTGCAGCATATCAAGGTCGTCATCATCGCTTTCGCTGTTTTCCAGTTGCTGACACAGGCTTTCCAGCCGTGAAGCGTTAAGCAGGCGCGCGCCACCTTTTAGCGTGTGCGCCAGCGTCGTCATTTCTTGGTGCTGCTGACACTGCTGAAGCTGATCCGCCAGCTGGCGGTGGCTGTCGATAGCGCTTTTAATCAGTTTGCCGCAGGCGGCGGGATCGGTCTGGCTTAGCTGCTCCAGCAGGCCATTGCCCGCCAGCGGTAAGGCGTCAGCAGGCACGGAAGTGGAGATAAAGCTGCTCAGCGTTTCGATATTGGCCGGTTTAAACAGACAGTGATTCATACCGGCATCAAGACAGTTTTGCTGGATAGTTTTTTCCGCCGATGCGGTCAGGCCAATAATCACTACCGGTTTCAGCTGCAGCTCCACTTCGCGCTGACGCAGTTTGCGGGTGAAGGTAAAGCCGTCCATATCCGGGATATTGCAGTCGGTAATGATCAGATCGATCGCATTTTTCTGCTGTTCCCAACAGGCCAGCGCCTGCGACGCCCGTTCCGTTTCGGTGACACGGTGCCCCAGGTATTTTAGCTGTTGCGCCAGCAGCAGGCGGTTAGGGGCATGATCCTCCAGAATCAAAATATGTCTGGCGCTGTGAGGATCGGGCTGTTTGATGTCGGCGGCAGCGGAGGTCGCTTCTTCGCAGAGCGGGGCAGTGAAGCAGAACGAAAACACCGAGCCCGCCTCGGCTTCGCTTTCGACGCTGATTTCCCCTTCCAGCAGATGCGCCAGATGACGACAAATGCTCAGGCCAAGGCCGGTGCCCGCCTGTTGGCTCTGCCTGTCGCCCGCCTGCACAAACGGCTCAAAAATTTTATGCAGTTCGTGAGGGCCGATGCCGCAGCCGGTATCGCTAATGCGCAAAATGTAGTCGCCGCGATTGTCCGCAGCGCTGTTTTGCTGCAATAGCGCAATTTCCACGCTGCCTTGTTGAGTGAATTTCAGCGCATTGCTCAGCAGGTTGGCGGCGATTTGATTAAACATGGTGGCGTCAATCAGCACGCAGGGTTGCTCAACCTCGATAACCTTACTGAAGGCCAGGCCGAGCGCTTTAGCCTTACTGTGAAACAGCGTAAACAGCTGCTCAACAATGGTGACCAGATTGGTTGGCGCGGGCTCAGGCTTGAAAATACCCGATTCGATCTTGGAGAGATCCAGCACGTTGCCTATCAGGCTTTGCAGAGCGGTAGCGGATTCATAGGCGGCGGTAATATTGGGCCCCAGCGGCCTGCGCGAGCGGCGCATCTCCAGCTCCAGCAGGCCGATAATGGCATGTAGCTGCGTGCGAATATCATGGCTGGTATTGGCCAAAAAGCGGCTTTTAAATTCGTTGGCGCGATCGGCTTCTTCCTTGGCTTTCTCCAGCGCGGTAAGCAATTCATAGCGCTCGGTAATATCGAGCCAGCCGCCGATAATGCCGACAATATTATCCTCATGATTGCGGTAGGGCAGCGTCCAGTGCAGCGTATAGTAATCGCGTCCCCGATAGTGCAGCTTGAGATCCTGTACCAGCGGTTTCCCTTCGCGAAATGTCCGCTCGTAAATATCCTGCAAACTCTGCTCCGGTGCGAATCCCGCAGGCAGCTCTGCAAGGGGCGAACCCAGCAGCCGCTCGCGCGGGATATGCAGAAAATCGACGTAAGCTTTGTTGCAGTGCAGCAGATGCATTTTCCGATCGCGAACATACATGACGACCGGCGACTCATCGAATAAAGTGTTGGTAAAAGTTAACTGATTTTTTAAGGTCTGCTCGGCGCGGGTACGCTCGCGAATTATGCGTTGCAGATGACGATTCCACAGCAGCACCAGCAGCGTCAGCAGGCCGATAACCAACGCTGCCTTAATTAAGGTACTGCGGTAATGCTTCCAGTAGCTTTCACCGTCTGCGTAACGGGCGTTCTGCCAGCGCAGCACGATTTTTTCCTGCGTATTACGCGAAATACTGAGCAGCGCTTTGTTGATGATGTTCATCAGCTCAACATTTTCACGCTGCGTGGTCATTACAAAGCGGGCAGGCTTATCGCCAACGGTACGGGTAATTTTCAGGTAGCCGGAATAGTGATTATTTAGCTGGTAATCGGCGATCAGCTTGGGCTGAATAATCGCATCGACTTCCCCTTTAACGAGCAGCTCAAAGGCCTGCTGCGAATTTTCGACCAGATGAAGCCGGTAATTGGGATAGTGCTGCTTTAACCACCAGCGTACCGGGCTGCTTTTTTCTATCGCTAATTTTTTATCGTGCAGCTGGGAAAGGGAAAACGCCGGCTTATCATTATTTTCCTGCACCATTACCCAGGGCGTCACAATATAAGGCCGGGAGTAGAGCAGGTTGGGATCGGGCTGCTCCGGCAGCAGTTCAGCAAGATTAAGCGCGACGATGTTATTGTCCTGTACTGCGAAAGGCTCAGGATAAACAAATTTAAAGCCGGTGCGCTCGCTGATCAGCTGCAGCAGTTCCGCTTCAATGCCTTCCGGCTGGTTATCATGATTTTCAACCACCAGTGGCGCGATATTCCAGCCTGTGACCACCGGAATAACCGGATTCTGGCGTAGCCATATCTCATCATCTGCATTGAGCATCAAAGGATGCGCTTTCAGCACAAAGGCCGAATCGAGCCCCCAACGTACGGCAATGCGCATACGTCCAGCCAGAGGAATATTTTGCAGCGCGATATCGATCGCTTTTGCCAGCTCCGGCTGCGACGCATCTACACCAAACGAAAGGTTCATATCGGGCAGGGCATGATTTGCCGACAGGCTAACCTGATTGCTGTAGCCGTAGCGCCGTATAAACTCGATGCTGGCGGCGCTGCCCCACATGGCGTCCGCCTGGCCAAAGGCGGTGGCGGCCAGCGCCATTTCGGTATTCTGATAATGCTGCAGACGCGCATGAGGAAAATAGCGCTGTAGCTGCTGGCGAAAACCGGGCGCGTCGGCCCAGGCCAGCACCGGCTGAACCGCATGGTTAAATTTAACCGGGGCGCGCTCGCGCTGGGCGATCACCGGATAATCCAGCAGCCACGGCGTTGTGGCGATAACGCCATCAGCGCCATGCAGATGCGGGTTATAGAAAGCCAACATATCGATTTGGTGGTTTTTCAGAGCGTGAAGAGCTTCATCTGGCGTAGCGTAAATTTTGATTTGTACTTCAGCATCCAGCATTCTTTTTAATGCGCCCAGATAATCAGCAGAAACGCCTTCAAATTTGCCCGCTTCCAGCTTGTTATAAATGGGGGGACGTGACGAGCCGGGCACGCCAATACGCAGCAGCCTGGGATAAGTAAAATTCTCTAATTCTTTAATTTCAGCTTCTTGGGGAACAACAATATCTGTATTAACGTGAAGCGTTAATTCCTGTGGCTGAGCCAAAACGGAAAAGTGCAGAATAAATAAAGAAAGGTAAATATATAAGTTCCTTTTGGTCATCAACATCGTCCTGAAATTGAGCTTTACAAATACTTAAAATTTGGCGGGAAGTAACTTCTTATGAGGGATGCTTTTTATTTTACGATTTTACTGAGAATAATAGAATTTTTCCTTAGTAAAACATAGAACCTCGGCGATGCCAAAATTATTTTGAGACGTTTCTTGTGTTGAGCAGCAGGATTTACGCTTTTTTTCTCAACCATTTCTGAGTCGAAACGGGCTATCGGTACGTTTCTTTTTATGCTAAAAGTAACGGGAATTGTCTCAAGTTTTACATTGCGCCTGGCGTTAACAGGCTGTTTAGCCGACAAACCAACTAACGGGAACCGGTAACATTCAGCGGTTAACTAAGTAGTGTTATAGATGTATATAAATCAACGCGATTAACACACAATAAATTACTATTAAATTTTAATAAAAAACTGGCAAAACCTATTAGGCATCGCAAGAGGCGGTGCTTCAGCATATTAATTAGTGCGCCTACTCATCGATATGATTCAAGGAGTGAAGAGATGACAAAAACCATCGCCCGGCCTTTACGGGTAGCGCTACTGGACGATCATCCCATGATTCGGACGGCGTTTGAAATCTGTATTAATGCCGAATCAGACATGAAGTTAGTGAAAGCTTTTGGCTCCAGCCAGCAGCTCTTTGGCGAGCTGCCCGATTTACATCTTGATGTTCTGGTTCTCGATTTTTTATTAGGTGAGCGCGAACTGGATGGCCTGGCATTAATCAAACAGCTACGTAACCATTACCCCGGGCTGAACATTCTTATTTCCTCCGCAATGGAAAGTCCGGCAGTGGTAAAAATGGTGTTGAATGCGGGGGTAAAAGGCTTTATTGGCAAAAGTCAGGATATGAGCGAAATGATCCTGGCGATTCGTCAGGTAGGACAAGGACGTAACTGGCTTTCACGCGATATGGCGTATGAAATTGAAGGTTTATACGTTATTGATGAGGAGGCGCGCAGTCCGCTGGCGGGTAACAGCCAGAAGGGCAGCCTGTACGAAAAGGTGAAATTGCTGAGTCCGCGTGAAGTCGAAGTGATCCGCTGCTTCCTTAATGGCATGAGCGTGTCGCAAATTGCCATCAAATTTAAACGTAGCCGTAAAACCGTCAGCGGCCAAAAACAGTCGGCGTTAAGAAAACTGGGTCTGCGTTCCGATAATGAACTCTTCAAATACAGTAACGATCTGCTTCCCCGCGCCTGAAGGCGCGTTCTTCCTGATGGCGTCTTACTCGCTGGCTTACCGGACACAGGGTCAACCGGTAAGCCGGGCCGCGCAGGCGAGAATGTTACTCCCGCCGCTGAATCCATGAATAACGTAAGGCGTAGCCGTCAGAAACGTGCGAATTGCGCCGATAGCTCGACTGCGGTTCGGCGCTGCAATAGGTGCAAACCGGCAGGACATCAATCTGCGCTGCCGGAATACCCATAGCCAGCAACATCTGCCGGGCCAGATCCGGCAGATCAAACCAGATCCCGTGCTGCGTCGCCTGCGCCTGTGGCCGAACGGCACGTTCATTATGCGGCTGTGCAGAAAACCAGCGCGGCGCGCTGACCAGCGGATTACCCGCTATCTTACCCAACATATCTTCACCCAGCTCATAGCAGCAGGGTGCGATCGCTGGACCAATCGCGACAACCAGGCTTTGCGGCGTGGCGCCGAAATCGAGCAGTTTAGCTACCGCCTGCTGCAATACGCCCGCCAGCGTGCCTTTCAGGCCGGCATGAACGGCGGCGACATGGTGCCGACGCGTATCCGCAATCAGCACCGGCAGACAATCCGCGGTATAAACTGCAACCGGACGCGAATCGATCGCTATAACGCCGTCCGCCTCGCACTGCTTACGCGGAAAGGCGGCTTCAGACATCACCACCGTTGCGCTGTGTCGTTGATGACCGCAGGCGGTCTCCTCTGGCGGCAGCACGCCAGCCGGTAAAAAGGCGTGTTTCAGCCAGCCAAGCGAGGCGAGCAGATCGGACGTTCGAACCGGAGAACCCTTTTGCATCATTCACCCCTGCAAAGAATGTAGTAAAAGCCAGGCTACGCCCGCCATCAGGCAGGACGAAACGGGGATATCTGAATATACAGGCCGCCGTCGGGCCAGAAAAGGTCAGAAAGCAGGGATGCACTGAACGTCGGTTTTAATCGCTTTTATGACAGCCTGTTGCCTGGCGTTAGGTAAATAAACGCAAAGAGTTTACTGCTGAAACAGGAAATGGCGAGATCGGCAATATTTTTCACGCCAGCCAAACAAATAAAGCCTTTAATTAATTTCGTGCGTGACTAATTACATCGGCATATTCAATCAGGACCGGCGTTTATTGTGTTTTCATTGTTTTTTCTTATGACCTGAAAAAGCCAGTTTGGCGAAAAGTAAAATTGAGATGCCAGGCTATTTATGAGATTTGCGTCTATTTAATTCCCCTTTTTACAGGCAGGTTATTCATAATAAAGTTGTTAATTAAAATAGTTAACTGTTTGATTTTAAATGTTTTTAATTGCAGGTATAAATTATTGAAATTGCAATGGTTAACAATCCTATTTACCTAATCTATACACAGGATTTAGATAAGATTACAGTTGGCAATAATGTTGCTTAATTGTTTTTTAAAGGTCACTTACTTATTATCAAAAGTGGCACTACTTATTTTATCGGCGCTTTAATTAAAGCCTTCCGATATTTCCTGATGATTTCACTGTCGCCCAGGCTTGCCTGTATTTATCCGAATGGAGACGACGACGTTGACGACCTTAAAACCCCTGTTAGCCAAAAACCGTAGTTGGGCTTTACAAAAAACGCAGCGCAATCCGCGCTATTTTGAACGCTATTTGCATCAGCAAAAGCCCCATTCGCTATGGATTGGCTGTTCTGACAGCCGGGTTCCGGCGGAAGTGCTGACCGGCGCCGATCCGGGCGAACTCTTTGTACATCGTAATATCGCCAATATGGTGCTGACCGATGACGATAATTTTATGAGCGTGCTGCAATACGCGCTGGAATACCTTGAAGTCAAACGCATTGTGCTGTGCGGACACTACGGCTGCGGCGGCGTACAGGCCGCCGTCGCGCTGCCTGAAAGCCCGCTGGCACAGGAAGATTCCGCGCTCTCACGGCGTATTGCGGCGCTGCGCGCTGCGCTCACGGACGGGCTTGCAACGTTTCATGCCGCGGGCGAGGCGGACGAGACGCGTTTAAACCGGCTGATTGAAGCGAATGTGCTGGCGCAGTTTAGCTGTCTGGTCGCCAGCGCGCCGGTGCTGCAGGCCTGGCGTAACGGTAAAGAACTGGATCTGTTCGGCTGCGTTTATGACCTCCAGTCAGGACATTTAACCGAGTTAATTCAGCAATCTGGAGAGGAAACATCACCATGAATCTAAAGACGCTTCGGCAGGATCTTCCTGCCGGCCTTGTCGTGTTTCTGGTGGCTCTGCCGCTCTGTTTGGGCATTGCGCAGGCCAGCGGCTTGCCGCCGTTCGTCGGTTTGCTAACCGGCGTGATTGGCGGGCTGGTTGTCACCTCCTGTAGCCCGTCGCGCTTCGCCGTTAGTGGCCCGGCGGCGGGTCTGGTGACGATTGTAATCGCATCTATTGCTTCGTTAGGTTCGTTTTCCGCCTTTTTACTCGCACTGGTGCTGGCGGGCATCATTCAGATTGGCTTAGGCATGCTGCGCGCCGGACGCTTTATTTCGCTGGTTCCCGGCAGCGTGATTAAAGGGATGCTGGCGGCTATCGGTATCCTACTGATTATGCAGCAGATCCCGGTGGCGCTGGGCGCCAGCGGCGACAGCGAGCTGAGCGCCTTATTTAGCGGCGAATTCAGCTTTTCCGCGTCGGCGATAGGGGTAGCGGCGGTGGGCCTGCTGATTTTATGGCTCTGGACGACGCCGGTGATAAAAAAGGTTAAAGCGCTGAGCTGGATACCTGGGCCGTTGATCGCCGTACTGGTTGGCGGTCTGGCGACGGTATTCGGCGATCGGCTGCAGCCTGAAATGATTGCCAACCTGCCGCGCATTTCCCTGCCGAAATTCGACAGCATCAGCGCGCTGACCGCCGAGCTGGAGAGCCCTGACTGGCAGGCGTGGCGTAATCCTTCCGTCTATGTGGTGGCCGTCACCCTGGCGCTGGTTGCCAGCCTCGAAACGCTGCTCAGCCAGCAGGCGCTGAATAAGCTGCGTCCGCAAAATCCGCCGCCGTCGCCGAACAAAGAGATGCTGGCTCAGGGGATCGGCAATACGCTGGCCGGTTTCCTTGGCGCTTTGCCGATCACGGCGGTAATCGTGCGCAGCTCGGTCAACGTCAGCGTGGGCGCTCAGAGCAAGCTATCGATTCTGCTGCACGGCGTGCTGTTGTTAATCTGCGGCCTGTGGTTTAGCGAATTGCTGAATGTCATTCCGCTGGCCAGCCTGGCGGCGGTGCTGCTCTATACCGGCTATAAGCTGGCGACCCCGCGCCTTTTTATCGAGCAAATACGCATGGGCGCGCAGCAGTTTGTGCCTTTTATCACCACCATCATCGGCATTATCGCTTTCGGGATGCTGGCCGGTATCGGGCTGGGCATTGCTACGCAGATTCTCTACAGCATTTATAAAAGCCACCGTAACGCGCTGCAGCTTACACGCTATGAAGACCATTACGTGCTGCGTCTGCAGCAGAACCTGACTTTTATGAACAACCCGCGATTACAAAATTTGCTGGATGAGATTCCAGAAAACAGCGTAGTCATCGTCGATCACGATAACGTTGATTATCTTGATCCCGATGTTAAAGCGGTGCTGAAAGAGTTTGGCGAAAAGGCACCGCGCCGCGGTATCCGCCTGAACCAGTGGCCGGTGGCGGTAAAATAAACCTCCAATGGCTTAAATAAAAACAGGCGCTCATTGAGTGCCTGTTTTGCTTTATACGATGAAGAAGATTCATCCTGACGCCTTCGCAGGCCATGATAAGATGTCGCGCTGCGCCAGATGAATGCTGGCACGACGAAACATGCCGCCGACCATGCTGCCAATTGAGGAACAGACGGCGGCAAGAGCAACGTAACAGGTACGTTCGGCTATGCAATTTGCGCTTCTTGATAAAGATAAACCGCACAGAAATTTCTTTATCCTGTTTTTCTTTACTGCCTTTTTCTGTTTTATTGGCGGCCATTTGCGCCAGCCCGCTGAGCTATCGCTGTTTTGGCCGATAAACGCCTTGTTAACCGCTATTTTTGTTCGTTTCCCCTGGCTGCACCGTCCGCGTTATTACCTGGTATGCTACGGCGCCATGGTGTTCAACGACACGCTATTTTCCGGCTGGGCGATCCCGGCGTTTACCATTAACGGCGCCAATATTGTCTTTATGCTGGTCGCCGTTTCGATGCTGAACCCGCGGGCTGGACTGATCAACGCTTCCGGCAGAGTAAAAAGCGCGCTAAGCATTTTTCCCGCCTGTCTGCTGGCGTCGGTGATGTGCGCCAGCTGGGGCGCGCTGGCGCAGGGATTACGCTTTAATGAACAACTGCTGCCCGCATGGAGCGACTGGTTCAGCGAGCAGTTTTCCACCGGCGTGCTGCTGCTGCCTTTTTTGCTGACGCTGCCGCGCCGCTCGACGCTGCTTTCCTCGCTGGGCCACGGCCAGCGCTGTTGGCCAGTTTTAATGCTGGGGATGTCAATTGGCGCCGCGGTTATTATTGGCGGCGGCGGCAGCCTCTCTTTTCCGGTTCCGGCGCTAATCTGGTGTGCGATTAGTTACCCGCTTTGGCTGACCAGCGGGCTGACATTATTAACCGGCATTACTGAAATCATTCTGGTCGTCCATGGCGTTATGAATATCCAGGGCGACGACAGCCTGTTGCCACTTAGCCATCTGGCCTCGGCGCGGCTGGGCGTGGCGACGGTCGCTATTAGCCCACTGATTGTCGCCGTCAGCATGGATGCCATTCGGCAGCTTAATCATCAGCTGACGCTGCGTGCTAACCACGATTTCCTTACCCGCCAGTTTTCGCGTTCCGGCCTGTACGATCGCCTGCATCAGCTGGAGCGCGCGCAGGCGCTGCGTGGTCGTCGGGCGAGCGTACTGCTGATCGATATTGACCATTTCAAAGCCATTAATGACAACTACGGCCATGATGCGGGCGATGCGGTGCTGGTTGATGTTGCGCAGCGTATGCAGCAAACGGTGGATCAGTCGGGGCTGGTATGCCGGTTCGGCGGCGAAGAGTTTTTAGTGCTGCTGTTCGATCTTGATGAGACCCAGCTGCTGGAAAAGGCGGAGGGGATCCGGCGATGCATTATGCAGCAAAAATTTATGCTGCGCGGCAATGCCGTTGCCGTCACCGTAAGCATCGGCGTGGCGAGCGGACAGCTGGCAGGTGTGAGCGTTAATGATGCTTTTAACCGGCTGGTTTCTGCGGCGGATAAACAGCTGTTTATCTCAAAACGCAGCGGGCGTAACCGAACAACGTTGATGCCGGAAAACGTAAAGCCGACGGCGGACACGCTGACATAACGGCAGCAGAAAAGAAAAAACCGCAGCAGCTAACCTGCACTGCTGCGGGGTCAGAATTAAAGCTAATTGCGTGTATTAAGAGCGAATATAGGTGCGGATGACATCGGCAATAGCTTTGTTCGCTTCGCGGGCATCACGATGCTCAACCTCATTCGCCAGGTTTTCCAGGTACTTATTCAGCTTGCCGCCGGTGGGCACGTTGCCAAACGTAATCAGCATCTGAACAATTTGACGCAGCGCCAGCAGTTCCAGCGACAGACGTTCAACAACAGGATCTTTCTCAGACATATTCACTCCGGCGGACACAGAACTTTGCTGAGAAACATCATACGTGGTTGGCGATTTTTCAATCGGCTAAACAGAGGTGATAAGCGAGGGTATTTTGCCGCGGCGGGAAGCGTTGATGAGCAGGCGACGGCCTGCTGGATAAATGCCGCTGTGTTTAACGCCCTTACCGCCAGCAGGCGGTAAGGGCGAAAGGTGGTTTACGGCTGCACAGGCGTAGCCTGAACGCGCTCAAAGCGGTTGGCGATGATCAGATAAGCCACGACCGCCAGCACGCCGTGGGCAGCGACGAACCATAGTGCATCCGCAAAGGAACCCGTCACGCTCACCACATAACCAATCACCAGCGGCGTAATGATCCCGGCAATATTGCCGATGCCGTTAAAGACGCCGCCACACAGCCCAATCATATTTTTCGGCGCCACGTCTGAAAGCACAGCCCAGCCTACAGCAGCAAAGCCTTTGCCGAAGAACGCCATGGCCATCAGAGCGATCACAGCGCTGTTGCTGTCGACAAAGTTGGCGAATACCAGCAGCGTTGAAAGGCTCATGCCAATGACGAAAGGCGTTTTACGTGCCCGTGAAGGATGCATGCCCTGGCGTATCAGGGCGTCTGACAGATAGCCGCCGAGAATGCCGCCGGTAAAACCGCAGATGGCCGGCAATGCCGCCACCCAGCCCGCCTGCATAATGGTCATTCCGCGTCCCTGAATAAGGTAGATCGGGAACCAGGTAATAAAAAAGTAGGTGAGGGCGGTAATGCAATACTGACCCAGGTAGATGGCCCACAGATTACGATTATTGAACAAACACTTCATTTCGCGCAGCGATGTTGGCCGCGCGTTTTTTTTGCGATCCGCTTCCAGATCGACCAGCGCGCCTCCCTCTTTCATCAGCGCCATTTCTTCTTTCGTTAAGCGCGGATCGCTATGCGGCTCGCGATAAAAGGCGAACCATACAAATGAGAGTGCAATTCCCAGCGCGCCCATCCAGAGAAACACATGTTCCCAGCCGAGCGAGTGGGTCAGCCATGCCATGATGGGGGTAAATACCACCACCGCCATATACTGCCCGGAATTAAACAGCGCCGAGGCGACGCCGCGCTCGCGAGTCGGGAACCAACAGGACACGATGCGTGAATTGGCGGGAAATGCCGGTGACTCCACCAGCCCCAGCATAAAGCGCATCAGAAACAGCGTCATCGCCGCCAGCGAGCCGGTCAGACCAATCCAGCCTACGGTGCCTTGCAGCGCGGTAAATATCGACCATAGTAGCAGGCTGCCGCCATAAACGCGCCGGGCGCCAAAGCGATCGAGCAGCCAGCCGCCGGGGATTTGCCCCAGCGCATAGGCCCAGGCGAAGGCGGAGAAAATCATGCCGAGCATCAGCGGATCGAGGCCCAACTCTTTTACTACCGAGGTACCCGCAATCGACATGGTGGCGCGGTCGGCATAGTTGATCACCGTAATAATGAAGATTAACGCTAAGATCCAGTAACGGTGGCGGCCTACGCGTAGCGCGTGGTCGGCAGGTACATCAAGCGGCTTGCTGCTCATAGATACCTCGCTCTCTTATTTTATGTAGGGTAAGCACATCGCGAATCAGACTTTATCAGGCGGCGTTTCTCCGCTAAAACAGGCGGCCAGATTGCGCAGCACAATCTCTCCCATCTCCAGCCGGGTTTGCTGCGTGGCGCTGGCGCGATGCGGTTGCAGCGTGACCTGCGGCAGCGTAAAGAAGGCTTCCGGCACGTGCGGTTCATTAACGAAAACGTCCAGCCCGGCACCGGCGATGCGCTGATGTTTCAGCGCATCAAGCAAGGCGGCTTCGTCCACCAGCTTTCCACGGGCGATATTGATAAAGAAGCCTTCGGCGCCCAGCGCGTCGAGTACCGAAGCGGTTACGATCGCCTTGCCGTCGTCCGCCGAGGCGGCCAGCATCAGCACGTCAACCTCACGCGCCAGCGCGTGCAGATCTTCAACGAAGCGCCACGGCAGCGCCGGACGCGGCGTTCGGCTGTGGTATGAGATTTCCATACGAAAGGCTTCGGCGCGCCGGGCAATCGCCGTCCCCACCTGGCCCATACCGATAATCCCTAATTTGATGCCGGTTACCTTGTGCGCCAGCGGCAGCTGCGTTTGCGGCCAGCGGCCCGCGCGCAGCACCGCTTCCGCTTCGCTCATGCGTCGCAACGTCGCGATCAGCAGGCCAAAGGCCATATCCGCGACATCATCCGTCAGGACGCCAGGCGTGGTGGTGACGGCGATGTTGCGACGGGCGGCATGGACTAAATCCACCGCGTCTGTACCGATCCCGCTAATGGCGATAATTTTTAGCGCAGGTAAGCGATCCATCGTCGCGTTATCCAGTCCTTTCGCACCGCCGGTCACGACGCCCTGAATAAGCGGCCCGAACTCATCAAACAGGCGGTTGGGATCGGTTTGCTGATAAAGGCGATGCACAACGTAATTCGCCTCCAGCTGTTGATCGATAGCATCCGGCAGCGGCTGGGTTAATAAGAGATGAACTAAAGCGTCTTTCACAGGCGTGTCCAGGTAGTGGGAGATAGGGCAAGCATGGACGGAGCAGTAATACCTGTCTAATATAAATACAGCATCTATTGATATAAGAATTGAATCATGGAACTGCATCAGCTGAACTGTTTTCTGGCGGTGGCGGAAGAGTTGAATTTCAGCCGGGCCGCGGCGCGCCTGAACATGACCCAGCCACCGCTCAGCCGACAAATCCAGCTGCTGGAAAAAAGCCTCGGCGTCATCCTTTTCGCCCGTAATAACCGGCGCGTGCAGCTGACTGCCATGGGTGAGCAGCTGTTAAAAGAGGCGCGGCTGATTTTGAAGCTCAGCGATCGGCTGGCGTTATCGCTGCGGCAGAGCGCCGCAGGCGAGACGGGCACCTTATCGATGGGATTTACCGCCGTTTTCTCCTGGGCATTTATTCCTAATTTGCTGAAGGAGATGGCGCAGAGGTTGCCTGGCGTCACCTTTAACCTGCATGAGTTGGTATCAAATAAGCAGATTGCCGCTATCCAGCATAACCAGTTGGATATTGGCTTTGTGCGTCATGTTCCGCCCGATCCGCGACTTGCCTGGCTGCCGCTAAACGCCGAAAACCTGATTGCCGCCTTTCCCAGCGACCATCCGTTAGCCCGCAAACGTAAAATCCCATTGACGGCGTTTAATCAGGAACCTTTCTTTTTATACGCCAAAGAAGAAGCGCGCTATTTTTACGATCGCATTACCGATCTGTTTATTTTTCATCAAATTACGCCGGACTATAAATACCAGCTGGCGCAAACGCATACGATTTTGGGCATGGTTAACGCGGGCCTGGGCTGCGCCATTGTGCCCGCCTCGTCAAAAACGCTGGGCTTTGCCAACGTAACGTTTATGCAGATTGAGGAGGTGAATATTCAGGCGCTTAACTTCCTGGTTTACGCCAAAGATAATCCTAATCCAGTTTTAGGTAATTTTTTGAAGGCGGTTACAAAATTACATGCCGAAAGCGGCGAAGGGCCTGACGCGCTCTGACTGGCCCGGACAAAACAGCAAACCGCCACTGACAATAAAGCCGAATCTGGCATCATCACAGATGGGGCGGCGTACGCGCGGACCGTCCTGTCACGGCTTATATAACCTCGGTCGTATAAACCCGCGCTTCGCCTTTGGCGGCGTCTTCTAATGCGTTGACTGACGCCGGTCTGGGCAGCGCGTAAATCCAGCCGCAGCCCGATTTTACGGACTGCCTTAACCTGGCTCGCTATAAACGCCTGTCACGCGTCCCAGCGGCTTAATGTCGTCGATCCCGCACTCAAATACCACTTTACCGCCGGCAACATGCAGTTTTTTGCCCGGCAGTTTCGTCAGCTCACGAATGCTGATCGCGCCTTCGATATCCACTAACCACACGCCGTCGGACAGTGAAGCATCCTGCTCAATAAAATGCAGTTTGCCCTCAGCCTGTACGGCGATCGGCCTGGTAAAAGGTTTGCTGAAAAAATGACCTGAGATGGTGATCGTGTCCGTACTGACCAGCGATTCTTCACTTAATGTGAATGTCTCGATTTTCTGGCGATCGTCGGCGCCTTTCGCCTCGAACTGTGAGCCATTGCCGGTAAGCAGCCAGGCAATACTGGCGCCGGTTTCTAACTCGCAATGCACGATAAAGTCATAAGAAATCGAGTCGCGGCTGTATGAATCGCCACGGGTTTAACAGACACCTCAGAGTCATTTAAGATGACTTGAAGAGAGGTGCCCATGAGCGGTAAGCGTTACCCCGAAGAGTTTAAAGCTGAAGCAGTCAAACAGGTTGTTGATCGCAGTTATTCTGTTGCCAGCGTTGCAACACGTCTTGATATTACCACCCACAGCCTTTACGCCTGGATAAAGAAGTACGGTCCGGACTCATCGACTAATAAAGAACAGTCAGATGCTCATGCCGAGATCCGCCGACTCCAGAAGGAGCTGAAGTGGGTTACTGACGAACGGGACATATTAAAAAATCTGCGGCGTACTTCGCAAAACTGTCCGACTGAGGTACGCCTTTATCCGCGACAACACCTGTTGCTGGCCTGTTCGCCTGCTCTGTCGGGTGCGGGATGTTCATCCCAGTGGCTTTTACGCCTGGCTTCA
>NZ_CALNWY010000015.1 GCF_940807255.1 Mixta sp. Marseille-Q2659 | reverse complement strand
CAGTGGAGGCGCATTATAGGGAGTTCTTCCGGGCTGACAAGTATTAATTGCAAAAAAATAACCGAGCGTTTCTTTTTTGAACAACAGACGAAAAAGCACGCTACCATTGCTGCTTTCTTAGCCCAAGCTCCGTATTTTCCAGCCCGTTTTTAGCAAAGTGCCTAATTTTGCCTGATGCTATTCTCTATTCTCTGCCGCTTTTCTTTTTGGCTGCGTTAACAATAAAAGAAGAAGGATGCTTAATGATCAAATCTGCACGCAGTATGGCCGGTTTGCCCTGGATTGCTGCGATGGCCTTTTTCATGCAGTCGCTTGATGCAACCATACTGAATACTGCTCTTCCGGCGATTGCCGATAGTCTTCAACGTTCTCCGCTCGCCATGCAGTCAGCCGTGATCAGCTATACCCTGACAGTCGCGATGTTAATTCCGGTCAGTGGCTGGCTGGCCGACCGCTACGGCACACGTAAAGTCTTTATCGTTGCCGTTTCGCTTTTTACCTTTGGATCGCTGATTTGCGCCTTGTCCGGCACCCTGACGGTATTGGTCATCTCACGTATTATCCAGGGGATTGGCGGAGCCATGATGATGCCGGTGGCTCGTCTTGCATTACTGCGCGCCTATCCGCGCAGCGAACTGTTGCCGGTATTGAATTTCGTGACGCTGCCGGGCCTGGTCGGTCCGGTTGTCGGCCCTTTGCTGGGCGGCGTTTTAGTGACTTACGCCACCTGGCACTGGATCTTTTTGATTAATATTCCTATCGGCATTCTCGGCATCGTTTACGCCCGTAAATATATGCCGGACTTCACCACGCCGCGTCGTCGCTTCGATCTGCTGGGCTTTATCCTGTTTGGTTTTGGTCTGGTGCTGCTTTCCTGCGGCATTGAGCTATTCGGCGAGAAAGTGGTTTCCAGCGCCATTGCCGCCGCTGTTCTGCTGACCGGCATCCTGCTGTTGCTACTTTATATTGCC
Source organism: Mixta sp. Marseille-Q2659 (assembly GCF_940807255.1). Taxonomy (GTDB): domain Bacteria; phylum Pseudomonadota; class Gammaproteobacteria; order Enterobacterales; family Enterobacteriaceae; genus Mixta. The sequence continues at coordinate 103,521 of NZ_CALNWY010000015.1, read as the reverse complement.
CATGCCCGCCGCCATCCAACGCCGCTGATAGGGCTACCGATGTTTAAAACGCGTACCTTTTCTATCGGCATACTGGGGAATATCGCTTCCCGCCTGGGCACCGGCTGCGTGCCGTTTTTAATGCCGCTGATGCTGCAGGTCGGCTTTGGTTATTCGGCGATTGTGGCGGGCTGTATGATGGCGCCAACGGCAATTGGATCGATGCTGGCAAAATCGACGGTTACCAGCGTCTTACGCCGGCTGGGTTACCGCACCACGCTGGTTGCGATTACGATGATTATCGGCCTGTTCATCGCCAGTTTTGCGCTTCAGTCGCCGGGCGAACAAATCGCCGTTCTGCTGTTGCCGCTGTTCCTGTTGGGGATGGCGATGTCGACGCAGTTTACTGCGATGAATACCATTACGCTGGCCGATTTAACTGATGAGAACGCCAGCAGCGGTAACAGTATGCTGGCGGTAACGCAGCAGCTGGCTATCAGCTTTGGCGTTGCCGTCAGCGCCGCCGTGTTGCGCTTCTATGAAAACTTCGGCGGAACCACTGTTGAGCAGTTCCATTCCACCTTCCTGACGATGGGCGTAGTGACCATTCTGTCCGCGCTGGTGTTTATGCTGCTCAAACCGGGCGACGGTCGCCACCTGATTAGCGATCGCGAGAAGCGCCGTAAAAAAGCTTAACGCTGAGCGACCGATTGACGCTCAACCAGTTCCGGCGTCAGCACCAGCCTTTGCTGGCTGCCGCCGGGCGATTTCAGGCGATGAATTAAGGTATCGATAGCCAGTTCGCCCAGCTCATCCTTTGGCTGATGGATAGTGGTCAGCGGCGGCGTCATATAACGCGCCAGCTCAATATCGTCATAACCCATTACCGCAATATCTTCCGGGATGCGCAGTCCGGCCTGGTAAAGCGCATGATAGGCGCCCACTGCCATTGCATCATTGCTGGTAAATACCGCCTGCGGACGCGTTTTACACGCCAGCAGGGCATTCATTCCGTTAAAGCCGCCCTGAAATTCAAAATTGCCATCAATAATATAGTCCGGCGGTAAAGCGAGACCGGCAGCGGCCATCGCTTTTTTAAAGCCGTCCAGACGCAACCGCGCCGGCGTTTTATCCAGCGGCCCGGCGATACAGGCAATGCGCGTATAGCCGCGCGCAATAAGGTAATTAGCCGCCAGCTCGCCACCGAGCAGCGAATTATCCTGAATAATATCGCTGCCACCTTCAAAGGGTGCCCAGTCCATCATGACGGACGGGATGCCCGGATAGCGCGTCAGGATATCGGCAGAGGGCAGATGGCTTTCCGTACACATAATCAGCAGACCATCAACGCGCTTTTGCAGCAGCGTTTCCAGACTACGATTCATGCGGTCTTCATCACCTTCGGTATTGCACAGCACCAGACTATAACCGCGCTCATAACAGCTGTTTTCCACCCCGCGCACCACTTCAGCATAAAAGGGGTTACTGCTGGCGGTGAGCAACATGCCGATAGTATGCGTCTGGTTGATCTTCAGGCTGCGCGCCAGCGCTGACGGCGCATAATTTAACTCACGGATCGCCGCTTCGATTTTCTCGCGTATCGCAGCGCTGACAAAACGGTTGTTATTAATGACGTGCGAAACCGTTGAGGTCGAGACGCCCGCCAGCCGGGCGACATCCTTCATCGTGGCCAATCCGCTTACTCCTGCTGCTGCAAAAAGCGGTCAATCTCTTCGCGCCACGGCACCGAAGGCTGCGCGCCAGGACGTGTTACCGCAATCGCCGCCGCCGCATGGGCGAAACGCACCGCCTGCGGCATCGGCTGCTGTTCCAACAGCGCGGTAATTAAAGCGCCGTTAAAGGTATCGCCCGCGGCGATGGTATCAACCGCCTGTACGCGGAAGCCGGGAATACGCTGGCCTTTACCGTTTTCGCTCAGCCAGACGCCACGTCTGCCCAGGGTAATCAGCACCTGCCCGATCCCTTTCGCATGCAGTACAGCAGCGGCGCGCGCGGCATCTTCATCGTTTTTTACCGCAATGCCGGTCAGCATTTCCGCTTCGGTTTCATTGGGCGTAATCATATCCACCAGCGCCAGCAGTTCATCGGATAATGGCGCAGCGGGAGCCGGATTGAGGATGACCTTCGTTTGATGCTGATGCGCAATTTTCGCCGCCGCCAGTACGCTTTCCGGCGGGGATTCCAGCTGCATCAGCAGCGCGGACGCATCGGTAATCACCTGTTGATGCTGCGCCACGACGTCCGGCGTCAGCGCGGCATTGGCACCGGCATGAATCGCAATGCTGTTTTCGCCTTCGCCGTTAACGAAGATCAGCGCGACGCCGGTGGTAGCCTGTTCAATAACCGAGACGGAAGAGATATCGATACGATCGACGGCCAGCTGTTGCCGAATACGCTCGCCAATATCATCGGCGCCCACACAGGCGATAAACGCAATATCAGCGCCGCTGCGACCGGCAGCTACCGCCTGGTTTGCTCCTTTGCCGCCAAAAGCGACCTGATACTGTTTCCCGATCACCGTTTCGCCCGGACGGGGAAACTGCGCCAGATTTAAAATATGATCGGCATTGATGCTGCCAAGTACAGCGAGTTTAGCGGATTGCGTCATTCGGGGTTCATCCAGAAAAGTGCGCCACCTGAACGGTGGCGCGTTGCCCTGCTTTTCTTTGTTATTTGGTAACCAGCTTCAGATCGACCGGATTGATCGCCTGTACTTTCTCGCCTTTTAACGCTTTGTCAGCGATCTGTACGCCTGTTTGACCAATTTTTTCCGGCATCTGCGCTACGGTCGCGGCCAGTTTGCCGCCTTCAACGGCTTTAACCCCGTCTGCGGTGCCGTCGAAGCCCACGACCACCACATCAGATTTGCCGGCAGTTTGCAATGCTCGTAATGCACCCAGTGCCATTTCATCGTTCTGGGCAAACACCGCCTGCACATCCGGATGCGCCGTCAGCAGGTTCTGCATGACGTTCAACCCTTTGGTGCGATCGAAGTCAGCTGGCTGGCTGGCCAGAATCTGGAATTTATGCGCATCGGCCGCCTGCTTAAAGCCTTCACCGCGTTCACGCGCGGCAGACGTACCGGCGATGCCCTGCAGCTCGATAATTTTCGCGTTATCGCCCAGTTTCTTCGCGATAAAGTCACCGACCATTTTACCGCCGAAACGGTTATCGGATGCGACATGGCTGATCACTTTACCCTGCGCCGCCACGCGGTCCAGCGTAATCACCGGAATATTCGCCTGGTTGGCCATTTTAACCGCATTGCCGACCGCATCTGAATCGGTCGGGTTGATCAGCAGCAGTTTGGTGCCGCGTACGGTCAGATCCTGCACGTTCGCCAGCTCTTTCGCCGGGTTATTTTGCGAATCCAACACCACCAGGTTGTAACCCAGCTTATCCGCCTCTTTTTGTGCGCCATCTTTCAGCGAAACGAAGAATGGGTTATTCAGAGTAGACACCACCAGCGCGATAGTATCTTTTGCCAGCGCGTTGGCGCTAAGCGTGGCGCCGAGCAATACCGCCAGTGCCGTCAGTTTTTTCATTTTCATCTTTATATCCTTAGAGGTAAGCGCTATTTACTGCTTTTGTTATCCACCAGCACCGCCAACAAAATCACCACTGCTTTGACGATCATCTGATAGTAGGAGGAAACGCCCAACAGGTTCAGGCCGTTATTCAGGAAGCCGAGGATCAGCGCGCCGATCAGCGTGCCCATAATACGGCCCTTGCCGCCGGCCAGGCTGGTTCCGCCCAGCACCACCGCCGCGATGGCGTCCAGCTCATAGCCGGTTCCTGCGGTCGGCTGCGCCGAGGAAAGACGCGCCACTTCGATGGTGCCAGCCAGCGCCGCCAGCATACCGCTCAGCGCGTAAACAATGATTTTGACGCGATTAACGTTAATGCCCGACAGACGCGTTGCGGCTTCGTTACCGCCCAGCGCATAGATATAACGACCGAGGCGCGTATGGTGCAGCATGTACCAGGCGGCGAAAAAGACGATCGCCATCAGCCATACCGGCGTCGGAATGCCCAGCGGACGGCCGATGCCGAACCAGCCAAACAGATCGGCGTTATCGCTAAAGCCGGTATTGACCGGACTGCCGTTGGTATAAACCATGGTGACGCCGCGCAGCAGCAGCATCATCACCAGCGTGGCGATAAAGGCCTGCACTTTGCCTTTGGCGACAATGGTGCCGGTGATGGCTCCGACGAAGGCGCCCAGCCCCAGCGCGGCGGCGACGGCGACTAAAGCGTTAACTTCCAGCCCAACGATCGACGCGGCCACCGCGCCGGTCAGCGCCAGCAGCGAACCGACGGAAAGATCGATGCCGGAGGTAAGGATAACCAGCGTCATACCGACCGCCATAATGGCGTTCACCGATGTCTGCTGCAGAATGTTAAACAGGTTATTAACGGTAAAAAAGTTCGGGCTTTGGCTGGCAACCACTGCAATCAGCACAATCAGGGCAATCAGCGATTTCTGCTCCAGCAGCCAGGCCTTGCTGAACCAGCGGCGGCGGGCTGGTAAGGTTTGCGTACTCATAAATGGGCTAACTCCTCGCTGTGTTGCTTGCCAACGGCGGCGGCCATCAGGACTTCCTGCGTAGCCTGTTCAGTGGAAAACTCGCCGCTCAGGCGGCCTTCATGAATAACCAGAATGCGATCGCTCATGCCCAGCACTTCCGGCATTTCCGAAGAGACCAGAATGATGCTCAGCCCTTCTTCTTTGAACTGGTTAATAAGCTGATAAATCTCTTTCTTGGCACCTACATCAACGCCGCGCGTCGGCTCATCAAGGATCAGCACGTTGGGCCGCGTCATCAGGCCGCGCGCAATGGCGACTTTCTGCTGGTTGCCACCGGAAAGCAGGCCGATGGTTTGATCCATGCCCGGCGTTTTAATGTTGAAAAGACGTATAAAATCGTTGACCGCCAGCTGCTCGGCGCCGTGCTTTAAGGCGCCGCCGCCGTTGCTGAAATAGCGCAGCGCGGTCAGCGACATGTTTTCTTTTACCGACATGCCCAGCACCAGGCCATCGCGCTTGCGGTCTTCCGAGATATAGACGATGCCGTTTGCCAGACCATCCTGTGGCGTGCGGATAGCCAGTTCGCGGCCATTAAGCAACACCTGGCCCGCGCTACGCGGCAGCGCGCCGTACAGCATCTTCATCAGTTCAGTACGTCCGGCGCCCATCAGCCCGGACACGCCGAGGATCTCACCTTTGCGCAGCGTAAAGCTGACATTATTGATGCCCGGCCCGCTGAGGTTTTTCACTTCCAGACACACATCGCCCGGTGCTTTATCCAGGCGAGGATATTGATCTTCCAGCTTACGCCCAACCATCATCTCGATCAGCGAAGCTTCCGTCAGCGAATCGACGCTGCGTTCGGCAATAAACTGTCCGTCGCGGAAAACCGTTACGTCATCGCAAATTTCAAAAATTTCTTTCATGCGATGGGAGATATACACAATGCCGCAGCCCGCCGCTTTAAGCTCATTGATCACCCGAAACAGCGATACGGTTTCGGTATCGGTCAGGGCGTCGGTCGGCTCATCCATCACAATCACTTTTGACTCAAAGCTCAGCACCTTGGCGATTTCCACCATCTGCTGATCGCCAATAGAGAGATCGCCCACCAGCCGGTGGCTGCTAAACCGCAGGTTTAGTCGCTTCAACAGCGCATCGGCTTCAGCATGCATCTTTTTCCAGTCAATGCGGCCCAGGCCTTTCGTAAACTCACGCCCCAGAAAAATATTTTCCGCAATCGACAGCTGCGGAATCAGGTTCAGCTCCTGATGAATAATGCCAATACCCGCTTCCTGCGATGCTTTTGGCCCGCTGAAATGCGTTTCTTCGCCCAGCCACTGCAGCGATCCGGCGTCACGGCTATAGATGCCGGTCAGCACCTTCATCATGGTGGATTTGCCCGCGCCGTTTTCACCCACCAGCGCCATCACGCGGCCCGGATAGACGGAAAGCGACGCGCCGTTAAGCGCCTTCACGCCCGGAAAGGACTTTTCGATGCCTTTTAATTGCAGTAGCGGTTGCATGGCAGCCTCAGAAGGTCACGCCAGCAGTCAGGATAATATTCGCGTAGGGCGTACATTCCCCGCTGCGAACCACGGCCTGGCTGCGTTGCGTTAAAGTTTTGAATTGCTCGTGCGGCACATAATCAATCGTGATGACGTTGCCCTGTTGTTTTTCCAGCGCCTTTAACAGCGCGACCAGTTCAACGTGGAGCGCCGCATTATGGCTGCGGATCTCATCGGCAATAACGGCGCTTTCCACCTGCATTTCATGTGTGACGGCCTGCGCCACCTGCAAGAAGCTGGGAATACCGTGCGTGACAGCCAGATCGATGCGCTGCGGGCCTGCCGGAATCGGTAGTCCGGCATCGCCAATTGTCAGGCTATCGGTATGCCCGAGGCGGGAAACTACGGCGGAAATATCCGCGTTGAGTAAGGTGCCTTTTTTCATCATGCGCTCCTGGGCGAAACGTTTCGCTGAGCGCGATTCTCAGAAAAAGCGGTGAATAAGACAACAGGAAGGTAACGGAATTGTGATCGTTATCGAAACGTTTCGCTCGCTGCGAAAAAAATTTGATTTAAGCGATGAGGCGGGCCGAAAAAGGCCCGCAAAGAAGGGATTAACTGAAGACCATACCGCCATCGATCAGCAGCGCCTGACCGGTCATATAGTCAGAATCAGGCCCAGCCAGGAAAGAGACACAGGCGGCGACATCTTCCGGCTCAGAAAGGCGACCAAGGGTAATGCGTTTGGCAAACTCAGCGGTGCCGTATCCCGGCGGCTGGCCCGCAGCGGCAGAAACCTGACGGTCGATTTCATCCCACATCGGCGTTTTCACAATACCGGGGCAGTAAGCGTTTACCGTAATGCCCAGCGGCGCCAGATCGCGCGCGGCGGTCTGCGTCAGGCCGCGTACCGCAAATTTACTGGAGCTGTAGACCGCCAGTTCCGGGTTACCAACATGGCCGGCCTGGGATGAGGCGTTAATGATTTTGCCGCCGTGGCCCAGCGCTTTAAAGGCTTTTACCGCCGCCTGAATGCCCCAAATCACACCTTTCACATTGATGTTGTAAACCTTATCAACGATTTCCGGCGTAATATCTTCGATAAGCGTTGTAGGCGCCACACCAGCGTTATTAACAATCACGTCAAAGCCGCCCAGCTGCTGTTGCGCCTGTTCAACCGCCGCAAAAACCTGCTCGCGATCGGAGACGTCCGCCCGCAGCGCGACGGCTTTGCCGCCCTGCTGCGTAATCTCATCGGCAACCTGACGCGCCGTTTCCGCATTGTAATCCACTACCGCAACGGCAAATCCATCCTTCGCCAGCCGTAGCGCAATGGCTTTCCCGATGCCCTGACCGGAACCGGTCACTAATGCAACTTTGCTTTCCATAACTGCTCCTTGCTGAGTTGATAAAACCTGATTACAGGATCTGGCTCAGATGCAGCTGCCCCATCAATTTGGGGTTGTCGGCATAATCCACCGGCACCGCAACGACCGCAGGCCCCTGAACATCCATCGCCTTACGCAGCACTGGCTCCAGCTGATCGGCGCTTTCCACCGCAAACCCCGCTGCGCCAAAGGCTTCCGCATAGGCTTTAAAATCAATCGGGCCGAACTTCACGCCGGACACGCGCTGATATTTCTGTTCTTCCTGAATCGCCACCATGTTGTAGGCGTTATCGACCCAGATAATGTGCAGCACGTTAGCGCCCAGACGCACCGCAGTTTCCAGCTCCATGCTCGACTGCATAAAGCCGCCGTCGCCGGAAACCGAAACCACTTTACGGCTCGGATCCACCAGCCAGGCGCCAATCGCCCACGGCAGCGCAACCCCCATGGTCTGCTGGCCGTTGGAGATCATGATCTGACGAGCGCGGAAGCTGTAAAGGTAACGGGCGATCCAGATATGAAAGCTGCCCATATCCACGGTCAGCGTCACGTCGCTGTTAATGATGTCCTGCATGGCACGCACGATACGTAGCGGATGCAGGGCAAACTGATTCAGCTGATGACCGCGCATTGCCAGCAGTTCGCGCTGCTGTTGCCGATCTTTCAGGATTTCCGCCGACTCCGCGCTCAGGTGCAGCGGCGCTTCAATACGGGCGGCAAGTTTTTCCAGCGTGGCGGCGATGTCACCAATTAGCTCAACGTCCGGCTGATAGCAGTTGTCGGTTTCCGCATGCAGAACATCGATATGCACCAGTTCAGCGTTACCGCTGTTCCATTTCGCCGGTTCATACTCCACCGGACTGTAGCCGATGGTGATAATTAAATCGGCCTGACGCAGCAGGCGATCGCCCGCCTGGTTATTAAACAGGCCCACGCGTCCGGCAAAGCGCGAGAAGTGAGATTGCGATACCGCACCGGCAGCCTGATAGGTGCTGGTCACCGGAATATGGCTGCGCTCCAGCAGGCGATGCAGCGCCGTCGCGTTTTGCGGCTGGCTGGCCATCAGGCCAAGCAGGATAATTGGGTTTTTCGCTTTGGCGATCTTATCGGCCACGGCGTTTATGGCGCTGTCTGGCGCAGAACCCAGCAGCAAATCGCCTGCAGGTGGCAGCACATTACCGCGCACCGGCCCGTCGACAATATCCTGCGGCAGGCTGATAAATGCCCCGCCCGGACGTCCCAGCTCCGCATAGCGGAAGGCATTGGCGATAATTTCGCCCAGCGCATCCGGCGCGCCGACTTCTACTGCATATTTGGTGATCGGTCGGAACATGCCGACGGTATCCATGCTCTGATGCACCAGCTTGGCGCTATCCGCGCGTTTCACCGCGCCGCCCAGCGCGACCACCGGATCGCCTTCTGAGGTGGCGGTCGCCATACCGGTAATCAGGTTGGAACAGCCGGGACCGGAGGTCACCAGCGCCACACCCGCTTTACCGGTCAGGCGTCCTACCGCTGCGGCCATAAAGGCCGCGTTGGCTTCATGGCGAACCGGGATGGTCTGAATCGAGGAATCCACCAGCGAATCGAAAACTTTATCGACCTTCGCGCCGGGAATACCGAAAACCTGTTTCACGCCCTGCGCCTCCAGCTGGGCGACAATTAAATCGGCGCCGTGCGCCCATTCTTTCTGCATATCGCTTTTCATTATTTCTCCTTTGGCGAGCGGTTAGCTTTCTACGGCGCGAATAGCGCTATCGAGATCGGCCGGATTCAGGTTGGCCTGCAAAAAGTCACGATCTTCCGGCAAATCGACCACCAGCTTGCTGATGGCGCCGAAGGTCAGCACGCCGGACTCCAGGCTATAATCAAGAACGTGACCGCCACCCTGACGATCGTCAGTAATGAAATGTTCGTGGTAGCCCGCCACGTTGATGCCCTGCATATACTGCGGCGTGCGAAAACCAATCAGCACGCCGTCGCGCTGCTCAAAATGGAAGGTAGGCTGCTGGGCAACCGCTTCCATCATCGGTTTATAAGGGCGGTGCTGACAGGGCACGGTGCGCGTTTCCACCAGCCGAAAGCGGCCATCGATACGTAAGGCACAAAACTGATTATCTGAGGTGACATGCTGATTAATGATTTCATGCACCGCATCCCGATCGGCGACGCCGTCAAAACGATGCTGATACTGAGGCCGGAAGAAAGTCATCACCGCAAAGGGCGTCCGCTGGTTCGGTTGCGCGGCATTGGCACTACCGTCGGCGCGCAGCTGATAAACCTGACTATTGAAGGCGATCATTTCGCCATCGAGATGGTTAAAGGTTCCCAGACCGAAATCGCCTTTTTTCAGCAGGTCAGCAATGGTCTTTGAACCTTCATAAACGCCGCTCAGCAGGGCGCTCATCAGCGAGGTCTGATAGATTACACTTTCTGGTTGTTCAGTGCGCAGCTTACTGATGGTTTCAGTTAGCTCTTTCTCGCATAAACAATCACTTACAGAATGTGACATAATTCTCCCTCTGCATAAAAGGTTAACACCGATTAACTATATGTTGACTCGATTCAGTGGGAGGATCCAATATAGAAAGCAGTTCACTTTGAGACGTTTTAGATATGGAACTACGGTATCTGCGTTATTTCGTTGCCGTTGCACAAACCCGCAATTTCACGCGCGCAGCGGAGCTGTTGGGCATTTCTCAGCCGCCACTAAGCCAGCAAATCTTGCGGCTGGAGCGAGAGATTGGTACGCCGTTGCTTAAACGACTTACGCGCGGTGTAGAACTCACGGAGGCGGGAGAAGCATTTTATCAGGACGCTTGCCAGATCCTCGATCTGACCGGGCATGCACTGGAGAAAGCGAAAGGGATCGCACGCGGCGTAACGGGAAAGCTGTCGCTGGGATTTGCCAGCTCGGTCGCTTTTCATCAGGATATATTTCGCCTGCTGCATAGCTTTCAGCAGCAGTTTCCATCGGTAACGCTGTTACCGCGCGAAGCCAGTATGTCCTCGTTGATGCAGGATTTGCAGGAAGGATTGCTGGACGCCGCTTTTGTGCGCCTGCCCTGTGAAACCAGCAAGGCGTTTCATCTGAAGCTGATCGCCAGCGAAAAGATGCAGATTGTCCTGCACGATTCCCATCCGCTTAGCGCGCAACCGCAAATTCCGTTATCACAGTTAAGCGATACGCCAATGGTTATGTTTCCACGCGACATCGCGCCCAGCCTGTATGAATCTATTATCAGCGCCTGCGTGCGGGCGGGCTTTCAGCCGCAAACCGGCCCGCAGGCGCCCCAGCTGTCTTCCATTATTAGCATGGTCGCCGCTGGATTCGGCTTTGCTTTAGTGCCGCAATCGCTCAGTTGCATTGCCATGCCAAACGTCAGTTTTCATCCCTGTCTGGAAGCTTCGCTGACCACCGATATTGCGCTGGCCTGGCGGCGTTGGGATCGTTCGCCTACATTACAGCATCTGCTGGAGACGCTGGCAAAGCAGCTGAGCGAGAAGGATTAGCCGTTAATTTTACGCACCTGTTTAACTTCCAGCTGTGCATCGTTAAAGGCTTTATCCAGTTCGCCTTGCAGTTCAACTTTATCGCCTGGCGCTACGCTCTGGCCTTTCCAGTCTTCGTCATCGATTTCTACGGAAAGCGTGCCGGTTTCATCGCGGAACAGATAGTCATCATCGCTGAGGCGTTTCTCAATATGTCCGCGTACGGTCACCCAGCTGTCATCCTTCATCTCTTTCGCTTCTTTTACCGTGACCACATTTTCCGGTCCTTTGAAGCCGCCCTTCTGAACCTGGGTCGCAGGCGCGTTCGGATCGACAAAGCCGCCGGTTTGCGCCGCTAATGCCGGCATTGTAAACAGAGCAAGAATCGCAACCATTGCAGCATGCTTTTTCATCAGATTTCCCTCTTTAGTAAATGACTCGGATAGACGCTTATAAGTACAGCACAGGGTTCTTAACAGGATCTTAAGGAAAACAACTTTTTTGTCAGTTTGCGGCTCGTCAGCAACAATTGCCGCCTTCTTCTGTACAAGCGAATCACTTTTTCCGTATAACGGCGACAGCGAAGCCAACAGGGAAGTATCTATGCGAATTCTGTTAATTGAAGACGATCGTTTGATTGGTGACGGCATTAAAGCCGGGCTGGGAAAGCTGGGCTTCAGCGTTGACTGGCTGACCGACGGTGAACAGGGCATGGCGGCACTGGATGCTGTTACTTATGACGCCGTGGTGCTGGATCTTACGTTGCCGCAACGGGACGGCCTGGAAATTTTACGGAGCTGGCGGCACCGGGGCGAAGATATTCCGGTACTGATATTAACGGCGCGCGACGCAGTAGCACAGCGGGTAGAAGGGCTGCAGCAGGGCGCGGATGATTATCTCTGTAAGCCGTTTGCCCTTAGCGAAGTTGCGGCTCGCTTGCAGGCGCTGATTCGCCGCCGTCACGGCCAGCTGCAGCCGATGCTGACGCACGGCGCGCTGACGCTCGATCCCGCCGCCCGCACGGCAATGCTTAACAATGAACCTGTCGAGCTTAAGCCTCGTGAGCTGGCGCTTCTGGAGCTGTTTATGCTTAATCCGTCGCGGGTGCTGACGCGAGCGCAGCTGGAAGAAAAGCTGTATAGCTGGGAACAGGATGTCTCCAGCAACGCGGTGGAAGTGCATATTCATCATCTGCGTAAGAAGCTCGGCAGCGCCGCCATTCGCACCGTGCATGGCGTGGGTTATACGCTGGGAGCTGCGGAATGAAGCGGCTAAGCCTGCGCACCCGGTTAGCCATCGGCTTTTTGCTGTTAACGGCAATATGCTGGGGAGCCGCCAGCGTCAGCGCCTGGTATCAGGCGCGCCACACGATTAACGAGCTGTTTGATACTCAGCAAATGCTGTTCGCAAAGCGCCTGATTGCGCTGGATCCCACTGAGCTAAGCCGCTCATCCCTGCCTGAAACCAAAAAGATCCTGACTGAACATCGCGGCGCGCAAGAGGATGATGCTCTGGCGTTTGCCATTTTTACCCGTGACGGCAAACGGATTTTCGACGATGGCGATAACGGCAAAGATTTTCTGTTTGAGCCTCATGTTCGGGGTTTTCACGACGGCAAGCTGCGTGATGATGACGATCTCTGGCGTATTGTGTGGCTGGATACGCCCGACCGACAGTATGTGGTCGCTGTGGGCCAGGAGTGGGAATATCGCGACGAAATGACAACCGACGTGGTTCAAAGCACCCTGCTGCCGTGGCTGTTTGCGCTTCCCGTTATGATCGTGCTGTTGCTTTGGCTGTTGCATCGCGAACTGGCGCCGTTAAAGCAGATCGCCCACCAGCTACAGCAGCGTTCGCCAGAGGATGACTCAACGCTCAACACCAGCAAGCTGCCCTCTGAAGTCAGGCCGATAGTCGATGCGTTAAACGGTTTGTTTTCGCGTATTCACCAAATGCTGCAGCGCGAGCGCTGCTTTACCTCCGATGCCGCGCATGAATTGCGCAGCCCGCTGGCTGCGCTAAAGGTACAAAGCGAAGTGGTGCAGCTGGCGCACGACGATGCGGAAATGCGCCAGCATGCGCTGCTTAACCTTGATGCCGGTATTCATCGCGCTACCCGGCTGGTGGATCAGCTTTTGACGCTTTCCCGACTGGATGCGCAGCGGGCGCTCACTGAAAGCGAAACGGTCAATCTGACTGAGCTGTTGCAGCAGGCCATTATTGAACATGATACGGAAGCGCAGCGGGCCGGGATGATTCTGAGACTGGAAAACCAGAGCGGTGAAGCACATCTCTGCCGGGGGCATCCTTTGCTGCTCTCCCTGTTGCTGCGCAATCTGTTGGACAATGCGATTCGTTATGGTCGTCCAGGCGGCACGGTCTCGGTAATCCTGCGACCGCATCAGCTGGAGGTTAGCGATGATGGACCTGGCGTGAGCGAAGCAGCGCTGCAACGCATTGGCGAACGCTTTTATCGCCCGCCGGGGCAGGAAAAATCAGGAAGCGGGCTGGGATTATCCATCGTGCGGCATATCGCCAGCATACACGGCATGAAAATGCATCTGGTGAATCGTTCACAGGGCGGCTTCAGCGTAATTTTCGATCTGCCATAAGAAAGGCAGGAAGCGTTGGCAAACAGCCAGTAACAGGCCGGCACAGAGAGTGCAGACCGAGGGTAAAACGCGCCATTTATGACGGCGCGTCCTTTGCCGGGAGACGTTACTCTTGTCCGCCTTCCCACGCTTTACATTGGCCGTTAGCCTGCCGGAAGGCAGCCGCAAACAGACGCTGCAGCGTTAAATTTCAACCTGCGTTCCCAACTCAATAACCCGGTTCGGCGGAATTTCAAACTGATCGGGCGCGCGCAGGGCGTTACGCTGCAATGCCAGAAACAGCTTGCCGCGCAGGTGCAGATACCAGGGCCGTTTGCCGATAATCAGCGATTCATGCGACATAAAGAAGGAGGTTTCCGTCATGCGGCAGTTAAGCCCTTCCAGTCCGCAGCGGTGGAAAATCTCTTCCATATTCGGCGTCTCGCGCCAGCCATAACTGGCGACTACGCGCCAGAACGTCGGCGAGAGCTGCTCAATGGTGACGCGGCGAACGTTATGTACGTAAGGCGCATCTTCGGTACGTAACGTCAGCAGCACCACGCGTTCATGCAGGACTTTGTTGTGTTTAAGGTTATGCAGCAGCGCAAAAGGAATCACATTCAGCGCACGCGACATGTATACCGCCGTACCCGGCACGCGCACCGGCGGTGATTTCTCCAGCGAGTTGATCATCGCTTCCAGCGAATTGCCATGCTCATGCATCCGGCGCAGCAGACGGAAACGCTCGCTTTTCCAGGTGGTCATGATGATAAACATCGTTAACCCCAGGCAGAGCGGCAGCCAGCCGCCGGAGAAAACCTTAATCAGGTTGGCGGAGAACAGAGGAATATCAATGCACAGCAGCCCTACCAGGATCAGCGCCACCAGCATACGATTCCAGTGCCAGTTTTTAATCGCAACCGTACAAACCAGAATTGAGGTCAGGATCATGGTGCCGGTGACGGCGATACCGTAAGCCGCCGCCAGGTTACTGGAATGCTCAAAGCTGATAATGACAATCAGCACTGCGTAATAGAGCAGCCAGTTAATGACGGGAATATAGATCTGACCTGACTCCTCTTCGGAGGTATGGATAATGCGCATCGGCGGCAGATATCCCAGGCGAACCGCCTGGCGCGTCAGCGAGAAGACGCCGGAAATCACCGCCTGCGAAGCAATAACCGTGGCCAGCGTCGCCAGGATCAGCATCGGAATCAGCGCCCAGTCCGGCGCCAGCAGGAAGAAGGGGTTTTTAATCGCTTCTGGATGTTTCAGCAGCAGCGCGCCCTGGCCAAAATAATTCAGCACCAGTGACGGAACAACGACGCTAAACCAGGCAAGGCGAATCGGTGTTTTGCCAAAATGTCCCATATCGGCGTACAGCGCTTCGACGCCGGTAATCGCCAGCACCACAGAGCCCAGCGCGAAGAAGGAAACCTGCTTATATTCCAGGAAGAAATGAATCGCCCAGGCAGGATTCAGCGCGTGCAGCACTTCTGGGTTATTTAAAATGCTGCGGGCGCCGAGAATGGCCAGCACGCCAAACCACAGCAGCATAACCGGCGCAAACAGCTTGCCGACCATGCCGGTACCGTGCTTTTGAATAATAAACAGCAGCGTCAGAACGGTAATTGATAAAGGAACGATATAGGGATCGAGCGACGGCGCGGCAATTTCCAGCCCTTCTATCGCTGACATTACCGAAATAGCTGGCGTAATCACGACCTCGCCGTAAAAAAAGCTGCCGCCTATCAGGCCCATAATGACCAAAATGGCCGTCGCGCGTCCGCCAGTATTGCGGCCCGCCAGCGACATCAGCGTCAGAATGCCGCCTTCGCCGGCGTTGTCGGCGCGCATAACATAGCTAATGTATTTCAGCGACACGACCAGAATCAGCAGCCAAAAAATCAGAGATAAAAAGCCAAAGACGGCGTCGCGCTCTACGCCAAAACCGAACTGCCCGGAAAGGCACTCACGTAAGGTATAAAGCGGACTGGTGCCAATATCCCCGTAAACCACGCCTATTGCCGCCAGGGTTACCGCGGCAAGCGGCTGCTTCTTTTCAGAGCTCATAATTTCATCTTTTGTTAGAGCGTGGCGACGCATCTCTGCGTACCGCTCAGGCCATCAAAAAGCGCACAGTATGCCTAATTTTCCGCAAAAGCCCACCCCTGAGCGCTGACGGCTTTTGACAATATCAGGCAATAAAAGCGCCGTTTCACCCTTTCACGATAAAAAAGCTGACGGCTATCAACGCTTTCAAGCATGATAGCCAGTAGTGTTTGCGCTCGCTAATCAGGTATGCGCGTGCAGTAGTAACAGGATAATTGACTGATTATGGCTCAACCACATTTACTGGCGGAAAGAATTTCACGCCTCAGCAATGCGTTGGAAAAAGGCTTATATGAGCGACATCATGCCATTCGCCTTTGTCTGTTAGCCGCGCTCAGCGGCGAAAGCGTATTTTTACTGGGCCCGCCGGGTATCGCCAAAAGCCTGATCGCGCGTCGCCTGAAATATGCTTTTCAACACGCGCGCGCGTTTGAATACCTGATGACGCGCTTCTCTACGCCGGAAGAAGTTTTCGGCCCGCTTTCCATTCAGGCGTTAAAAGATGAAGGCCGCTATCAGCGGCTTACCAAAGGTTACCTTCCCGATGCGGAAATTGTCTTTCTGGATGAGATCTGGAAAGCAGGGCCGGCCATTTTAAATACGTTACTGACCGCCATTAATGAACGCCGTTTCCGCAACGGCGATTGCGAAGAACGCATTCCGATGCGTCTGCTGGTTACCGCTTCCAACGAACTGCCCGAAGCCGATAGCGGACTGGAAGCCTTGTATGACCGCATGTTGATTCGCCTGTGGCTGGATAACGTTCACGAGAAACATAACTTTCGCAATATGCTGATTCATCAGCAGGATGAAAACGCCAATCCAGTAGACAGCGCGTTGTGTATCAGCGATGAAGAGTATCAGCAGTGGCAGGCCAGCATTAGCCAGGTTTCTTTGCCAGAGCCGGTTTTTGAGCTGATTTTTCAGCTGCGCCAGCGGCTGGAAATCCTGCCGGATGCGCCCTATATTTCCGATCGTCGCTGGAAAAAAGCGATACATCTGCTTCAGGCCAGCGCCTTTTACAGCGGACGTCAGGCGATCGCGCCGGTGGATCTGATCCTGTTAAAAGATTGCCTGTGGCACGATCTCGCATCCATGAAGCTGCTGGATCGGGAAATTGAGGCATTAATCACTCAACAGGCGTGGCAACAGCAACCCATGCTGATCGCGCTTCAGCACATTAAAGCGCGCCGGCTGGCGCTTCAGCAGCAGCAAAGCCTTGAGCGGGCTATCAGGCTGGAAAAGCATGGCGGTATATTTAGCCGTAAAGCGCATTACGAACTGCCCGCAACGCTTAACACAGAGACGCTAACGCTCATGCTGCAACAACCGCTGGTACTTCACGATATGCAGGTCACTCATGTGGTTATCGCCAAAGAGGCGCTGCAGCACTGGCTGCAAAAAGGTGGCGAGGTACGCGGCAAACTGAACGGCATCGGCTTTGCGCAAGCGCTGGATTTACAGGTAGATAATAACGATTGCCTGGCGCTACGAGATATTAGCCTGCAGTCAACACGGCTGGCGCTGCCGGGTGATATGCATAACAGCGCGCTGCCGCCGGAAATCACCACCGCACTGGATGAACTGGAAAGCCAGCTGCGTGCGCAACGGGCGCTATTTACTCAGTATCAACGCTGTCTGTTTATCAGCGATGACTGGCTGGCCCGTATCGAAAACAGCCTACAGGATGTAGCAGAGCAGCTAAAACAAGCCAGACAATGATATCTCTGGATACGCTCAGCGCACTGCTGTCGATTAGCGAAGCCGATCTGATTGAAGATCTGGTGATAGCGCTGCTCGCTTCGCCACAGCTGGTGCTGTTTTTCGAAAAATTCCCCGGCATGAAAAAGGCGCTGATGTGCGATATTCCGCGCTGGAAGGCGGAAATTGCCGAGCATTTAAAAACGACGCTGGTGCCTGCGCCGCTGAATCAGGAATTCAATCTGTTTCAGCATTATCAAACGCTCGATTCGTCCCCCTTCACTGCCGCGCTGCCGACGCTGCTGACAGAGCTTGAGCAATTGGCTTCACCTTTCGCTGAACAGGCGCGCACGCTGATGGAAAACAGCGATCGCCAGCAGATGACGCCCGCGCAGCATACGCTTTTTCTGCAGCGCTGGCGGCTCAGTCTGACGTTACAAACCATGACGCTGAATGAACAACTGTTGGAGCAGCAGCGGGAAAATCTGCTGGCGGAACTGCAACAGCGGATGGCGCTGAGCGGCCAACTGGCGCCGCTACTGGCGGAAGAAGAGGAAGCTTCTGCCGGTCGCCTGTGGGATATGAGCCGTGCCTCTTTAACCCAGGACGATTATCAGCTGATTGTGGAATATAGCGAGTTTCTTGCCGGTCAGCCGGAACTAATGAAGCTGGCGCAGCAGCTGGGCCGCAGCCGCGAAGCCAAAGCGGTCCCGGCAGAAGACGCGCCACTGGAGCCGTTTCATCAGCTGGAACGCGAACCGGCGAATGTGCCGGAAGAGGTTAGCGGCCTGCATCAAAGCGACGATATGCTGCGTCTGTTGCCTGCCGAACTGGCCACCATCGGCATCAGCGAGCTGGAGCTGGAGTTTTACCGGCGGCTGATAGAGAAACGGTTGCTGACCTATCGACTTGAGGGCGAAGCCTGGCATGAAAAAATAACGCAGCGTCCGGTGACTCATCAGCAACAGGAAGCCTGTCCACGCGGCCCCTTTATTGTGTGTGTGGATACTTCCGGTTCGATGGGTGGTTTTAACGAGCGTTGCGCAAAGGCTTTTTGTCTCGCCTTACTGAAAGTGGCGCTGGCCGATAAACGGCGCTGCTACATTATGCTGTTCGCCCATGACGTTATTGGCTATGAGCTGACGGCGGATGATGGCATTGCGCAGGCGATCCGCTTTCTCAGCCAGCGCTTTCGCGGCGGTACCGATCTTGCCGCCTGCCTGGACGCCGTGCTTCAGCAGTTACAGGGAAAAGCCTGGCAGGATGCCGATGCGGTGATCGTTTCCGATTTTATTGCTCAGCGGCTGTCGGAAACGCTGATCAAAGCGGTGAAACAGCAGCAACAACACCAGCAACAGCGTTTTCATGCGGTCGCCATGTCCGCGCACGGGAAACCGGGTATTCTGCGTATCTTCGATCATATCTGGCGCTTCGATACTGGCATAAAGCAGCGCCTGCTGCGCCGCTGGAAACGTTAGCGGTATCGCGGATGGCCACCGTAACGGCCGCGATTGGCTTTGCTTTCTTTTCCGGCAACGGTAGGATGCGTCTGGTCTGCCGGACGCATTTTTATTCCGCCCGGCCGCTTTCTTTCTTCTTTATTGTTAGCTGACCCTGGAGCGTAACGTGGCAGAAACGCTACAACTCGATAATCTGGATCGCGGCATTCTTAACGCGCTGCTGGATAATGCACGTACCGCCTACGCTGAACTGGCCAAGCAGTTTAATGTCAGTCCCGGCACTATTCATGTGCGGGTAGAGAAAATGCGCCAGGCCGGGATTATTAAAGGCACGCGCGTTGAGATCGATCCCAAACAGCTGGGTTATGACGTTTGCTGTTTTATCGGCATCATTCTAAAAAGCGCGCGCGACTATCCGGCGGCGCTGGCCAGGCTGGAAGCACTGGATGAAGTGGTGGAAGCCTGGTATACCACCGGCCACTACAGCATCTTTATTAAGGTAATGTGCCGCTCAATCGATGCCTTACAGCTGGTGCTGATTAACAAGATTCAAACCATCGATGAAATTCAGTCAACCGAAACGCTGATCTCGTTACAGAACCCGATCATGCGTACCATCAAGCCCTGATCTGTGCATAACCTTATCCCAGCCGTGGAGCCGTGTCTGCCAAGCGGATCCACGCCATCGTCCATTATTCATAACCCTGTTTTCCACAGGTAGATCCCAGCCTGATCACAGCGTACAATGCTCGCTCTTGATGACGGCGCGTTGCAGGATCGCACAATGGCAGATATTACCCTTATTAGCGGCAGCACTCTCGGCAGTGCGGAATATGTAGCTGAACATCTGGCGGATAAGCTGGAAGAAGCGGGCTTTTCAACCGAGACGCTGCATGGTCCGGCACTGGACGAGCTTTCTCTTCAGGGGCTGTGGCTGGTGGTTAGCTCAACGCACGGCGCTGGCGAAGTACCTGATAATTTACAGCCGCTTTATGAAGCGCTGGAACAACAGCGCCCGGACCTTAGCGGATTACGCTTTGGCGCGGTGGGCATTGGTAATCGTGAATACGATCTTTTCTGCGGAGCTATTAAGCAGTTCGAGCAGTTGCTGGTCGGCCTGGGCGCGCAGCGCATCGGCGATCGGCTGGAAATTGATGTCCTCGAACATGAGATCCCTGAAGATCCAGCCGAGGTTTGGTTAGAAAACTGGCGTACGCTGATCTAAAACGTGCGATCAAAGCTGGGATCACTGCGCTTTTTTCGTCGGATCCCCAGTTTTTTCCACTCTTTTTTTATCAGGATTGCCCGCAAAGCTGTGGATAACCATGCTCAATAAGGTCTGATAACCGGTAGTTATCCCAAGAACAACCCGTGATGCTTTTTTCAGCTGTGGATAAATAGCCATTTAGATCCCAGCTTATACGGATCAGGATCACCGATCATTCACAGCAAGCGATCCTGAGCAACTGCTTGATCTTCAGATTAAACCCGGCCTTATCCACAGAAAGGGCGGATCCTAATAAGAGATCTAACAGAGAGATCCTTTAAAGAATAAAGATCTTCTTTTAATTACCCCTTCGATCCCGACGCTTTCGTCACGCTATGAATTTGAGTAGAATCCACGGCCCAGGGCAACCCTCCCTGTTCAAATATTAACGAGGTATTTTCCCATGTTTTATCCCGATCCTTTTGACGTCATCGTCATTGGTGGCGGTCATGCAGGCACCGAAGCCGCGATGGCTGCGGCCCGGATGGGTCAACAAACGCTGTTGTTAACCCATAACATCGATACGCTGGGACAAATGTCCTGTAATCCGGCGATCGGCGGCATCGGAAAGGGACATCTGGTGAAAGAAGTGGATGCGATGGGCGGGCTGATGGCCAGTGCGATCGATCGTGCCGGCATCCAGTTTAGGATACTAAACGCCAGTAAAGGACCGGCGGTTCGCGCCACCCGGGCTCAGGCCGATCGCGTGCTTTATCGTCAGGCGGTGCGCACTGCGCTGGAGAATCAGCCCAAACTGATGATCTTCCAGCAGGCGGTAGAGGATCTGATCGTGGAAAACGATCGTGTCGTCGGCGCCGTTACCCAGATGGGACTCAAGTTCAAAGCCAAAGCAGTCGTGCTGACGGTGGGAACCTTCCTTGATGGAAAAATTCATATCGGACTCGATAATTACAGCGGCGGCCGCGCTGGCGATCCGCCATCCATTCCGCTGGCGCGCCGTTTGCGTGAACTGCCGCTGCGCGTCAGCCGCCTGAAAACCGGTACGCCGCCGCGTATTGATGCGCGCACTATCGATTTCAGCGTGCTGGCGCCGCAGTACGGCGATGATCCAATGCCGGTCTTCTCGTTCATGGGCGATGTTTCACAGCATCCACAGCAGGTGCCCTGCTATATCACCCATACCAACGAACAGACGCATGAGGTGATCCGTAATAACCTCGATCGCAGCCCAATGTATGCTGGGGTGATCGAAGGGATCGGCCCGCGTTACTGCCCGTCGATCGAAGATAAGGTGATGCGCTTTGCCGATCGTAATGCGCATCAGATCTTCCTTGAGCCGGAAGGGCTGACCAGCAACGAAATTTATCCGAACGGTATCTCCACCAGCCTGCCGTTTGATGTGCAGATGCAGATCGTGCGTTCGATGAAAGGCATGGAAAACGCGAAAATCGTGCGTCCGGGCTACGCCATTGAATACGACTTCTTCGATCCGCGTGATTTAAAACCGACGCTGGAAAGCAAGTTTATCCAGGGCCTGTTCTTTGCCGGACAGATTAACGGCACTACCGGTTATGAAGAAGCAGCGGCGCAGGGCATGCTGGCGGGTCTGAATGCCGGTCGTTTCTCGGCGGAAAAAGAGGGCTGGGCGCCGCGTCGCGATCAGGCCTACCTGGGCGTGCTGGTTGACGACCTGTGTACGCTTGGCACCAAAGAGCCGTACCGTATGTTTACCTCGCGTGCCGAATACCGTCTGATGCTGCGCGAAGATAATGCCGATTTGCGTCTGACGGAAACGGCGCGTGAACTGGGCCTGGTGGACGATGCGCGCTGGGCACGTTTCAATCAGAAGCTGGAGAGTATCGAACAGGAGCGTCAGCGCCTGCGTGATATTCACGTTCATCCTAAATCGACGGATATTGAACAGGTTAACGCCGCGCTGAATACGCCACTGACGAAAGAGGCCAGCGGCGAAGATCTGTTGCGTCGACCTGAGATGACTTATCAGCGTTTGATGGAACTGGAAGGTTTTGGCCCGGCGCTGGCTGATGAGCAGGCTGCCGAACAGGTTGAAATCCAGGTGAAGTATGAAGGCTACATTGCACGTCAGCAGGAAGAGATTGATCGCCAGCAGCGTAATGAAAACACGCTGTTGCCGGTGGATCTGGACTATCGCAACGTCAATGGGCTGTCGAACGAAGTGATCGCCAAACTTAACGATCATAAACCCAGCTCGATCGGCCAGGCGTCACGCATCTCCGGTATTACGCCTGCCGCGATCTCAATTTTGCTTATTTATCTGAAAAAGCAGGGGCTGCTGCGTAAAAGCGCCTGATGAAAAGGCGGGAAACCGCCTTACGCTGCAAAACGGGCGAACCATGCTGCTGGCTAATTACCGGCCGCACGGTTTGCCCGACTCCTGCCCCGCCTTTAGCTACTGGAAGACGCCGTGATTAATAAACTTACTCAGCTGCTCAGCGCAGCCAACATTTCTCTGTCCGATCAGCAAAAACAGCAGCTGGTAGGCTATGTTGAACTGCTGCATAAGTGGAATAAAGCCTATAACCTGACATCGGTACGCGATCCGCAGGAGATGCTGGTTCGCCATATTCTCGACAGTATCGTGGTGAATCCTTACCTTACCGGCGATCGCTTTATTGATGTTGGCACCGGGCCGGGCTTGCCAGGCGTTCCATTGGCCATTGTTCGTCCTGATGCCCATTTTACGCTGCTGGATAGCCTGGGTAAGCGCATTCGCTTTTTGCGTCAGGTGCAGTTCGCGCTGGGGCTGGATAATATTGAGCCCGTACAGAGCCGGGTGGAAGCTTTTCATAGCGAGCCCGCATTTGACGGCGTGATCAGCCGTGCCTTTGCCTCGCTGAATGATATGGTGAGCTGGTGCCATCATCTACCTAAAAAGGATGGCTACTTCTATGCCCTGAAAGGGCAACATCCCGTCGAAGAAATCGCCGCTTTGCCGCCGCAATATCAGGTTACTGATGTCGTTTCCTTAACGGTTCCTGAGCTGGAAGGGGAGCGACATCTGGTAACTATCCAAATGCTTTAGCTTTTAGTGCGTAAGCGCGGCAGGCAAACGGTTATTTATTGCGCTTTGAGGTGTTTAACAAATAAGCAGTTGATTCGAATTTCTGTGCCCATTTAGCGACGACTATTGTTGCAAAGGCGTTAAATCAGCGCACGGAAATTATCTGAAACTTTCAGCAATATTTAACTGTAATTTTACAAATGATTATCAGATTGATCACTTATGCAGAAGCCGAATTGCCAACAAATAGTCACAGTTGAAAATATATGGGCTTTATCACTCAACAAAAGTAACCATAATTTGTTGTTTAAATTTTTAATGGCGTTGTCAAATTAGGCTTTTTATTGTTCTTCGCAGCATAATAATAGCTTATTTTTAACATCTATATGATTTAAAAAGCTTTTTATACGAAGGGTTTCCGATTTTCTAAGATTATTCCTGCATAATTTGTCAGCATCATATTAATAAATTGTGATCTATCGCACGCTTTCTGAGCGCAAATTTGACGGAATTGTTGTAATAAGCTGGGGCTTTCTTCAATACGCCACTTTTAAAAAATAGGGCTGTCGAAAGAAATTTAAATAATTGTTCACCTTTTCGCTACTTATCGATTGAAATCGCAGGTGCGGCCCGTATAATTTGCTCGTTTTTTGCTGCTTGACTCAAAAGAGTAAAGGCAGTTTTATACGACACGCGACATACCCCGATCGGGGCAGGGGAGTTTCAGCGTCATGTCAGTGTCTCTTTACAGTGTGAAATTAGCACGAGCCGTGCTGCTGTGGCAGCTGGCGACTTTGCTCGTTATCGGCGCGCTGTTTTTTGCCCTTAAAGATTTCACGTGGGGCGCATCTGCCATCGCTGGTGGTCTGGCAGCCTGGCTGCCAAACGTGTTGTTTGTGATTTTGGCCTGGCGCCTGGGCGCGCAAGCACCTGCTAAAGGGCGTATTGCCTGGAGCTTCGCGCTCGGCGAAGCGCTGAAAGTGTTTGTCACCATTGTTTTGCTCATTCTGGCGCTGGGCGTGCTTGATGCGGTGTTCGTGCCGGTTGGGCTGACCTGGTTATCGGTGCTGGTGGTTCAGATTGTGGCACCGGCTGTAATTAACAACAAAGGGTAAGAGGCATCATGGCTGCAGGAGAAATCTCTACTCCGCAAGAATACATAGGTCACCATCTGAATAACCTTCAGCTGGACCTGCGTACTTTCGAGCTGGTGAATCCGCACGACGCTCCGGCGACGTTTTGGGTATTAAATATTGATTCCATGTTTTTCTCCGTGGTGCTGGGTCTTATTTTCCTGGTGCTGTTCCGTAAGGTGGCCAACAGCGTCACCAGCGGCGTACCGGGGAAATTACAGGCTGCTATTGAGCTGGTGGTAGGTTTCGTCGACAACAATGTCCGCGATATGTACCACGGTAAAAGCAAACTTATCGCCCCGCTGGCGCTGACCATTTTCGTCTGGGTTTTCCTGATGAACTTTATGGATCTGCTGCCTATCGATTTCCTGCCATACATTGGTGAGCATGTATTCGGTCTGCCTGCGCTGCGCGTGGTGCCGTCTGCTGACGTTAACGTCACGCTCTCTATGGCACTGGGCGTCTTTATTTTGATTCTGTTCTACAGCTTCAAAATGAAAGGTGTTGGTGGTTTTGCTAAAGAGCTGACCCTGCAACCCTTTAATCATCCGCTTTTCATTCCAATCAACCTGATTCTGGAAGGGGTGAGCCTGCTGTCCAAACCGGTTTCTCTCGGTCTGCGACTGTTCGGCAACATGTATGCGGGTGAACTGATCTTTATCCTGATTGCGGGTCTGTTGCCGTGGTGGTCACAGTGGGTTCTGAGTGTGCCTTGGGCCATTTTCCACATCCTGATCATTTCGCTACAGGCTTTCATTTTCATGGTCTTGACGATTGTCTATCTGTCGATGGCATCCGAAGAGCATTGATTTTTTATTAACACTACTGCGTTTTAACTGAAACAAACTGGAGACTGTCATGGAAAACCTGAATATGGATCTGCTGTACATGGCTGCCGCTGTGATGATGGGCCTGGCGGCAATCGGTGCTGCGATCGGTATCGGCATCCTCGGAGGTAAATTCCTGGAAGGCGCTGCGCGTCAACCGGATCTGATCCCTCTGCTGCGTACGCAGTTCTTTGTTGTTATGGGTCTGGTGGATGCAATCCCGATGATCGCTGTAGGTCTGGGTCTGTACGTGATGTTTGCTGTCGCGGGTTAAGCGACAGGGCCAAACAAGAGTTCATCGGCCTGGGGCGTCAGCGCCAGACGATGAGCGGATTCTGCGGGTTGTCTTCGATAACGGCAGAGTAAGTTAACTTAACGAGAGGCATTGTGCTGTGAACCTTAACGCAACAATCCTCGGCCAGGCCATCGCGTTCGTCCTGTTTGTCCTGTTCTGCATGAAGTACGTATGGCCGCCGATTATGGCTGCCATCGAAAAGCGCCAGAAAGAAGTCGCTGAAGGCCTTGCTTCTGCAGAACGCGCCAAAAAAGATTTGGATCTCGCACAGGCAACTGCGACCGACCAGCTGAAAAAAGCGAAAGAAGAAGCTCAGGTCATCATCGAGCAGGCGAACAAACGCCGCGCTCAGATCCTGGACGAAGTGAAAGCTGAAGCTGAGCAGGAACGTAACAAGATCGTGGCACAGGCGCAGGCGGAAATTGACGCCGAGCGTAAACGTGCGCGTGAAGAGTTGCGTAAGCAAGTCGCGATGCTGGCTGTGGCCGGCGCCGAGAAAATCATCGAACGTTCCGTGGATGAAGCTGCTAACAGCGACATCGTAGATAAACTGGTCGCTGAACTGTAAGGAGGGAGGGGCTGATGTCTGAACTAATCACTGTAGCTCGCCCCTACGCCAAAGCAGCTTTTGACTTTGCCGTTGAGCATCAAAGCATCGACCGTTGGCAGCAAATGCTGACGTTCGCTGCAGAAGTCGCTCGCAACGAACAGATGGCCGAATTGATTTCCGGTGCGATGGCACCGGAAACCTTATCTGCCTCGTTCATCGCAGTCTGTGGTGACCAACTCGACGAAGCAGGTCAGAACCTTATCAAGGTTATGGCGGAAAACGGACGTTTGTCCGCGCTGCCAGCAGTACTGGAGCAGTACATTCACCTGCGTGACGCCTGGGAGGCGACCGCTGAAGTTGATGTCATCTCTGCCAGTGCGCTGAGCGACGAGCAGCTGAGTAAAATCAGCGCCGCAATGGAAAAGCGTCTGTCACGCAAAGTTAAGCTGAATTGCAAAATCGATAAGTCTGTAATGGCAGGCGTTATCATCCAGGCGGGTGATATGGTCATTGACGGTAGCGTTCGTGGCCGTCTTGAGCGTCTGGCAGACGTCTTGCAGTCTTAAGGGGACTGGAGCATATGCAACTGAATTCCACCGAAATCAGCGAACTGATCAAGCAGCGCATTGCTCAGTTCAATGTCGTGAGCGAAGCTCACAACGAAGGTACTATCATTTCCGTCAGCGACGGCATCATCCGCGTACACGGCCTGGCCGATGTGATGCAGGGTGAGATGATCGCGCTGCCGGGCAACCGCTACGCTATCGCCCTGAACCTGGAGCGCGACTCCGTAGGTGCAGTGGTTATGGGTCCGTATGCGGACCTCGCCGAAGGCATGAAAGTTAAATGCACCGGCCGTATCCTGGAAGTTCCGGTTGGCCGTGGCCTGCTGGGCCGCGTGGTTAACACCCTGGGTGAGCCAATCGACGGCAAAGGTCCGGTTGAGCATGACGGTTTCTCTCCGGTTGAAGTTATCGCGCCGGGCGTTATCGATCGTCAGTCCGTTGATGAGCCGGTTCAGACTGGCTATAAATCTGTCGATGCGATGATCCCAATCGGCCGTGGCCAGCGTGAGCTGATCATCGGCGACCGTCAGACCGGTAAAACCGCTCTGGCAATCGATGCCATCATCAACCAGCGCGATTCCGGTATCAAATGTGTGTACGTGGCTATCGGCCAGAAAGCGTCCACCATTGCTAACGTGGTTCGTAAACTGGAAGAGCATGGCGCGCTGGCTAATACCATCGTGGTGGTTGCGTCCGCGTCTGAGTCTGCCGCGCTGCAATACCTGTCGCCGTACGCCGGTTGCGCTATGGGTGAATACTTCCGCGACCGCGGTGAAGATGCGCTGATCGTATACGATGACCTGTCCAAACAGGCTGTTGCTTACCGTCAGATTTCTCTGCTGCTGCGTCGTCCGCCGGGCCGTGAAGCATTCCCTGGCGACGTGTTCTATCTCCACTCTCGCCTGCTGGAGCGCGCCTCCCGCGTAAACGCTGAATATGTTGAAGCGTTTACCAAAGGTGAAGTGAAAGGTAAAACCGGTTCCCTGACTGCCCTGCCGATCATTGAAACGCAGGCTGGCGACGTTTCCGCGTTCGTTCCGACCAACGTAATCTCTATTACCGATGGTCAGATCTTCCTGGAATCTAACCTGTTCAACTCCGGTATTCGTCCGGCTGTTAACCCGGGTATCTCCGTATCCCGTGTTGGTGGTGCCGCGCAGACCAAGATCGTGAAAAAACTGTCCGGTGGTATTCGTACCGCGCTGGCACAGTATCGTGAACTGGCAGCCTTCTCTCAGTTCGCTTCCGACCTGGATGACGCAACCCGTAAACAGCTGAGCCACGGTCAGAAAGTGACCGAGCTGCTGAAGCAGAAACAGTATGCGCCGATGTCTGTTGCCCAACAGGGTCTGGTGCTGTTCGCTGCCGAGCGTGGCTACCTGAACGACGTCGAACTGGCGAAAATCGGTAGCTTTGAAGCTGCGCTGCTGGCGTATGCCGATCGCGAACACGCCGAGCTGATGCAGGAAATCAACCAAACTGGTAACTACAACAACGAGATCGAAGAGAAGCTGAAAGGCCTCCTCGAAACGTTTAAAGCAACCCAGTCCTGGTAATGTCTGGCGGCTTGTCTGAAAAGGCAGGCCGCAAGGCTTTGAGGAGAAGCTAATGGCCGGCGCAAAAGAGATACGTAACAAGATCGGAAGCGTGAAAAACACGCAGAAGATCACTAAAGCGATGGAAATGGTCGCCGCCTCCAAAATGCGTAAAACGCAGGAACGCATGGCGGCCAGCCGTCCGTATGCAGAAACCATGCGCAAAGTGATTGGTCACATTGCGCTGGGTAATCTGGAATACAAGCACCCTTACCTGGAAGAGCGCGACGTTAAGCGCGTCGGCTATTTGGTCGTTTCTACCGACCGCGGGCTTTGTGGTGGTTTGAACATTAACCTGTTCAAAAAATTGCTGGCAGAGATGAAAACCTGGTCTGATAAAGGCGTACAGAGCGATCTGGCAATTATCGGTTCCAAAGGTTTGGCTTTCTTCGGTGCTGTAGGCGGCAACGTCGTGGCTCAGGTGACCGGCATGGGTGACAACCCTTCCCTGTCAGAACTGATTGGCCCGGTAAAAGTCATGCTACAGGCCTATGACGAAGGTCGTCTCGACAAGCTGTATGTGGTCAGCAACAAATTTAACAACACCATGTCCCAGACGCCGACTGTGACCCAGCTGCTGCCGTTACCGCCAGCGGAAGGGGAAGAAGAGCTGAAGCGCAAAACCTGGGATTACCTGTACGAACCGGATCCGAAGTCGCTGCTGGATACCCTGCTGCGTCGCTATGTCGAATCACAGGTTTATCAGGGCGTTGTGGAAAACCTGGCCAGCGAACAGGCCGCACGTATGGTGGCGATGAAAGCGGCGACCGACAACGGCGGCAACCTGATCAAAGAGCTGCAGTTGGTGTACAACAAAGCTCGTCAGGCCAGCATCACCCAGGAACTTACCGAGATCGTCTCGGGGGCCTCCGCGGTTTAACCAGGTATACCCTGTCACTGATGCTGCGGCTGCCGTTGACCAGCAACAGCAGCGCAGCCAGCTGAAGTGCTGCAACGACGGTGATGATGGGTAGAAACGAATTAGGTAGAGGATTCAAGATGGCAACTGGAAAGATTGTCCAGATCATCGGCGCCGTAGTTGACGTCGAGTTCCCTCAGGACGCTGTACCGCAGGTGTACAACGCCCTTGAGGTTAACAATGGTGATGCGCGTCTGGTGCTGGAAGTGCAGCAACAGCTGGGCGGCGGCGTGGTTCGTACCATCGCTATGGGTACGTCTGACGGCCTGAAACGTGGCCTGGACGTAACCGACCTTAAAAAACCGATTCAGGTTCCGGTAGGTAAAGCTACGCTGGGCCGTATCATGAACGTACTGGGCGAGCCGATCGATATGAAAGGCGAGCTGAAAGAAGAAGACGGCAGCGCAGTAGAGATCGCCTCTATTCACCGCGCGGCGCCTTCTTATGAAGATCAGTCAAACTCCCAGGAACTGCTGGAAACCGGCATCAAGGTTATCGACCTGATGTGTCCGTTCGCTAAGGGCGGTAAAGTCGGTCTGTTCGGTGGTGCGGGCGTAGGTAAAACCGTAAACATGATGGAGCTTATCCGTAACATTGCGGCTGAGCATTCAGGCTACTCGGTATTTGCCGGCGTGGGTGAGCGTACTCGTGAGGGTAACGACTTCTACCACGAAATGACCGACTCTAACGTAATCGACAAAGTTGCGCTGGTTTATGGCCAGATGAACGAGCCGCCGGGCAACCGTCTGCGCGTAGCACTGACCGGTCTGACCATGGCGGAGAAATTCCGTGATGAAGGCCGTGACGTTCTGCTGTTCATCGATAACATCTACCGTTATACCCTGGCCGGTACGGAAGTATCCGCACTGCTGGGCCGTATGCCTTCTGCGGTAGGTTATCAGCCGACGCTGGCAGAAGAGATGGGCGTGTTGCAGGAGCGTATTACCTCCACCAAGACCGGTTCAATCACCTCCGTACAGGCCGTTTACGTTCCTGCGGATGACTTGACCGACCCGTCTCCGGCGACCACCTTCGCCCACCTTGACTCTACCGTTACTCTGAGCCGTCAGATTGCGTCTCTGGGTATCTACCCGGCCGTTGACCCGCTGGATTCCACCAGCCGTCAGCTGGATCCGCTGGTAGTCGGTCAGGAGCATTACGACACGGCGCGTGGCGTGCAGTCTATTCTGCAGCGTTACCAGGAACTGAAAGACATCATCGCCATCCTTGGTATGGACGAGCTGTCTGAAGATGACAAACTGCTGGTGGCCCGTGCGCGTAAGATCCAGCGCTTCCTGTCTCAGCCGTTCTTCGTAGCAGAAGTATTCACCGGTTCTCCGGGCAAATACGTTCCGCTGAAGGATACCATCCGTGGCTTTAAAGGCATTATGGAAGGTGAGTTTGACCACCTGCCAGAACAGGCCTTCTACATGGTTGGTGCCATCGAAGAAGCAGTGGAAAAAGCGAAGAAACTGTAATGATCTCCCCGGCGTCGTTCAGGCTGAACCACGTCAAGCAAAGGCATCCCGAATCGCTGATTTGATCAGTGATTCGGATGAAGAAGGCTGCTGGCGCAGCGGCAGACTGAAAGATAACGGGGCGATTTTCCGGGAGGTTAAAAATGGCTATGACTTATCACCTGGATGTAGTCAGCGCGGAACAGCAGATGTTCAGCGGTCTGGTACAGAAAATTCAGGTGTCAGGTAGCGAAGGCGAGCTGGGTATTTTTCCTGGCCATACGCCACTGCTGACCGCCATTAAGCCTGGCATGGTGCGCATCGTTAAACAGCACGGCGAAGAAGAGTATATCTATCTCTCCGGCGGCGTGCTGGAAGTTCAGGCTGGTACGGTTACCGTACTGGCTGACACGGCGATTCGCGGCACCGATCTTGATGAAGCGCGCGCGTTAGAAGCGAAACGCAAAGCGGAAGAGCATATCAACAAAGCGCACGGCGATGTGGATTATGCTCAGGCTTCGGCAGAGCTGGCGAAAGCCATTGCTAAGCTGCGCGTCATCGAGCTGACCAAAAGAGCGATGTAATCAGGCTTAACAGCAGCTAATCATGCCAGCCCAAATGGGCTGGCATTTTTTTATCTTCCCTGCCCTGCTCCCTTCTTGCTACACAGCTAAAATTAAGCGACCAAAAATCCTCATTTTTCGTTGTATTTATCATCAACAGCGATACATTCTTGGCGGTGGTAATAACTGGAAAGTCGGTTAATTTTGCCGTGAGAAAAATGTAGTAATCTCAGGGCGAAACCGTTTTACTTTCATTTGCAAAAATTCAATCAGGATGGTTATGTCTAACAGCGCAATAAGTGTGGTGATCCTTGCTGCCGGCAAGGGAACACGCATGTATTCCGATCTTCCCAAAGTCCTGCATACCCTGGCAGGAAAGCCCATGGTTCAACACGTTATTGACGCCGCAAAAGGCGTCGGCGCACGTGCGATTAACCTTGTTTACGGTCACGGCGGCGATCGGCTGAAAGCCACGCTGGGTGACGATGCGCTGAACTGGGTTCTGCAAGCTGAGCAGCTGGGAACCGGGCATGCGATGCAGCAAGCCGCGCCTTTCTTTGCTGATGACGAAGATATTCTGATGCTGTACGGCGATGTGCCGCTGATTACCGTGGATACGCTGACGCGTCTGTGCGCGGCGAAGCCTGAAGGCGGCATTGGCCTGTTAACGGTTACGCTCGACAATCCCACCGGCTATGGCCGTATCGTGCGTGAAAACGGCGAGGTTGTCGGTATCGTTGAGCAGAAAGATGCCTCACCGGCGCAGCTGGCGATTTCTGAAATTAATACCGGCATTCTGGTGGCAAACGGCGGCGATCTGAAGCGCTGGCTGAACCAGCTCACCAACAACAACGCGCAGGGTGAATATTACATTACCGATATCATCGCGCTCGCCTCAGCGGAAGGTCGTCAGATCGCAACCGTACAGCCGTCACGCATTAGCGAAACGGAAGGGGTAAATAACCGCCTTCAGCTGGCGACGCTTGAGCGCATTTACCAGGCTGAGCAGGCCGAAAAATTATTACTGGCGGGCGTTATGCTGCGCGATCCGGCGCGCTTCGATCTACGCGGCAGCTTACAGCATGGCCGCGATGTTGAGATCGACAGCAACGTGATCCTTGAAGGTCAGGTGACCTTAGGCAATAACGTCAAAATCGGCGCAGGCTGCGTAATTAAAAACAGCGCCATCGGCGACGGTTGTGAAATCAGCCCGTACAGCGTGATTGAGGATGCTGTACTGGAAGCATCCTGCACCGTTGGGCCTTTTGCCCGTTTGCGGCCGGGCAGCCAGCTTGGCGAAGCGGCGCACGTCGGCAACTTTGTTGAGATGAAAAAGGCGACGCTGGGCAAAGGCTCTAAAGCAGGACATCTCAGCTATCTTGGTGATGCGGAGATTGGCTCTGGCGTTAATATCGGCGCGGGTACTATTACCTGCAATTATGACGGCGCGAACAAGTCAAAAACCATCATCGGCGATGATGTGTTTGTCGGCTCCGATACGCAGCTGGTGGCGCCGGTTACGGTAGCCAGCGGCGCCACTATCGCCGCAGGGACAACCATCATGAAAGATGTTACCGCCGGCGAGCTGGTCTATAACCGCAAAGAACAGATTCAAAAATCGGGCTGGCAACGCCCGGTGAAGAAAAAATAAAACAATAAACCCCCACTCTCTACAAGGCTCGGGGGAGCCAGCAACGCTGGCATATCAGGTCGATGACAACGCTGGGCGCTGAGCGCCATGAGTCAGGAACAGAACTATGTGTGGAATTGTTGGCGCGGTTGCGCAACGTGATATTGCCGAAATACTGCTGGAAGGCTTACGCCGTCTTGAGTATCGCGGTTATGACTCCGCAGGTTTAGCGGTGGTGGATCGACAAGGGCACATCACTCGCCTGCGTCGTGTAGGTAAAGTACAGAAACTGGCTGAGGCTGCCGAGCAGCATCCGCTGATTGGCGGCACCGGTATTGCCCATACCCGTTGGGCGACGCACGGCGAGCCTTCCGAAGCGAATGCGCATCCGCACGTTTCTGAACATATTGTTATCGTGCATAACGGCATCATTGAAAACCATGAGCCGCTGCGTGAGCTGATGATCGAACGCGGTTATCGCTTCGCTTCCGAAACCGATACCGAAGTTGTTGCGCACCTGGTGCATTGGGAACAGAAACAGGGCGGCAGCCTGCGTGAAGTAGTGCAGCGCGTTATTCCGCAGCTGCGCGGCGCCTATGGCATGGTGATTATGGACAGCCGCGATCCGTCGCTGCTGGTGGCTGCCCGCTCAGGCAGCCCGCTGGTAATCGGCTGCGGCGTTGGCGAGAATTTTATCGCTTCCGATCAGCTGGCGCTGTTGCCGGTCACCCGTCGCTTTATCTACCTGGAAGAAGGCGACATTGCTGAAGTGACGCGTCGTGAAGTGATGATTGTCGATCGCGCCGGCCAGCCGGTAAAACGCAGCGAAATCGAATCGAACGTACAGTATGACGCAGGCGACAAAGGCGTTTACCGTCATTACATGCAGAAAGAGATCTACGAACAGCCTAACGCGATCAAAAACACCCTGAGTGGACGTTTTAGCCACGGCGAAGTTGATCTCTCCGAGCTGGGCGCGGGCGCCAACGATCTGCTGAGCCAGGTTGAGCATATCCAGATTATCGCCTGCGGCACCTCTTACAATTCCGGCATGGTGGCGCGCTACTGGTTTGAATCACTGGCCAACGTTCCTTGCGACGTAGAAATTGCCTCTGAATTCCGCTATCGCAAATCCGCAGTGCGTAAAAACAGCCTGTTGATTACGCTGTCGCAGTCGGGCGAAACCGCCGATACGCTGGCCGCGCTGCGCCTGTCAAAAGAGCTGGGCTATCTGGGCTCGCTGGCAATTTGTAACGTGGCCGGATCTTCGCTGGTGCGTGAATCTGACCTGGCGTTAATGACCAAAGCCGGCACTGAAATCGGCGTGGCGTCTACCAAAGCTTTTACCACTCAGTTGACCGTTCTGCTGATGCTGGTGGCGAAAATTGGCCGTCTGAAAGGCGCCGACGCGCAAATCGAGCATGATATCGTTCATGCGCTGCAGGCGCTGCCGAGCCGTATTGAGCAGATGCTGGCGCAGGACAAACTGATCGAAGCGCTGGCGGAAGGATTCTCCGACAAGCATCATGCGTTGTTCCTTGGTCGTGGCGATCAGTATCCGATTGCGATGGAGGGTGCGCTGAAGCTGAAAGAGATCTCCTACATTCATGCGGAAGCCTATGCCGCTGGTGAGCTGAAACACGGCCCGCTGGCGCTGATTGATGCCGATATGCCGGTAATCGTGGTGGCGCCGAACAATGAGCTGCTGGAGAAGCTGAAATCCAATATCGAAGAGGTGCGCGCGCGCGGCGGTCTGCTGTATGTGTTCGCCGATCGGGATGCGGGCTTTAGCGACAGCGAAGGTATGAAAATTATCTCTCTGCCGCATGTAGAAGAGGTTATCGCGCCGATTTTCTACACCGTGCCGTTGCAGCTGCTTTCCTATCACGTAGCGCTGATCAAAGGCACCGACGTTGACCAGCCACGTAACCTGGCGAAATCAGTTACCGTTGAGTAAAGCGCTGCGCTGTCCGGCTACAGGCCGACAAGCCCGTTAATCAGAAAAGTCCGGTGTTGCCGTTTAACAGGCTCGCCGGGCTTTTTTATGGCTTCCGTTTCAGCAGAGCAGCAGGCTCTTCCCCGTCAAAGGGGTCTGATGCTCAGAGGAAGGAAAACTCACGTTAAGGGATTTTGGTAATGCGATTACAAAGGACTACGCGCCAGAAAAAGGATCTCAGGAAGAACCTTTCAGCTGATTGTTTATTTCAACAACACTAATCTTTGATAACCGGGATTAACCTTCCGAACATGCTCTTCATCTTCTGCTGGACAGGTTATAACCATTCCGAACCCGCGTTTTTATCGGCTTCAATTGACACGCTTTTTGGCATGAAACAGCGGAGCTATTGTTATAAGCTGCCAGCGCCATCTGCCGCGGTCAAAAAGGCGAGATAAGAAAAGGATATACCGACGGTCAGGAAGATCAGTAAACATTGCTTAACGTGAGTTTTCGTTCTACTTGGGCTGGAAATACAGCGACTCGCGGAGCGGGAACAAACAGAACATCTCCGCGATTATTTCCGCGAAAGACTTGCTGTGGTCCTGAGGGTGGTTACGGTAAGCCACAGGCGCTGCTTGCTGCACTTCAGACCGTAATTCTCAAAAACCTCAACCATAATATCCCGGTCTTCAATCATCCGGCTGCCGGCATGATTGAAAATATACTGCAGCAGTCGGGCCATGGTGGGTCTCAGACGCAGACTGACGCCGGAGAGAGTATTAATCAGCAGCGTCGGGGAAATACGATACTGGAGATTATCTCCGATACTGTAGCCGTAAAGCGACTGCTGTAAATGACCCGGTTTTTTGTCATCACCTGAATACCTCTCGCTTGATATTAATTTTCACCAATGGCGCGGATTCTATATAAATAAAATCCATTATCAATAAGACATATTTGTGATTATAAAAAACTACAATTGCTGTTGTTTTCCAGTTGTTTATTCTACTCAGAAGTAATGTATTCAATCGTAATATCTTTATGGTGCCGGTCATTTCCCACAAACAGGCGTTAATGTGAAACCCGGTAGTCAGTCAGAAAAACTAAAATATTTTCGATTGAAGGTTTTGTTGCGAAATAAGTACAGGTCATCGTAACGGGTGTTTAAGCTTTTCCATTCATTATAATTATTTGCTAAAAATGCCTACTAAGGCTGACTTACAAAACCACTGCACATAATTCCAAATACAATTGAATATAATCAATGAGATACAAGTATATTAGAAATTATAAAAAACTTCATTACCGGATCTGCTATAAGGGAAAAACGATGAAATAAGAGTCACAGGGAAATAAATTTGACATAAATGTTATGCTACCGTTATTGATATGTGTAATATTTTTAGGGGAATTAATATGCTATTTGTATGCGGACCAGACATTCTTCCGGGATTGAATGATAAAGTACCGAAGAGGATTTGAGTCAATTCTCAAACAAATTTGAATTGAGCCTTTCTGAATTATTTTGCATTATATCCAGGTGGTGATTGTACCCCATTGTTATTTCTCATGAGGAATAACGAGGAACATTACATAATGGACCAATGTAAGATTGCTTTCATCACGACTAAGTGTCAGTACCACCAGGTGCGCATCTGGTATTCTGAGGAAATGAAATCTAATTACCGAAGATACCCGGGATCCAATGTAGATCAAAAACAAGGGATAGGGAAAGTGATCACACAATCATCAATCATCAATCATCAATCATCAATCATCAATTAAAAAATCAATACTGACTTTATTTTCATTTGCAGCATTATCTGGGTCTGCATTTGCGGTAACGCCGACGGTCACATTCCAGGGCGAAGTCACCAGCCAGACCTGCTCGGTCAGCATCAATGGAGATACAAACTCTGTTGTTCTGTTACCGACGGTCTCTACCGCTGACTTTGGCAGAAACCTGGCGAATGGACAGACCGCCGGGCTGACGCCATTTACCGTGACAGTCAGCGGCTGTACTGCCCCGGCGGCAGACGAGGGTCCTCAGCTGATTAAAACCCGTTTTCTGGGGTTTGATGTCGACAGCGCCAGCGGTACGCTGGGTAACCGCGCAGCCACTGATGCTGCGGTCGGTTATGGTATCCAGCTGACCACCACCGATGCCGGAACAACGCCTGTCGTGCTGTCAGGGGTAACCGATGTTGCAGGCCTCTCTTTAGCCGAGGGTCAAACCTCAACCAGCCACTCTTTTGGGGCACAATATTATGTTATTGATGCCGCTTCTGCTACGCCGGGTGCGATTACTGCCGTAGCGGAATATACCCTGAGCTACCTCTGAGTTTATAAAAACACAGGCCGTATACCCGGCCTGTGTTTTAAAAAATAAACGATATTAATATTAAAATAATCTTGCGGAATATTTCCCCGATGCGATTGATATTGCGATTGTTTGTTCTGTTGATATTCGGTTTTACCGGTTATGCAAATGCAGGCGTGATATTAACGGGTACGCGAACTATTTATCCGGAAGGCGCCAAAGATAAAACACTCCAGTTAACCAACCACGAATCTCAGTCTTATATTGTACAGGTACAGATTGACAATGGAACGCCGGAGGGTTTTGCCCCGTTTATTGTCACTCCGCCGGTTTTTCGTATGGAGCCTCATAGCGGTCAGTCTGTCCGCTTGACCTATTCCGGTGAACCGCTGCCAGGCGATCGGGAATCTGTATTCTATTTTAGTTTTAGTCAGCTGCCGTCATTAAAATCTGCAACGGCGCAACAGAATAAATTAATTTTTGCCATCACTAATCGGGTTAAAATTTTCTACCGCCCGGCGGCGTTGTCCGGTCATCCTGAAAAAACATCAGAATTTATAAGCCTCAGAATGGAAGGTAAGCAAATCAGGATAGTAAACCAGAGCGAATATCATGCCTCTGTTCGTCGGGCTACGCTTGTCCGTAACGGAAAAGAAATTCGCCTTGCGGAAGGGGTGATGATTTCGCCTAAATCCAGCATGGTATTTACCCCGCCGTCAGAAATTACAGACATCAGCACGGGAATTTTACGCCTCATACTCGTTAACGATTACGGGGTGGATATTGTGACTGAGCGTCGACTGTAATGCGTTTTTATTTGTGCGAATATCCCATGTCAGGCATCAGGATATTTATCCTGACAATTTTAATACCCGCTTCCGCAACGTTTGCCTCCGGGGAAAATGTTACCGGAGCGCCCGGGATATCTGAAGAAAATGATTATATCTTTGATCCGGCCTTATTTCGTGGAGGCCGGATCAGTGAAACCGCGCTTATGCGGCTGAGCAAACCGGGAAATATTGCTCCGGGTAACTATAAAGTTGATGTCTATGTGAATGGCGGATTCGTCAGCAGCGATAATATTACCTTCAGTGAAACGGAAAAGGGGCAGATACAGCCGTGCCTGAAACCTGGCCAGCTGGCGGTGGCCGGAATTGCGCCCCGGAGCGGCCTGCCTGCCGATGCAAAAGAGAAAAATGCCTGTCTCCCTCTCAGCACGCTGATCGAAGGTAGCAGAAGTCACTTTGACGCATCCCGGCTGCGGCTTGAACTGAGTATCCCGCAGGCTGACATGAATATCCGTCCGCGCGGCTATGTTGACCCCAGCGAACTTGAGGCCGGTAGCTCTCTGGGGTTTATCAATTACATCACTAACTATTATCACGTCTCTTACTCTGGTAATAACGCCCGGGATCTGGATTCCGGCTGGCTGTCTTTGAACGGAGGAATAAATATATGGATGTGGCAGTTCCGCCAGTTATCGAATGTGCAGTGGAACCGCGACTCGGGCACAGACTGGAATACCCTCCGCCGGTATCTACAACGCCCGCTGCCGGCAATTAACAGCCAGCTCTCCGCTGGCGAACTGACCACGACCGGGCGTCTTTTTTCAGGTCTGAGCTATAAGGGGATAAGCCTGGCTACCGATGAGAGAATGTTGCCGGATTCCATGCGGGGGTATGCCCCGGCCATTCGCGGGGTGGCTGGCAGCACGTCGAAGGTTACTGTCTCTCAGAACGGACGGCTGATTTACCAGACAACGGTTGCTCCCGGCCCGTTTGATATTAACGATCTCTATCCGACCAGCTATAGCGGTGATCTGGATGTCGAAGTCACGGGTGCCGACGGCAGCGTAAGCCGGTTCAGCGTACCGTTTTCCGCCGTACCGGAGTCTATGCGTCCGGGGATCTCACGCTATGGGCTGGCCGTCGGGCGTACTATCGATGCTGGTGATAACTCTCTGTTCGGCGATTTCACCTGGCAGTACGGGCTGAGCAATGCCCTGTCGCTCAACACGGGCCTGCGGATAGCGGATGACTACCAGTCGGTTATTGCCGGTGGGGTATATGCCTCTTCTTTTGGGGCTTTGGGTCTGGATATTACCGGCTCGCATGCGGGGATGCCGGAAGGCGATGATGTGAAGGGCTATATGGCCCACATTTCCTACAGTAAAACCTTCCAGCCGACGGCAACCACCGTGACGCTTGCGGGATATCGTTACTCGACTTCGGGCTATCGCGAACTCGGTGATGTTCTGGGGGTAAGGAAAGCCATGGGCGGCCACGATCGCTGGACCTCAATCTCCTGGCAGCAACAGTCCCGCTTTGATATCTCTCTTAACCAGGGTTTTGGTTCATACGGAAATATTTATCTCTCAGGTTCCACTCAGAATTACCGGGATGGCCGGAGCCGGGATACGCAACTGCAGGCGGGTTACAGCAACAGCTTCAATAACGGCATAAGTTTCAATATTTCCCTTTCCCGCCAGCACACAGGCGGGAACTATGAGGCTGGCCACAAGGAAACCGTTACCGCTGTCTCCGTCTCCTTTCCTCTGGGATCCAGTAATAAAAATAACACTCAGATTGTGAGCAACTCCTGGACCCACGCTTCCGGTGGCAGGGAGCAGTTTCAGAGCAATACATCAGGCATGATCGATAAAGCCCAGACGCTGAGTTATAACCTGGGGGTGATGCGCGACCAGCAGTATCATCAGACAACGATAAACGGTAGCCTGCAGAAACGGCTGCCCAATGTCAGCATAGGGCTTAATGCCTCACGGGGAGAGGGGTACTGGCAGGCGTCGGGTAACGCGCAGGGGGGGCTCGCCATTCATTCTGGCGGTCTGACGTTCGGACCTTATCTGAGCGATACCTTCGCGCTTGTCGAGGCTAAAGGCGCTTCAGGCGCAAGCGTTTATAACTCTGGCCAGTCGGTTATTGACAGCCATGGTTACGCCCTGGTTCCTTCCGTCACTCCCTATCGTTACAGCAGGGTAACCCTCGATCCCCAGGGAATAGATGGCAACGCGGAACTGATCGACAGCGAGCGCCGGGTGGCGCCGGTGGCAGGCGCCGCCGTCAGGGTTGTATTCCGGACCAGAACAGGCCATGCCATGCTTATTCAGGCTCGCCTGCCAGATGGAGAGCCGGTTCCGCTCGGGGCAGATGTGACCGGGCCGGACGGGACGATTATCGGTATGGCCGGACAGAACGGGCAGCTGTATTTACGTACGGAGCTTCCTGAAGGAGAACTGATCGTTCGTTGGGGAGACGACGAGCGGGATCGCTGTTATCTGTCCTACCGCATGACCCAAAAAGAAACCACTCAGCCCCTGACAAAACTCAGCGCAGTATGCCAACAGACGCGTAATGCGCAGTGATGAAGACAATGATGATGAAAAGACGGACTTTCCTGTTTAACCTGCTGCTTGCCTGCCTGGCGCTTGCCAGCGTCCCGGCTGGTGCCACCTGTACCAATACCCGTGTTACCCAGACCGAAGATTACAATGTTGCGCCAATCCCGTTCGGTAAAATTAACCTGACGGATACTTATCTGCAGCCGGTCGGTACGCAGCTGGCCAGCGTTGTGGTGCCACCCACGAATTACACCACGGGAGGAGCTAACGGCGCTTCGGTACTCTGGGAATGCGATGCCGCAGATTTACCCTATATCTATTTTTTGGTTGCCACCAATGGCGATGACCGCGTCGGCGGTTTTTATGATATAGGCGGAATTGACGGTTTGAGCGACGTCTACGCCACATGGTTTGCTTACGTCGGTATCAGGCAAAGCATGTCCGGCGTCACGCTGACCCGTCACTGGCAGAAGGTTCCCATCACCTCATATGCCACAAGCTCAACGGGTAAGATTCAGATCCGCCTTCAGGATATCCCGCCTCTGGTTGCTGAACTGTACCGGATCAGCAGCCTGCCGGGCACGTCCGCCGCATCGGCTTACTGTGGGAATAACAATACCGATGGCGTCGGTATTGGCTATGCTTCTGCGACGGGGCGTAACTATTACTGTCAAAACACCGTCCAGACTCAGCCCAATGCCTATATTCAGCTTTCCGGCGACAGTAATGTCACTTTCCGTTTCGGCCGCGATCTGGCTGGCGAAGACAGCGCCTATCACTTCGATTTCTGGGGCGCCGACAATGGCTTTGGCTACGGCATGAGGCTGGCGAATACCCTCTATGCGCTTCCTACCTGCGTGGCGCGTAATGCCACGCCGCAGGTTTTGTTCCCGACAGTTTCCGTCGCTGAGCTCGAACAAGGGAGGAGCGTCAGCGCCAGTTTCACCGTGCAGATCGAATGCAGTGATTCAGCGGTGTCAGGCACCGCCGCAGGCCAGACGGCGCTGGGTATTCAGGTATCTCCGGGCTCGTATAGCGCGGCCAGTACGCTGGGGCTGGTAAACGGCAGCGGCGGTGTGACGCACCTGCTCTCTGATAATTATTTTGGCGAAAACATGGCAAAGGGCGTGGGGATTACCTTGCAGAATGCGCAGGGAAAAAGAATGAATTTTGTTGGCCAGCCGGGGACGGTATCTCTGACCACGCCCGGTGGCGAAAATGCCGGATGGTATCCGGTACTGGAGGCGGCAAATACCGCAGGAAGCACTATGGCGGGATATACGCATTACAGCAGCACATTTTTAGCTACCCTACAGAAACTTGACGGGCAGACGGTTACTCCCGGTAAAGTCTATGCCACAGCCTATGTTCTGGTGAAAATTCAATGAGCAGCGTTTATCGCGCGGGCTGGATCGCTTTTCTACTGATCGTTGTCCTCGCGCCATTACGCGTTTATGCCGGGCTGATAGCCAGCGGGACGCGGGTGATATATACCGAAGGGACCCGCGAAACCAGCCTGATGCTGGCCAATACCAACTCGTGGCCCGTCATTGTGCAGAGCTGGGTCGATGACGGCAGCGGCAACCCGGCCTACGCGGGAACACCTTTCATCGTGCTGCCTGCCGTGTTTCGCCTGCAGCCAGAGGGAATACAGGGACTACGCATTGTTTATAATCAGTCGCCTTTGCCACGGGACCGCGAGAGCGTATTCTGGATTAATCTCTATGAAATCCCACCCGTGAGTAAAAATATGCCTGAACAATCCAGGCTGCAGCTGGCAATGAATACGCAGTTAAAAATATTTTACCGCCCAAACGATCTCTCTCCTGCACCCGAGAACGCGGCGTCACGTCTTAAATTTCGGGCCGTACAGGAAGGCGACCGCTGGTATGTCGAATGCGATAACCCTACTCCCTGGTATATATCGTTTACAGACATTATTGTTCGTGATGGAAAAACGGAGCGTCATGTTGAGCGGGAAATGGATATGATGACCGCGCCTTTTAGTCAGCGCCGTTATGCTTTGCCGGGAAATGCACCTGTTACCAGCGCAAGCCACATCCAGTTTTACTATGTAGACGAACGTGGTGCTATTTTAAATGATACTTCCCAGTTATAAAGGCCAATCATAGGGGCTATTCGCAGGGCAGAACATCGTACTAATTTTCAGTTCACTCATACCTTAAGTCCTTTCACTTTATTTTGCCCAGTCTTCCAGCACCAGCCCCGGTACCCGCTCAAACTCCCGCACATTGTTCGTCACCAGCACAGCGCCGGCGGCAATAGCATGACCGGCTATCGCCGTGTCATTCGGCCCGATCGGCGTACCGGCCAGCCGCAGCGCGACCCGGATGTCCGTAGTGGCGTCCACCGCGGCGCGGTCCCAGGGCAGGATGGCATCGAGGCGCGCGCAGAATTCATCGACCAGCTGCACGTGGCGCGACGAGGCCTTCGGGCCGGTGGCGCCGAAGCGCATTTC
Organism: Mixta sp. Marseille-Q2659; assembly: GCF_940807255.1. GTDB lineage: Bacteria > Pseudomonadota > Gammaproteobacteria > Enterobacterales > Enterobacteriaceae > Mixta. The sequence continues at coordinate 60,839 of NZ_CALNWY010000015.1, read as the reverse complement.
GGAGTAGGTAATGGCCGAGACAACGATGCGCTGGTTGCGCAGCACCGCCTGCTCCAGGCGCTTCAGTACGGCTTCCGGCTGCGCGCGCATGATGAACGAGCAGATAGAGGTGTCGAGCATATAGGTTTTGTTCACAGATCAAAACGTCCTTCATCGCTGACAACCACCTCACGCTCCGCCATGAAGTCCGGGTCTGCCTTTTCCAGCGTCGCGAACGAGCCCAGTCGGACGGACGGGACGCAGGATAATGCTGTTCCCTTCCCGGACGATCTCCAGCTCGCTGACGCCTTCAAAGTCCATATCCCGTGGCAGGCGGATGGCGCGGTTATTGCCATTCTTGAATACAGATACAGTTCTCATGATTACTCCTTCCGGTCGTGTTTCCGACACCGTGCCGATACCGGCTATTTTTGTCTGCGGACAGAACAGCCCCGCATAGGTTTAGTATATGCAGATGGCATGGATATATATATGTTCAGCATATGCAGATATCTAACTTATGCATAGAATTGTTATAAGTTGCCAACGCCATCTGTCACGGTCAAAAAGGCGAGATAAGAAAAGGATATACCGACGGTCAGGACGATCAGTAAACATTGCTTAACGTGAGTTTTTCGTTCCACTGAGCGTCAAACCCCGTTACATCAAAGCAATCACGCCATTTTAAAAAATGCGGCGTTAACAACTTCGCTTCAAATGATATTGATTATTATTACCAACTGCATTAAATTCTCATCAGCTTGAAACTTACTATAAAAATCATCGCTTAATTTGACGTCCTTTCACGTCGTTTTGTTTCAAATGGCAGCAACAGTGAGCTAATACCAACAATAAACAGGTTGTAACGCTCATGTCCTCATTATCTCAGGGATTAACTTTACCTACGCTATGCAAACTGGCCGCGCTGGCGGCTTCCGTACAGGCAGCCTGCGGCTATGCCGCCTCCACGAATACCGAGAATCCTGCTGCCGATCCGCAAATGACAGTCGTCTCGCCGCCGGTACCCAAACAGGCGGGCAGCAAAACCACCATCACTGCAGAAGAGATGCAGGCTAAAGGCGCCAATGATTTTGGCTCGGTGATGCGCTATCAGCCGTTGATTAGCGCAACCGGTACCAGTGGCGGTTCGGGCGCGGGAAAAAGCGGCTTCGACAGAAGCGGCTATACCGGTTACAACATCCGTGGCCTGGAAAGTAACCGCGTCGGCATTGATGTCGATGGCATTCCGTTGCCGAATGCGACTGGCCGTAGCTACGTAGGGCGTGCCGGGCTTAATACTTTTGGTATTGGCCGCGATTACCTCGATCCGTATCTGTTTGGCCGCGTGGATATTGAAGCGGGCGCCACTTCTGTCGATCAGCCAAACACCTCAATGGGCGGCGCGGTCTCCTTTCGCAACAAATCGGCGGACGACTATCTGCGCCCGGGCAAAAACAGCTATTTCGGCTACCAGAGCGACTACGATTCATCAAACCGTAGCTGGCATAACGGTATTACCGCCGCCATCGGGGATGAAACGCTGCGCGGCATCTTTGTCTACAGCCGCCGCGATGGGCAGGAAACGCGGACTAACAGCGATCTTGTTGATGCCTGGCCAGCTAACTGGCACTCCGATGCGCTGATGGCATCCGGCATCTGGCAGCCGAACGATCTGCATAAGTTCACCGCGACCGTCGATTATTACCATAAAACGAATCATACCCATTATGACGCCTGGAACAGTGCGGGCAGCAACGTGATCGGCACCTCGCAGCAGCAGAGCGATACGCGCCGCTGGGGAATTAGCCTGGCGGACGAATATACGCCCTATAACAACCTGATCGACAGCGCCTCGACGCGCGTTTTCCTGCAGCAAACTCAGGCGCACGACAACACCTATATGCCGGACAGCACTACCCGCACGATGGAACGGGTCTGGTCAGACTATAACGTGCTGACCACCGGTATGGAGACGCGTCTGAATAAAACGCAGGGTCGACACGAGCTGAGCGCCGGCCTGAACGCCAGGCTGGAAACGACCGAACGCCCGTTCCGGCAAGATCCGGTGCCCAGCGTTTTTAGCGCGATTATGCAGCCGGAAGCGGACAGCCGCAGTTATGTGTTAGGCGGCTTCCTGCAGGATAAAATCAACTTTACGCTGAACGATCATGACTTCGCAGTTATCCCTGGCGTTCGCGTCATGTATCAGCGCACCGAGTCGCGCAATCTCTCCAGCCTGGCCAGCGGCAGCAGCGCCATTGACGAATCTGATGTGGCGACGCTGTACGGCAGCAACAGCGATACGCAGGTGTTGCCTTCACTTACTTTCCAGTATGAGCTGACGCCCAGCCTGATGACCTGGCTGCAATATAAGCGCGGCGCGCAGTTCCCGAACGCCAGCCAGCTCTATGGTTCATGGAACCTGGCCTCCTCCTATGCGGGATCGCAGCAGTACGCGCTAATTGGCAACAGCGATCTGGATACGGAAACCAGCAATAATTTTGAGTGGGGACTGAAAGGTGAGGTCACCGACGGCATTACTTTAAGCACGTCGCTGTTCTACAACAGCTATAAAAACTTTATCGCCTATACCCGCTATACCCGCGCGGCAAACCCGGAGCAGTTCCAGAATGTGCCGGGCAACATCTACACTACCTATCAGGCGGATAACCGTGATAAAGCCTATATCTACGGCGGTGAAATCAGCACGAAGGTGAATTTCGGCACCTGGTTCGCGCCGGTTGAAGGACTGAGCGCCACCTTTGCGCTGGGCTACAGCGAAGGCAAAGCGAAATCGAGCTACCTCGGCGATAAATATATCGATATTGACAGCGTGGCGCCGATGAAAGGCATTGTCGGACTGGCGTGGAATGCGCCGAACCATCTATATGGCGGCGCCATTACCGCCACCTTTGTCAAAGGCAAGCGCGCCGAAGCCAGCAGTCGTGAAAGCTACAGCAATAATGGCACGGCGATTAACAGCGCCAATGATGAATATTTGCGCATCCCGGGTTACGGCATGGTGGATATGACCGCCTGGTGGCAGGTAACCAGAAATCTGAAGCTGAGCGGCGGCATTTATAACCTGACCGACCGTAAGTATCGCGATTATCTGAGCAGCCGTAACTTAACCTCTGAGACCAATCAGGATCGGTACGATAACGCGCTGGCGGTGATGCCGGGCCGTACTTTCCAGCTGGGTCTGAACCTTGATTTCTGATAACCCGCCCTGCGCCTGACGCAGGGCATAACAGGGAACGCCGCACCATGAATCCACATTACTCACACTATCTCGCACTGAAAATGGCGCATCCGAAGAAGTATGCGCGTGAACTGGCTGCCTTAATGGGGCTGAGTGAAGCGGAACTGACGCTGGCGCGCACCGATGCCGACGCTCTGTCGCTGAAGGCGGATATACCCGCGATTCTCGCCGCGCTGGAAAGCGTGGGGGAGATTAAAAGCATTACCCGCAATGAGTACGCAGTGCATGAACAGATCGGTACCTTCAGCAATCTGCATTTAGGCGGCCATGCCGGGCTGGTACTGAATCCGCGTGCGCTGGATCTGCGCCTGTTTCCCGCCCAGTGGCACAGCGCTTTTGCGCTGGCGGAGCAAACGGATCGCGGCGTAAGGCACAGCCTGCAATTTTTCGATCGCCAGGGCGATGCGGTACTGAAGGTTTATGCCACGGTAAAAACGGATATGGCTGCGTGGACAGAAGCGATCGCGCGGTTTCGCCAGACCGCCCCTGGCGAGCTGATGTTGAGCGCGGCACCAATGCCGGAGCTGGCCGAACAGACCGACCATGTAGCGCTGGAACAAGAGTGGCGTGCAATGACCGACGTACATCAGTTCTTCGGCCTGTTGAAAAGGCATCGGCTGTCACGCCAGCAGGCGTTCCGCGCCGTTAGCGACGATCTGGCCTGTCAGATCGGCAATGATGCGCTGGCGCAACTGCTGACGCAGGCGCAGCAGGATGGCAATGAAATCATGATCTTCGTCGGCAATCGCGGTTGCACGCAAATATTCACCGGCGTTATTGAAAAGCTGATGCCCACAGCAGGCTGGCTTAATGTCTTTAACGCCGCGTTTACCCTGCATTTGATGTCCGATCGCATTCATGAAAGCTGGATAACGCGCAAGCCAACTAAGGATGGCATCGTAACCAGCCTGGAGCTTTTTGCGGAAGACGGTACGCAGATTGCTCAGCTTTATGGCCAGCGAACCGAAGGCATGCCGGAGCAGGCGCAGTGGCGCAGGCAAATTATGGCACTTAGCGATCGTGGAGAAGCGGCATGAAATGGCTGCTTTTAGCGATCGCTCTTGGCGCAACCTTGGTTGCGCAGGGCGCGGAACGGGTAGTGACGGTTGGCGGCGACGTGACGCAAATTGTTTATGCGCTGGGCGCACAGGCGGAGCTGGTTGGGCGTGACAGCACCAGCCAGCGACCAGCGCTGGCGACAAAGCTGCCTGATGTCGGCTACATGCGACAGCTAAATGCGGAAGGCATTCTGGCATTGCATCCTACGCTGGTGCTGGTCAGCGAACTGGCGAAGCCTTCGCAGGTGCTGACGCAGCTGGAACGTGCAGGCGTAAAAGTAGTGACGGTAACCGGGAAGAACAGCCTTAACGCGATTCCGCAGAAAATTGCGACCATTAGCGCGGCGCTTCAGCGCAGCGAGGAAGGAGAAGCGCTGACGGCAAACCTCGCTAAGAAACAGGCGGCGTTACCCAAAAGCCTGCTGCCGGTGCGGGTGCTGTTTGTCTTAAGCCACAGCGGTATGAGCAGCATGGCGGCAGGCAATGATACCGCCGCCGACGGAGCGATTCGTGCCGCTGGGCTGATCAACGCCATGGGCAATGTGCCGCATTATCAAACCCTGTCGCAGGAAGGCATTATCGCCGCCGCGCCGCAACTGGTGGTAGTCGGCAAAGCGGGCATAAAAAATCTGGGATCGGAAGGGAATATCTGGCAGTTGCCCGGCATGGCGCTGACGCCTGCAGGTAAGCAGCATCGCCTGCTGGTAGTGGATGAAATGGCGCTGCTGGGCTTTGGCATCGATACGCCCGACGCCATTGTTAAGCTGCGTCAGGCCGCGGAAGCCGTCGCGCAAGATGAGTAATGCCGTGGCGTTACGCTGGCTGTGGGGAATGATATTTATGCTGCTGATGGCGCTGGTGCTGGCGGCGAGTCAGGGCGCCGTCTCGCTTTCGCTACGGCAGCTCTGGTTACAGCCGCTCGACAGCATGGAATGGCAGATCTGGCTGACGATCCGTTTACCGCGCGTGCTGCTGGCGATCCTTATTGGCATGGCGCTGGCGGTTTCCGGCTGCGTAATGCAGGGATTATTTCGCAATCCGCTGGCCGATCCCGGCCTGCTCGGCATTAGCAGCGGCGCGGGCCTGGCGGTTGCGCTGGCGATAATTATGCCGCTTAGCTTGCCTGCGCTGCTGGCGCTTTGGTTGCCGATGGCGGCAGCCTTTGCGGGCAGTCTGCTGACCACGCTGCTGATTTTTAGTCTGAGCCGGTTAGCTTATGGCAGCCTGTCACGCTTGCTGCTGGTGGGCATCGCGCTGAATGCGCTGTGCGGCTCGGCGGTCGGCGTGCTTTCCTGGCTCAGTAACGATCAACAGCTGCGCCAGCTGTCGTTATGGGGTATGGGCAGCCTGAGTCAGGCGCAATGGCCTGCGGTTATCCTCTGTGCCGTATTGATTTTGCCTGCACTGGTGATGATTTGCCGCTTTGCCGCCCGGCTGAATCTGCTGCAGCTGGGAGAGGAAGATGCGCACTACGCAGGAATGGATGTCGCGCGCGCGCAGCGTCTGCTGCTTATTCTTAGCGCGCTGCTGGTGGGAACGGCGGTCTCGGTCAGCGGCATTATCGGCTTTGTCGGCCTGGTGGTACCACATCTGATGCGATTTTTGTTGGGCAGCGATCACCGTTGGCTGCTGCCGGGTTCGGCACTGGCTGGCGCCATTCTGCTACTGATTGCCGATACGCTGGCCAGAACATTGGTGATCCCGGCAGAAATGCCGGTGGGCTTATTAACCAGCCTGCTGGGTGGCCCGTGGTTTCTTTGGCAGGTAATTCGTCAACAGCGGAGCGCGTATGTCTGAACTGCAAGCGGAAAAGCTAAGCTATCGGTACGATGGCCGTCTGCTGGTTGATGATGTTTCCCTGTCGCTGTCCACTGGTGAAATGGTGACGCTCATCGGCCCAAACGGCGCCGGTAAATCTACGCTGCTGCGCCTGCTGACCGGTTTTCTTCCTGCCAGCGCGGGAAGCTGTACGCTGGCGGGAAAACCGTTGACCTGCATCGCGGCGGCTGAACTGGCGCGCCAGCGGGCGGTAATGCGTCAGCAGCACAACCTGTCTTTTCCCATGCAGGCTGTTGATGTGGTTGCGCTGGGCCGCGCGCCCTGGTCATCGGTGCGCCGTGAAGAGATCATTTATGAGGTGATGACCCTAACCGGCGCACTGCCGCTGGCCCGGCGCGATTACCGTCAGCTTTCCGGCGGCGAACAGCAGCGCGTTCAGCTGGCGCGGGTTCTGGCGCAGCTCTGGCACGATGACGGGCCGCAGGGCTGGCTTTTTCTTGATGAGCCGACCTCGGCGCTGGATCTCTTTTACCAGCAGCAAACGTTGCGCCTGCTGCATCAGCTGACGCGCAAAGGAAATCTGATGGTCTGCGCCGTATTACACGATCTGAATCTGGCGGCGCTCTGGTCCGATCGCTTGTTGTTAATGTCTCAGGGAAAACTGGTGGCGACCGGCAGCGCGGAAGAGGTGATTACCGAACCTGTTTTAACGCGCTGGTATCGGGCGGATTTAAGCGTTATTACCGCCAGTGAATGCGGCAGGCCGCAGGTGCAGTTAAATCAGTAAGATAAATAACCCGCCGAAGATAATTAATTTAAGGCGGGCTTTTATCAATTATATTAGCAAAGACGTTCTGAATTACCGGTCGGTAATAAACGCAGCGATAATAATGGAGGCAGAGAGCGCGTCATATTGAAATAGAGGTATAAATAATGAATCAGGCTACGTTTATTTACTATTCTCTTAAAACGTTTAGCGCATTATTCGTGGTCTCTGCCGCTCGTCACAAAACTGTCATATTAGCGACATCTCGCTGTCATTAAACTGTCCTATTTTCCCACCTGCAGCAATACTGATTCTTACTACAACGGCATACAGCCTGACTTTTATCCCCTGGAGGGAATATGACACTGATGCGTAGCACCGTAGCCAAATTTGTTGCCGCCACCCTTTCTTTGAGCGCGGTTTCTGCGTTTGCAGCGACCGATCTCACCGGCGCAGGCGGCACCTTCCCGGCTCCGGTTTATGCCAAGTGGGCAGCTGATTATCAACAAGCGACCGGCAGTAAAGTTAACTATCAGGGCATTGGCTCCTCTGGCGGCGTAAAACAGATAATTGCAAAAACAGTTGATTTCGGTGCGTCCGATGCGCCGATGAAAGATGAAGACCTGCAAAAAAATGGCCTGTTCCAGTTCCCGACCGTAATTGGCGGCGTGGTACTGGCAGTCAACCTGCCGGGCATTCAGTCAGGCCAGCTGACGCTCGATGGCCAGACCGTGGGTGATATTTACCTCGGCAAAATTAAAAAGTGGAACGATCCGGCCATCGCTAAACTGAATCCGGGCCTTAAGCTGCCGGAAACCAACATCGCCGTGGTACGCCGCGCCGACGGTTCAGGCACTTCGTTCGTGTTCACCAGCTACCTCTCCAAAGTTAACCAGGAGTGGAGCGAGAAAGTAGGCAAAGGCAATACCGTTAACTGGCCGACCGGCCTCGGCGGTAAAGGCAATGACGGCATCGCCGCCTTCGTTCAGCGTCTGCCTGGCTCAATCGGCTATGTGGAATATGCCTACGCCAAACAGAACAAGCTGAGCTATACCAAACTGATCGATGCGGATGGACAGCCGGTTTCGCCGACGGAAGAAACCTTCAGCAACGCGGCGAAAGGTGCGGACTGGAGCAAATCTTACGCACAGGATCTGACTAACCAGAAAGGCAAAGACGCGTGGCCGATCACCACCACCACCTTTATCCTGATGTACAAAAATCAGACCAATGCGGCAAAAGGCGCAGAAGTGCTGAAGTTCTTTGACTGGGCCTATAAAGATGGCGATAAGACGGCTACCAGCCTGGATTACGCTACGCTGCCGGATTCGGTGGTTGAGCAGATCCGCTCAGACTGGAAAGCGCAGATTAAAGACAGCTCCGGTAAAGCGCTGTATCAGTAATTGGCTTTAACGGTGTTCGCACCGTCGCAGGGGTCGACTGAACGTCGGCCCGCAGTATCCGGGCGGCTGAAGGCCGCCCCTGTGAATTTCTTCTGTCGAGACTTTTATGGCTGAATCCAGGCCGACCTTTAAGGCCCCAGGAAAGCAAGGTGACATTATTTTCGGCGCGCTGGTTAAGCTGGCAGCGCTGATAGTCCTTTTGTTACTGGGCGGCATCATTATTTCTCTGCTTATCTCCTCCTGGCCCAGCATTGAGAAATTCGGTTTCTCTTTCCTGTGGAATAAAGAGTGGGATGCGCCAAATGAAAACTTCGGTGCGCTGGTACCGATTTACGGCACTATTGTTACCTCAATTATTGCTCTGCTGATTGCCGTTCCGGTCAGCTTCGGCATCGCGCTGTTTTTGACCGAGCTGGCGCCCGGCTGGCTGCGGCGTCCGCTGGGCGTGGCGATTGAACTGCTGGCGGCCATTCCCAGTATTGTTTACGGCATGTGGGGCCTGTTTGTTTTTGCGCCGCTGTTTGCTGAGTATTTCCAGACGCCCGTAGGCAACGTGCTGTCCAGCATTCCGTTTATCGGCGCGTTGTTCGAAGGCCCGGCGTTCGGTATCGGCATTCTCGCCGCCGGCGTGATCCTCGCGATTATGATTATTCCTTATATCGCATCGGTAATGCGCGACGTGTTCGAGCAGACGCCGGTCATGATGAAAGAGTCCGCCTACGGTATCGGCTGCACCACCTGGGAAGTAATCTGGCGCATCGTGCTGCCCTTTACGAAAAATGGCGTGATCGGCGGCATTATGCTGGGCCTGGGCCGTGCGCTGGGGGAAACCATGGCGGTAACCTTTATTATCGGTAACACCTACCAGCTCGACAGCGTTTCGCTCTATATGCCGGGCAACAGCATTACCTCGGCGCTGGCTAACGAATTCGCTGAAGCGGAATCGGGCGTGCATGTCGCAGCGCTGATGGAACTGGGGCTGATTCTGTTTGTTATCACCTTTATCGTGCTGGCGATCTCCAAGCTGATGATTTTACGGCTGGCGAAAAATGAAGGGGCGCGCTCATGACCACGCTGGATTTACATACCCGTACCGCGCTGCAGGCGTCACGCCGTAAGATGCAGGCGCGCCGCAGTATGCGCAATAAGGTGGCCCTGACGCTTTCCATGCTGACCATGGCGTTTGGCCTGTTCTGGCTGGTCTGGATCCTGTTTACCACCATTACGCGCGGCTTCGACGGCTTTTCGCTGGCGCTGTTCACCGAAATGACGCCGCCGCCGAATACCGCAGGCGGCGGGCTGGCAAACGCCATTGCCGGCAGCGGGCTGCTTATTTTATGGGCCACGCTGGTAGGTACGCCGCTGGGGATCCTGGCGGGCATCTATCTGGCGGAATATGGCCGTAAATCCTGGCTGGCGGAAGTTATTCGCTTCATTAACGACATTTTGTTATCAGCACCGTCGATTGTGGTCGGGCTGTTTGTGTACACCATCGTGGTGGCGCAGATGCAGCACTTCTCCGGCTGGGCCGGCGTGATTGCGCTGGCGCTGCTGCAAATCCCCATCGTGATCCGCACCACCGAAAACATGATGAGGCTGGTGCCGGATAGCCTGCGCGAAGCGGCTTACGCGCTGGGTACGCCAAAATGGAAAATGATTTCCGCCATTACGCTGAAGGCATCGGTATCCGGCATTATCACCGGCGTGCTGCTGGCCGTCGCGCGTATCGCCGGAGAAACCGCGCCGCTGCTGTTTACCTCGCTGTCGAACCAGTTCTGGAGTACCGACATGATGCAGCCACTGGCGAACCTTCCGGTCACCATATTTAAGTTCGCCATGAGTCCGTTTGCTGAATGGCAGAGCCTGGCCTGGGCAGGCGTATTACTGATTACGCTCTGCGTGCTGATGTTGAATATTTTGGCGCGTGTGATTTTCGCCAAATCGAAAAACTAATTACCGCGTGGCTTTGGCGGCGCGGCGTTACGAGAAAGAGAAGACTATGGTTAATCAGACTCCCGGCAAAATTCAGGTGCGCGATCTGAACTTCTATTATGGAAAATTCCATGCGCTGAAGAACATTAATCTGGATATTGCCCGTAATCAGGTCACCGCGTTTATCGGGCCTTCAGGCTGCGGTAAATCCACCCTGCTACGCACCTTTAATAAAATGTATTCGCTTTATCCAGAGCAGCGCGCCGAGGGCGAGATCCGCCTGGATGGCGAAAATATTCTTACCGAAACCCAGGATATTGCGCTGCTGCGTGCGCGCGTCGGTATGGTGTTTCAGAAGCCAACGCCGTTCCCAATGTCGATTTATGACAACATCGCCTTCGGCGTGCGCCTGTTTGAAAAGCTGTCGCGTGCGGATATGGATGAGCGTGTGCAGTGGGCGCTGAGCAAAGCGGCCCTGTGGAATGAAACCAAAGACAAGCTGCATCAGAGCGGTTACAGTCTCTCGGGTGGACAACAGCAGCGCCTGTGCATTGCGCGCGGCATCGCCATTCGCCCGGAAGTCTTGTTGCTGGATGAACCCTGTTCGGCGCTGGACCCTATCTCAACCGGCCGTATTGAAGAGCTGATTACCGAGCTGAAGCAGGATTATACCGTGGTGATCGTTACCCATAATATGCAGCAGGCTGCCCGCTGCTCCGATCACACCGCGTTTATGTACCTGGGCGAACTGATTGAATTCAGCGATACCGACACGCTGTTTACCAAGCCGCATCAGAAGCAGACTGAAGATTATATTACTGGCCGTTATGGTTAACGGGAGCGCTGTATGGACAACTTGAATCTGAACAAACATATCTCCGGCCAGTTTAACGCTGAGCTTGAGCATATCCGCACCCAGGTGATGATTATGGGCGGTATGGTGGAGCAGCAGCTGACCGATGCGATTACCGCCATGCATAATCAGGATGCAGAGCTGGCGAAGCAGGTTATTGATGGTGACCAGAAGGTTAACATGATGGAGGTGGAAATTGATGAAGCCTGCGTGCGCATTATTGCCAAGCGGCAGCCGACCGCCAGCGATCTGCGTCTGGTGATGGCGATTATCAAAACCATTTCTGAGCTGGAGCGTATCGGCGACGTGGCGGAAAAAATCAGCCGCACGGCGCTGGAGAAGTTTAGCCAGCAGCATCAGCCATTGCTGGTAAGCCTGGAGTCACTGGGACATCACACCATTCAGATGCTGCATGATGTGCTGGATGCGTTTGCGCGTATGGATTTAAGCGCGGCGATTGAAATCTATCGTGAAGATAAAAAGGTCGATCAGGAGTATGAAGGCATTGTGCGCCAGCTGATGACCTACATGATGGAAGATCCGCGCACGATCCCCAGCGTGCTGACCGCGCTGTTCTGCGCGCGCGCTATCGAGCGCATCGGCGACCGCTGTCAAAATATCTGCGAAATTATCTTTTATTTCGTGAAGGGGCAGGATTTCCGCCATGTGGGCGGCGACCGCCTTGATAAACTGCTGGCTGGCAGCGATAGCGACAGCAACCCTGCCTGATGCTCTTTTCTTACCGCGCCGAAGGGCGCGGTTCTCTTTCCTGCCTTGTCACGCCATCAGCGCGTCACCGTCCAGCCGCGCGCACGCCATAAGTCAGGCAGCTGCGCCAGATCGTCGAAAGCGGTAACCAGCGGATGATCGATCGGACGATTATGGGCATCGGCACAGTAGTAAAACACCGGTATACCCGCCGCGATGCCGGCATAAGCGCCCGCTTCGGAGTCATCGATCAAAATGCAGCGATCGATCGGCACCTGCATCTGCTCTGCCGCATGGAACATCAGCTGCGGCTCCGGCTTCCAGTGACCAATATCGTAGCCGCTGTACAACCGGTCATTAAAAAAGGAGAGCATCTCCGTCAGGCCAAGCGAATGCTGCATTTTCGGCACCGTGCCGTTAGATACCACGCACATCGGGACGCAAACCTGCTCCAGCAGCGCTTTGGCGCCGGGAATTGGCTGAAGATGCGCATCAAACAGGCGCGCAACCTGCTGACGATATTCCCGTTCTATCTCTTCCGGCGGCGCAGACAGCGGCTGCTGGCGGCTCACGTCGGCGATAATATCGTACAGCTTAACGCCCTTATATTTTTCAAAGGTTTCCTGCAGAGAAAGCGTTGCGCCGTAGCGGGCGAAGGTATCGACATAAGCCTGCGTGCAAAGCCGCTCACTATCCACCAGCGTGCCGTCGCAGTCAAAAAACAGACATTCAATGGTCATTTTGCATCATCCTTAAAGGGGCTATTAGCCACACTTTAACTGACTGAGCTGAGATTACGACCTGCAGCCGCTGAATTTTTGCAAACCGCAACCGTTTGCGAAAAATCAGTGTACTGTTGCGCCAAAATCGCTAGCATACGCGGCGACCTCTTTTCCCGTTCGGATGTAACAAATGACTAAACAAGGCTTATTACAGCGCCTGTTCCGGCTTCAGGAGCATGGCACCACGGTGCGAACCGAAGTGATTGCCGGTTTTACTACTTTTCTAACGATGGTTTATATCGTTTTTGTAAACCCACAAATTCTCGGTGCCGCAGGCATGGATACGCAGGCGGTATTCGTTACTACCTGTCTGATTGCCGCTTTAGGCAGCATCCTGATGGGCATTGTGGCTAACCTGCCGGTGGCGCTGGCGCCTGCGATGGGACTGAATGCCTTTTTCGCCTTTGTTGTTGTCGGCGCAATGGGCTATTCGTGGCAGGTCGGTATGGGCGCGATTTTCTGGGGCGCGACAGGTCTGCTGCTGTTGACGCTGTTCCGCGTGCGCTACTGGATGATCGCCAATATTCCGCTTTCCCTGCGTACCGGTATTACCGCGGGTATCGGCCTGTTTATCGCCATGATGGGGCTGAAAAATGCCGGAATTATCGTGCCGAATGAGGCGACGCTGGTAACAGTCGGCGATTTATCATCGCATAGCGTTCTGCTGGGTGCGCTGGGCTTCTTTATTATCGCCGTGCTGGCTTCACGCAATATCCATGCTGCCGTGCTGATTTCGATTGTGGTTACCACGCTGGCGGGCCTGCTGCTGGGCGATGTGAAATATAACGGCGTCTTTTCCGCTCCGCCTGCCATTAATTCTGTTCTTGGTCAGGTCGATCTGAGCGGCGCGTTTACCCTTAATATGGCTGGCGTGATTTTCTCGTTTATGCTGGTTAACCTGTTTGACTCTTCTGGTACGCTGATCGGCGTGACCGATAAGGCAGGCCTGGCGGATAAAGATGGCAAGTTTCCCCGCATGAAGCAGGCGCTGCTGGTGGATAGCGTCAGCTCCGTTGCCGGCGCCGCTATCGGCACCTCTTCCGTAACGGCCTACATTGAAAGTTCGTCAGGCGTTTCCGTTGGCGGACGAACCGGACTGATGGCCGTGGTTACCGGTATTTTATTCCTGCTGGTGATGTTTTTATCGCCGCTGGCGTCGATGGTGCCGGGATATGCCGCCGCGGGCGCATTGATTTATGTTGGCGTGCTGATGACCTCAAGCCTGGCGCGCGTGAAATGGGAAGATCTTACCGAAGCGGTGCCCGCTTTTGTGACGGCCGCCATGATGCCGTTCAGTTTCTCGATCACGGAAGGCATCGCACTGGGCTTTATCGCTTACTGCGTGATGAAGGCCGGAACGGGACGCTGGCGTGAAATCAGCCCCTGTGTTGTGGTTGTAGCGCTGTTATTCGTGTTGAAAATCGCGTTTATCGATTCTCATTAAAAAGAAAAGGCGCTGCAGTTTAATACTGCAGCTGCCTTTCTGCCGGTATGCTGGTCAGTCTTAGCGTTTTCGGCCCCATATTGGCTTTCGTCATTTCAATATCACGCAGGGCGTTCCAGTTCTGCTGACCATCAATTTCCCACAGGCGTAAGCGGCTGGTTGCTGGCGATAAGGCACAGGACCAGATAAGTAAAGGCTCTACGTCACAGACAGCCTGCACATCTGGAAAAGCCTGCGAGCGCAAACGACCTGAGGCGAGATGCAAGCGCAGGGCATCTTCGCTTTCGTTGTTCTCTCCGGTCAGCTTCAGAATGCTTTGACGCAGCGTCCAGATTTGCGTAATCGCTTCTAAAGGATCCTGCTGCGCATTAATCCACGCTTTTTCCCCGGAGGAGAGATACTGAAGCTGATGTTCCAGCGTTTGGCGGCTGTGGGCGCGGACGATTTCCATATCCAGTCCGGCGCGACTCTGTTCTTCAGCCAGCAGAACGCCAATGACATTTCCTGCATAGGCGATGCTGAAATCAGGCAGTTCGGGATCGATAAAGCTGGGGCGGCCGCTGCTGCTGGTGGTTAATGCGGGCAGTTGGGGCATGCCATAAATCCGCAGCATTAACTCAGCCAGCAACATCCGCGAGGCCAGATAACGGCTACGTTGTTTTTCGTTGAGAGATCGGGATTTTTCCACGATATGTGCCGGAATACGCTGTACGTCCACCCGATATTGGGCAAGCGTCCAGCGTACAAAATGACTTGCCATCTGTCGCTCCGTGAAAATGGTCGGATAATCATCACTTACATTGTAAGAATTTTCTGATGTGTTTGCATCCGGCTTTACCCAGGCGCGGCGCTTTTCGGAATAGGTTTAAAAGGTAACTGTAGTAAAAAATGCGCCGTCAACAGCTGCATCTGTAAGGGAATACAGGAACGTATACAGTGTGCTGATGCCCTGCTCAGGCGCAGATTTGCCGGTGGGCGCCAGTAACAATATGCTGGCGATGCCAGATCTAATGGCATGGCGCCTTTTAGCGTGGGCACAGGAGATGTAGTAAAGAGCGGATTATATTTTTCTGTGAAGTTTGCGCATTATTAAAATAAGGCTTGAATCGCCACGGATAATCCAGACACTTCCGAGCCGTTGATAATACTGGTTTTCATATTCTGTCGGTGGCATCTGACTGTTCTTTATTAATGGAAGAATCCGGACCGTACTTCTTTATCCAGGCGTAAAGGCTGTGGGTGGTGATATCAAGACGTGTTGCAACGCTGGCAACAGAATAACCGCGATCAACAACCTGTTTGACTGCTTCAGTTTTAAACTCTTCGGGATAACGCTTACCGCTCATGGGCATCTCTCTTTAAGCCATCTTAAATGACTCTGAGGTGTCTGTTAAACCCGTGGCGATTCATTTCCATCTGCATGGTAGCGTTGCTTTACAACGTGGCCGTTATCATTATCAGGATGCCAGCCTTATGCTGGGGGCAAAATATACTTTCTGATAAGGTTGATGAGCCAGAAGGGGCCGGGCAAGCCATATTGCCCGGCCCCTTTTTTGGTCAAAAAAAGCGAAAGGTTGAGCCAGACAAAGCTGAGGCCCACTTATTTGCCAATACAGAAACTGGAGAAAATACGTCCCAGCAGATCGTCAGACGTAAACTCGCCGGTGATCTCGCTTAGCGCCTGCTGCGCCAGGCGCAACTCCTCAGCCAATAATTCTCCTGCCCAGGCACCTAACAGCTGCTCTTTGCCCTGTTGTAAGTGAGTGTCCGCTAACTCAAGGGCCTGCAAATGACGGCGACGCGCCAGGAATCCACCTTCCATATTGTCATTGAAACCCATGCTCTGCTTAAGGTGATCGCGCAATACATCTATACCTTCACCAGTACGGGCAGACAACCGAATAAGTAAGTGACCATTCACTTCTTCCAGGCCTAATGTTTCGCCAGTAACGTCAGCTTTATTACGTACCACCGTAATCGGCAGAGAAGCAGGCAAACGGGCGATAAAATCTGGCCAGATAGCCGCAGGCTCTGTGGCATCGGTCGTGGTGCCGTCTACCATAAACAGAACGCGGTCGGCCTGCTCAATCTCCTGCCAGGCGCGCTCGATACCGATGCGCTCAACTTCATCACTGGCGTCGCGTAAGCCAGCGGTATCAATAATGTGCAGCGGCATGCCATCAATATGGATATGCTCGCGCAAGACATCGCGGGTCGTTCCGGCAATATCCGTAACAATGGCCGCTTCGCGTCCGGCCAGCGCGTTTAACAGGCTCGATTTACCGGCGTTAGGACGACCGGCAATCACCACCTTCATCCCTTCACGGAGCAGGCTGCCCTGACGCGCCTCAGCGCGAACGGCGTTCAAATCCTGCATTACGGCGTTCAGTTGCGCTTCGATTTTTCCATCAGAAAGAAAGTCGATCTCTTCATCTGGAAAGTCTATTGCTGCTTCCACGTAGATTCGCAGGTGAGTAAGTGCTTCCACAAGATGATTAACGCGCGTGGAAAAAGCGCCCTGCAACGAATTCAGCGCCGATCGCGCTGCCTGTTCAGAACTGGCGTCAATCAGATCGGCAATCGCCTCAGCCTGTGCCAGATCGAGCTTATCGTTAAGAAACGCGCGCTCGGAAAACTCGCCCGGTTTGGCGATACGCACGCCCGGCAAGGCGGCAATACGCTTCAGCAATAAATCGAGGATAACCGGGCCGCCGTGTCCCTGTAATTCGAGGACGTCTTCGCCGGTAAAAGAATTCGGGCCAGGAAACCAGAGGGCGATACCCTGGTCAAGCGTGCTGCCGTCCGCGGCTTTAAACGGCAAATAATCAGCGTAACGCGGTTTCGGCAACTTACCCAGCAGCTGCCGGGCAACCTCCGCCGCGTTGCTGCCGGAAATACGCAGAATGCCCACGCCGCCGCGTCCTGGCGGTGTGGCCTGGGCGACAATAGTATCGCTGTGGCTCATGGAAACTCTCTCAGTACGGTAATCAAAGAAGGAGGTCGGTTGACCGCCTCAGTTAAAAGGTGCCTTCACTTCCCACGTTGAGTTTATTCGATCGTCGCATCAATTATGATGACCGGAAGACAACAAATAAACAGGGGCGGTAAATTCCGCCCCTGTTAGGTTCTGCCTGAAATTGAATAAACTCAGGCCGTTACGCTTTCTTCTTGTCGCGGCTGTGCAGTCCGCGTTTTTCCAGGCCACGATAAATCAGCTGCTGCTGGAGAATGGTCACCAGGTTGCTGACGATGTAGTACAGCACCAGACCTGACGGGAACCACAGGAAGAACACCGTAAAGATAACCGGCATAAAGGTCATGATCTTCTGCTGCATCGGATCGGTGACGGTGGTCGGCGACATCTTCTGAATAAAGAACATCGTTACGCCCATCAGGATCGGCAGGATGTAGTACGGGTCCTGCGCAGAGAGATCGTGGATCCACAGTGCGAACGGCGCATGGCGCAGCTCTACCGAGCCCATCAGCATGTAGTAAAGCGCAAGGAAGATCGGCATCTGAATAATCAGAGGCAGACAGCCGCCCAGCGGGTTTACTTTCTCTGATTTATACAGCGCCATCATTTCCTGGCTCATGCGCTGCTTATCGTCACCCAGGCGCTCACGCATGGCCTGGATTTTCGGTTGCAGCATGCGCATCTTCGCCATTGAGGTGTACTGCGCTTTGGTCAGCGGGTACATGATGCCGCGCACGATAAAGGTGATAACGATAATGGAGAAGCCCCAGTTACCGATAAAGCTGTGCAGGAATTTCAGCAGCTTAAACAGCGGCTGAGAGATGAACCACAGCCAGCCGTAATCAACGGTCAGATCCAGGTGCGGAGCGATGGCCGCCATCTTATCCTGAATTTCCGGGCCGACCCACAGCGTCGCAGCCAGCGTTTGCTGGCTGCCTGGCGCCACGGCTACCGGTGCGGACTTATAGCCTACCGCCGCCAGGCCGTTGCCCAGATTAGTGGTATACAGCGTATTAGTCCCTTCGGTACGCGGCACCCATGCGGTAGCAAAGTATTGCTGGAGCATGGCAACCCAACCGTTAGTGGTGGTGGTACTCAGGTTTTCGTTATCGGCAATGGTGTCAAACTTATACTTTTCATACTTGGTGTCGCTGGTGGAGTACGCCGCGCCACGGAAAGTATGCAGAGCAAAGTTATTGCTGCCGGTATCACGATGCTTCGGCAGATCGATGGTCTGCTTCAGCTGGCCGAACATCGCCACTTCCAGCGGCTGCTGGGTGGTGTTGTTAACCTGATATTCAACGTTGATGGCATATTCGCCGCGCTTCAGCACAAAGGTCTTGGTATAGATCGCGCCGTTTTCTGCGGTAAAGGTCATCGGGATACGCAGTTCGCTCTGACCATCGGCCAGCTGGAAGCTATCCTGGGTAGTGGTATACAGCGGACGTGCGCCGTTATTCGGATTATCCGGCCCGTTTCGGCCAGTCAGACCGCTCTGTGCCTGATACACAAAGGCTGGTGTCGTTTCCAGCAGTTGGAAAGGCTGAGAAGAACCCAGTTTGTCCGGGTAAGTCAGCAGCTGCGCCTGTTCCACATCGCCACCGCGGGTATTGATGTTCAAAGACAGGACATCAGTCTTAACGGTGATGGTTTTGCCCTGACCGCTGGCAGGCACACCCTGATTAGCGGCATCACCAGCTACTGTCGTGTTTTGCGTGGTCTGAGTTTGCTGCGGCTGCGGAGCGTGGTCCGTTTGCCAGGCTTGCCAGATCATGAAAGACACGAACAGAAAAGCGATGAGAAAAAGATTGCGTTGCGAATCCATCGTTAAAGTTCTCTGTTATCGTCGGTTTTTGGCGGCACCGGATCGTCACCACCCGGGTTTAAAGGGTGGCATTTTAATACGCGTTTAACCGTCAACCAACTGCCTTTTACCATCCCAAACCTGCGCAATGCCACAACTCCGTAGTGTGAGCAGGTAGGGTTAAAACGGCAGTGGGGACCCAGAAGAGGGCTAATGACGCGTTGATAAACGCGGATCAGCGCAATCAGGAGCCGCGCGCCAGGCGACAGTGACGACGCCATAATTTCTCCAACGCTTCCATCAGCGCACGGTTATCGAGGTCAGCAACCCCTTTCTTTGCCACGACCACAAAATCCATTGCGGGGAGTTCGTGTTGGCGCAGGCGAAAGCTTTCGCGGGTCAATCGCTTGATCCGGTTACGCTCATGCGCACGCTTAACATTTTTTCGCGACGGTAAGACCGATACGGGGATGCCCCAGCGAATTAAGGCGGCCGAGTATGGTAATTTGCGGCGTGCCAGCCCGTTGTGGCTGCTGGAAGACGAAAGTGAAATGAGTGGGAGTTAGCAAACGTAACTCCCTGGGAAATGCGAGCTTAACCACTTATGGGTTAGCTTTATTACTTAGAAACGGTCAGACGAGAACGGCCTTTAGCACGACGACGTGCCAGAACCTGACGACCATTTTTAGTTGCCATACGAGCACGGAAGCCGTGTGAACGGTTGCGCTTCAGTACGGACGGTTGAAAAGTGCGTTTCATGGCGATTTCTACCTAAACTTGAAAAATTTCACGTGGTGACGCGTACCCGGTTCCGTAAAACGACCGACGCCTCAGTGTATCTTTAATAAAGAGGCGGGATTGTAATAATTGTACAGTCCGGAGTCAATTTACTTCGCTTATTTGCGCGCGCCTGGCTGCCCGAATCGACCTGCAAATCCTGTCGAAATCGACAAGGCGCATCACGCCGGGACGGGAATTATACGGTGTCCATAATAAAGCGCAAGGATCGCTCTGGATCTTCTGCCGATCGTTTGCAGTGACGTTGCGATAATAACGTGACGGCCGCTGGAAATTTGCATCAATACGCCGGATCCTGAATGCCTTTCATCCAGCCTGAAGTAAACTTAGCCTCGTTCAATGCCTGTGGATAAAATGGATCAAAACTGTGTAGAAAGTGAAGATCTCTGTCTCGCTTTACGCTATGATCCGCCCTTCCGCTAACGATCCTCTCTGCGATCGGGATCGGAGCAACCGTGGATAGCGGTTCGTATGTCTGTCACTGGCATGCGTCAACAATGATGATTGATCTGTTTCAGCGCCTATTTTCTTATCGATTTTGTTCGAGTGGAGTCCGCCGTGTCACTTTCGCTTTGGCAACAGTGTCTTGCCCGTTTGCAGGATGAGCTACCTGCCACTGAATTCAGCATGTGGATCCGTCCGCTACAGGCTGAACTGAACGACAATACGCTGGCCTTATATGCCCCGAATCGGTTCGTACTCGACTGGGTAAGAGATAAATATCTCAATAATATCAATGCCCTGCTTAATGACTTTTGCGGCACCGAAGCGCCGCAGCTGCGTTTTGAAGTCGGCAGCAAACCCGTCGTTCAGACAATGCCACAGCCTGTGGTAAGCAGCGCCAGCGTGGCCGCGCCGGTTATGGCGAGCAACATACCGCCAACCGCGCCGGCGGCACGCCCCAGCTGGGATAGCGTACCGGCGCCGGCCGAGCGCTCATGGCGTTCTAACGTTAATGCCAAGCATAACTTTGATAACTTCGTCGAAGGTAAATCGAACCAGCTGGCGCGCGCGGCGGCGCGTCAGGTGGCGGATAACCCCGGCGGCGCCTATAACCCGCTGTTCCTTTATGGCGGCACTGGTTTAGGTAAGACGCACTTGCTGCATGCGGTCGGCAACGGGATCATCGCCCGCAAGCCCAATGCGAAAGTGGTCTATATGCACTCCGAGCGTTTTGTGCAGGATATGGTGAAAGCGCTGCAGAACAACGCCATCGAAGAGTTCAAACGTTATTACCGCTCGGTCGATGCGCTGCTCATCGATGATATTCAGTTCTTTGCCAATAAAGAGCGCTCGCAGGAGGAGTTCTTTCATACCTTCAACGCGCTGCTGGAGGGCAATCAGCAAATTATTTTAACCTCAGACCGCTATCCGAAGGAGATTAACGGCGTGGAAGATCGCCTGAAATCGCGCTTTGGCTGGGGCCTGACGGTCGCCATCGAGCCGCCGGAGCTGGAAACGCGCGTCGCGATTCTGATGAAAAAGGCGGACGAAAACGATATTCGCCTGCCGGGTGAAGTGGCCTTCTTTATTGCCAAGCGCCTGCGTTCCAACGTGCGTGAGCTGGAAGGGGCGCTGAACCGCGTTATCGCCAACGCCAACTTTACCGGTCGCGCCATCACCATCGATTTCGTGCGCGAAGCGCTGCGCGATCTGTTGGCGCTACAGGAAAAGCTGGTGACCATCGACAATATTCAGAAAACGGTGGCGGAATATTACAAGATCAAAGTGGCGGATTTACTGTCAAAACGTCGCTCGCGCTCGGTAGCGCGCCCGCGTCAAATGGCGATGGCGATGGCGAAAGAGCTGACGAACCACAGCCTGCCGGAGATCGGTGATGCTTTCGGGGGTCGTGACCACACAACCGTGCTGCATGCCTGCCGTAAAATCGAGCAGCTACGTGAAGAAAGTCACGACATTAAAGAAGATTTTTCAAATTTAATCAGAACCTTATCTTCCTGACGCTATGAAATTTATTGTAGAACGCGAGCAATTACTTAAACCGCTACAGCAGGTGAGCGGTCCATTAGGTGGCCGTCCGACGCTGCCGATCCTTGGCAACCTGCTGCTTCAGGTGAACGACGGCAGCCTGTTGCTGACCGGCACCGACTTAGAGATGGAAATGGTGGCGCGCGTCGCGTTAACGCAGCCGCATGAGCCGGGCGCCACGACGGTGCCGGCACGTAAATTTTTAGATATTTGCCGTGGCCTGCCGGAGGGCGCGGAGATCAGCGTGGTGCTGGAAGGTGACAGAATGCTGGTGCGCTCCGGGCGCAGCCGCTTTTCGCTTTCCACGCTGCCCGCCAGCGATTTCCCGAACCTGGACGACTGGCAGAGCGAGGTGGAATTTACCCTGCCGCAGGCCACGCTGAAGCGACTGATTGAAGCCACGCAGTTTTCGATGGCGCATCAGGACGTACGTTACTACCTGAATGGCATGCTGTTTGAAACCGAAGGTGAAGAATTGCGCACCGTGGCGACCGACGGTCACCGTCTGGCGGTTTGCTCGATGCCGGTTGGGCAGCCGCTGCCGAACCATTCGGTTATCGTGCCGCGTAAAGGCGTGACCGAACTGGTGCGCCTGCTGGACGGCGGCGATACGCCGCTGCAAATTCAGATCGGCAGCAGCAATATCCGTGCGCACGTGGGCGATTTCATCTTTACCTCCAAGCTGGTGGATGGCCGCTTTCCGGATTACCGTCGCGTATTGCCGAAGAACCCGGACAAAACGCTGGAAGCGGGCTGCGATCTGTTAAAGCAGGCTTTTGCCCGCGCCGCGATTCTTTCTAATGAGAAATTCCGTGGCGTTCGTCTTTATATCAGCCAGAACCAGCTGAAAATCACGGCGAACAACCCGGAACAGGAAGAAGCGGAAGAGATCCTGGACGTCACCTACGGCGGCAGCGATCTGGAAATCGGCTTTAACGTCAGTTATGTACTGGATGTGCTGAACGCGCTGAAATGTGAAAACGTTCGTCTGTTGCTGACCGATTCCGTCTCCAGCGTGCAGATTGAAGATGAAGCCAGCCAGAGCGCCGCTTACGTTGTTATGCCGATGCGTCTCTGATGGCATTGGTCCGGCGCTGGAACCGCGTGTCCAGCGTCGGGTTAGCGGTTGGGCGCCGTACGCTTAACTGCCGCACATTATTATTGCCGTTCGGGACAACAGAGGCGGGCTCAGCCCTTGTAAAATGCCGATTCACCCCCATATCGTTACGGCAAGTAAGCATTTACTTATGTTTGGATTAGCTCCGGTTATGAGCAAAGCCAGCCTGACGACAAGGCAACTGCTGTCACGCCATCTCTTTGGATTATTTCATGGCTTTAACCCGCCTGCTGATTAAAGACTTCCGTAATATCGAACAAGCCGACCTGTCGCTGGCGCCGGGTTTTAACTTTCTGATTGGCGCTAACGGCAGCGGTAAAACCAGCGTGCTGGAAGCCATTTATACGCTTGGCCACGGACGTGCCTTTCGCAGCCTGCAGGCGGGGCGCGTTATCCGCCACGATCAGGAAGCCTTTGTTCTGCATGGGCGAATTGACGGCTCCGAGCGGGAAACGGCGGTCGGCTTGACCAAAAACCGCGCCGGCGACAGCAAAGTTCGTATTGATGGCAGCGATGGCCATAAAGTGGCGGAGCTGGCGCAGCTGCTGCCGATGCAGTTGATTACGCCAGAAGGCTTTACGTTGCTGAACGGCGGGCCGAAATACCGGCGCGCCTACATTGACTGGGGCTGCTTTCACAACACGCCCGGCTTTTTTCTGGCGTGGAGCAATATGAAGCGCCTGCTGAAGCAGCGCAACGCCGCGCTACGTCAGGTTTCGCGTTACCAGCAAATCGAACCCTGGGATCGCGAACTGGCGCCGCTGGCGGAACAAATCAGCCAGTGGCGGGCGGAATACAGCGCGGCGATAGCCGAAGATATTACTGCCACCTGCGCCCAGTTTTTACCTGAGTTTGCGCTGGATTTCTCTTTCCAGCGCGGCTGGGATAAAGAGAGCGATTACGCGGAACTGCTGGAACGGCAGTTTGAGCGCGATCGCGCGCTCACTTATACCGCCAGCGGCCCGCACAAAGCGGATTTTCGTATCCGCGCGGAAGGGACGCCGGTGGAAGATTTACTGTCTCGCGGACAGCTGAAATTACTGATGTGCGCGTTGCGTCTGGCTCAGGGCGAGTTTCTGACTCGTCAGAACGGACGCCGTTGCCTCTACCTGATCGATGATTTTGCCTCCGAACTGGATGAGAGCCGTCGCCGCCTGCTGGCGGACCGGCTTAAAGCCACGCATGCCCAGGTTTTTGTCAGCGCTATTGGTGCCGATCATGTCATCGATATGACTGACGAAAAGGGCAAGATGTTCCGCGTAGAACAGGGTAAAATAGCGGTTCAACCTGAAGATTAAATGAGCGAGAAACGTTGATGTCGAATTCTTATGACTCCTCAAGTATCAAAGTCCTGAAAGGGCTTGATGCGGTACGCAAACGCCCTGGAATGTATATCGGCGATACGGATGACGGCACCGGTCTGCATCACATGGTATTCGAGGTCGTGGATAACGCCATCGACGAAGCGCTCGCAGGCCACTGTAAAGAGATTGTCGTTACCATTCATGCCGATAACTCCGTTTCGGTACAGGATGACGGACGCGGTATTCCTACCGGCATTCACCCGGAAGAAGGCGTGTCGGCGGCGGAAGTGATCATGACCGTTCTGCACGCAGGCGGTAAGTTTGATGACAACTCCTATAAAGTTTCCGGTGGTCTGCACGGCGTAGGCGTCTCGGTGGTCAACGCGCTGTCTGAAAAGCTGGAGCTGACCATTCGTCGCGAAGGCAAAGTCCATCAGCAAACCTATGTTCACGGCGTGCCGCAGGCGCCGCTGGCGATTACCGGCGAAACCGATCTGACCGGTACGCGCGTGCGCTTCTGGCCAAGCCATCAGACCTTTACCAACGTTACCGATTTCGAATATGAAATCCTGGCGAAGCGTCTGCGCGAGCTGTCGTTCCTGAACTCCGGCGTTTCCATTCGCCTGATCGACAAGCGCACCGATAAAAGCGATCACTATCACTACGAAGGCGGCATCAAAGCGTTCGTAGAGTATCTGAACAAAAACAAAACGCCGATTCATCCCAACGTGTTCTATTTCTCCACCGAGAAAGACGGCATCGGCGTGGAAGTGGCGCTGCAGTGGAACGATGGTTTCCAGGAAAACATCTACTGCTTCACCAACAATATTCCGCAGCGCGACGGCGGTACGCACCTGGCGGGCTTCCGTGCGGCGATGACCCGTACGCTGAACGCCTATATGGATAAAGAAGGCTACAGCAAAAAAGCGAAAGTCAGCGCCACCGGCGATGATGCGCGTGAAGGCCTGATCGCCGTAGTTTCTGTGAAAGTGCCAGACCCGAAATTCTCTTCGCAGACCAAAGACAAACTGGTCTCTTCCGAGGTGAAATCGGCGGTGGAATCGCAGATGAACGAACTGCTTGCGGAATACCTGCTGGAAAATCC
Source organism: Mixta sp. Marseille-Q2659 (assembly GCF_940807255.1). GTDB lineage: Bacteria > Pseudomonadota > Gammaproteobacteria > Enterobacterales > Enterobacteriaceae > Mixta. The sequence goes on along the minus strand of NZ_CALNWY010000015.1, from coordinate 35,782 downwards.
GTCCGATGCGAAAATCGTGGTCGGTAAAATTATCGATGCGGCTCGTGCCCGTGAAGCGGCTCGCCGCGCACGTGAAATGACCCGTCGTAAAGGCGCGCTCGACCTGGCTGGCCTGCCGGGCAAGCTGGCCGACTGTCAGGAACGCGATCCGGCGCACTCTGAAATTTACCTGGTGGAGGGTGATTCCGCAGGCGGTTCCGCCAAGCAGGGCCGTAACCGTAAAAACCAGGCGATTTTGCCGCTGAAAGGTAAAATCCTGAACGTGGAGAAAGCGCGCTTCGACAAAATGCTCGCTTCGCAGGAAGTGGCTACCCTGATTACCGCACTGGGCTGCGGCATCGGGCGCGACGAATACAACCCGGACAAGCTGCGCTATCACAGCATCATCATCATGACCGATGCGGACGTCGATGGTTCGCACATCCGTACCCTGCTGCTGACCTTCTTCTATCGTCAGATGCCGGAAATCATCGAACGCGGCCACGTTTATATTGCGCAGCCGCCGCTTTACAAGGTGAAAAAAGGCAAGCAGGAGCAGTACATCAAAGATGATGAGGCGATGGATCAGTATCAAATCGCCATTGCGCTGGACGGCGCCACGCTGCACACCAATGCCAGCGCGCCGGCGCTGGGCGGCGCGCCGTTGGAAAACCTGGTTTCCGACTACAACAGCACGCAGCGCATGATCAAACGTATGGAGCGCCGCTTCCCGCTGGCGCTGCTGAATGCGCTGGTTTATCACCCAACGCTGGAAAGCCTGGAAAACCAGCAGGCGGTCACCGAGTGGATCGAGACGCTGGTTGCCCTGCTCAATGAAAAAGAAGCGCACGGCAGCACCTACGTCGCAAGCGTGCGTGAAAACCGCGAGCTGAACATTTTTGAACCGGTACTGCGCGTGCGTACGCATGGCGTCGATACCGATTATCCGCTGGATAGCGAATTTGTTCAGGGGCCGGAATATCGCAAAATTTGCGCGCTGGGCGCCAAACTGCGCGGCCTGCTGGAAGAAGATGCCTATATCGAGCGCGGCGAACGCCGTCAGCCGGTAGAGAGCTTCGAGCAGGCGCTGGAGTGGCTGGTAAAAGAGTCGCGTCGCGGCCTGTCGGTACAGCGTTATAAAGGTCTGGGCGAAATGAACCCGGAGCAGCTGTGGGAAACCACCATGGACCCGGACAGCCGTCGTATGCTGCGCGTCACCATTAAGGATGCGATCGCTGCCGACCAGTTGTTTACCACGCTGATGGGCGATGCGGTCGAACCGCGCCGCGCCTTTATCGAAGAGAACGCCCTGAAAGCGGCGAACATCGATATTTAACTGAAATATCTATGCCGTGCGTCTGCACGGCATTTTTTTATCCAGCCATTGGCTGTAACAGGACGTTTGAAGTGTAATTAAGGAGCATTAAATGGGATTGTTTGATCAGGTTGCCGGTATGTTATTGAACGGCGATGCGGCTAAATATCAGGCCATATTAAGCTGGGTTAACCAGCGGGGCGGCGTCCAGACGCTGCTGGAAAAATTTCGCCAGGGCGGCTTTGGCGAAATCGTGATGTCATGGCTGAGCAGCGCGGAGGCGAACAAATTCCTCAGCGCTGAGCAGGTGCTTGCCGTTCTTGGCAGCCCGGCGCTGGCTCAGCTTGGCGCAAAATTAGGCCTTGATACACAGGCGGCATCTTCTCTGTTGGCGCAATATTTGCCGAATATTATCGATGCGCTTTCGCCTAAAGGCGAACTGCATGAAGCAGCCGATAACGATCTGCTGACCGCAGGGATGAAACTGCTGAAAGGCAAACTGTTCAGCTAATCTGCGTGTTTTTACACCGTATCATCATGCTGCGGCGTGTTGAAACGGTGCTTCCATTCTTCCCGCTTGCCGCATTGTGAGTACGGTTTTTCCTGAAGATCGTGCCAGGATGAAAGCGCATCCTGTCATCCCGAAGACGCTTAAGCTCACCAGTTTATTACTATCGATATGGATGGCACGCTGTTGCTGCCGGACTACACCCTACGTTTGTCAGGCACAGGCGCGATCGTTCCATGTGTCGCGGTAGATAACGTTTCCTTCGGTATACTTCCAGGTGATCGCCTCATAACGCATTTCGAGCGTTTCAAGGTGAGTGCTACTCATGCCGTTTGGTGCCAGATAAGGTGAAACCGCCGTGATTTTGACGTTTTCCAGGGTGATATTGAAATATTCAGCTTCAATGCCAGATTCTAAAATACGGTACATCTTAATTGTCGCTTTCTTCATGGTGCGGCCTTCACACACAGCGCGATACAAAAGTGGCGTCGTCTGATCGAATTCTTTTACGATGGTAATAGGGCGATGAACGCGCGTTGCGGTGAGTTTTCCCCAGCTCGGATCTACCGGAATAGTGACACCATGGGAGAAAGATTTTAATTCGATGGAGCCTGAGCGCAGTGGCATTAAACAACTGCCAACAATTGGCGATCCGTTTTCATCTTCAAGCCATAAATGTGCGGGAGCAGACATATTATTTCCTTATCAGTGATGATTTAATAACGGCTATATTTGCGCAGTCACCATTTACAGTAACGCGTAAAAATAACAATCATAACTATGGCGAATACGCCTATAGGCCAGACAGGGCTATCAGGGAAAAAATATTCCTCAAGCAGCGCGAAAATAATCGTGAGAATTACAGGCCCGTACAGCGATGATAAAAACCTGAGTTGCCACAGAAGAAATTTCTTTAGTGATCTAATCATTTTTATTGAATCATCCGAGTGATGATGTTTACTATACCGGAATCAGACGACCATTGCGCTTCATGTGCGCCCGCGCGTTCGAATACCGGTTCAATCAAGAAATACATCATTTCCAGCTGTAGAATATAAAGTGCAGAGTAATAGGCTGGGTATTGGACATGTAGACGATGGGCACTATCCGCTGCTTTCTGAACCAGGCCATACGCAGCCACAGCTGCGGCAACTGTACTCGCGGCACGTCCTGTGAGGGTACTAAGTTGCATACTTATATTCGATCCAATACGGACGCTGGTAGCGACCGCTAAAGCGTACCCTGCACCTGTAAGGGAGCTGGCAGCGATATGGACATTCACGGCCATAAGCGCTTTTTTGATATGCTCTAATTGATCATGAGTTTTGTATTTAAATATTTCTTCAAAATAAATTCGAAGCATTTCATAGACAACGTCATCATGCTGGATAATGCGACTAACCGCTTTCTTGAAGCGCAGATCCTCCGTCTTTTGCTGCTGACAAATATCGTTATATTCATCGGTAAAACAGGACGTATAGTACAGCAGTCGGGTAGCGCCATTACCTAAGTTTTCAACTTGATTTGTAATCTGCTGACCGACGGCAGAAACTGCATGGTCAAGCTTTAATACCAGAATCCGGTTGGCCTGAAGATAGCTGATGACTTCATTACTGTAATACATAACTGCTCCATGTTAATTGTTATTAACGCCAGTCGATGTTTTTTACGTTAACGAATTTGCTAAACAGACGACTGCGAAACTAAAATCGTTCAGCCAGATCGCTTAACAAAAGCTAACCGCTTTCATGTATTCGACATAACGCTTTCTACTGCCTGCGTGTAAATCAAGTTATTTATTTCGTAAGATCCTGCCATCCTGGTTATTGCTCGCGCCTTTGCCTGTATGAAAATAAATAAGATCGCCAGCGAATTCTGCGCAGGCCGCCAGCATATTAATAACTTTTCCCATTGGAATCGTCGTATTCCCGTTGTTAATGATGCAGAGAGTGACACTAATCCAGGATGCATCTCTGTCGTAACGTCAGCCTTCCTCCCATTTCTCCCTTCCATGCAGAAACAAACTGGCCGCCGTGAGCGAGATCGCGCTAGCATTAAAGCAAACCGAAAACTGACGAGGACGCTATGGCGATAAAACTGATTGCGATTGATATGGACGGCACGCTGCTTAACCCGCAGCACCAGATTACCCCGCGCGTGAAAGAAGCCATTGGCCGGGCGCGCGACCAGGGCGTGCATATCGTGCTGACTACCGGACGTCCTTACATCGGTGTAGAGCGTTATCTGATGGAGCTGGATCTTCAGCAGGAAGGCCAGTACTGCATTACCAACAACGGCGCCCTGGTTCAACGTGCGGTTAACGGCGACTGCGTAGCGGAAACCACGCTCTCCTTTGATGACTACCTGAAGTTTGAACAGCTGGCGCGCGAGCTGGGCGTCCATTTCCAGGCGCTGGATAAATCCTCGCTCTATACCGCTAATAAAGACATCAGCGAATACACCATTCACGAAGCGTATCTGACCGGCATTCCGGTGCGCTACCGCGCAGTCGAAGAGATGGATCGTACGCTGACTTTCCCGAAAGTGATGATGATTGATAAGCCGGAACTGCTGGATGCGGCCATTGCCCGCCTGCCGCAGGAAGCGCAGCAGAACTACACCATTATGAAAAGCGCGCCTTACTACCTGGAAATTCTCCATAAGAAAGTCAATAAAGGCACCGGCGTCCATGCGCTGGCAGAGCAGCTGCAGCTGTCGCGCGATGAAATTATGGCGCTTGGCGATCAGGAAAACGATCTGGCGATGATTGAATATGCCGGCACCGGCGTGGCAATGGGTAACGCGATTGATTCAGTTATCGCCGTTAGCCAGTTCGTCACCAAAACCAATGCAGAAGATGGCGTAGCGCACGCCATTGAAAAGTTCGTCCTGCGTTAAGCGCGCTTAGCCCATCGTAACGAAAGGGGCCGTCAGCCTGAACGCTGGCGGCCCCTCTGCTTTGCCTCATCCCGCCGCTTTCCCTTTCCATGCGCGTTCCCCGCAGCAATATCCTTTTTTGTATATTGTCGTTTTTGTGATCAAGATTGTAGTACAACCTATATTTATTGTACTACATTAGCCACTGTTAACCGCGATGAAGGCGTGAAGTTTGTACTGCAAAACAGAGGCGAAAAAGAACAGCCGCGTTAAAGTAGAGGGCATTCCCTTTCTGGATAAGGACGCAGCATGACCCTCACAAAAACCGATCGCATCATCGTTACGCTGGGCCGTCAGATTGTCAGCGGCAAGTATGTTCCGGGCGCGGCGCTGCCGGCGGAAGCTGAGCTGTGCGAAGAGTTCGCTACCTCGCGCAATATCATTCGCGAAGTTTTTCGTTCGCTGATGGCGAAACGGCTGATTGAGATGAAGCGCTATCGCGGGGCATTTGTCGCGCCGCGCAATCAGTGGAATTACCTGGATACCGAAGTGTTGCAGTGGGTGCTGGAGCATGACGACGACCCGCGGCTGATTGCCGCCATGAGCGAAGTGCGCAATCTGGTGGAACCCGCCATCGCCCGCTGGGCGGCGGAACGCGCTACCTCCAGCGACTTGGCGCAGATTGAGTTGGCGCTGAACGAGATGATCGCCAACAACCAGAACCGTGAAGCGTTCAACGAAGCGGATATCCGCTATCACGAAGCGGTGCTGGCTTCAGTGCATAACCCATTGCTGCAGCAGCTGAGCGTGGCGATTAGCTCTCTGCAGCGCGCAGTATTCGAACGAACCTGGATGGGCGACGAGGCCAATATGCCGAAAACCCTGCAGGAACATAAGGCGCTGTACGATGCGATACGGCATCAGGACAGCCAGGCGGCGGAGCAGGCGGCGCTGACGATGATCGCCAGCTCTACCCGGAGACTCAAGGAAATTACATGACATCACGCTACATCGCTATCGACTGGGGTTCGACCAATCTGCGTGCCTGGCTATTCCAGCACGGCGAATGTCAGGAGAGCAGAAAATCGGAGGCGGGCGTTACCCGCCTTAACGGCCGTTCCCCCGACGCGGTGTTAGCGGAAATCACCCAGGGCTGGCGCGACGCCGCCACGCCGGTAATCATGGCCGGCATGGTCGGCAGCAACGCTGGCTGGAAAGTGGCTCCTTATATTCCTTGTCCGGCCCGCTTCAGCGACTTCGGCCGTCAGCTCACTACCGTGGCGCCGAACGTTTTTATCATTCCCGGACTTTGCGTACAGCATGAAAACAACCGCAACGTCATGCGCGGCGAAGAGACGCAGCTGCTGGGCGCGCGCGCATTACAGCCAGCGCCGCTCTACATCATGCCTGGCACCCATTGCAAATGGGTACGCGCCGATAACGAGCAGGTCAGCGATTTCCGCACCGTCATGACCGGCGAGCTTCACCACCTGCTGCTGACGCATTCGCTGGTGGGCGCCGGGCTGCCCGCGCAGGAGAAAAGCCACGAGGCTTTTCAGGCCGGTCTGGCGCAGGGGCTGGAAACCGATGCGCCGCTGGCCGGGCTGTTTGAAGTGCGTGCCGCCCATGTGCTGGGCGCGCTGGCGCGCGAGCAGGTCAGTGAATTTCTCTCAGGGCTGCTGATTGGCAACGAAGTGGCCAGCATGGTAAGCCAGTGGCGGCCAGACAGTCAGCAGCCGGTTACTATCGTCGCCGGTCAGGCGCTTGCCGAACGTTACCGGCAGGCGCTCAGCGTGTTGAACATCCACGCGCAGGTGCTGGAAGGCGATACCGCATTTCAGGCAGGCATAAGGAGCATCGTTCATGCAGTGGCAGAATAAACTTCCGCTTATCGCTATTTTACGCGGCATCACGCCAGCGGAGGCGCACGATCACGTTGAGGCGGTAATTGATGCCGGATTCGAGGCGGTGGAAATCCCACTCAACTCGCCGGAGTGGCACGCCAGCATCCCGGCGATGGTGAGGGCATTTGGCGATCGGGCGCTGATTGGCGCTGGCACCGTGCTGAAACCCGAGCAGGTCGACGAGCTGGCGGAGATGGGCTGCAAACTGATTGTCACGCCGAATATTCAGCCAGCGCTGATCCGACGCGCGGTCGATTACGGCATGAGCGTCTGCCCCGGCTGCGCCACGGCGACCGAAGCGTTCAACGCTATTGAAGCGGGCGCGCAGGCGCTGAAAATTTTTCCTTCCTCCGCCTTTGGGCCCGATTACATCAAGGCGCTGAAAGCAGTGCTGCCGTCGGATATTCCGGTCTTCGCCGTGGGCGGCGTGACGCCGGACAATCTGGCGCAGTGGCTGAAGGCCGGCTGTATCGGTGCCGGGTTGGGCAGCGATCTCTATCGCGCAGGGCAGCCTCTGAGCCGTACCGCGGAGCAGGCGCAAGCATTCGTTAAAGCGTATCGAGAGGCAGTGCAATGAAAATAACCAAACTCACCACCTGGCGTTTACCTCCGCGCTGGATGTTTCTCAAGATAGAAACCGATGAAGGCGTGGTCGGCTGGGGCGAACCGGTAATTGAAGGACGCGCCCGCACGGTTGAGGCGGCGGTGCATGAACTCGGCGAATACCTGATTGGCCAGGATCCGTCGCGCATCAACGATCTCTGGCAGGTGATGTATCGCGGCGGTTTTTATCGCGGCGGCCCGATCCTGATGAGCGCCATCGCCGGTATCGATCAGGCGCTGTGGGATATTAAAGGAAAGGTACTGAACGCGCCGGTCTGGCAGCTAATGGGCGGCCTGGTGCGCGACAAAATCAAAGCCTACAGCTGGGTCGGCGGCGATCGTCCGGCGGAAGTGATCAACGGTATTCAGACGCTGCGCCAGATCGGCTTCGACACCTTTAAATTGAACGGCTGCGAAGAGCTGGGCGTGATTGATAACGCGCGCAAAGTAGATGCGGCGGTAAATACCGTGGCGCAGATCCGTGAGGCGTTCGGCATGGATATTGAATTTGGCCTCGATTTTCACGGTCGCGTCAGCGCGCCGATGGCGAAAATATTAATTAAAGAGCTGGAGCCTTATCGTCCGCTATTTATTGAAGAGCCGGTGCTGGCGGAACAGGCGGAATATTATCCGCGCCTGGCGGCGCAGACCTCGATTCCTGTCGCCGCCGGCGAGCGCATGTTCTCGCGCTTTGAGTTTAAGCGCGTGCTGGAGGCGGGTGGGCTGGCCATTCTGCAGCCGGATCTGTCGCATGCAGGCGGCATTACCGAATGCTACAAAATCGCTGCAATGGCGGAAGCGTACGATGTCGGCCTGGCGCCGCACTGTCCGCTGGGACCGATTGCGCTGGCGGCCTGCCTGCATATCGACTTTGTCTCGCGCAACGCGGTTTTCCAGGAGCAGAGCATGGGCATTCACTATAACCAGGGCGCCGAGCTGCTCGACTTTGTGAAAAACAAAGAGGACTTCAAAATGGAAGGCGGCTACTTCCTGCCATTAATGAAGCCGGGCCTGGGCGTGGAGATCGACGAAGAACAGGTGATCGCGCGCAGCCAGAATAATGCCGACTGGCGTAACCCGTTATGGCGTCATCATGACGGTTCCGTCGCCGAATGGTAAGCGCGCACGCGATTTAACGTTATATAAAAGGCAAGGCGACATTTATTTCCTGCGTCAGGATAAAACGACGCGAACTATTTAACGCCCTCGCTTAATAAATAAAAAATTGCTTATTCCAACACCCTCTGTAAACCACAGGGCATGGTGAGCGGCTTCGCCATGCCAAAATCTGGAGACAGGTTATTATGGATATACCCGTAACCGCGGTTAAAACCGGGCGTCGCCGCTATCTGACGCTGGTAATGATCTTTATTACTGTCGTTATCTGTTACGTTGACCGCGCCAATCTTGCGGTGGCGTCGGCTCATATTCAGCAAGAGTTTGGCATCAGCAAAGCGGAAATGGGCTATGTCTTTTCCGCCTTCGCCTGGCTTTATACGCTTTGCCAGATCCCGGGCGGCTGGTTTCTCGATCGTGTCGGCTCACGTCTGACCTACTTTATCGCTATTTTCGGCTGGTCGGTCGCTACGCTACTGCAGGGCTTCGCCAGCGGGCTGATGTCGCTGATCGGCCTGCGCGCTATCACCGGCGTCTTTGAGGCGCCAGCCTTTCCCACCAACAACCGCATGGTAACCAGCTGGTTTCCGGAGCGGGAGCGCGCCTCGGCAGTTGGCTTTTACACCTCCGGGCAGTTCGTCGGACTGGCGTTTCTGACGCCGCTGCTCATCTGGATTCAGGAAGTACTCAGCTGGCACTGGGTGTTTATCATCACCGGCGGCATCGGCATTATCTGGTCACTGGTCTGGCTGAAGGTTTACCAGCCGCCGCGCCTGACGAAAAGCCTCAGCAAAGCGGAGCTGGACTACATTCGCGACGGCGGCGGGCTGGTGGACGGCGATGCGCCGGCGCAAAAGGCGGAACGCCAGCCGCTCTCGCGCGCTGACTGGAAGCTGGTTTTCCACCGCAAGCTGATCGGCGTCTATCTTGGCCAGTTCGCCGTTACCTCTACGCTCTGGTTTTTCCTTACCTGGTTCCCCAACTACCTGACGCAGGAAAAAGGTATTACCGCGCTGAAGGCGGGCTTTATGACAACGGTGCCGTTTTTGGCAGCTTTCGTGGGCGTGCTGCTCTCCGGCTGGGTGGCGGATCGCCTGGTGCGTAACGGGCGATCGCTCGGCATGGCCCGCAAAACGCCGATTATCTGCGGGCTGCTTATTTCGACCTGCATCATGGGCGCGAACTACACCAACGACCCGGTATGGATCATGACGCTGATGGCGGTCGCCTTCTTCGGCAACGGCTTTGCGTCGATTACCTGGTCGCTGGTGTCTTCGCTGGCGCCGATGCGTCTGATCGGCCTGACCGGCGGGGTATTCAACTTTGTCGGCGGGCTGGGCGGCATTACCGTGCCGCTGGTGATTGGCTATCTGGCGCAGGGCTACGGTTTTGGCCCGGCGCTGGTCTATATCTCCGCGGTGGCGCTGGTCGGCGCGCTTTCTTACATCCTGCTGGTAGGGGAGGTGAAGCGCGTGGGCTAAGCCCGGCAGAGGAGCATACCAGCAGGCGACGGATCGCATCAGGCGCGTTACCGTCCGGCAGCCGCGGACGGTAACGACGTTATTACGATAAAACCTAACCGTTGATCAGTCGCTTATAAACGGTATCGCGAGGATTACGCTATGAATAGCGATCTGTACGCTACAACCTTACGGCAGCTAAACGCGAAAATTATTCCTTTTATTATCATCTGCTATTTTGTTGCCAATCTCGATAAAACCAATATTTCTATCGCGGCGCTGCAAATGAACGCCGACCTCGGCCTGAGCGCCAGCATGTACGGCCTGGGCGTGGGGATGTTCTATATCTCCTACATTATTTTCGAAATTCCCAGCAATGTAATTATGACAAAGGTAGGCGCCCGCGTATGGATCGCACGCATCATGATCACCTGGGGCATCGTCAGCGCTGGCATGTCGCTGGTACAGACGCCGACCCAGCTTTACGTGATGCGCTTTCTGCTGGGCATGGCGGAAGCGGGCTTTACGCCGGGCATTATCTACTACATCTCCTGCTGGTTCCCGAAAAGCAACCGCGCGCGGGCGATGTCCTTCTTTTATATGGGTTCAGTAATGGCGTCGATTATCGGCCTGCCGCTTTCCGGCACGCTGCTGAATATGCATGGCATCGCCGATATCGCCGGCTGGCGTTGGCTGTTTGCTATTGAGGGCGTGCCGGCGGTAGCGTTGGGCGTTCTGGTGCTGTGGCGGCTGCCGCAAACGCCCGATCATGCCGCCTGGCTTTCCAGCGCGCAAAAAAGTTGGCTCAACGCGCAGCTGGCGCGCGATAACGCCAGCGTTGAGGTTGGCAGCCATCACAGCTGGCACAGCGCGCTGAAAAACAAAACCGTGCTGCTGCTGAGCCTGGTCTGGTTTCTGCAGGCGTTTGGCTCTATCGGCATTACCCTGTTTTTGCCGTTGATTATTAAAAGTATGGCGAATGAGCAGAGCAACCTGGTGGTGAGCCTGCTCTCCGCCGTGCCCTTTATCGCCGCCTGCTTGTTTATGTACCTGAACGGCCGCCATTCCGACACCACTGGCGAGCGGCGCTGGCATCTCGGTCTGCCGCTGATTATCTCCGGCGTGTCGCTCGCTATCGCCATCTACACCAGCAACCTGCTGGTAGCGTATCTGCTGCTGGTATTGACCGTGGGCTTTAATTTCGCGCTGACGCCGATTTTCTGGGCGGTCACTACCGAGAAGCTGGCAGGCGTCGCCGCCGCCGCCTCGATCGCCTTTATTAACACCGTGGCGAACTTCGTCGGGCTGGGACTGCCGCCGATTCTGGGAAAAATCAAAGATGCGACCAACAGCTATCACTATGGTCTGCTGATCGTGGCGGCGGCGCTGATACTCGGCGGCGTTATCGGCGTGCTGGTGTCGCGTCCGGCGCGCCCGCGTGCCGCGGAACAGACCGCTTCCCATCCCTCTTAACGCAGGAATAAAAATGAACCAGAAAGTACTGAAACAGGCCAGCCTGCCGGATGCGCTTACCGCCGCGCTGAACGAACGCTACGATCTGCATGAGCTGACGCGCATGTCGCGTGCTGATTTAGCCGCCATCGCCGGGGAGGTGACGGTGCTGGTCACCAATGGCGAAGCGGTCGTCACGCGCGATCTTATCGCTTCGCTGCCTGCGCTGAAGCTGATTGCGGTATTCGGCGTCGGTTACGACGGCGTGGACGTGGCGGCGGCGCGCGATCGCGGCGTGGCGGTAACCCATACGCCGGGCGTGCTGACGGATGACGTGGCCGATCTCGCTATCGGCCTGCTACTGGCGACGTCGCGCAATATCGTCGCCGCGCATAAATTTATCGAGCAGGAACGCTGGCCGGACGGCGGTTTTCCCTGGACGCGCAAGGTTTCCGGCGCGCGCCTTGGCATTTTCGGCATGGGACGCATCGGTCAGGCGATCGCCCGCCGCGCCGAGGCGTTCGCTATGGATATCGCTTATCACGGTCGTCGGCCGGATAGCAGCCTGCCGTGGCGTTATATCGACGACCTGCGCGCACTGGCGCAGCAGAGCGATTTTCTGATGGTGTGCGTGCCGGGCGGCGCAGAGACGCAGGGCAAGGTGAACCGGCCGATCCTCGACGCGCTGGGCCCGCAGGGCATGTTAATCAATATTTCGCGCGGCAGCGTAGTGGATGAAGATGCGCTTATCGACGCGCTGGATCGCGGCGCTATCGCCGGCGCCGGGCTGGATGTGTTTGCCAATGAACCTCACGTTCCCGCCGCGCTGCGGCAGCGCGACCATGTCGTCGTCACGCCGCATATGGCCAGCGCCACCAGGGAGACACGACGCGCTATGTCGCAGCTGGTGCTGGAAAATATCGACGCGTGGTTTAGCGGCCAACCATTGATTACGCCGGTTCCCCGATAGGTTTTTAGCCGTGAATCTTTTACCCTGAAGCGATACTTCGTCGCCTCAGGGTTTTTATTTATGAAACAGCTTACTTTCGCCCCGCGCAACCATCAGCTGACCAACATCAATGTCTGGACTGGCGACAGCCAGTGGCTGGTCTATGACGTGCGTCCTTCCGGCGCCTCCTTTACCGGCCTGACCATCGAACGCGTCAACGCAGAGAGCGGCGCGACGGAGATCCTCTATCAGGCGCGCGACGGCGCGCATGTCGGCGTGGTAACCGTCAGCCCCGATATGCCGCCGCGCTACGTCTGCATTCATGGGCCGGAACATCCCGACGCCAGCTGGCGCTATGACTTTCATCATCGTCGCGGCGTGATTATTCAGAACGGCGTGGCGGAAAATCTCGACGCCTGCGATATTACGCCGCCTTTTACGCCGGGCGCGCTGCGCGGCGGCTCGCACGTTCATGTTTTCAGCCCGGACGGCAGCCGCATCAGCTTTACCTATAACGATCATGTGATGCACGAGTGGGACTCGCGGGAAGATTTACGCAACGTCGGCGTGGCCGTGCCGCTGCATGCGGTTTGCCCGCCAAAACAGCATCCACGCGAGTATGACGGCAGCCATTTTTGCGTGCTGGTGAGCAAAACCACCTCCGCGCCGCAGCCGGGCAGCGATGAGATTAATCGGGCGTATGAAGAGGGCTGGATTGGCGAACAGGGTTATTTATGCCCGAAAGGCAGCCGCCAGCGCTGGGCGCTGGCCTTTATCGGCGATACGCGGGCGGAAAACGGCGATGTCGTGCCGGAAGTGTTTGTAGTCGATCTGCCGGAAAAGCTGAGCGACTATGCGCAGCCTGGCGACGCGCCCCTGGAAGGGACGGAAACCCAACTGCCTGCGCCGCCGCGCGGCGTAACGCAGCGGCGGCTGACCTTTACCCACCAGCGCCGCTATCCCGGCCTTGCGACCCAGCCGCGCCACTGGCTGCGCAGCAACGCGGACGGCAGCGAAATTGCTTTTCTGATGTGCGATGAGGCGGGCGTGGTGCAGCTGTGGAGCGTTTCGCCCTGCGGCGGCGAACCGCGGCAGATAACCCGGAGCGCGCACGCTATTCAGTCGGCGTTTAGCTGGCATCCGGCGGGCGGCCAGCTGGCGTTTATCTGCGACAACAGCGTGACGCTGTGCGACAGCCAGAGCGGTAAAATGCGTCGCCTGACGCCGCGCAGCGCCGTGCCGCCGTCAGGCGACGCGGTGGTGTTCTCGCCCGATGGCCGCCAGATCGCCTTTATGCAGGAGGTTGACGGCTATCGGCAGATATTTACGGTTGCGGTGAGTTAATCGCCAGCGGCGCGGCCTGCGCCAGGTTTTCCTGAGTTTTCGCCAACCGCTCAGCCTCAATAACGCGGGCGCGCGGCGAATCGATGGATTGACTGTCGTCGGCGCGCAGATAATCCCACGGCAACAAAACAGTATCGAGAACGGCGGAGAAAGGCAGATCGATCAGCGCCAGCGGCTTCAGCGCCCAGCTGCTTTGATCGTCAGTCAGCATTTCCGCGCTGGCGCGCGTGCCGGGATAATAACCCTGGCTGGCGCCGGTGTGTGACATCATGCTGGAGCAGCCGGAAGTACCGACTAATGCGCTACAGGCTAATAGCCCGGCCAAACGGTATTTATAAATTGCTTTCATCTTTTACCATCCCTTCAGTCATAGCGAGGTGCCTGGCTGAGATTTTTCGTCTGCGGCGGGGAAAATCCGGGTCACTCTGTGGTGGCTCACGCCTGTTGCATGACGATATGTTCCCCTGAGTGTATGACATTCTGTGTTGTTTGCTTAAAAAAATCGCAAAAGCGCGCTTGAAAGTTTGTCAGCTATCCCCATTTTATTAGCACGGTCAGCGCGGCATTCGCCGGAAGGGTTCGCCTGCGTGACCTGACAGCCTGTCCATAACGGAAGGCTGAGATTAACCCACTCGCTGAAAATCAGGAGCTTTTGCATTATGCGTAACTTTGACCTTTCTCCGCTTTATCGTTCATCCATCGGTTTCGATCGTCTGTTCAACCTGCTGGAATCCAATCAAAATCAAAGCAACGGCGGTTACCCTCCGTACAACGTTGAACTGGTAGCGGAAAACCACTATCGCATTACTATTGCCGTGGCCGGTTTCGCTCAGAACGAGCTGGATATTACCGCCCACGACAACATGCTGATCGTGCGTGGCGCGCATCCCGAAGAGCAGAACGAGCGTAAATATCTCTATCAGGGCATTGCCGAACGTAATTTCGAACGCAAATTCCAGCTGGCCGACCACATTGTGGTGCGTGATGCCCGCCTGGAAAACGGCCTGCTGTACATCGATCTGGAACGTATCGTGCCGGAAGAGATGAAACCGCGCCGTATCGAAATCCTCAGCTAATCGCCAACCTGACGCCGCGGAAACGCGGCGTTATTGTTTCTGACTTCGCCAACCCTTAATCGTGCTGCGCGCGCCGGATCCGCAGCGGCATTAAGCGCCCGCCGAAAACATTCATTACCAGTCCGATCACAATAATCAGCGCGCCGATAATCTGGCGCATCGAGAGGGTTTCGCCCAGCAGCAGCGCGGCGCTCAGGATGCCAAACACCGGCACCAGCAACGAGAGCGGCGCCACGCGCCAGGTTTCATAACGCCCCAGTAGCGTACCCCAGATGCCGTAGCCTACAATGGTGGCGATAAACGCCAGGTAAACCAGCGCCAGCACCGTTTCCAGCTGAATATTCAACAGGCTGTGAGTAATGGCGTCCGGCCCTTCGAACAGCCATGAGCAGACCAAAAACGGTCCAACCGGAATTAATGCGCTCCAGACCACCAGCGACATAATAGGCACGCTACCGTTACGCATAATGATCCTGTTGGTGATATTGCCCATTCCCCAGCAGAACGCGGCGGCCAGCGTCAGCAACAGCGTAGTCAGCGTCAAACCGCTGGTGGTATGAACGTCATCGCTGGTGGTTGCTAACAGAAACATACCGCCTGAGGCGATAACAATGCCGGCGACATGATGCCAGCGCAGCTTTTCCGCCAGAAACAGCGCCCCGAGCAGTAGCGTAAAGAAAGCCTGCGCCTGCAGCACCAGCGATGCCAGGCCCGCAGGCATACCTAACTTAATGGCCAAAAACAGGAAGGCGAACTGACCGAAGCTGATCGTCAGACCGTAAAGCGCCAGCCAGCGCAGCGGGACTTTGGGGGGACGTACAAAGAAGATCGCGGGCAGCGCCACCAGCGCAAAGCGCAGGGCGGCCAGCAGAAATGGCGGCATATCATGCAGCCCGACCTTTATCACTACGAAATTAACACCCCAGGCGATCACCACGCACAGCGCCAGCAACAGATCTTTGACGGACATTTTTTCTCCAGCTTTTCTGACGTTAATCAATTGTTAATTAACTTACGCGCAAACCAGCTGGTTTACTATGCGCAGTTTGCGGAGAGCGGCAAAACGGCGATCTGGCGAAGAATTGGACCGTAACTGCAGAAGGTTTAACAGAAGCCTGTGTGAAGCAGGAGCATAATATTCTGTTAGTAAGAAGGAAGAGAAGACGATAACGGACAAAGGCTCAGGCTGGTTATCCGTTTTCGGACGTAAAAATAAAGGGTGGAACTCTCCACCCTGGTTCATCGTATTAGATGGTTAACGGCTACCTGAATCCGCTACGCCAGTTCTGTCCAGGCGCGCTCGATCTCTTCCGCCAGAATCTTCACGGCCCGCTCAATCTTCTCGCCGTCCGGCACATAATTCATGCGCATACACTGGTGCGTATGCGGCCAGTCTTGCGCCAGGCCGGGGAAGAAAAAGTGTCCAGGCACCATCAATACGCCGCGCTGCTTCAGACGCTGATAAAGCAATTCAGTCGTAATAGGCAAATCTTTGAACCACAACCAGAGAAAAATGGCCCCTTCCGGCTTATGGATCAGGCAGCGATCTTCCGGCAGATAGCGGCGAATAATGGCGACGGTATCCAGCACACGCTGCTGATAGAAAGGTTTAATCACCGTTTCTGACAGCCGAAGCAGATCGCCGCGCTGAATCATTTCCGTGGCGATAGCAGGCCCAATACTGCCTGGTGCCAGGCTGATAATGCCGTTCATATTGCTGATGGCGTCGATCACATTCTCATCCGCCACGATAATGCCGCAGCGTGCGCCCGGCAGCCCGAGCTTCGACAGACTCATGCAGAGAATAATGTTGGGATTCCACAGCGGGCGCGCCTCGCTGAAGATAATGCCCGGAAAAGGCAGACCATAAGCGTTATCGATCAGCAGCGGAATGTCGTGCTGCTGCGCCAGCATATCGAGGTGGAGCAACTCCTCATCGGTGATCACATTGCCGGTAGGGTTGGTGGGGCGCGAAACGCAAATCAGCCCAATCTCTTCGGTTATCGACAAATGATCGAAATCGACATGATATTTAAACTGTCCTTCCGGCAGCAGTTCAATATTAGGACGCGCGGCGATAAAGAGATCTTCATCCAGTCCGGCATCGGCATAGCCCAGATATTCCGGCGTGAGCGGAAACAGTACGCGCTTTTTCGTACCGTCAGCGCGCCGACCGGCATACAGATTAAATAAATAGAAAAAGGCGCTCTGGCTACCGTTGGTCAGGGCAATATTCTTCGCCGTGATCTGCCAGCCCAATTCCTCCCGTAGCAGCGTCGCCAGCGCCTCCAGCAATAGGGCTTTGCCGCGCGGGCCATCATAATT
Organism: Mixta sp. Marseille-Q2659; assembly: GCF_940807255.1. GTDB lineage: Bacteria > Pseudomonadota > Gammaproteobacteria > Enterobacterales > Enterobacteriaceae > Mixta. The sequence goes on along the minus strand of NZ_CALNWY010000015.1, from coordinate 18,874 downwards.
GCACAGCGCGCCGGTCAGTTTGCCGTCCTGATGCATCTGCAGCAAAAGCTGATGAAAATAGTCATCCATGGCGGGGATTTGTGCCGGATTACCGCCGCCGAGCATCACCGCATCGGGATTGCGTAACCCTTCATCCAGGTCTTCCATTAAGCGCGCGATGCCGGTATGGCGGGTAAATTTGTCACCGAAGAGAGAGAAGCTCATAGCTGTAAATCAAATGTAATGGGCAAGTGTGCAAATACCTTACCGCCAGGCGGTGAGCGATGCAAACGGCTTACCCTGCCAGCCGTACCCATAAGCCACGTCAGTAAAAGCTGAAACGTATAAAGCTTTAACCAGCCTCGATCACGTTTTCACACCGATAAACTGCAACAACTTATCTAAAAATGTGTTAACAATCGCATTTTCTTGTTGAATTGTTGGGCGAAAAACGCACGGGTGACTGTCATCACTGTTTTTCCGATCCTGCATTTGTAACCTGCGGGCTGTTTGGCTAAATCAATTCAGCTAAAGGAACGAACAAATGAAAAAATCTCTGGTGGCAGTAACGGTAGCAATGCTGTTTTCCACGCCTGTACTGGCGCAGTCATGGTTGCTGACGGATGCTGAAAGCGGCATGGAAAAGGGTAACTGGAGCATCAGCAGCCAACAGCTGAAGCTGGACGGTCAGTCCTTCAGCATTGAGCAGAAAGTTCTGCACGGCGGTAAACAGGAAGGTAGCAAAGTCATCACACTGCGCAGTGAAAACGGGCTTACCATCGCTCTGAGCCCCAGCCGCGGCATGGATCTGCTGCATGTGAATGGACATGGCGTACGTATGGGCTGGGATTCGCCGGTCGATGAGGTGGTCAATCCCGCTTATATCAATCTGGAAAGCCGTAACGGTCTCGGCTGGCTGGATGGTTTCAACGAAATGATGGTGCGCTGCGGCTTTGAATGGACGGGGCATCCGGTTAACAAAGATGGCATGCTGTACACGCTGCACGGCAAGGCGGGCAACACGCCTGCTTCACGGATAGAGATCGTGGTTGATGATCGGGCACCGCATGAAATTCGTATTCGCGGCTTACTGAAAGAACACACCTTTAAAAAGGCGAAGCTCAGCACCTGGACCGAGCTGCGCTATGTGCCGGGCAGCGACAGCTTTACCATTCATGATGAACTGACCAACCAAAGTGACTATCCGCAGGATTACCAAATCATCTATCACAGTAACTTCGGCACGCCGATTCTGGAAAAAGATGCCCGCTTTATCGCTCCGGTAAAAAGCGTTTCTCCCTTTAATGACTATGCGAAGCAGGGCCTGAAAGCGTGGAACCGCTACGACGCGCCGACCAAAGGTTTCGATGAGATGGTCTTTAACCTGACGCCGCTGGCGGATGCACAGGGAAAAACGGTGGCGGCGGTTATCAACAGTAAAGGCGATAAGGGCGCGGCCATTGAATTTGATACGCATCAGCTGCCGCTGCTGACCTTATGGAAAAACACCGATACGCTGAAACAGGGTTATGTAACCGGTATTGAGCCGGGTACAAACTATGCTTATCCGGTCACCATCGAGAAAGAACAGGGACGTGTAAAACAGCTGCAGCCGGGGCAAAGCCAGGCATTTACGCTGACTTATTCGCTGTTGAAAGATGCCGAAGCGGTACAGAAGGTAGAGCAGCGGGTTAAAACGTTGCAGGGCGACAGCGCACCGCAGCTGGACGAGAAACCGTTGGCGGTGGAATAAAGGTAATAAGCGCGATCGCCGCAGCGGGCGATCGCTTGCCGCAGGGCAAACTGCTTAGCGCAGCACCTGTGGATTAACGCAGTTTTTCTCGACCTTGCCGGTCAGCGCGGTAATCAGGTTTTCAACCGCATCGCGCGCCATACCGTAACGCGTTTCATGAGTGGCAGAGCCGATATGCGGCAGCGCCACCACGTTAGGCAGCTTCAGCAGTTCAGAATCAACCGGCAGCGGCTCCTGCTCAAACACATCCAGGCCGGCGGCATGGATCGTTTTATCTTTCAGCGCCGCGATCAGCGCCTGCTCATCCACCACCGGCCCGCGGCCCGCATTAATTAAGATGGCGCTCGGCTTCATTTTCGCCAGCTGTTCGTGGCCAATCATATGGTGCGTCTGTTCGGTCAGCGGCAGGCTGATACAGAGGAAATCCGATTCGCGTAGCAGCGTATCGAGATCGCAATACTGCGCATTAAAGCGTGATTCAGCTTCCTCGTGATGCTTGCGCGCATTGTAAAGAATGGGCATGCCGAAACCGAGATGCGCGCGTTGCGCCAGCGCCAGGCCGATGCGGCCCATACCGAGAATACCCATTTTTTTATGATGCACATCGACGCCGAACCAGTCAGGCCCAATGCTGCGCTGCCATTCGCCCGCTTTAACCCGCTCAGCCACTTCCACCACGCGGCGGGCGCTGCTCAGCACCAGCGCCATCATGGTGTCGGCGACGGTTTCGGTCAGTACCGTAGGCGTATGCATCAGTACGATGCCGCGGCGATTCAGCGCGTCCACGTCGAAATTATCGTAGCCCACGGAAATGGTCGAGGCGGCGCGCAGCTTCGGCATCTTCTCCAGCAGCGCTTCGTCTACCGGGCTGCTGGAGCCGATCATGCCTTCGGCACGCGCAAAAGCCTCCGCCTGCGCCTGTACGGTTTCCGGCGTCAGGCCCTTAACCGCCGTCACGGTAAAATGCTCGTCGAGGCGAGCGCGTAAATCATCCGGCAGGGATTTGTACAGTACCACTTCAGGCTTCATATCAGGCTCCATCTAAAAAGGGGAAAGGCAAAAACGGAACAGGCCGGGCAAGCCCGGCCTTTACGCGCGACTACTCAGGCGTGCCTGGCCGCGCGATGGGGCGAGGGGGGCTGCTTGTTCTCCGCCGGTTTGACGATCAGCGTCAGGAAAACCGAAACCAACAAGGCCGCGCCCATAAAGATGTAAGAAGCTGCCGGGCTACCGGTTGCACCGTTAAGGTAGCCGACAATCCAGGAGCCGACAAACGAACCCAGCGCGCCCATGCTGTTAATTAGCGCCATGGCGCCGCCAGCTACGTTGCGCGGCAGCATCTCAGGAATAATGGCGAAGAACGGGCCGTAAGGCGCATACATCGCGGCACCGGCAATCACCAGCAGGCTGTAGGAGAGCCAGAAATTACTGGAGCCGACCATCCACGAGCCGAGGAATGCCAGCGCGCCGATCAGCAGTAAAGGCCAGACGAAAAGCTTACGGTTCTGCATCCGGTCGGAGGCCCAGGACACCACGATCATCGCAATGGTGGCGGCCAGATAAGGCACGGCGGAGAGCCAGCCCGCTTCAACCATGCCCATTTGCGTGCCGTTGCGTAAAATCGACGGCAGCCAAAGCACAAAGCCGTACACGCCGATGCTCCAGGCGAAATACTGCACGCAAAGAATGATCACGTTGCGTGATTTAAAGGCTTCACGATAGTTGCGTACCGCCTTAATACCTTCCTGTTCTTTGCGCAGCTGTTCTTCCAGCGCGGCTTTTTCTTCATTGCTCAGCCAGCGCGCCTGGGACGGTTTATCCTGCACCATAAACCACCACAGCACCGCCCAGATCACCGCCGGAATGCCTTCAAAAATAAACATTTCACGCCAGCCGAAGGCGTTAATCAGATAGCCGGAGACCACTGACATCCACAGCACCGTCACCGGATTGCCGAGAATCAAAAAGGTATTGGCGCGCGAGCGCTCCGACTTGGTAAACCAGTTGCTGATATAGATCAGCATCGCTGGCATTACCGCCGCTTCGACCACGCCGAGAATAAAGCGGATCGCCGCCAGCATCGGAATATTGCTGACCACGCCGGTCAGCGAAGCGCAAATGCCCCACAGCACCAGACACCAGAACACCAGCTTCTTCACGCTGCGGCGTTCGGCATACATTGCGCCGGGGATCTGGAAGAAAAAGTAACCGAGGAAAAACAGCGCGCCCAGCAGAGAGGACATGCCTTTGGTAATGCCTAAATCTTCATTAATCCCGGCTGCGGAAGCGAAACTGAAATTTGCACGATCGAGATACGCCAGGCTGTAGGTGATGAAAATGATGGGGATGATATACCACCAGCGTTTCGGCGCGATTGTATGCTTGTTCATGAGCTTATCCTCTGTTGAGGGCGCATTCCGCTGGCGATGTCAGCGGAATGCAGCGTTATAGGGTACGTTTGTCGCTCAGTAGTCGCCCAGTTCGGCGCGCGTCGGCAAACCTTCGCTGTCGCCAATCGCCTGGATAGCCAGCGAGCCGATCTTGTTACCGCGTCGAATCGCCTGCGCCAGCGGTTTGCCTTCCAACAGCGCACTGATCACGCCGACGGCAAAACCATCGCCCGCGCCCACGGTATCGACGACATTTTCCACGCGGATAGCTTCCACCTGGCCTTTTTCACCGTCGGCGGTTTTATACCAGGCGCCGTCGCAGCCGGTTTTAATGATGACCGCTTTTACGCCTTTATCGAGGTAGAAATCGGCGATGGCTTCCGGCTGGCGGTAGCCGGTCAGGATCAATCCCTCTTTTTCACCGGGCAGCACCCAGTCGGCATACGCGGCCAGCTGGTTAAGCTGATTAGCCATCTCCTGCTCGCTCGGCCACAGCACCGGGCGCAAATTAGGATCGAAAGAAATCGTCTTGCCCATGGCGCGCATCTCCTGCGCCGTGTGCTTCAGGAGTTCCAGCGAGCTGGCGGAGAGCGCTGCCGCGACGCCGCTTAAGTGCAGATGTCGCGCGGCACCGAAATAGTCGCGATCAAAATCTTCCACCGAAAGATGGCTGGCGGCGGAGCCTTTGCGGAAGTATTCCACGACCGGATCGGATCCATCTTCCACTTTCGATTTCAGCTGAAAACCGGTGGGATAGCGCTTATCGGTCATCACGCGCTGGTGATCGACGCCCTCTTTTTCCAGCTGCTGGTGGACAAAGCGGCCAAAGGCATCATTGCCCACGCGACTGACCCAGCCCACATTCAGGCCGAGCCGCGCCAGGCCAATGGCGACATTCAGCTCTGCGCCGGCAATGCGTTTGGTAAAGGTTTCGGCGGCGGCGAGATCGCCGGTTTCTCTGGCGACGAACATCGCCATCGCTTCGCCGATGGTGACCACATCCAGAATGCCGTTCTGTTGACTATGGCTGTTCATGATTTACACCTCGCGCAGCAGGTCAACGTAGTGGCGCGTAACGGCCACCAGATCGTCGCCCTGCAGCGGAAATTCAATACCGCGCGGCACATTGCCGGGCAGCAGGTTTAACAGCTTACGCCAGCCGTCATCCGCTTCGTCGAGCGCAATGGCGCGCCAGCTCTCTTTATGAGGGATCGCAGCTTTCACATGAATATAGCTGACGTAGCGCGCAAGGCGATGCGCGGCGGCAAGCGGATCGTCGCCGGTCCACAGCCAGTTGCCCATATCAAACGTCATGGCGGGCGCATCGGGATGTTCGGTAAAAAACGGCGCGATAGCGGACAGCTTGCCGCAGTCGGTCTGATCGTTTTCCACTACCACTTTTACGCCGCGCGTCGCCAGCGCAGGAATGTCCGTGCCGGCGCGATAGTGACCGAGCGAAAGTTTAAGCAGACGCGCCCCCAGCTGTTCCGCCTCCTGCACATATTGCTCCAGCAGCGGATTCACCGCACCGTCCGCGGTAAACAGCGCGTCAGGCGCTGAATAGCAGGCGCAGAGCCGCTGTTCAGCAATGGCTTCAGCCAGCTGGGGCAGGCTTTGCAGCTCGGCCTGCGAAAGCAGCTCGCGGCGAATTTCCACGCCGTCCGCGCCCGCTTCAGCAATGATCGGCAACAGCGCTCGCTGTCCGCCCAGCTCTGTCACTTTTTGATGACCGAACGCGGCGGTCACCACAATAATTTCTGGTTTCACTCTTTCCTCCGGGGCGACAACATGTAAACCCGCTATAAAGAAAAGCTAATTGGAACCGGTTCCAAAGCAAAGGCGGAAAGCATGAAATTATGATCGCGCTCACGATGTAGATATTTTGTACCAGGGATTGTCTGATTTGTGATGGCGGCGCTGGATGTGGGCAGTTGAAGGCGCGGCGAGGCGCTGCCGCTGGTTTGATTGCGTAGATGTTCGTGCCTGGAGGGAGGCGACGCGCCGCCGCTGGCTTAATACGGTAGGGACGCCAGCGCCTGCAAAGGAAAAACCTGCGGATTAACGTCAGGCTAAAGGTCGGGAAGAGCCGCGGATCACCAGCTCGCCGTCGAAGGTTTTTTCTTCCACCGCGCTGGCTTCGCCTTCGATACGCTGAATCACACGCTCCAGCGCCGCATAGCCGATTTGCCAGGTCGGTTGCTTCAATGTGGTAATGCCGTCGCCCGCCAGCTCGGCCCAGTCCAGTTCATCAAAGCCCAGCAGGCCAATCTGCTGGCCCCAGTTAAGGCCGAGCCGCCGCAGCGATCGCGCGACCTGAAGCGTCAGCGCGCCGTTCGCGACCACCAGCGCTGCAGGCTGGTAGCCGTGACGCTGATAAAAATCAGCAATAACGCGATCCATCGTCGCAGCGTCGTTGAGCGCCACTTCCGCATTCTCGCTAATCAAATTATTACTGCGCGCGCACACCTGGCGGAACGCCTGCAGCCTTTCCAGCCGCGTATTCACCAGGCCAAGCGGCTCACTGAGAAACAGCAACGCACAGTAGCCGTTCTTCACTAAATGCTCGGTGGCATCGGTCGCCGCCTGCGCGTTATTCAGGCCGACCACATCGCAGGAAAAATCAGGAATCTTACGGTCAATCAGTACCATCGGCAGCAGCGACTGCTGAAGCCGGTTCAGCGCCTCTTCGCGCATACCGACCGCATTGACCACGATCCCCTCGACTTGATAGCTGCTGAACAGCTGTAAATAGTGCTGCTCCTGGTCGATTTCGTTATTGGTATTGCACACCAGTAAGGTAAAACCGTGAGCGCGGCAGGCCGCTTCGATGCCGCACAGCACATCGACTGAATAGGGATTGGTAATATCGGCGATAATCAGCCCGATCAGACGCGTACGTCCACGTTTCAGGCCGCGCGCCATTTGGTTAGGACGGTAATTCAGCGCGGCGATCGCCTGCTCAATCCGCTGTTTTAAATCAGGAGAGAGCGCATGCTGCTCACCGTTAAGGTAACGGGAAACGCTGGTTTTGCCCGTTTTCGCCACTCTGGCGACATCGCTGATGGTGGCGCGTACAGCCTTTTGTTTCATCTCTTTGTTCACTCCGCGAATTCGCACAGAGACTAACACAGCTTGTTGTTGGTCGTTAGTCTGACGCCGGAGAAGTGACGCATGCAGGAAATAAAAAGGGGCAGCAGGCTGCCCCTGAACAAGCGGAATCAGGAGAGCGGGCTGAGCGTAATCTCAACGCGACGGTTCTGCGCTTTGCCTTCTTCGGTGCTGTTGGAGGCGATCGGATTATCCGGGCCCATGCCGCCGGTGCGCACGCGCGTGCTGGCGACGCCCTGCAGGATCAGCGCGCTGGCGACGCTGTCGGCACGCTGCTGCGACAGACGCATGTTCAGCGCACGGGTGCCGGTGCTGTCGGTATAACCCACGACATTAACGGCGGTTTTTGGATACTCTTTCAGCACCATCGCCACGCCGGTCAGCGTTTGCGCGCCTGCCGGTTTCAGCGTGCTGCTGCTGCTGTCGAACGTTACGTTGTTCGGCATATTCAGAGTGATGTTATCGCCGTTGCGCGTTACGCTGACGCCGGTGCCGCGCATTTTGTCACGCAGTTTGGCTTCCTGCACATCCATGTAATAACCCAGGCCGCCGCCCAGCGCCGCGCCGGACGCTGCGCCGATCAGCGCGCCTTTGCCGCGATCTTTTTTCGACGAGGAAAGCACGCCGACGCCCGCGCCAACCAGCGCGCCAACGCCTGCGCCGATGCCAGATTTACCCGCCTGCGATTCGCCGGTGTAGGGATTGGTGGTACAGCCAGAAAGGGCAAGGGTGCCGCTTAATAAAAGTGACAAGGCGATAATGCTTTTATTCATCTTTATATCCTTCAAAAAATGCTGCAACAGGCGCACCCGCGCCTGCTTAAGTCGGCAATTATGCCGCGTCTGGCTTTAGGAAATATCCAGGAATTTCCTTAGGTGCGTACACTTTTAAAGCGATTGATTCGCGGGATAGCAAAAACAGTCGGTGAGATGGTCATTAACCAACCCGCAGGCCTGCATAAACGAGTAACAGATCGTCGAACCGACAAATTTAAAACCGCGCTTTTTCAGCGCTTTCGAGAGCGCAAGCGAAGCTGGCGTCTGGGCCGGAACCATATTCAGCGCGGCAAAATGATTGATCTGCGGCTGGCCGCCAACAAAAGACCAGACAAAGCGCGAAAAATCTTCGCCGTTTGCCTGCATCGCACCGTAAGCACGCGCGTTAGTAACAATCGCCGTTAACTTACCGCGATGACGTATCAGCCCGCTGTTCTGCATCAGCGCATCAATATCGGCTTCCGTCATCTGCGCCACCGCCTGCGGATCGAACTGATGAAATGCGGCGCGATAGTTTTCCCGCTTTTTCAACACGGTAATCCAGGAGAGTCCCGCCTGCTGACCTTCCAGGCACAGCATTTCAAACAGCGCCTTATTGTCGGTTTGGGGAAGTCCCCATTCCCGATCGTGATAGGTCTGATAAAGAGGATCGTTTGAAACCCAGCCGCATCGTTGCATCCGTATATTCCTTACCTTTCAGGCAGATGAAGGCGCCATCTTATCATGCGTCCGCTGCAGGCAAACGCATCGGACTCCCCCAATCCCGTCTGGCCGCAAAGGCGAATGGCACGTTAGACCAGGCGGCATGCCGTCTGGCGCGGAGGTTAACGCATAAAATGAGAAATCTGGCGAAGACGTGAGCATATAATCAGCGCGCTAATAATTTTCAGGGAAATTACATGTCTGACGAGATAAAAATTATCGCTTTAAAATTTGCCAGCTTCTTTGGCTGCGCACTGTTTCTGGCACTGATGATGGGGTTAGTGTTTATTGATGTCTACTGGATGCACGACGCGGTACATGAAACTTCTTTTACTGAAACATTCCAGGAAATACAGCTGGGCACCATCGCGCTGATGTTTTTCCTGTGCGCTATTCGTCAGCAGAATTTGCGCTACAGCCTGCTGCTGATAGGCGGCTTTTTTACCTGCATGCTGATTCGCGAAATGGATTTCCTGTTTGATGAGATCAGGCACGGCGCCTGGGTCTGGTTTGCGTTAGCCGTAGCGGCGGTTTGTCTGTGGCGTGCGGCACTGCATCCTTCCGCCACGCTGTCCGGGCTGGTTCATTTTCTGCATCATCCCAGCTGGAACATGATGGCTGCTGGCCTGCTGACCATTCTGGTCTTTTCACGTCTGTTCGGCGTTCATGAACTGTGGGAAACGCTGATGCTGGACGGCTATAACCGCACGGTGAAAAACATGGCAGAAGAGGGCACAGAGCTGCTGGGCTACAGTTTTTGCCTGCTTTCCAGCGTGCAGTATCTGTGGGAGGTACGGCGCCTGAAACAGGAAAAAACAAGCATCGCCTGGCAGACACAACACTAAGCAACAGGCGATCCTGGACGCTAAACTTGCTAGAATAGCGGCTATCATGGCTGCCGCGGCGGCCAGTTATGTTTTGCCTGCAACAGAACCCGGAAATTACCATGTCTGTCAAGATTTTAACCTCTACTGTCATTGGCCTTGAGGCGTTCCGTCAGGATCCGCTCGGTGCGCTTGCTTCTGCACAAGCGGGTGCGGTTGCCGTATTCGATAACAATGCGCCGGTGCTGTATGCGGTAACTCCTGACCGGCTGGCTCAGCTTCTGGAGCTGGAAGCGGCGGCGCGCCAGCCGCAAAGCGATGTGGCGCTGGATGAGCAACTCTATAACGATTCCCTGTCATCACCGATGTCGGTGCCGGCTGGCAAGTTTATGATGTACGCTGGCTGGCGGCCTGATGCTGATTTCCAGCGTCAGGCTGCGATTTGGGGTATTGCGCTTAGCGAGCCGGTAACGCCTGCCGAGCTGGCCTCTTTCGTCACCTGGTGGCAGGCTGACGGTCGGCCTTTTCATCACGTCCAGTGGCAGCAGAAACTGGCGCGCAGCGTTCAGCAGAGCCGGGCGGTTAACGGCGGCCGGGCGCAACGCGACATCAATCAGCTGCCTGAACCCGATCACACGATTCCTGATGGTTTCCGAGGTGAATAATGAAAACGCCCGCTGAATTATTTAACCGTCTGCAACGCATGATGCCTGCCCATATCAAGCCGAAATTTCAGAGCGGCGAAGAACTGCTGGCCTGGAATCAGGAGCAGGGCCGTCAGCGTTCCGAAGCGATTGCGCGTGAAAACCGCGCCATGAAAATGCAGCGTATTCTGGGTCGCTCCGGTATTCGCGAGCTGCATATGAACTGCTCGTTCGATAATTATCGCGTGGAGAACGAAGGACAGCGCAAAGCGCTGGAGCAGGCGCGGCGCTATGCCGATGAGTTCGATCACAGCATCGCCAGCTTTGTCTTTTCCGGGCGCCCCGGCACCGGAAAAAACCATCTGGCGGCGGCGATTGGCAACCATTTAATTTTGCGCGGGAAAAGCGTGTTAATCGTGACGGTTGCCGATCTGATGTCGATCATTAAAGGCACCTTTAGCGGCGACAGCGACCGCACCGAAGAGCATCTGCTGCACGACTTCAGCACCGTCGATCTGCTGGTGATTGATGAAATCGGTATGCAGACCGAATCGCGCTATGAAAAGGTGATTATCAATCAGATCGTTGACCGCCGCTCCTCTTCGAAGCGCCCGACCGGTATGCTGACCAACCTCGATCACAGCAATATGGTCAAGCTGCTGGGTGAGCGCGTGATGGATCGTATGCGTTTGGGGCAAAGCCTGTGGGTGACCTTTAACTGGGACAGCCATCGCGGCCGTATTACCGGCAACGAATATTAATTTTGTTTACGCAGGGAAACGGCCAGTCTGTTTTCCTGCGTACCACCGTTTTTGCTGCCTGCGCACCGCTTATCGGTGATATTTCGATCCTTTCTGCCAACCTACTGCCTTATTACTTTTTCCTGCCTGGCCTGGCGTCTGTGTGCCGAATGGCAGACTAAACCATTTTTTCGCTTCCTGTTGATGACTCCTTTCAAAGCCATACTCGTCCTGTTCTCTGTAGATCTGCTAATTGACCGTATGAATGGGCTGGCAAATTATGTAAAAACGCATAATTTGAGCGATCCTGATGTTCAAAAGGTGACTGCTGGAAATACAGGCCAATGCTGCGTCGCAAAAACGGGCAAATAAGCCAAACATGATGATTTTAAGCGGACATGGCGGGCAGAAAGCATACGTTTATAAAAGAGAATTATTAAGCACAACTTCCCCGGACAGTTGAAAGTCTCTGGCTCAGGGAAACGTTGATTCTTTTAACCATCTTTTATAGCGGATTAAATTTATTTAAAGCTGTACTCTATATTATTCGTTTTACATTCATACGTCGCAAAATAGTCAATTGCCCCTTTTGGCCCCGTTGCGGTGAAAGGCACAAAAAAAACATTCGTTACCTGTGATTTATTTTTATGGAATTCCAGTGTCGGCGTTTTCGTTCCTAATTTTGCAGAAGCTTGCTCCCACCGCGGCATTCTGTACTCAAGGTAATCTTTTGATATGACGCTTGTTGCTTGCTCGTAGGTCAATGTATCGCAGGAAGGGCCTGTACCATTGATAAATACATATATTGAATACCCAATATATACGAAGATAACGAGTGTTATAATTATGGCTAGCTTCTTGCGTAACAGCATTATTAATCCCTCTAATTTAAATCCGCTGATAAATATAGTAAGAATAATTTTTAAATTCAATTATTTATAAGCACAACCTTTTTGGTTATTTTAGGTCAGGAAAAGAATATACCCATAAATTCATCCGATGCGTACAGGCACGTTAATACGATCCTCCGCGTATAGAAACGATAACGCCAATACGGTAATGACTCCAACTTACTGATAGTGTTTTATGTTCAGATAATGCCCGATGACCTTGTCATGCAGCTCCACCGATTTTGAGAACGACAGTGACTTCCGTCCCAGCCTTGCCAGATGTTGTCTCAGATTCAGGTTATGTCGCTCAATGCGCTGAGTGTAACGCTTGCTGATAACGTGCAGCTTTCCCTTCAGGTGTGATTCGTACAGCGGCCAGCCATCCGTCATCCATACCACGACCTCAAAGGCCGACAGCAGGCTCAGAAGACGCTCCAGTGTGGCCAGAGTGCGTTCACCGAAGACGTGCGCCACAACCGTCCTCCGTATCCTGTCATACGCGTAAAACAGCCAGCGCTGACGTGATTTAGCACCGACGTAGCCCCACTGTTCGTCCATTTCAGCGCAGACAATCACATCACTGCCCGGTTGTATGCGCGAGGTTACCGACTGCGGCCTGAGTTTTTTAAGTGACGTAAAACCGTGTTGAGGCCAACGCCCATAATGCGTGCACTGGCGCGACATCCGACGCCATTCATGGCCATATCAATGATTTTCTGGTGCGTACCGGGCTGAGAGGCGGTGTAAGTGAACTGTAGTTGCCATGTTTTACGGCAATGAGAGCAGAGATAGCGCTGATGTCCGGCAGTGCTTTTGCCGTTACGCACCACGCCTTCAGTAGCGGAGCAGGAAGGACATCTGATGGAAATGGAAGCCACGCAAGCACCTTAAAATCACCATCATACACTAAATCAGTAAGTTGGCAGCATTACCCGCCAATACTATGCGCTGTCCTGCCTGAAGAGGTCCAGGTTTCCGTGTGATGGCGCTGGAACGGAGCTGTGCTGTTGACCATTCCGGTTAGTTTTTGCGACCGTTTACTGGACAGCAGACTGAGCCATTTTACCTGTCAGGTTTCGTATCCGTTTTCTGGTCAGCTGCTTAAAATCGCTTTCCCGCCAGGTTAACTGATATTTTCCGCTTCCTCAGTGCTGCCCCCATTTCGTCAATTATTGTAAACTGGCCGCTCACCTGCCAGGCTACCGCTTCGTCTGCGCCTGAAGTCCCTCTTATAAAACCAGATCGCAGGGGCTTCCTTTATGGCGTTCTCGCTCCGCAGCCTGTTTCGCTGTCTAACTGGGATGATTATGGCCTCACCTGCTGATTCGCGGGCGGAATCGCTGTTACAGCACCGTTCGTTTGTTGCGTTCTGGCTGGCGCGTACCTGCTCCAGCTTCGGTTTTCAGATGTTATCGATCATTGTCGGCTGGCAGATTTATGCCATTACCGGCAAAGCTTTCTATCTCGGCCTGATTGGCCTGGTGCAGTTCCTGCCGTCGGTGACGCTGGCGCTGTGGGCAGGGCATATTGCCGACCAGCGCGATCGTCGCCGTATCGTCTTTTTTTCCCAACTGGTGGAGTGGCTGGCAATTGTGGCCTTAACGCTGCTGACCCTGTTGCATCACAGCGATGTCTGGACCATTCTGGCGCTGGTTTTCGTGCTGTCGGTCGCGAAAGTAATGGAAGCGCCAGCAATGCAGTCGATGCTGCCCGCGCTGGTGCCGCCGCGTCTGCTGGCGCGTGCCACCGCCGCCAGCGCCGTCGGCGGCCAGGCGGCGATGATCATGGGCCCGGCGCTGGGCGGCCTGCTGTATGCGGCGGGCGCGGATGTGGTTTATATGGCGACCGGCCTGCTCTATCTGATCTCTATCATTATGGTGAGCCGCCTGCGTTACGAGCAGGCGCCGCCGCCGCGCACGCCTGCCACACTCTCCACCCTGTTTGCGGGTGTGCGTTTTATTCGCGAGCGTCCCGATGTGCTGGGCGTGATTTCGCTCGATCTCTTTGCGGTGCTGCTCGGCGGGGCGACCGCGCTGCTGCCGATCTATGCGCAGGATATTCTGCATACCGGCCCGCTCGGCTTAGGGCTGCTGCGCGCGGCGCCGGCGGTAGGCGCATTGCTGGTGGGCTTCTGGCTGAGTCGCCGCTCGCTGGAGCGCCATGTTGGGATGATTATGTTTATCTGCGTGGCGGGCTTCGGCGCGGCGACGCTGGTGTTCGCGCTCTCATCCAGCTTCTGGCTCTCAATGGTGGCGCTGTTCGCCACCGGCGGCTTCGATATGGTCAGCATGGTGATCCGTGGCGCGCTGGTGCAGCTCGATACGCCTGATGAGATGCGCGGGCGGGTTAACGCGGTCAACTCAATATTTATCAACACCTCTAACCAGCTGGGCGAATTTGAGTCGGGCATGCTGGCGGCCTGGCTGGGCGTAGTACCGGCGGCGGCCATTGGCGGCATCGGCACGCTGGTGGTGGTGGGATTATGGATGCACTGGTTTCTGGGCTGCGTCGTCGTCAACGCCTTGAGAACGAGGTGGCGTGATGATTGTCCGTCCTTATCAACACTGGTTTCTGCGCCTGTTCGTCTGGCACGGCTCGGTACTGGCAGATATTCTGCTGCGCCTGAGTCTCAACCTGGCGATGTCGGCAATCGCCGTGATCTACTATCACTGGTATGAAGGGATGGGGCTGCACCTGACTACCGCGCCCTTCAGCCTGCTGGGTATCGCTATCGCTATCTTCCTGGGCTTTCGCAATAACGCCAGCTATGCGCGCTATACCGAAGCGCGTCAGCTTTGGGGTTCGCTGCTGATTACCCAACGATCCCTGCTGCGTCAGGTAAAAAGCGTGCTGAGCGACGAGCAGCAAATCCATCAGTTCAGCAGGCTGCTGATCGCCTTTGCCTGGAGCCTGAAACACCAGTTGCGCCGCACCGACGGGCGAAAAGATTTTCGCCGTCTGGTGCCGGAACGCTATTTATCGCAGGTGGAAAACAGCCCGCAGCCCACTAACCGGCTGTTGCTCTGCATGGGTGACTGGCTGGGCGAACAGCGGCGCGCGGGCCATATCAGCGATGTGCTTTACTCCAGCATCGACGCCAACCTTAACCGGCTGTCGGATGTGCTGGGCGGCTGCGATCGGATCGCCAACACGCCGATTCCCTTCGCCTACACGCTTATTCTGCATCGCACGGTCTACCTGTTTTGTACGCTGTTGCCGTTCGCGCTGGTTAACGATCTGCATTATCTGACGCCGCTGGTGTCAGTATTTATCTCTTACACCTTCTTATCGCTGGAATCGCTGGCGGAGGAGCTGGAAGAGCCTTTCGGCAGTTCGCCTAACGATTTGCCGCTGAATGCGTTATGCAATGGCATTGAAATTATTTTGTGTGAGATGATCGATCAGCCCGGCCCGCCGAAAATGCACCCGGATGCGAATTATATTCTGACCTGAGGCGCACCGAGCCGTCAGCCTTCAGTCGCTGACGGCTCGCCTGACGTCCTCAGTAGGCAAACGGGCCGATAACCTTTTAGTCACTTCCTGCCAATAAGTTTAACAATATTTATCCTTCTTACTGACGACTGTTATTCCCGCAATAAATGAGAGAGGCTGATAAGTAACGAGGTTGATGACTTTTCACGAGATTCACGCTTTTCTTCCCGCTCAAATATTCCACTGTTCCTTTGTAAATTCACTAAAGCAGAGCTTAACCATGTCGATAACAGAATTATCGTCCTGTTTTAATCTGAAGGTGATCTATGAGCAGTGTGGCGTCGTTAATTACCGGTTTTAATAACCTGAGCGTAGGGAAAAAACTGACCTCCGGCTTTATGTTGGTGCTGTTAATCATGGTGAGTATTGCAGGTGCCGGTATTCACGGTTTTTCCAATATCAATGATGACGCCCGGAAGCAGGAAATCGCTGTCCAAATGGTGCGTCAGCTAAACCAGGCGCGCCTTAACCGCACCCTTTTTCAGTACACGGGCGATAGCAGCTATGGTGAGAAAAATGCGAGTGCTTTACAGAAGCTGCAACAGTTGGGCCAGTCGCTTTATCAGTTCAGCTGGCAGCCACAGGGAAAAGCGACGCTGGATACAGTAAAGCAGGGCATTGAAGCCTATCTCGCCCAACGGGACAGTTTTGTCCGCGCCCTGAACCAGCGTAGCGCGCAGCAAAAAGCGATCAGTATCGATACGCTGGTCGATTATGGTCACCGCAGCGAAGCATTAAGCCATCAGGTGGCGATCGATCCCGCCGTGTCGCTGACGGCCGCTCGCCTGGACAGTGCCATCCTGCATGTTATGAAGATTTGGCCCGACTTTATCGCCAAACCCGATGAGGCGAAGAAGACAGAAATCGTTAACCGACTGAGCGCAGTTACGGAAACGGGTGCGCTGTTGAAAAACATGCTGCCGGACGCTGAAGCGGAATGGGTCGCCGAACTCCTGCTGGATACCGCGCGCGTGAGCGCCACGTTGAATCAGTATCAAACCGTTTTTAAACAGCAGGAGAGCGAGTCCGTCCTGCTGACCGCCGCAGCGGAAAAGCTGAATACCGCCGTTAACGAGCTTTATCAGTTCCAGCTGTCGCAGATGAGCCGAACCATTACCGAAGCCAACTTCATTATGTACAGCGCCGCTGCGCTGGGCGTGCTGGCAGGCTTAATCATTGCCTGGCGCATTACCCGCAATATAACCCAGCCGCTGCGCGAAACCTTGCTGGTGGCCGATAAAATCGCCGCCGGTGATTTAACCGCGCACATTGAAACCGATCGCGCTGACGAGCCGGGTCTGCTGATGCAGGCGGTCGGGCGGATGAACGACAATCTAAAAGAGATTATCGTTCAGGTGCGCCAGGGCGTGGACAACGTGGCGCGCGCCTCGGCGGAAATTGCCGCAGGCAATATCGATCTCTCCTCACGTACCGAGCAGCAGTCGGCGGCGGTAGTAGAAACCGCTGCCAGCATGGAGCAGCTCACCTCCACCGTGAAGCAGAATGCGGATAACGCTCATCAGGCGAGCAGCCTAGCGCAGGAAGCATCGCGTAATGCCGGACGCGGCGGCCAGATCGTGCAGGATGTGGTGGTCACCATGGCGGACATCAGCAGCAGCTCGAATAAAATCGCTGACATTATTAACGTGATTAACGGCATCGCCTTCCAGACCAATATTCTGGCGCTGAACGCGGCGGTGGAAGCGGCACGCGCCGGTGAACAGGGCCGTGGCTTTGCGGTGGTGGCGGGTGAAGTGCGCAGCCTGGCGCAGCGCAGCGCCACCGCCGCGCGTGAAATTGAAACCTTAATTAACGAAGCCGGAACCAAGGTGGATAACGGATCGCGGCTGGTCAGCAGCGCGGGTCAGGCGATGGAAGATATCGTGCGTTCGGTTTCGCAGGTGAGCAGTATCATGAATGAAATCGCCCACGCTTCTGAAGAACAGAGCCGGGGGATCATGCAGATCGGTCAGGCGATGACGGAGATGGATACCACCACGCAGCAGAATGCCGCGCTGGTTGAAGAGTCTTCCGCCGCGGCCTCTTCGCTGGAAGAACAGGCGAAGCAGCTGGAGCAGACGGTAGCCGTATTTAAAACGGCGCCGCAGAGCCTGTCAGCACCTCGCGCGGCCGTTAGCGAGACGCGCTATGCCGCTGCTCCCGCTAAACTGGCGGCGTCGTCAACGACGGCTGGCTGGGAACAGTTCTGACCGCTGAAATCCGCTTCATCTCAGGCGCCGCCCAGACGGCGCCTTTTCCGTTCTGCCGATCCTTTCATTGAAACCTGACGCGATAATCCTTGATGCGCGCGTCGGCTTGCGCCTGTAAAGCGAGCCCCGGCAAAACCAGGCTTTCAGGGGGCGTCTCAGGCATCGGCAAGTCGCCAGGTTCGCTGCCTGCTACGCAGGCGGCGATACGTTGATCTCAGCCGTTTACCGCGTTAGCCAGCGCATCCGGCTGCATAGGCGCTACCGCCTGTACCAGCGAATCGCGGGTAATTTCTGCAATCGAGCGGGCGCCGGTTAACGTCATCGCCACGCGTATCTCTTTTTCAAACAGATTCAGCAGGTTGGTGACGCCCGCCTCACCGGCGGCAGCCAGCGCATACAGAAAGGCGCGGCCCAGCAGTACGGTATCCGCGCCCAGCGCGATCATGCGTACCACGTCCAGCCCACTGCGCACGCCGCCGTCCGCCAGAATCGCCAAATCGCCCTTCACCGCATCGGCAATTGCGGGCAGCGCCCGCGCCGAAGAAAGCACGCCGTCCAGCTGACGTCCGCCGTGGTTCGATACCACAATGCCGTCCGCGCCGAAACGCACCGCGTCGCGCGCATCTTCGGGATCGAGAATGCCTTTAATCACCATCGGGCCTTTCCAGAAATCACGGATCCATTCCAGGTCGCGCCAGGAGATGGACGGATCGAAGTTATTGCCCAGCCAGCCGATATAGTCTTCCAGGCTGGTCGGTTCGCCGCGGTAGGCGGAGATATTGCCCAGATCGTGCGGACGACCATTCAGTCCGACATCCCAGGCCCACTGCGGATGCAGCGCCGACTGAAGATAGCGGCGCATGGCTGCATTCGGGCCGCTCATGCCGGAATGGGCATCGCGATAGCGCGCGCCCGGCACCGGCATATCGACAGTAAATACCAGCGTCGAGCAGCCCGCCGCCTGTGCCCGCTCCAGCGCGTTACGCATAAAGCCGCGATCGCGCAGGACGTAAAGCTGAAACCACATCGGCCGCTGGATGGCGGGTGCCACTTCTTCAATCGGGCAAAGGGAAACGGTCGATAGCGTAAAGGGAATGCCCTTTTTATCGGCGGCCCTTGCCGCCTGCACTTCGCCGCGCCGCGCATACATACCGCACAGCCCAACCGGCGCCAGCGCGACCGGCATCGACAGCGTTTCGCCAAACAGCTGCGTTTCCAGGTTCAGCGAAGACATGTTACGTAAAATACGCTGGCGCAGCGCAATTTGCGCCAGGTCTTCGCTGTTGCGCCGCAGCGTATATTCGTCATAGGCGCCGCCGTCGGCATAGTGAAACAGGAATGGCGGAATTTTGGCTTTGGCTGCGGC
>NZ_CALNWY010000014.1 GCF_940807255.1 Mixta sp. Marseille-Q2659 | reverse complement strand
ACTTTCGCCAGCTGGTCGATTTGACGACCATCGGCAGCGCCCCAGCTGCGCCACTGTTTGCCATAGACCGGGCCGAGATCGCCGTTTTCATCAGCCCACTCGTCCCAGATGGAAACGTTGTTTTCTTTGAGGTAAGCGATGTTGGTATCGCCGTTCAGGAACCATAAAAGCTCGTGAATAATCGAGCGCAGGTGGCAGCGCTTGGTGGTCACCAGCGGAAAACCTTCCTGCAGATTGAAACGCATCTGGTGACCGAAAATAGAGAGCGTGCCGGTGCCGGTACGATCGTTTTTCGGCGTGCCTTCGTTCAGCACTTTTTCCATTAATGCCAGATACTGCTTCATTTTTGTTCACCTGTTTGTAGCTGCGGGCGACGGCGGTACGCCCAGATCATCATAATTATGCCTGCCAGAATCATCGGAACTGACAGAATTTGTCCCATGCTGACGCCGCCTTCGAACAGACCCAGCTGGGCATCGGGCTGACGGAAGAACTCCACAATAATGCGGAATGCGCCGTAGCCGATTAAAAACAGACCGGAGACGCTACCCATCGGGCGCGGCTTGCGGATAAACAGATTCAGAATGATAAACAGCACCACGCCTTCCAGCGCCAGCTCATAGAGCTGCGAAGGATGACGCGGCAGCACGCCGTAAGTCGCCAGTAGCGATTGCCATTCCGGATGGGTTGCCAACAGCGCCACGTCTTCGCTGCGCGAGCCGGGGAACAGCATTGCCCAGGAGACATCCGGCGCGACGCGGCCCCAGAGTTCGCCGTTAATAAAGTTACCCAGGCGGCCTGCACCCAGCCCGAACGGGATCAGCGGCGCAATAAAGTCAGACACCTGAAAGAAGTTGCGCTTGGTGCGATGCGCAAACCACAGCATCACGACAATAACGCCCAGCAGCCCGCCGTGGAACGACATGCCGCCATCCCAGACTTTGAACAGATAGAGCGGATTATCGAGGAACAGCGGCAGGTTATAAAACAGCACGTAGCCAATACGGCCGCCGAGAAAAACGCCCAGGAAGCCCGCATAGAGCAGGTTTTCAACTTCCTCTTTTTTCCAACCGCTGCCGGGTTTGTTGGCGCGGCGTACCGCCAGCCACATCGCAAAAATAAACCCAACCAGATACATCAGGCCGTACCAGTGCAGGGAGACGGGTCCGATGGAGAAAATCACCGGATCAAATTGGGGGAAAGCCAGATAGCTATTCATCTTTCACCATTTAAGTCATCCGTCCACAGGCTGGACGATGGATAGTTCACTCCTTGCGCGCCGCGTTAAACGCAGCGCCTCTCAGCCAGGAAAAACCGGCCAGGCATCATAGCATAGCCGTTTTCCGGTGAGTTCATCGAAATGTAAACGTGGATAAATGCCCTAGCGGCCGCCGCGAATCAGCCCGCCTAAACCGCGCCGTTCCATAAAGGCGGCGACCTGATGCCGCACCTCAATGGCAGTTTGCGCACGCAGGCTGCGTTCGGTCAGCGCCAGCGCATCTTCGCGATCGATATGGCGCAGCAGATATTTTACGCGCGGCACGTTTTTGCCGTTCATGCTCAGATGATGATAGCCCAGCCCGATCAGCAGCACGACGCACATCGGATCGCCGGCCATTTCTCCGCACAGGCAGAGATCGATCTGCGCTTCGCGCGCGGATTCCGCAATCGACTTCAGCGCTTTGAGCATGGCCGGATGCAGGGAGTCATAAAGGTTGGCGACGCGGGTATTGTTGCGATCCACCGCCAGCAAATATTGCGTCAGATCGTTGGTGCCGACCGAGACAAAATCGACGCGCGAGGAAAGGTGCGGGATCATAAACAGCATGGAAGGCACTTCGATCATGATGCCGATGCGCGGTTTGGGGATCGCGTAGCCGAGCATCTCTTCCACTTCCTGCCCGGCGCGATCGATCAGGCGGCGCGCCTCGTCAATCTCATCAATGCTGGTGATCATCGGCAGCAAAATGCTGAGGTTGCCGCTGGCGGCGTTGGCGCGCAGCATGGCGCGCACCTGGACCAGGAAAATCTCCGGCTGATCGAGCGTCAGACGAATGCCGCGCCAACCGAGGCACGGGTTCTCTTCGCTGATCGGCATATAGGGCAGCTGTTTGTCCGCACCAATATCCAGCGTGCGTAAGGTCACCGGTTTGTTTAAAAATAGCTGCAGCATGCCCTGATACTGCGCAACCTGCTCCTCCTCAGACGGGAAGCCGTTCTGCAGCATAAATGGAATTTCGGTGCGGTAGAGGCCGATGCCGTCCACCCAGTTATCCATCGCCTGTTCATGCCCGGCGCTCAGGCCCGCGTTCAGCATTACCTGAATGCGCTCGCCGCTTTTCAGCTCGGCGGCTTGCTCAACATCATCTTCCGCCAGGCGGCTCAGCTCATTCTCTTCGCTGATCAGCTGCTGATATTCCTGAACCAGCATCGGTTCGGGATCGATCAGCAGTTCGCCGCGATAGCCATCGACGATCAGCAGGCGTTTGTTCAGCAGCTCAGGGAGGATATCGGCGCCCATCACCGTCGGGATCCCCATCGCCCGCACCAGGATCGCCGCGTGCGAGTTGGCCGCGCCGTCGCGCACCACGACGCCCGCCAGCCGCTCCTGCGGCAGCTCCGCCAGCGTGGTCGCCGTCAGTTCGTCCGCCACCAGCACAAAGCGCTCCGGCCAGGCGTTAGTGCCCTGCAAGGTATCATCGAGGTGGAACAGCAGGCGCTGCCCCAGCACGCGCAGATCGCCCGCCCGCTCGCGCAGGTAGTTGTCCTGCAGGCTGGCGAACTGGGCGGCGAATTTTTCGATCACCTTTTTTACCGCCCATTCCGCTACCGATCCACTGTCGATCTCGGCAAAGAGATCCTGCTTAAGGCGCGCATCGGTTAACAGGTGGGAGTAAAGATCGAAGATCGCCGCGCTCTCTTTCTGTACGCTGGCGCTAAAGCGCTTACTGTAACGGCGAAATTCGTCACCCGCTTCGCTCATGGCCAGCGACAGGCGTTCGCGTTCGCGCCCGACATCCAGCGTCGAGGCGGCAAATACATGTTCCAGCGAAGGCTGCGTGGTATCAACCCAGCCAGGCGCGACCGCCACGCCCGGCGCCGCCGCCAGCGCGCGCACGCGTTTCTGGCGGAAGTGGCCGAACAGCTGGCTGACCTGAGACTGCGTAATCAGCGTCGCCATCTGAGTGGCGAGCGTGACCAGGAAGGATTCATCGCTTTCATCGAACTGACGATGTTCGCGCTGCTGCACCACCAGCACGCCCAGCAGCTGACGACGCGTAATAACAGGAACGCCAAGGAAAGAGCGGAAGCGCTCTTCCTTTACCGACGGAATGTATTTAAAGCTGGGATGACTTTGCGCATCAGCCAGGTTGATCGGCTCCGCCAGGCGGCCAACCAGCCCGACGATGCCCTGATCAAAGGCCAGCGTGACGATCTTGCCGCGCGGCTTTTTCAGCCCGCGCGTCGCCATTAAGTAATAACAACGACGATCGTGATCGGCGAGATAAATGGAGCAGACCTCGGTTTCCATGGCAAAACAGATTTCGTTTACCAGGATCTCCAGCGCTTCTTCCAGGCGCGGTGCGCCCGCCACTTTCTCTACAATCTCACGCAACTGAGTCAGCATCATCAGCGTGGCTTAACCTCTCTTCCGTCGATAAGCAGGCGTATTGCGCTGCGCGGCGCTCTCCTGCAATGGCATAACAATACTGGCAAATTCTTTCATTACGCGGCGGTAAACGTCGCGTTTAAAGGAGACAACCTGCCGAACCGGATACCAAAAGCTGACCCAGCGCCAGCCATCAAATTCCGGCGTGCTGCTGGTCTGCATGTTGATGTCGGCATCATTACAGGTTAACTGCAGAAGAAACCACTTCTGTTTCTGGCCGATACATACCGGCTTCGTGTCCCAACGCACCAAACGTTTTGGCAGCTTATAACGTAACCAGTTTCGGGTAGAAGCGAGCAGGCGGACATCTTTACGGTGCAAACCGACTTCTTCAAAAAGTTCGCGGTACATGGCCTGTTCCGCAGTTTCCCCAGGATTAATGCCACCCTGAGGGAATTGCCAGGAATGCTGTCCGAAACGCCGGGCCCACAATACTTGTCCCTGCTTGTTACAGATTACAATACCAACATTTGGGCGGTAGCCATCATCGTCGATCACGGGACTACCTCAAACTGAAATTCAGATAGTCTGATTGTTTCATACTCCTTACAGACGGTAAACCACTGCTTGCGCCTGTGAATAACGGATAACAGGGGGATAACTCACAGATTTCATCATAGTTATAAACAGAGGTAGCGGAAAAAAGGCGATTTTATTCACTTTTTCTGTGGATAGCTTTGTGTAGAACGTGGTAAACGAGCGGGAAAAGCCGTAGATTCTTGCAAGAATTATGGACGACAAAAAGATAAAATATTACTTATTTTCAGTATCTTAGTTTAGTTATTGCCGGCTGATCTTTGCCGGATCTGGCTGTTTATACCCGCAACGATCCTTTACTGGCGAAAGATCGCACACCGTCGATTTTATCCACAGAATATGCCATAAAGTTACGCACAAAATGGTCTAAACCAGTAAAAAAGCCCTCCGTCAAGGCTGTAAATGGAAACAGTATGTGGGAAAAAGCCGAGTTATCCCATGTTTCTGTGGATAACTGGGTGTAAGATCCTGTTCATTGCCGGTGACAATGTGGGTAAAACGCCGGCGCCTTTTCAGCGGGCGCAGAACGGGTCAAATAAAAACCCAAGATTAATCATGCTATTATTCCCCGCCTTTTCTGCCTGCTAAAGTCACTTTTACAGGCAAAATGCCATTGGTTATTTTTTGAGCAATTTATGGGATCGTTATGGAGCCTCGTTTTTTAACTCCGCCGCCGAAGAATGAAGCGGCTTTACTGGCGCGCGCGCAAACACTGGCAGGCTATACGCTGGGTGAACTGGCGTTACAGGCCGGCATTGCCATACCTGCGGATTTACGTCGCGATAAAGGTTGGGTTGGCATGCTGCTGGAGCTGCATCTGGGTGCCAGCGCAGGCAGTAAGCCTGAACGCGATTTCGCCCACCTTGGCGTAGAACTCAAAACGATCCCGATCGATGCACAGGGCCGTCCGCTGGAAACCACGTTTGTCTGCGTGGCGCCATTAACCGGCAACAGCGGCGTAACCTGGGAAACCAGCCATGTGCGCCATAAGCTGGCGCGCGTGCTGTGGATACCCGTGGAAGGCGACCGTGCCCTTCCGCTGGCAACACGACGCGTCGGCGCGCCGCTGCTCTGGAGTCCGTCGCCGGAAGAGGAAGATTTGTTGCGGCGCGACTGGGAAGAATTAATGGATATGATCGTGCTGGGCCAGGTAGAGCGCATTACCGCCCGTCACGGCGAAGTGCTGCAAATTCGCCCCAAGGCGGCTAACAGCAAGGCGCTGACCGAAGGTATCGGCGAGCATGGGGAACCGATTATGACGCTGCCGCGCGGCTTTTATTTAAAGAAGAGTTTTACCGGCCCGCTGCTGGCACGTCATTTTTTGCTCTGAAATGTTCCTGTACGGAAGGTGATGCGTATAATAACCGTTTACTTTTCGTTTAGGATGCAGCGTTATAATGTTTGACTGGATTGCAGATCCCAATGCCTGGCTGGCACTCGGCACCTTGACCATTCTGGAAATCGTGCTGGGTATCGATAATATTATTTTCCTTTCTCTGGTTGTCGCTAAGCTTCCCAAACATCAGCAGAACAGCGCTCGACGCCTTGGTCTGATGGGCGCGATGATAATGCGTCTGGGGCTGCTGGCTTCTATCGCCTGGGTCATTAAGCTTACCAATCCCCTGTTTACTCTGTTCGATCACCCTTTCTCCGCCCGCGATTTGATTCTGCTCGGCGGTGGCCTGTTTCTGCTGTGGAAATCGAGCATGGAGATCCATGAAAGCATTGAGGGCAACGAGGAGGGACATACCACTAACGTTCACTCCTTTATCGGCGCCATTGTGCAGATCATGATTCTGGATATTATTTTCAGCCTCGACTCCGTTATTACCGCGGTAGGCCTGTCCGATCACCTGTTTATTATGATGGCAGCGGTGGTTATTGCGGTTGGCGTAATGATGTTTGCGGCGAAAAGCATCGGGGAATTTGTCGATCGTCATCCTTCAGTGAAAATGCTGGCGCTCGCTTTCCTTATTCTGGTCGGCTTTACGCTGATTCTGGAAAGCTTCAATATTCATGTGCCGAAAGGTTATATCTATTTCGCGATGTTCTTCTCCATGGCGGTAGAAACGCTTAACCTGCTCCGCGGTAAAAAAGCCTCTCAGTAATTTCCTTACGTTAATATCCGGTTTCGGCCGGATATTTACCCTGCCTGTTCTTTTTTAAGAATTCTGCGATTAATCCTGGGTTTCAGATGTTTTATTACTACACTGTTTAGTTGTAATAACCAGCCGGGAGAAATTGAGAAATGAAGCGGATTACAGGCGTGGCTGCTGTGACAATGATGTTACTGCTGAGCGGATGCAGCAGCGATTACGTGATGTCAACCAAGGATGGCCATATGATCATGACCGACGGCAAGCCGGAAATCGATAAGGATACGGGACTGGTCAAATATACCGATCAGGCCGGAAACGAGATGCAAATTAACAGCGATGAAGTCTCTTCCATTATTGAGCGTTAATCAGGGTTAGGCGCCGACCTTTTAGCTTTCGGCGCTTACCGATATCGTTAACGACAACTCTTCTCTTCCCCCTCCTCTCAGCGCCCGCTATAGTCGCAACGGTGCTGTCTGAAATGGCGCCGCCAAGTCTCTTTCCATAATGACAAAAGGAAGCCGGCAAATGCACTATCACCGTATCCCCCACAGTACGCTGGAAGTTAGCCAGCTTGGACTGGGAACCATGACGTTTGGTGAACAAAACAGCGAAGCCGACGCCCATGCCCAGCTGGATTTAGCCGTTCATTGCGGCATTAACCTGATCGACACCGCGGAAATGTATCCTGTACCGCCGCGCCCGGAAACCCAGGGATTAACCGAAAGCTATATTGGCAGCTGGCTGAAAGCGCGCGGCAACCGCGACAAAATTGTGCTGGCGACCAAAGTGGCCGGCCCGTCGCGCGGCAACGATGCTGGCATTCGTCCGACGCAGGTGTTGGATCGCAAGAATATTCGCGTGGCGCTGGAAGCCAGCCTGAAGCGACTGAATACCGATTATATCGATCTCTATCAGGTTCACTGGCCGCAGCGACAAACAAACTGCTTTGGCAAGCTGGGTTATCAATATACCGATACCAGCGTGCCGGTGACGCTGCTGGAAACGCTGGAAGCGCTGGCGGAGCAGGTTCGCGCCGGAAAGGTGCGCTATATCGGCGTCTCCAACGAAACGCCCTGGGGCGTCATGCGTTATCTGCAGCTGGCGGAAAAGCATGAACTGCCGCGCATTGTCTCTATTCAGAATCCCTACAGCCTGCTGAACCGCAGCTTTGAAGTGGGTCTGGCGGAAATCAGCCAGCATGAAGGCGTCGAGCTGCTGGCTTACTCCAGCCTTGCGTTCGGAACGCTGAGCGGCAAATACCTGAATGGCGCGCGTCCGGCGGGTGCCCGCAATACGCTGTTCAGCCGCTTTACGCGCTACAGCGGCGAGCAGTCGCAGCAGGCGATTGCCGAATATGTCGATCTGGCACGCCAGCACGGGCTCGATCCGGCGCAGATGGCGCTGGCCTTTGTGCGTCAGCAGCCTTTCGTCGCCAGCACGCTGTTGGGCGCGACGACGCTGGAGCAGCTGCAGAGCAATATCGACAGCTATCAGCTGACGCTGAGCGGCGAAGTGATGGAGCAGCTGGAAGCAATTCACCGGCGCTATACCTATCCGGCGCCATAAAAAAAAGCGCAGCGTTATGCGCTGCGCTTTTTTCATCGTAAAGCCTTTTGACTTGTCGCGCGGGTTACTTCCAGCTTAGCGAGAAGGGATTTCAGGCGAGGCTGCCGATAGCGGCGCATCCGCCTTTGGCAAGCTAAACAGCCAGTCATCCAGCCACCGACCATCAATACAGAAGCTCTCACGCAGCGTTGCTTCATGGATAAAGCCCGCTTTTAACAAGGTGCGCTTTGACGCAATGTTGCCCGCCGTGACCGTTGCCTGTAATTTTCGAAAGCTGTATTCATCGAAAGCCAGCGAGACGATGCGGTTTAGTGATTCAGTGCCGTAACCCATGCCATGAAACGCGCGGGCCAGCAGAAAACCCACCTCTGCAACGCCGTCGCCGCGGTCAATAAAACCCGTAAAGCCGACCGGAGCCTGCGTCTCTTTTTCACGCATAGTCAGGCATAGCCAGTGCGCACTCCCTTTGCGCCATTCTGGTAATCGGATCGCAAAACGCGTTTCGCGAATCTGCTGGTCGCTTAGTGCATCGGAAACATACTTCATCACCTCGCGATCTTTGCTCAGCGCTAAAAAGAAAGGCCAGTCGCTTTCTTTCAGGGATTGGTAGGTCAGCCTGCTGGATTCAAACTGCATCGCCACGCCTTCTCATTTCATCTCTCCACTGTTGCTGCTGGCCGTACAGGCGCGCTTTACTGACGCTTCTGCGCCAGCTGCCAACCCCGAAGTACGGCAATCGCTAATGCAAACAGCACGCCAAAGCCAACGCCGGTGGCAACCGGCGGCGCACCCAGCTTAATCGCCAGCGAATAGAGCCCCAGCATCACCAGCATGGCGCTGTTCTCGCCCAGGTTCTGCACCGCAATAGCATTGCCTGCGCCCACCGTCTGTTTGCCGCGCTCCTGAAGCAGCGCATTTAGCGGCACCACAAAAAAACCGCCCAGCACGCCAATCACGATCAGCAGCGCATAAGCATTCAGCTGAGTGTGCTGTAACGCAAAAAAGACCACCGCCACGCCGATCAATACGCCCGCCGGCATACAGCGTCCGACGGTTTTCAATGTCACCAGCTTCGCCGCCGCCGCCGCGCCAACCACAATCCCGATCGCCACCATCGCATTTAATAATGTCGGCGTTTTATTGTCGGTAATGCCCAGCGCTACCGGCACCCACAGCACCAGCAAAAAGCGCAACGTGACGCCTGCGCCCCAAAACAGGCTGGTGCCGACCAGCGAAAAGCGCGTTTCCCCGTTGCGCCACAGCAGCCGGGCGGCCCGGAAAAAACTGCGCGCCATCGCAACCGGATGCCAGCTCTGACCGGGACGCGCCGCCTGCAGTTTGGGAATCAATACGTTGGCGGCTACCGCCAGCGCATAGGTTAATACGCAGGCGATCAACGCCGCCAGCAGGCTCCAGTCTGCCAGCACGCCGCCCGCCACCGATCCCAACAGAATCGCCGCAATGGTTGAGGCTTCCATCAGGCCGTTGGCTTTGACCAGCTGCTCGCCATCGGTGATTTCGCCCAGAATGCCGTACTTCGCCGGTGAGTAGGCCGCCGCGCCGATGCCAACCAGCGCATAACCGGCAAAAGGATCCAGACCGAAGCAGATCACCAGCGCGCCCAGCAGCTTCAGGCCGTTCGCCAGCATCATCACCCGCCCTTTAGCAAAGCTGTCCGCCATCTGGCCGACAAAGGGCGCCAGCAAAATATAGG
The DNA here is from genome assembly GCF_940807255.1 of Mixta sp. Marseille-Q2659. Classification (GTDB taxonomy): domain Bacteria; phylum Pseudomonadota; class Gammaproteobacteria; order Enterobacterales; family Enterobacteriaceae; genus Mixta. Next base: position 97,406 of record NZ_CALNWY010000014.1, on the reverse strand, counting down.
TGGCGACAAACACCATCTGCAATACCGGCTGGCTCCAGTCGGGATAGTGCTGATTTTTCAGCACTGCCAGCGTAGCGAACAGTAACGCGTTATCGCCGAACGCCGAGAAAAACTGGGCGACGATTACCGCCAGCATGCCGCGCGACATTAATGAGGATCCCTGACCGGAGAGCTTCATTCTTCCACCATTTTTTTCAGCGTGACAAAATCGGGTTTACCGCTGCCCAGCAGCGGCAGCTGTTGCAGGAAACGAATGTCGCGCGGTATCGCCAACTCCGCCGCGCCCAGTTCGCGCGCCGCCTGCTGCAGACGATCGCGTTGCAGTTCCTTATCGGTAGTAAACAGCACCAGCGCCTCGCCGCGATTGCCGTCGGGCTTAATGGTGGCGGCGTGCTGTTTCTCCGGCGAGGCTTTCAGGGCAATTTGCTCAACCACTTCCAGCGAGACCATCTCACCGGCAATCTTGGCGAAGCGCTTCGCCCTGCCCTGAATCTGACAGAAGCCGCCCTCATCGAAGCTGACAATATCGCCGGTGTCATACCAGCCCGGCTCCATCACGCCTTCTCCGTTATCAGCCATCGGCGGCTCCAGCTCGCCCGGATGCTCAACACGCAGATACCCTTTCATAATATTCGGACCGCGCAGCTGTAGCCGCCCGCCCTGCTCAATGCCCGGCACCGACATTAGCCGCGAATCCATGCCTGGCAGAATGCGCCCGACGGTATGCGGTTTCGCCGCCATCGGCACGTTAATCGCGACGACCGGCGCGCATTCGGTCACGCCATAGCCTTCCAGAATACGGATGCCGAAGCGATCCTGATAAAGCTGGCGCACGCCTTCCTGCAATTTCTCCGCCCCGGCGACCACGTAGCGCAGGCGCGCAAAGTCGTAAGGATTTGCGAAGCGGGCATAGTTGCCGAGGAACGTCGAGGTGCCGAACAGAACGGTACAGTTACGGTCATAAACCAGCTCCGGCACCACGCGATAGTGCAGCGGGCTGGGATATAAAAAGACCTGTGCGCCGGTAAACAGCGGCGTAAACAGACCAACCGTCAGCCCAAATGCATGGAACAGCGGCAGCGAGGCCATAAAGCGATCGCGCGGCGTAAAATCCGCCACGGTGCGAATCTGCTCAACATTCGCCAGCAGGCTTTTATGGGAGTGAACAACGCCTTTCGGATTGCCTTCCGAACCGGAGGTAAACAGTACCATAGCAGCATCTTCCGCCTGCTGCGGCAGCATGGCGCGTCGCGGCACTAACAGGTGCGCGAGGATCCAGAGTTTATCCTTGCCGGTTACGCTATCTTTCAGATCTTCCAGAAAGATCCATTGCACCTGCGGGATCCCCTGCGGCAAATGCCACAGGTTGCCTTTCTCCAGAAATTGCCTGGAGGTGAAAACGGTTTTGATTTGGGCGGCAGTCACCGCGCTGGTGAGCCCATTGACGCCCGCGGTATAGTTGAGCATCGCCGGAATACGGGCGCGCAACGTGGCGCCGAAAATTGCCGCGGCGGTAACGGTCGTGTTCGGCAGCAGCAGACCGACATATTCCCCCGGCTGGGTATAGCGCTCCAGAATACGTCCCACGCCCAGCGATTTTTTCAGCAGCCCGCTATAGCTGTCAGGTTTGAAATTAATATCTTCGATACAGGGTTTGAACCAGCCGTAGCGGGTACGGGCGCTGAGAAAGGCTTCAAAAAGCGTTTCGCGCGGGCGCACTGCCATGCGCGCCTCCATCATAATATGATGAAGATGCTCACCGGCCAGCGTTCGCCGATCGCGCGCGCGCGGCGCATCCGGCATCGGAATTAGCGTCGGCGGCAGCACGGTCAGAGTAATGCGCGGAAACAGTCGGTGCTTGAAAACGCCGCCAAGACGGCCAAAAGGCGTATATTCCGCGCCTTCAATGCGCATCGGCACCACTGTTGCCTGCGACTTCGCCGCTATAAAGCCGGCGCCGCTGTAGATTTTCATTAAAGAGCCGGTAACCGTAATGCGGCCTTCCGGGAAAATCACCACCGGTCGCCCTTCATTGAGGGTGCGCACCAGATATTTGATCGACATTGGCCGCATCGGATCGAGTGGCACAAAATCCACCAGTGGCTTAACCAGTCGCATAAACCACTTATCGTTAATGTCGGAATAAATAGCGAAAACCGGCTTGACCGGCAGGAACAGCGCAAGCAATACGCCATCCAGAAACGACGCATGATTAGGTGTAATCAGCACCTTTTCTTTGCGCAGCCCGGAAAGATCGCCACGCAGCTGCACGCGCCACAGGAGACGAAACAGAAAACGGAAAAGGTTAAAAAGCATGCCAGCTCCTTAGCAGCAAAAAAACTGTCTATAACCATGCAGCAAAGGCAGGCCGAACTCAACGCCGACAGGATGAAAACCTCTCTTTTTTTGCTGGGTAAAACAGGACGGCGCCTGGCCCAAAAACATCTAATATTAAATAATTCATTACCCCGTATTTATTAATAGGGCATGTTACTCATATGCTATTAATTAATACAATAAATAACTCCCTCCGCTTTATTTATTGCTTTATGTTTTTGTGAGCCACTTCCAGAAATACGCAATTCCCGGTTAAATTAATCAATTAACACTGCATAATGGCGCTACCAAATTAAAAGAAGTTGATTATGGCAACCCCGACTTATTTATGGCTTAAAGATGATAGCGGCGCCGATATTAAAGGTTGTGTTGACGTTTTTCCTTGCGCTATATTTATTCGCTTTTTCCCTTTCATCAGCACTCGCTAACGTTACGCCCGAATCGTGTCTTGACATTAACAGAAGCGTGGCCGTTAGCATGCTCGATGCAATGGTAAATGATTTTGGCATCCAGCAGAGTGAACTTATCATTGATAAAACACAGCTCTCATTATTATATAAACAAAAAGTTACTTCACAAATCGCTGATTTTTATGCCAAGGACAGCTATAACAACGAAGCTGCACATTTTTTCTCAGAGAGTAAATATAAGGAGCTTTATCTGGAATCTAACGCTCAAAACATTATTGTTAAATATGATTTCGTTAACGCACAAAACAAGCATAACATTACTATAGCTTCGCTATTAGTTAATGATGATGAGTGCAGCATTAGATTCAATGGTTATATCGTTGTTAAACGTGAATTTTAATTCAGCGGCCAGTTAGCTACTACCGTAAACCTTATAACAGAAAAGCGCTTCGGCAAACCCGGCCAGATAATGAAAAAAAGCCGATTATTAAATTGATAAGCGGCTTTTATAGCTATTTCCCCTGTTCAGCTGATGCTGAGCCATGAATCAATGCGCATTATTCACCAGCGCATCTGGCGCAATATTCATATGTTTTAATACTGGCCCCATAATATTGCCGAAAATCGGCGCCGCAACCGAGCCGCCAAAGTGATCGCCTGCGGTAGGATGGTTAATCATTACCACCAGCGCGACCTGCGGATTACTGGCTGGCGCAATGCCCGCCGTATAGTTCACGTAGCCGCCGTCATATTTTCCGCTGCTGCCCATTTTCTCCGCCGTACCGGTTTTGGTCGCCAGTCGATAGCCCGGCACCGCCGCGCGAATACCGGTACCGCCCGGCAGTACGTCGCTTTCCAGCATATGCACCACCGTTTTTACCGTTTCCGGGTTGGCGACCTGCTTACCGATAACCGGCGGCGTCACTTTCGTAATAGAAAGCGGACGATAAATGCCAAAGCTGCCCAGCGTAGCGTATTCACGGGCGATCTGTAGCGGCGTCACGCGCAGCCCGTAGCCAAACGAAAAGGTCGCTCGTTCAATATCCGCCCAGCGCTGACGATGCAGCGGAAAATAGCCGACGCTCTCCCCTGTCAGCCCCAGTCCGGTCGGTTTCCCCAGACCAAACGCATGATAGGTATTTACCAGCGCTTCGGCAGGCATTGCCAGCGCAATATGCGATACGCCGATGTCGCTCGATTTTTGCAAAATGCCGGTCATGGTCAGCCGCGGCCAGTGGCCTACGTCGCGAATCAGATGGCCATTAACGCGATAGGGCGTGGTATCCAGCACCGAGTCGGGGCGCACCAGCCCACGCTCCAGCCCTTCCATTACTACCAGCGGTTTTACCGTCGAGCCAGGTTCGAAGCTGTCGTTGATCGCCACGTTACGCATCTGCGTGGGCGAAACGTCAGCATAGTTGTTCGGGTTGAAGGAGGGATAAGAGGCCATACCGAGAATTTCGCCGGTATCGATTTTGACCAGCACCGCCGCGCCGGAATCCGCTTTATTCAACAGCACGCCGTCGCGAAGTTTGCTGTAAAGCGTGTACTGATCGAATTTATCGATGCTGAGCTGCACCGTTGGCGGCTGTTTCGGCGGCTGGTAATCGATCATGGCGATGATGTTGCCTTCGCGATCCTGGCGATATTTTTCCACGCCAGGCTGCCCCTGCAGCACTTTATCGTAGCCCTTTTCCAGTCCGTTCAGGCCGGTATTATCGGCGCCGACAATGCCGATTAACGGCGCCGCCGCCTCGCTCATCGGATAAAAACGGCTGTCGTTATAAACCGTGCTGATGCCTTTCAGATGCAGCTTGCTAATGTCTTTGGCAATACCCAGTTCAATTTTATGGCCGAGATAGAGGAAACGGCGATGCGGGTTAGCGATGATTTGCTGCTGGATTTGTTCGGGGCGTTGATTCAGTGCGTTAGCCAGATATTGCCATTTGGCGCTGGTAAAGTCGGGGTTGGCCTCCAGCACGCGCTGGGGATCGGCAATAATATCGCGTGAAGGAACGCTCAGCGCCAGGGTTTCGCCGTTACGATCCAGCAAGGTGCCACGATTAGTCGGAAGGGTGACGGTACGCAGCGAGCGCTGATCGGCCTCGTGTTCCAGCATCGGATGATTAATTAACTGGAGGTCAGCAACGCGGGCCAGCAGAACAGTCAGGCATCCCACGACGCCCAGACAAATAAGACGAAAACGAAACGGATTGAATGGCGCTTTAATCTGGTCTTTTCCAAGAAACTTCTGTATGCGGGGCATGGTCCATGACCTTAATGCAAACAAAAAAAACCTGCGCATCTGCGCAGGTTGGTGTAATCAATAAAATTTTTGATGTTCACCCATCAATACCTCTGGGACTTAAAATGTACCAAGCGGCAGCGATGGGCTGCTATCAATCATTCGCAACAGATACCCGCAAAATGTAACCAGCTATGTGATTTATCAGCTATTTTGTAATGTTTGCCATTTGCGGATCTCCACCAGACAGGACATCGCGTTTGGTCCCTGGGTCAGCGATGAGGTGCCGATATCCAGTGTCAAAACATTAGGATTTCCGGCGCGATCTACCGGCTGCCAGTCAGCACCAAAACCGGGATCGAACCAGGCGCCGGTAGACGTCACCACCACACCCGCCGTCAGGCCATCGTTCAGCCGGACGCCTGCCAGCATCCTGCCGCGCGGGTTATAGACTTCGATTTCATCGCCGTCTTTAATGTTGCGCGACGCGGCGTCCTGCGGATGCATCCACAGCGTTTCATGTCCGGCGGTTTTGTTCGCCTGTACGTTTGGCGTCGCATCCAGCTGGCTATGCAGCCGATCGCTGGGTTGCACCGAGATCAAATGCAGCGGGAAATCACGCGCCTGCTCGCTGCCCAGCCACTCCTGCGGCGCGCGCCATTCCGGGTGGCCCGCCATATCATCCAGTTGATAATCAGCAATGGTCTGGCTAAAAAGTTCGATTTTTCCGCTGTGGGTCTGAACAGGATGCGCCTGCGGATCGCGACGAAAATCCGCCATAAAGACATAATCACGCTCGCTGGCAGGGATTTCCACATAGCCACGCTGCCAGAAGGTATCGAAATCGGGCCACGCTACGCCTTTTTTCTGCTGCGCAACGCCGCACTGCTGATAAAGATGAGCAATCCATTCGCTTTCATTACGGTTTTCAGTGAAGCGTTCACGATAGCCAAGTCGCTCGGCCAGATCGGCAAAAATATCGAAATCGTTACGCGCCTGGTGCTGCGGCGCTATCGCCTGCTGCATGGCAAAAACAAAGCGATCGCGCGAGGAACCACCGATGTCGTTGCGCTCAAGCGTGGTGGTGACCGGCAATACAATGTCGGCCATCTGCGCCGCTGGCGTCCAGACAATATCCTGCACGATAACGGTGTCCGGCCGCTGCCAGCCCGCCACCAGCCGGTTAAGCTGCTGGTGATGATGGAAAGGGTTGCCGCCCGCCCAGTGCATCAGATGAATGTCGGGATAGCGATGCGTTTGCCCCTGAAAAGCGTAGTTTTCACCCGGCTGCAGTAGCATGTCGCAAATGCGCGCAACCGGAATCGCCAGGCCTGCGGGATTGGGCCCGGTGGGCAATAGCGGTGCTGGCGTATCGATTCGCGGATTGCCGACGCTGTTCATCGATCCGTGTCCAAATGAGAAACCGCCGCCCGGCAGTCCCGGCTGCCCTAACATGGCGGAGAGCGCAATCATCATCCAGTAAGGTTGTTCGCCGCGATGCGCGCGCTGTACCGCATAAGAGCAGGTAATAAAGCTGCGTTTGCCGATCAGCTGGCGCGCCAGTTCAGCGATGCGCGCTTCCGGCACGCCAGTAATCGCGCTGGCCCAGGCGGGCGTTTTCGCCACGCCGTCGCTTTCTCCCAACAGATAGGCGCGCAGTTGCGGATAGCCAACGCAGTGACTGTTAAGAAAATCACGGTCCGCCGCGCCGAGACGTTCGATTTCATAGCCCAGCGCCAGCATCAGCGCCACATCGGTATTGGGCCGAATCGCTATCCAGTCAGCATTCACCCAGTCGGGACAGTCATCGCGCATCGGACTGACGTTGATGATACGCGTGCCTTTACGCGCCAGCTGTTCCAGCGCCGGTTTCAGCGTATGTTCTCCCGCGCCGCCTGAGGCGACCTGCGCGTTTTTCAGCGCCAGGCCGCCAAAGGCCAGCACCACTTCCGCATGTTCAATGACACTCGGCCAGTCGGTAACGCGTCCGGTCAGCGGCATATAGGTGCCGATCACGTAAGGCAGAAAAAACTGCGCAGCACCCCAACTGTAGTTGCCGACCTGATCCACACCGCCGCCACCGCTGAAATAGAAGCGTCTTACCAGCGTGCGCGCATGGTTTACCCGTCCTGCTGACGACCAGCCGTAAGATCCGGTGAAAATGCCGCTGGCGCCATAACGCTCGCGCACGCGCTGGTTTTCCTGCGCCACCAGATCGAGGGCGGTTTCCCAGTCCACGGCAACGAAATCTTCCCGGCCACGCAGCGTGCGATCGCTGTTTTCCCGCGCTTTCAGCCAGGAGCGGCGCACCATGGGCTGGCGGATACGTTTATCGGAATAGACAAGCTGCGGAATACTTTGCAGCATCGGTGAAGGATTACTGTCAGCGAAAAAAGGTTCACAGCCGATGAGTCGGCCATTTTCCGTAACGGCGGTAAACGCGCCCCAATGGGCAAGGTGTGGTGTTTTTTTAATGGTCATGGCGCAGGCGTAAAAGTAAGCAGAAGGAACAGGCAGGCATGGTAGCCTGTCCCGAATGTAAAATAAAAGCGCAATATTCGACAGGCTTTGCGACGGGGCTGACATTCTGTCCGGTTGAACTTGCAGGGCTTTTCCGCAACACTTTGCGTATGTGTAAACGTTTACCCCGGAAGGTACCCTATTCATGGCTACGATAAAGGATGTCGCCAAACTGGCGGGCGTTTCTGTCGCTACCGTTTCGCGCGTTATCAATAATTCTCCGAAGGCCAGCGAAAACTCCCGCCAGGCGGTATTTAGCGCCATGGAGCAGCTGCAATATCATCCGAATGCCAATGCGCGTGCGCTGGCGCAACAGTCAACGGAGACGATCGGCCTGGTGGTCGGCGATGTTTCCGATCCCTTTTTCGGCGCGATGGTCAAGGCGGTGGACGAGATTGCCTGGCAAACCGGTAATTTTTTGCTGATTGGCAATGGTTATCACAATGAAGATAAGGAACGGCAAGCGATTGAGCAGCTGATGCGTCATCGCTGCGCGGCGCTGGTGGTTCATGCCAAGAAGATCCCGGACGATGAGCTGGAGAATCTGATGCAGCAGATGCCGGGCATGGTGTTGATTAACCGTTCGCTGCCCGCTTTTCAGCAACGCTGTATTGCGCTGGACGACCGTTACGGCGCCTGGCTGGCGACCCGGCATTTGATTCAGCAAGGGCACGATCAAATTGCCTTTATCTGTTCCACACATACGATTTCCGATGCTGAGGAGCGTTTGCAGGGCTATTACGATGCATTAAAGGAACACAGTTTGCCCTGTAACGATCGGCTGGTCGCGTTTGGCGAGCCGGATGAGGTGGGCGGCGAGCTGGCAATGACAGAACTGTTAGGGCGCGGCAGGAATTTTACCGCCGTCGCCTGTTATAACGATTCGATGGCGGCAGGCGCGTTAGCCGTTTTAAGCGATAACGGTATCCGCGTACCGGAGGAGATGTCGTTAATCGGCTTTGATGATGTGCTGGTGTCACGTTATGTACGTCCGCGTTTAACCACGATCCGTTATCCGATTGTGACGATGGCGCAGCAGGCCGCCGAACTGGCGTTAGCCTTAGCGAATAATCAGCCGCTGCCGGAAGTGACCAATACGTTTAACCCGACGCTGGTGCGCAGGCATTCGGTAAGCCCGCCGGGTTAACTGGATCTGGTTTGTGGCGGTTGTCAGGCGGTGCCTGTGACGGGCTGGTTTGTGACAGTTTTTAGCCAGTGTCTGTGGCAGGCTGGTTTGTGAAGGTTTTTAGCAAGAGTCTATGGCAGGCTGGTTTGTGTCGGTTATTTGGCCCAGTCTTCCAGCGTCAACCCCGACACCCGCTTAAACTCTCTCACATTATTCGTCACCAGCACGGCGCCGACAGCAATCGCATGGCCCGCAATTGCGGTGTCGTTTAGATCAATTGGCGTACCGGCAGCGGTCAGCGCTGCTTTCACGTCGGTCGTTGCGTCTACTGCGGCCCGATCACAGTGCCTTATGGTAAAGCCGCACCGTCACATCCGGGTAATCCAGCGCATCACCGATATAGCGCCAGCCGAAACGCTCATAATAGTCAGCGCACAACGCATACAGATAAAGATCGGAAAAACCGCGCTCGCGACACCACGCCTCGGCGTAGTCCTGCAGCGCCGCGCTCAAACCGCTGCCGCGCGCGCTTTCATCGACATACAGCGCCGCCAGCCATGGAAAAAGATCCTGACGACTGATCAAATCACAGCGCCAGACGCCCACCGTGCCGACCGGACGACCGCCGTCCAGCGCCACAAACGTCTGCGGAAAATCGGCACCGCGCAAACTGCTCTCCACCACGCTGGCGAAAAAATCGCGTCCGCTGGCATCGCCAAAAGCGCGCCACAGCCACTCAACCAGCTTCGCCTGATGCTGCGGCTCCTCGCTCAGCGGAACAATACGCCAACGGCTCATACCAGTTTCCCCTGAAAAATCGGCACTGACTCAAACAGATATCCGTCGAAATCGGGCGCATCGGCATCCGACAGCTCCATCAAGGTATTCTTCACATTCTCCAGATGCTGCCACATTCCCTGCCAGGCACCCGTCACATCGCGCCGACGCAGCGCCGCCAGAATCGTCTGATGATCGCTCAGCCACTTCAAACGATAACTACGCGTTTCAATATGGGCGCGCAATTGCTGCCACAGCGGATTATTTTCATGATGCCGCCAGATACTCTTCACCGTATCCATCAACATCTGATTCTGCGTGGCACCGGCCAGCAATAGATGAAACAGCCGATCGTTATCCTGACTGGTATCGTTAACGGCGATCGCGCGCTGCTCCTGCTCCAGCGTTCGCCGCAGATTCTCAATATCGGCCTTCGTCGCCATTCGCGCGGCAAACGCGGCGATATTACTCTCCAGCAGCTGACGCGCCTGCAACATCTCAAACGGGCCGACATCGCTGCGGAAAAACGCTTCCTCCTCATCGCTGCTGGCGCTGGGAATACGCATCACATAGACGCCGGAACTCTGGCGAATATCCACCGTGCCTTCCAGCTCCAGCATCAGCAACGCTTCGCGGACAATGGTGCGGCTCACACCCCAGGTTTCAGCCAGGTTGCGCTCCGGCGGCAGGCGAGAACCGACCGGATACAGCCCCGCCACGATCTGCTGGCGCAAATGCTCACCAATCTCCTGATACTGCTTTCTTTCTTGCGGCGATGCGCCCTTATCCACTTAAATCACCCTTCGCCCGTTGCCGATCCCATACTCGCGCCTCAGCCAGACGGCACCACGCCGCTAGTTTATCAAAGCCAGCGCCTGATCGAGGACTTTTGCACCGTTCAGCGTACCGTAAGCCTGCGTATCAATCACCGCGATCGGCACCTGATGATGGTCAGTCAGCTTCTTGTTTTCCGCCAGCTTAAAACGCACCTGCGGCCCCAACAACACGACAGCCACTTCGCCAGCGTAATTCTGTAGCTCCTCGCCCAGATTCTGCTCCGGGATGGCATAAATTTGATAGCTCAGGCCGCGCGCCGCCGCCTCCTTCTCCATGCGCGTCACCACCATCGATGTAGACATGCCCGCTGCACAGGCCAGAACGATACGTTTCATCATCAGATCCTTATTTCGGTTCATCATCCAACGTCAGCGTAAGCTGACGACTGTCGACCAGTTGGCGAAACCAGTGCGCCGACTTCTTCATGCGTCGCTGCCGCTGGTTTTCCAGATCGATCTCAATCAGGCCGTAGCGATTTTTAAAGGCATTCATTGGCGACACGTTGTCGGTAAAAGCCCACAGCATATAACCGCGGCAGTTAATGCCCGCCTGACGGGCCAGCAGCGCTTCATGGAGATGCTCAGCGATAAAAGCGATGCGGTAATCGTCCTGAATCTCGCCCTGCTCGTTCTTAAAACGCGCCTCGTTCTCTATGCCCATGCCGTTCTCAGCAATAAACCATGGGAAATTGTCATACTCGTCGCGCATTCGCGCCGCCATATCCGCCACAATGCGCGGCTGGATCTCCCAGCCGCGCGACGGATTCATCCGCCGCCCCGGCAGCTCAAAATGCTCATAGTAATAAGCCGGATGAAACGGCGTTTCCGGGTGCCAGGCACGCGACGGCGCTTTTACCCGATGCGGATAGTAAAGATTTAATCCCACCTCATCGACGCGATGCGCCGCGATCAGCGCCAGATCTTCATCGCTGTAAGACCAGCGCACCTGATGCTGTGCCAGCAGCGTAAACAGCTGCGCCGGATAAACGCCCTTAATCGCCGGATCGAGAAAAACACGGTTATAAAACAGATCGTACATTTCCGCCGCTTTCACATCGTGCGGCGCAGAGGATCGCGGCCAGGTCACCTCCGGGTTTAAAATCGTGCCGATACTGCCCGGCCAGCCACCGGCACGAAACAGCTGCACCACGCGGGCGGTCGCCAGATTTTTATGGTGGTTCCACTGCATCCAGAGCGAGGTATCCTGCTGATAAGGCCAACGCAGCGCGTCCAGATAAACTCGGGTTTGCACCACGATCGGCTCATTAAAAACAAACCAGCGGCGCACCTTGTGACCATAATGCGCAAACACCTGCTCCGCATAGCGCACAAAGAGATCCACCACTTTTTTCGACCCCCAGCCGCCATACTTTTCCAGCAGCACAGCCGGTAATTCGTAATGTTCCAGGCAGAGCATCGGCTCAATGCCGCTGGCGAGCATTTCATCAATCAGCCTGTCGTAATAGCTGGCGTACTCCTCATCCATCTGCGCCGTTTCATAATCCAGCAGAAAACGCGACCAGTTAATCGAGGTGCGATAATGCGTCAGGCCACAGGCCTTCATCAGCGCCACATCTTCCCGATAGCGATTGATAAAATCGGTAGCTATCGCCGGGCCATAGCCGTTATGCCAGACGTGACGATCCTGCTGATACCAGGCGTCCAAAAAGGAATCCTGCCCCGCTTTCTTGCCGCTCCAGCCCTCGGTCTGCCAGGCGGATGCCGCCGCGCCCAACATAAAATCGTGCGGAATCTCAATAGTGACGTTGCTCATGTCGGCTCCTTACGGCTGCGCCAGCTCAGGCTGCATCGCTTTTTCCTCGGCGGCCTGGGCGCGCCGCGCGGCGATCTTCACGAACGGCAGATAGATCAGTACCGACACCACAATACAGATAAGCTGAGTAACCACCGCGCCCATCGATCCGGCGGTAGAAAGCCAGGCGTTAATAATCGGCGGCGTGGTCCAGGGCACCATCACCACCGCCTTGCCGGCAAAGCCGGTGACCGTCGCAAAATAGCCAATAGAACCGGTAATCAGCGGCGTGATAATAAAAGGGATCGCCAGGATCGGGTTGAGCATGATCGGCATCCCAAAGATCACCGGCTCGTTGATATTAAACAGCCCTGGCCCAAACGAGAGTTTGGCGATTTCGCGCATCTCCTTGCGTTTGGTCGCCAGCATCACCGCCGTTAACAGGCCGATAGTCAGCCCGGAACCGCCGATGCTCATATACACATCCCAGAACGGCATGGTGATAATATTTGGCGCCTCTTTACCCTGCTCGAAAGCGTTCATATTCACCAGAATGGCGCCCAGCAGCAGCGGCTCGCGGATCGGCTTAATCATCTGGTTGCCGTGAATGCCGATAACCCAAAACAGCTGCGCGACAAACATCAGCAGCAGAATTCCCCACAGGCTTTGCACCACCGACTCCAGCGGCTGCTGCACCACGCGATAGACCGCATCGTACAAATACATGCCGCTGACCTGATGAAAGACAAAGCCAAAGGTGGCGATAGCCGAAACGGTAATGATCGCCGGGATCAACGCCGAGAACGAGGCGGCGACGTTGGGCGGCACGGTATCCGGCATTTTTATTTTCAGCCGCTCGACGTTCTCCAGCCGACAGTAGATTTCGACCGACAGAATGGCGATAAACATGCCGAGAAACAGGCTCTTGGTATCGGAGAACTGCTTGGCCAGCACGTCGGTCACCACGCGCATCTGCCCGTCCACCAACATGGGCAAGGTGGTCGGCGTCACGGCGATAAAACAGATCACTGCCAGCAGACCGGGAAACAGCGTTTTGATGCCGTTAATCCGCGCCAGCTCAATGCCGATGAGAAATACCGCGCCGATATTCAGAAAGCTGAGCGTGGCGTAGTTAATACTGGTGGTGATGGGCTTCAGTTCGACAAGGAAAGCGAGCGCCGGAAAACTGGCGAGGCCGTTTTTCGCATCCAGCACCATATTGGAAATCAGCACCGAAAACGCGCCAACAATAATCACCGGCATCAGCGTAATAAAAGAGGCCTTGATCGCCATGATATAGCGGTAGCTGTTAAAACGCGTGGCGAAACTGCCAAGGGAATCAATCAGCTGATCCTGTAAAGACATAAGCAATACCTCAGGGAAAGTGAGCAAGTGTCCTGCGGTGACAACCCAAACCCTTCCCTGATATGGCATACCAAAATTAGCTGAATCACCTTGTTTTTCTGTGAGCAGCCGCGCAGAACGTACTTTTGGTATTCCAATATGATGATTAACCCAAATCCGGTATACCAATAATTGAGGTGCGTATGGATTTTGAACAGACCGTGATGGAACTGCTGATTAACGCTGGCGAGGCGCGATCTCACACTATGAGCGCGATTCAACTGGCGCGTAAAAAAGAGTGGCAACAGGCGGATGAGGCGCTGGCCGCCTCCGACGAGGCCTCCAGAGCGGCACATAAAATCCAGACGCAGCTTATCGGCGCCGATGAGGGCTCAGGCAAATTACCGGTGACGTTGATCCTGGTTCATGCGCAGGATCATTTGATGAATGCGATGCTGTGTCGCGATCTGGCTGAGGAGATCGTGCTGCTGCGTAAAGAGTTGCTGGCCTGAACATCAGGCCGTTGACGGTACCGGACAGGCAAAGATCGTGAAAAAAACGGCAGCGGTGTAAAACCGCTGCCGGTTATTCGTTCTCGCAGGGAGGGTGCGTGGTAACAGGCAGAAAGCGTTACATCTCCAGCGCCAGCAACTCCTCGATTGTCTGGCGGCGACGGATTTCACGCGCCTGGCCGCCATCAAACAGCACTTCCGGGATCAGCGGACGGCTGTTGTAGTTAGAGGACATCGACGCGCCATAGGCGCCGGTATCGTGGAACACCAGATAATCGCCAGGCCGGGCTTCCGGCAGTTCACGGGTTTCAACTTTGCCTCCTTCCTGCTGGGTAAAGACATCGCCCGATTCGCACAGCGGCCCCGCAATAACGGTTTCCCTCTGTTCACGTTGTTCCGCCGCGCCATCCGCACTCAGCAAAGAGATATGATGATAGCTGCCATACATTGCAGGACGCATAAGATCGCTAAAGCCTGCATCCACCAGCACAAAATGGCGGCTGCCCATCTCTTTTACTGAGCAGACCTGCGCTACCAGCACGCCGGATTCAGCCACCAGGAAACGACCCGGCTCAATCTCCAGCTTCACCGGATGGCCGAGATGCGCGGCGATCCGTTCGCGGGCGCGGTGCCACAGACTGTAATAGTGCTGGGTATCGATCGCCTCTTCGCCGTAATGGTAAGGAATCGACAGGCCGCCACCGGCCGAGATGGCGCTGATATCCTGATCCAGCGCGATCGCCTGGCTTACCATCGCCTCGCACACCTGTTCCAGATGGCCATAATCCACGCCGGATCCGATATGCATATGAATGCCGACCAGCGTCAGACCGTGCTGCTGAATGGCCTGTAACGCCAGCGGCAGATCGCCGTGCCAGATGCCATGCTTGCTGTTTTCGCCGCCGGTATTGGTTTTCTGGCTGTGGCCGTGACCGAAGCCGGGATTGATCCGCAGCCAGACCGGATGGCCCGGCGAGCGCTGCCCCAGCTGGTGTAGCATATCCACCGAACCGGCATTGACCGGAATGCGCAGCTCGGCCACGCGCGCCAGCGTAGGCTTATCCAGCACGTCAGCGGTAAACACGATCTCATCGCCGCCCGCCTTATAGCCCGCCGCCAGCGCGCGCTCGATCTCGCCCAACGAGACGGAATCAACCTTCACGCCAGCTTCACGCATCAGCCGCAGAATATGAATATTGGAGCAGGCTTTCTGGGCGAAACGCACTACGTCAAACTGCTGTAGCTGGGCGATGCGCTGGCGAATGATATCGGCATCGTAGGCCCAGAACGGCCCGTCATAGTGTTCGGCCAGCGGCAGTAAGTTAGCAGCGTTCAGGGCACTGTCGGCATGGGTTAGCGGGCGCGGCATGGTAAATTCTCCTCAAAATTTTCCCTATTACGCCACAGCTTTTTTTGTCTGAAAAATATCTATTTCTGCGGAGTCTATGCAAATATGATATGGCTTTGCGTAACGGAGAAGCTTATGGCGAACATCACCCATCGGCATATTGAAATTTTTCACGCGGTGATGACCAGCGGCAATCTGACCGCCGCCGCCGAACTGCTGCACACCTCGCAGCCGACCGTCAGCCGTGAGCTGGCGCGTTTTGAGAAGCTGACCGGACTCAGCCTGTTCGAGCGCGTGCGCGGACGCCTGCATCCGACCGTACAGGGGCTACGCCTGTTTGAGGAAGTGCAGCGCTCCTGGTATGGCCTCGACCGCATTATCAGCACGGCGGAGGGATTACGGCAGTTTCGCCAGGGCGAACTTTCCGTCGCCTGCCTGCCGGTTTTTTCCCAGTCACTGCTGCCGCCGCTCTGCCAGCCTTTTCTCCAGCGCTATCCCGACCTTAGCCTGAATATTATTCCGCAGGAGTCGCCGCTGCTGGAGGAGTGGCTCTCCGCTCAGCGCTACGATCTTGGCCTGACCGAAACCCACGCCACGCCCGCCGGAACGGAACGCATTGAACTGTTGACGTTGAATGAAGTGTGCGTGCTGCCCGCCGATCATCCGTTGGCGTCACGCAAGCAGCTGACGCCGCAGGATTTTGCGGGAGAAAGCTATATCAGCCTGTCGCGCAGCGACAGCTATCGCCAGCTGCTGGACGCGCTGTTTCATGAACATCATGTGCAGCGTCGAATGGTGATGGAGACGCACAGCGCGGCGTCGGTCTGTGCGATGGTGCGCGCTGGCGTGGGGATTTCCGTGGTGAATCCGCTGACGGCGTTGGATTATGCCGCCAGCGGCGTGGCTGTCCGGCGCTTTAGCGTTGAGGTGCCCTTCACCGTGAGCCTGATTCGCCCGCTGCATCGCCCGGCTTCCGCACTGGTCAGCGCGTTCAGTGAGCATTTGCAGCGGGAAGCCGCACAGTTTCGGACTCGCCTCGAGGCGGCGCTGGGTTAAGCGCGTACCGGCTGCGTCTGGCCGCCTGCGCGACGGAAGGTAATCAGGCAAACCAGCAGGCCGATGGCCGCCAGTACTGCCGCCGCCACCGGCACCGCCGTCAGGCCGTAGCCTCGTTCAATGACCGCGCCGCCGACCCAGGCGCCCAGCGCGTTGCCAACGTTAAAGGCGGAGATGTTCAGCGTGGAAACCAGGTTCGGCGCCTCTTTACCGTGGCGTACCACGTTAATTTGCAGGCCCGGCACGGTGGCGAAGGTCGCCATCGCCCACAGGAACAGGGTGATTTCCGCCAGCCAGAGAGCGTGGCTGGTCCAGCTAAAGGCCAGCGAGAAGAGCGCAATCAGCGCAAAGCTCAGGATCAGGCTGAAGGAGACTTTCCAGTCCGCCAGCTTGCCGCCGATAATGTTGCCAACCGTCAGGCCCGCGCCAATCAGGAACAACGTCCAACTGACGCCACGATTGCTGATGCCGGTGACCTGCAACAGCAGCGGCGCGATATAGCTGAACAGCGCAAACATCGCCGCCGCGAAGCAGACCGTCATCAGCAGCGACAGCCAGAGTTTGCCGTTTGCCAGCGCGCTAATTTCGCTGGCGAGATGCACCGGCTTCTCATCTTTATTGGTCGGCAGACTGACAATCAGCGCGATAAACGCCAGAACGCCGATAACCGCCACGCCCCAGAAGGTGGCGCGCCAGCCAAACAGCTGACCAAACCAGGTGCCGAGCGGCACGCCCAGCACGTTAGCCAGCGTCAGGCCGGTAAACATCAACGCCACCGCCGACGCCTGACGGTTAGGCGCCACCAGGCTGGCGGCTACCACTGAACCGATACCGAAGAATGCGCCGTGACAGAGCGCGGTCACGATACGCGCCAGCATCAGCAGGTTATAGCTGTAGGCCAGCGCGCACAGCAGGTTACCGATGATAAAAATCGACATCAGCAAAATTAACGTACGCTTGCGCGGCAGGCGCGCGGTCAGCAGCGCCATCACCGGCGCGCCAATGGCTACGCCCAGCGCATAGCCGCTGATCAGCCAACCGGCAGAAGGGATAGAGACGCGCAGGTCGCCCGCCACCTCCGGCAATAATCCCATAATGACAAACTCGGTGGTGCCGATGGCGAACGCGCTTAGCGCCAGCGCCAGCAGTGAAACAGGCATAACACTCTCCCAAAAACGATGATTGCAGACTCCAGGTATGCCGCTGCGTTACAGCGGACCAGATGACGCGTTGTAATCTATTTGTTGCGTCAGGGGCGCTATTAAAACACAGGGTTTTGTCAGCAAACACCCGCGCCGCACAAAGAGATTATTGCGCAGCGCGCAATAATCCTGTTTTGGGCGACGGATTGCTTTTAGGAGAGTTCCTTTATTACAGCTTATTAATTTAGCGAGAAAATTTGGTAAGCTCGGCCCGTATACGCCTTTCCCGCGCTGGCCTTGTCACGTAAAAACCGATTTTTATCTGTTGGCTCAGGCGTTAAAGAAAGGATTGCCGTTGCCGATATTCCGTTCAGGGATTAACCAGGTGATGAGCAACGCTTAATTATTTTATCGGGGAGTCGCCATGCGACAGATGTTCGCCCTGCTGGTGTTATGTTTGACCGGCTGTTCAGTCGGCCATTATGAATACAGCCAGGAAGCGCAGAAGCGCGTTGATATGACCGTCACCGGCATTCCTACGGTGCTGGGTTTAGGTACGCTCGGCACCACCATTCCTCTTACTGCGGAATATAGCCTGACCGCCGCGCACGTGGCGAAATTCTCTTTATATAAGGTGAAGGCCTGGCACCCGGAGTGCGATTTAGCCATCGTTTATCACAAGAACAGTGGGCAAAATCTGCCGCCGCGTTTTCGCAACGGTTTTATGGGCGATCGGGTTAATCTTTACGGCTACAGCTTTTATACCGCGATGCCGGTTGCTTCTGCAGGAAAGAATCTGGTTAATACCAGCCTGCAAAACCGCTGGAATAAACCTGACTGCGTGGTGGTGGCGACGGATGCCGGCGTGGTGCAAGGCATGTCCGGCGGCGCGGTGTATAACGCCTCCGACGATACGCTGGCCGGCGTGATTGTCGGCTACAGCGATGAGATCAATGCGAAGGGCAGCGGAAAAACACTGTACAAAGATGTCGCGCTTTATATTCCCTATGCCCGCTTTGCCGACTGGTTGGCGGCAGAGACAAAATCCTGAGATTACGCAAGGTTAGACGGCGGCTTCAGCAAAGGCGGGCTATTTACGCTGCGCGTCGGGCAAGCCATCATGCGGGCCAAGCGGCTGCATCGGCGGATCGATCCAGCGATCTTCGCGCGTCGTTTCATAAATGGGATTAAGCGGATAATGGATCCGATTCTCCGGTTTATTGGCCTCCCCCACCACCAGCAGCCTGACTTCCTCGTTGCTGTTGTTAATAAAGGTGTGGCAGATACCGGTTCCTGCCGGAAAGGCTACCGCATCGCCCGGCATCAACGCATGTAAATCGCCATTGATCCAGACATGAGGCGAGCCTTCCAGCACATATACAAACTCTTCTTCGGCGCTTTCGGCGTGAGGATAAGAGAGACGGCGGCCCGGCAGCAGACGCTCATGATGAATGCCGATACGCGTAAGTCCCAGTGCGCGGCCCAGCGGCGCGCCGATGCCCATATGTTCACTGTCGCCACGATAGTGTGCTACATCAGGTTCTTCCAACGCCTGCCAGTGAGAAATAAACTCCGGGCGCGATAATGGCTGCATAGTGTTAACTCCAGACGAGGTATCGCTTCAGCCTGGCAAAGGAAGAAAAATATCTCAAGGCGACGCGCAGGCGTAACGTAAAAAGGGACGCCGAAGCGTCCCTTTTCGCATAAGCGATCTGGATTATTTACCTGTCGGGCGCAGGGCCGGGAACAGGATTACGTCGCGAATGGTGTGGCTGTTGGTAAACAGCATCACCATACGGTCGATACCGATGCCGAGACCGGCAGTCGGCGGCAGGCCGTGTTCCAGGGCGGTAACGTAATCTTCATCGAAGAACATCGCTTCGTCATCGCCGGCATCCTTCGCTTCCACCTGCTGGCGGAAACGGTCAGCCTGATCTTCGGCGTCGTTCAGCTCGGAGAAGCCGTTGCCGATTTCACGACCGCCGATAAAGAATTCGAAGCGATCGGTGATTTCCGGGTTGGTGTCGTTACGGCGCGCCAGCGGAGAGACTTCTGCCGGATATTCGGTGATGAAGGTCGGCTGGATCAGATGGCTTTCCGCCGTCTCTTCAAAGATTTCCGTTACGACGCGGCCCAGGCCCCAGCTTTTCTCAACCTTGATGCCCAGCGAACGCGCAATCTCTGCCGCTTTTTCGAAGTCATCCAGATCGGCCAGATTGGTTTCCGGGCGATATTTCTGAATCGCTTCTTTCATCGTCATTTTGGCGAACGGCTTGCCGAAATCAAACGTCTGCTCACCGTAAGGCACTTCGGTAGTGCCCAGCACATTCTGTGCCAGGGTACGGAACAGGCTTTCGGTCAGCTCGATCAGATCTTTGTAATCCGCGTAGGCCATATAGAGTTCCATCATGGTGAACTCAGGGTTATGACGCGGCGAAATGCCTTCATTACGGAAGTTACGGTTGATCTCAAAGACGCGATCGAAGCCGCCAACCACCAGACGTTTCAGATAGAGTTCCGGCGCAATACGCAGGTACATATCGATGTCGAGCGCATTGTGATGGGTGATAAACGGACGGGCAGAGGCGCCGCCAGGGATCACCTGCATCATCGGGGTTTCCACTTCCATGAAATCGCGGCCGACCATGAACTGGCGGATGCCAGCCATAATCTGCGAGCGAATACGGAAGGTTTTACGTGACTCTTCGTTAGCGATCAGATCGAGATAGCGCTGGCGATAGCGGGTTTCCTGATCGGCGAGGCCGTGGAATTTGTCCGGCAGCGGACGCAGCGCTTTAGTCAGCAGGCGCAGTTCGGTGCAGTGGATCGATAGCTCGCCGGTTTTGGTTTTGAACAGTTTGCCGCGCGCGCCAAGGATGTCGCCCAGGTCCCACTTTTTAAACTGTTCGTTGTAGATGCCTTCCGCGAGGTCATCGCGCGCTACGTAAAGCTGAATACGTCCGCCCACGTCCTGCAGCGTTACAAACGACGCCTTGCCCATGATGCGGCGCGTCATCATGCGGCCCGCCACGCTGACTTCAATGTTCAGCGCTTCCAGTTCTTCGTTTTCTTTGTCATCGTACTGGGCGTGCAGCTGGTCAGAAACGCTGTCGCGGCGGAAATCGTTCGGAAACGCCACGCCCTGTTCACGCAGCGCGCTGAGCTTTTCACGACGCGCTTTCAGTTCGTTATTAAGTTCAAGCGCGGCATCAGCGCCCTGCGGTTGTTGTTCAGACATGTCGGTTCCTTATAGCCCTGCTTTCAAACTTGCTTCGATGAAACGATCCAGATCGCCGTCCAGCACCGCCTGGGTGTTACGCGTTTCTACGCCGGTGCGCAGATCTTTGATGCGTGAATCATCCAGCACGTAGGAGCGAATCTGGCTGCCCCAGCCAATATCAGATTTGTTATCTTCCAGCGCCTGTTTCTCAGCGTTTTTCTTCTGCATTTCCAGTTCATAAAGCTTGGCTTTCATCTGCTTCATGGCCTGGTCTTTGTTTTTATGCTGGGAACGGTCGTTCTGACACTGGGTAACGGTACCGGTCGGAATATGGGTAATACGCACCGCAGATTCCGTACGGTTAACGTGCTGTCCGCCCGCGCCGGATGCGCGGTAAACGTCGATACGCAGATCCGCCGGATTGATTTCGATGTCGATGTCGTCATCCACTTCCGGGTAGACGAAAGCGGAGCTGAAGGAGGTATGACGACGGCCGCCAGAGTCGAACGGACTTTTGCGCACCAGGCGATGAACGCCGGTTTCAGTACGCAGCCAGCCGAATGCGTAGTCACCGGAGATGCGGATGGTTGCGGATTTAATGCCCGCCACTTCGCCGTCGGAGACTTCGATAACTTCGGTTTTGAAACCTTTATCTTCCGCCCAGCGCAGGTACATGCGCAGCAGCATGCTGGCCCAGTCTTGCGCTTCGGTGCCACCCGATCCCGCCTGGAGATCGATATAGCAGTCGGCGCTATCATATTCGCCAGAGAACATGCGGCGGAATTCCAGCTCGCCCAGTTTTTTCTCCAGCGTATCCAGCTCGGCAACGGCTTCGTTGAAGGTTTCTTCATCGTCAGCTTCAACGGCCAGCTCCAGCAGACCGGAAACATCTTCGAGACCCTGAGTCATTTGGTCAAGCGTATCGACAATGGCTTCCAGCGCGGAACGTTCTTTACCCAGCGCCTGTGCGCGTTCAGGTTCGTTCCAGACGTCTGGCTGTTCCAGTTCGGCGTTTACTTCTTCGAGGCGTTCTTTCTTGGCATCGTAGTCAAAGATACCCCCTAAGAACGTCGCTGCGTTCAGTGAGGTCCTGAATACGGTTTTTCACCGGATTAATTTCAAACATGGCTTTAATCTTATAGAGGAAGTGTCTTGGATGTAACGCGGCAGTTTAACTGAAAAGGCGGCGAGATTGTAGTTTTTGCGGGCGAATGTCGGCGCGGCTGGCCAGGCGTTGCTTGTTGCTGAAAGGCGACGGAGATCGGCAGCGTAGATGTTAAAACATTAATCGGCAACGCAGCAGTGAATACCTCACTATGCGCAGCCGTAAACCTATGAACGGCAACTTATCCCTTTGGCCGACCAGCAGCGCTTTTAAAGCCTGCCCTACGGCGCAAACACCTAAACCTGTTACAACGGCCAGATATGCTCAATCAATAACTGCACGCTGCGATTGCCGCGAAACTCATTCACATCCAGCTTATAGGCCAGCTCAACGTGACGCACGCTGGTATCCGGCCAGAGCCGCGTATCTACGTTAAAAGCGATTCCGTCCAGTAATGGCCCGCCACCTAACGGCTCGATCATTACCTTCAGATGCCGCTCGCCCACCAGACGCTGCTGTAGCAGCTTAAACTTGCCGTCAAAAATCGGCTCAGGAAAAGCCTGCCCCCACGGGCCGGCATCGCGCAATAGCTCTGCGGTGGGCAACGTCAGCTCCTGCGCCATCAGCTCGCCGTCAGACCAGATAACGCCCTGCAGCGCTTCGGCATCCAGCCACTCGCCGACCAATTCGCTAAACCGTGCGCTGAACTGCTCAAACTTCGCCTCTTCCAGCGACAATCCAGCGGCCATCGCATGGCCGCCAAACTTCAGGATCAGGCCTGGGTTTAACGTATCCAGCCGCTCCAGCGCATCACGGAGATGCAAACCGGCAATGGAACGACCGGAGCCTTTCAATGTGCCGTCGCCCGCTGGCGCGAAAGCGATAACCGGACGATGAAAACGCTCCTTCAGGCGTGAAGCCAGAATGCCCACCACGCCCTGATGCCATTCAGGATGATAAAAAGCGAGGCCCAGCGGCAACGCTTCACTGCTGCGCTCCAGCTGATTGCACAGCGTCAGCGCCTCAGCCTGCATCCCCTGCTCGATCTCTTTACGCGTCTGATTTAACGCATCCAACTCGCTGGCTAACATGCGCGCCTGCGCCAGATCTTCAGTGAGCAGCAGCGCCACGCCAACTGACATATCATCCAGACGCCCTGCGGCATTTAAGCGCGGCCCCAGCGCAAAACCCAAATCGCTGGCGGCCAGCTGACGTGCGTCGCGATTGGCAACTTCCAGCAGCGCGCGAATGCCCGGACGACATTTGCCCGCCCGAATACGGCTCATGCCCTGCCATACCAAAATCCGGTTATTGGCATCCAGCGGCACCACGTCCGCTACCGTGCCCAATGCGACCAAATCAAGCAGCTCCGCCAGGTTAGGCACTGCCAGCCCGTTATCGAACCATCCCTGCTCGCGCAAGTGCGCCCGCAGCGCCAGCATCAAATAGAACGCGACGCCGACACCCGCTAATGCTTTCGAAGGGAAAGAACTGTCGTTAAGGTTGGGATTGACGATGGCTTCTGCCGCCGGCAGCGTTTCGCCGGGCAGATGGTGATCGGTCACCAGCACCGGGATCCCTTTCTGATGCGCGCACTCCACACCCGCGTGCGAAGAGATGCCGTTATCCACCGTCAGAATCAACTCCGCACCGCGCGCCGCCGCCTGCTCCACCACTTCCGGGCTCAGGCCGTAACCATCATCGAAACGGTTAGGCACCAGATATTGCACGTGCTGGCCGCCCATGCCGCGCAATGCCAGTACGGTGAGCGCGGTACTGGTGGCGCCGTCGGCATCGAAATCGCCGACAATCATAATCTGTTTACCCTCGCGCAGCGCCTGATGCAGCAGCGCTACCGCCCGATCCATCCCGCTTAATCCATCCCAGGGATGAAGGAATTTCGCGCCGCGCTCCAGCTCGCGCTGGTCGCTGACGCCGCGCTGGGCATACAAACGGCGCAGCAACGGATGCAGATCCGCTGGCAGCGCCGTATTATTTGCCGCCTCACGGCGGCGGAGTTGCGTCGGTTTATTCACTGATGTTTAGCTACCGCTTTTTTGTTTATCAAGAAGCTGTTTCATCTCCTGCGGCCCCTGGTAACCGGGGATCATCATGCCGTTTTCCAGCAGGATGGCCGGCGTGCCCTGAATGCCGAACAGGATGCCCAGCTGATAGTGCTGGTCGAGATTGATTTTACAGTCGATAGGAGAGACTTCGTCGCCTTTCATTGCCGCGTCAAACGCTTTATTACGATCCGCCGCGCACCAGATAGACTTCATCTCTTTCGCCACCTGCCCGTTCATCCCTTCACGCGGGAAAGCCAGATAGCGCACGGTGATGCCCAGCGCATTGTAATCCGCCATTTCCTGATGGAGCTTGCGACAGTAACCGCAGGTAATATCCGTGAACACGGTAATCACGTGCTGCTCTTTCGGCGCTTTGTAAACGATCATCTCTTTACTTAACGCGTCGACTTTTTTCTGCAGCAGCTGATTGGTTACGTTTACCGGATGCGCGCCGCTCACGTCATACAGCGGCCCCTGGATAAAATGTTTTCCATCTTCGGTGACATACAGCACGCCGCTTTCCGACAGCACGGTTTTCATGCCCGGCAGCGGAGAAGGTTGAATTTCTGTCTGTTGCAGTCCCAGCTTGCGGAGTGATTGCTGGATCGCGGCGTCATCAGCCTGGGCAACGCCAGTAACGGAGGCAGCCAGCAAGGCGACGATGGCAAATCTGTTTTTCATCCTGTTCCCTTATTGTTCCGCCGCCTCAGGCGCGCGGATGATGCTGTTGATGTAACTGACGCAGACGCTCGGTCGCAACATGCGTGTAAATCTGCGTAGTAGAGAGATCGCTGTGTCCCAATAGCATCTGTACGACACGGAGATCCGCGCCGTGGTTCAACAGATGCGTGGCAAAGGCGTGGCGTAACACGTGCGGCGAAAGCTTATCGCTGTCGATGCCCGCCAGCGTGGCGTAATGCTTGATCCGGTGCCAGAACGTCTGGCGCGTCATCTGCTGCGCCCGATTGCTGGGAAACAGCACATCAATAACCTGCCCGTTCAGCAGCCAGGGGCGGCCATACTCCATATATTGTTCCAGCCAGTGTATCGCCTCTTCCCCCAGCGGCACCAGCCGCTCTTTGTTGCCTTTACCAATTACGCGCACCACGCCCTGACGCAGGCTAACATCGCTGACCGTTAATCCTACCAGCTCAGAAACGCGCAGGCCGGTCGCGTAAAGCAGTTCCAGCATCGCTTTATCGCGCAGTTCAATTGGCTGTTCAACGCTGGGCGCCTGTAACAGCCGCTCCACCTGCGCTTCCGAAAGATCTTTTGGCAGGCGCTGCGGCAGCTTAGGCGACGAGAGCAATGCGCTGGGATCGTCATCGCGCAGTTTTTCACGGTAGAGATACTGAAACAGACGGCGCATCGCGCTGAGCAGACGCGCTGAGCTGGTGGCTTTATAGCCGCCCTCCACGCGCTCAGCAAGAAAAGCCTGTAAATCGGCAGCGTCGGTCTGCAGCAAAGATCGTTGATGATGCGCCAGCCAGCCGGTAAGTGACTGAAGGTCCTGGCGGTATGACGCCAGGGTATTTTGCGCCAGATTACGTTCGATCCACAGCGCATCCAGAAACTGTTCAATGAGATCGTTATCCTGCACTTTCCCCTCTTTGCGCATCTGTGTGATTTTGCCTTCATTATGCCTGAAAGCGGCAGCCTTCTGATACAATTGCGCCCATCTGAAGACCGTTATGAGTAGATTTTCCGTATGAAGATTGGCCTTTTTTACGGTTCCAGCACCTGTTATACCGAGATGGCCGCGGAGAAAATCCGCGACTTTATCGGCGAGGAGCTGGTAACGCTGCACAACCTGAAAGATGACTCCCCGGCGCTGATGGAACAGTACGATATGCTGATCCTCGGTATTCCTACCTGGGATTTCGGCGAACTACAGGAAGACTGGGAAGCGGTATGGCAGGAAATCCCGGATCTTAATCTGCGCGGAAAGGTGGTGGCGCTGTATGGAATGGGCGATCAGCTGGGTTACGGCGAGTGGTTTCTCGATGCTTTAGGGATGCTGCATGACCTGCTGGCGCCGATGGGCGTGCAGTTTGTTGGCTTCTGGCCGACGGAAGGCTATGAGTTTACCAGTCCGAAGCCGCTAACTGCCGATGGCAAGCAGTTTGTGGGCCTGGCGCTGGATGATGTGAACCAGTTCGATGTAAGCGATGAGCGCATCGCGCAGTGGTGTGAGCAGATCCTGACGGAAACCGCTGCCTTGCTATAAAGGCTGCCTGTTGCAGGCGATCTCAGGTTTGAACACCTGGGATTAGCCTGTTAAACAAAAGCGAAAGAAAGCAGAAATTTACAGGCACGATGGCTGATGAGCGCAGCGACTTAAACGTACGTTGACTGATAAACACAGCAACTTAAACCCGTGTGGCCTGATAAACACAGCAACCTAAAGGCACGTTGTCTGATGAACGCAGCCGAATACGGTTTTTCGTCCAATGCAGGCCCAGTCAGAAACGGGCCTCGCCGATTTCTTACAGATACCCTTTCAGCAGGCGGCGCAACGCACGCCAGTTCGCTTCGCTCATGCTGTCGCGCATCAACCACAGAGAGAACCGTTTTCCCCGCTCCGTGCGTAAAGAAAGCAGCACGCCAAAAGGTAAGGCAAAAGGCGGTCGCGTCACCTGAGCGCTATGTTGCTGCCAGTGCCAGCAACGGCTTTCATCGGCCACCAATGACCCACATAACTGCCGCTGTAAGCGTAAACGATGCCGCAACTCCAGCATTAACAGCAGTAATAGCCCGACAATAAACGGCGTTAGCGGTAGCGGCCAGGGCAGCAGCAACAGCGCAACAACGACCGGCATATAGAGCGCCAGCGTAATACGCTGCGCCCATGCCGATGGAGAGAGATCAGATTGCCACCGCGCCACGTTCCGGCCCACGCTGCTGATTGCGCGTCTGGATCAGCTGCACCATGCGTTTCAACTCGGCATCAGCCGGCTCGCCGTGATTCATCAGCCAGTTAAACAGATCCGGGTCGTCGCTTTTCAACAGGCGAATAAACAGCGCCTTGTCGTCATCGCTTAACGAATCATATTCATATTTAAAGAAAGGCATGATAGCGATGTCCAGCTCCAGCATGCCGCGGCGGCAGGCCCAGTGAATACGGGATTTATCATTAATATCCATGTGTTCCGTCATCGGTTAGCTCAACTATGCTGGCTAGTGTAGCGCTTTTTCTGCAGGCTGTTGAAAGCAAATTCGCTCCCTGCGCGCCGCGCCGCAAAGCGCTATGACAAGTTGCAGGGTTATCACGCGATTTGTGCGTCGGTTTCGGGAAACAGGTTGCAAAGCCCACTTGCTCTTTTAATATGAAGTCACATTTGTTATTCACTGACTCTTCAGGATCTCGCTATGCCTGACTTTATTTTTCCACCGCGTCAGCCTGTTGCTTCATCCCGGCTGCCGCTGACGTTAGTTTCACTGGAAGACTGGGCGCTGGTTTCCGTTCAGGGCGCAGACAGCACCAGCTATTTACAGGGCCAGGTCACGCTGGATGTTGCCGCGCTGCCTGCAGAAAAGCATTTGCCCTGCGCGCACTGCGATGCCAAAGGGAAAATGTGGAGCAACCTGCGCCTGTTCCACCGTGGCGAAGGCTATGCCTATATTGAGCGCCGCAGCCTGCGCGATACGCAGATTGCGGAACTGAAGAAATACGCAGTTTTCTCTAAAGTTACTATAGCCGCCGATGAAAACGCGGTGCTGCTTGGTGTTGCAGGCTTTCAGGCCAGAGCGGCGTTAACCAACCGCTTTGCCGCCCTGCCGGATGCGCAATCGCCGGTAGTGCAGGATGGCGACTCAACACTGCTATGGTTTGATACGCCTGCTGAGCGTTTTCTGCTGGTAACAACGGCGGAAAAGGCCAGCGAACTGAAACAGGCGCTGGCGGGCGAAGCTCAGCTCAATGACAGCAAGCAGTGGCTGGCGCTGGACATTGAAGCGGGTTTGCCGGTGCTGGGTGATAAAACCAGCGCCCAGTTGATTCCGCAGGCGACCAATTTACAGGCGCTTGATGCCATCAGCTTTAAGAAAGGCTGCTACACCGGCCAGGAAATGGTGGCGCGCGCTAAATTTCGCGGCGCCAACAAACGCGCCCTTTACTGGCTGGCGGGCAAAGCGGGCCGCGTGCCGGACGCGGGCGATGCGCTGGAATTGAAGATGGGTGAAAACTGGCGGCGTACCGGTACCATTCTGGCTGCGGTTCAACTGGAATCGGGCGAAGTTTGGGTGCAGGCGGTGCTGAATAACGATCTGGAAGCAGACAGCGTGCTGCGTGTGCAGGGCGATGAAGGCGGTCAGCTGGCGATTCAGCCGCTGCCCTACTCGCTGGCGGACGCGTAATTTCCCGGTTGGCAACATAAGAAAAGGCGGCTCGCAGCCGCCTTTTTTATTGATCCCGTTGCGCCAGCACCAGGCGTTTTTTAGGCTCGCATCGCCGCAGAAGCCATCTTTCTGCCGTTCTCATTACAGCACGTAGAGATAGATCGCCAGAAAGTGGCAAATGCTGCCGCCCAGCACAAAGCCATGCCAGATGGCATGATTATAAGGAATGCGCTTCGCGACATAAAAAATAACACCCAGCGTATAAATAATTCCGCCTGCCGCCAGCAGCCAGACGCCGCCGGGCTCCAGCTCCATAGCCAGCTCATAAATCACAATTACCGATAGCCAGCCCATCAGCAAATAAGTCACCAGCGATAGCGCCTTAAAGCGATGAATAAACAACAACTTAAAGATAATACCCGCCAGCGCCAGGCTCCAGATAACAATCATCAGGCCGTGTGCTAACGGTGAATTAAGTCCCACCAGCAAAAACGGCGTATAGGTTCCGGCAATCAACAGATAAATTGCACAGTGATCCAGCTTTTTCAGCCAGAATTTAGCGCGCGGGTAAGGAATTGCGTGATACAGTGTCGAGGCGAGAAACAGCAAAATAATACTGCCGCCGTACAGGCTGTAGCTCACAAGCGCGACAATTCCCGCATTCGCCGCCATCGCCTGATTCAGTAACAAAACCAGCCCAACGATCCCGAAAATACAGCCAATACCGTGGCTAATGCTGTTAGCGACCTCCTCTGCGAGAGAATATCCCTCTGCTAATGCGCTTTTATTTGTCATTTTTTTGCTCCATCCTCGGCTAATTCACTGTGCCGAAAACGAAAATCGTTACCGAAAAACACTGTTGAATTTCTACGCACCCACAGCCTAGACGAGAAACCTTTCAGTGTACACGTGTAAGCTTAAATAATTTTATGTCACTCTGTTACCGCCTTCTTCATCGGCGGCAAAGGCAAAATCTGGTAAGGTATGGCGCGGGAATCAATGACGGATACAGCATGTTTACGCACAGCATAATTTCAACGCTCAATGACACAGAGATGATGGTTTACAACACCGTTATCAAAAGCGGTGACAAAGTGATGTATATGACCATCCGTGAGCTGGCCGATGCCGCAGGTGTCTCCACCACCTCGGTATTACGCTTTTGTCGTAAAATGCAGTGCGACGGATATTCTGAATTTCGTATTCGATTTAAATTATATCTGGAGCAGGAACAGCTGCGGCCCATTAATTATGGCGTCAATGAACTGGTCAGCTTTTTTAAAAGCATTAATAACGATGAATTTGAGCATTTAATTAGCCAGGCGGTAGAACATATTCTGGCAGCGCAACGTATTATTTTCGTCGGCGCAGGCACCTCCGGCACATTAGGAAAATATGGCGCGCGTTTTTTCTCTAATGTCGGAAAATTCAGTAATTATATTGATGACCCTTATTATCCGGTCAGCAGCGATATGTATAAGGACGCGGTGGCGATTATTCTCTCTGTCTCTGGTGAAACGGAAGAGATCCTACGGCTTGCCAGCCAGTTCAGCCTGAATCGTTGCAAAATCATTACTATTACCAACAGTGAAACCAGCTCGCTGGCTAAGCTGGCCGATTTTAATATCTCCTGCCATATGCCTTTAATTCGCATGAACGGCGGCCTCGATATTACGACGCAGGTGCCAACCATGTATATTATCGAAACCATTGGTCGTAAACTCGCCAGCCGCCAGATAAAATAAAACAGGCTGTTTTTTACAGGTAACAAGTTACGTTTGTCACGTTTCGTTATAACGTGACATTCTGCCGCGCTTTGCTAAACTCCGGTCAACGCTTTTCATCAGAACGCTATATTTTCCGCATCCTTTTAACCGGCCGCCTTGTTATTTTTGCCGCCGTTTAATGAAATATTCGGGCTGCGCGTGAATCGGATCGTTTTTTACTGCAACAGTAAGGAATTGTTTATGACAAAACAGCAACAGTTACCAAAAGATTTCCTTTGGGGCGGCGCCGTTGCCGCGCATCAGGTTGAAGGCGGCTGGGATCAGGGCGGTAAAGGCATCAGTATCTGTGACGTACTGTCCGGCGGCTCCCACGGCGTCGATCGTGTAATGACCGATGGCGTACAGCCTGGCTATAACTATCCGAATCACGAAGCGGTTGATTTTTATCATCGCTATAAAGAAGACGTGGCGCTGTTTGCCGAGATGGGCTTTAAATGCTTCCGTACCTCTATCGCCTGGACGCGTATTTTCCCCAACGGCGATGAGCTGGAGCCGAACGAAGCGGGTCTGCAATTTTATGACGACCTGTTCGATGAGCTGCTGAAGCACGGCATTGAGCCGGTGATCACGCTGTCCCATTTTGAGATGCCGTGGCATCTGGTGAAGCAGTACGGTGGCTGGCTGAACCGGAAAGTGGTCGATTTCTTTGTGCGCTTTAGCGAAGTGGTGATGCGCCGCTATCAGCACAAGGTGAAATACTGGATGACCTTTAACGAGATCAACAACCAGCGCACCTGGAATTATCCGTTGTTCGGCTACTGCTGTTCCGGCGTGGTATTTACCGATCATGAAAAACCTGAGCAGGCGATGTATCAGGTGATGCACCACCAGTTCGTCGCCAGCGCAAAAGTGGTTGAATTGGGGCATCGTATTAATCCCGATTTCCAGATTGGCTGCATGATCGCGATGGTGCCGGTCTATCCGTTCTCCTGTCACCCGGACGATGTGATGTTTGCCCAGGAAGCGATGCACCGTCGCTATGTATTCAGCGATGTGCAGATGCGCGGCTACTATCCTTCCTACACGCTGCAGGAATGGGCGCGCAAAGGCTACCATATTGAGATGGAAGCCGGCGACGACGAGATCCTGCGCAACGGCTGCTGCGACTATATCGGTTTCAGCTACTACATGAGCAATGCAGTGCAGGCCAATACCAAAGGCCAGGGCGTTTCCATTACCGGCTTTGAAGGCAGCGTGCCGAATCCGCACGTTAAAGCCTCTGACTGGGGCTGGCAGATCGATCCGGTTGGCCTGCGTTATTCACTGAATATTCTCTATGAGCGTTATCAGAAGCCGCTGTTTATCGTGGAAAACGGCTTCGGCGCGATCGATAAGCCGAACGCTGACGGCTTTATTGAAGATGATTACCGCATCGACTACCTGAGCGCGCACATTGAGCAGATGAAAAAGGCGGTGCTGGAAGATGGCGTTGACCTGATGGGTTATACGCCGTGGGGCTGCATTGATTGCGTATCCTTTACCACCGGCCAGTACAACAAGCGCTACGGCTTTATTCATGTGGATAAGAATGACGACGGCAGCGGCACCATGGCGCGTTCGAAGAAGAAGAGCTTCGCCTGGTATCAACAGGTGATCGCCAGCAACGGCGAACAGCTGTAAACAGAAGCTGCTGTAATTAGAAAAGGCTGGATAAATACCGGCCTTTTTTGGTTGGTAAGGTGCCTGAGCGAGGAAAACAGGCGACACCTGAACCTGAGGCAAGAGATGTTACGGCCTGGAATAAAGCGTCCCGCGCCAGGGAAGGCGCGGGCCGAGCGCGTCATGGATGACGGCCGTTGCGTCTTTACGGACGGCCGCAACATCTCTTGCAGACACATCGTCGACAGCAGCAAGCTTTAATGTTGTCTGAGTCTTTTTCCTTCAAAAACCGGCTTACTGGTATTCGCTAATCGGCACGCAGGAACAGAACAGGTTGCGATCGCCGAAGACATCATCCAGACGCTTCACCGTCGGCCAGTACTTATTGCTGCTTCCCGCCGGGAACACCGCCAGCTCGCGGCTGTAAGGATGCGACCAGTCGCTTACCAGCTCCTGCTGCGTATGCGGCGCATTGACCAGCGGATTGTCCTCCAGCGGCCATTCGCCATTCGCCACGCGATCGATCTCCATACGAATCGCCAGCATCGCATCGATAAAGCGATCCAGTTCGGCTTTCCCTTCTGATTCGGTCGGCTCCACCATCAGCGTTCCAGCTACCGGGAATGACATGGTCGGCGCATGGAATCCGTAGTCGATCAGGCGCTTGGCAATATCCAGCTCGCTAATACCGGTTTGCTCTTTCAGCGGACGAATATCCAGAATACATTCATGCGCAACACGATGATCGCGTCCGGTGTACAGCACCGGATAGGCAGACTGTAAACGGCTGGCAATATAGTTCGCGTTCAGGATCGCCACCGAACTGGCCTGCTTCAGCCCTTCCGCGCCCATCATGCGAATGTACATCCAGCTGATCGGCAGAATAGAGGCGCTGCCGAACGGTGCGGCGGAAACCGCACCCTGCTGCGTCAGCATGTCATCAATCTGCACCACGCTGTGGCCTGGTACAAACGGCGCCAGGTGCGCTTTCACGCCGATCGGCCCCATGCCCGGCCCGCCGCCGCCGTGCGGAATGCAGAAGGTTTTGTGCAGGTTAAGGTGAGAAACGTCGGCGCCGATATAGCCCGGGGTGGTAATGCCGACCTGCGCATTCATATTCGCGCCGTCGAGATAGACCTGCCCGCCATACTGGTGAACGATCTGACAAACTTCGCGAATCGTCTCTTCATACACGCCGTGAGTAGAAGGATAGGTCACCATAATGCAGGAGAGCGCGCTGCCCGCCTGCTCCGCTTTCTCGCGTAAATCATGCAGGTCGATGTTGCCCTGCTTATCGCAGGCAACGACTACCACCGTCATACCAGCCATCTGCGCCGAAGCCGGGTTGGTGCCGTGAGCGGAGCTGGGGATCAGACAGATATGACGCTCGCCCTCGTTACGGCTTTCATGATAGCGACGAATAGCCAGCAGACCAGCGTACTCGCCCTGTGCGCCGGAGTTCGGCTGCATACAGAGCGCATCATAACCGGTCAGTTGCACCAGCCACTGCGACAGCTGGCCGATCATCTGCAGATAGCCCGCCGCCTGCTCTGCCGGGCAGAACGGATGCAGCTCGGCAAATTCTGGCCAGGTAATCGGAATCATTTCAGCGGCGGCGTTAAGCTTCATGGTGCAGGAGCCGAGCGGGATCATCGCCTGGTTCAGCGCCAGATCCTTTTTCTCCAGGCTGTGCATATAACGCATCATTTCGGTTTCGCTGTGATAGCGATTAAAGACCGGATGCGTCAGGATTGGCTGCTGGCGCTGCAGCGCTGCGGGAATCGACCCGCTGTCAGCGGCAACGGCGCTATCCAGCGCGTCGATCTCCAGACCATGGTCATCGCCCAGCAGAATCGCAAACAGCGTGGCGACATCTTCGCGGCTGGTGGTTTCATCCAGCGTAATGCCCACCGCCTGATGAATATCGGTACGCAGGTTAACGCCGAAGCTGAGCGCCCGCGCTAGCACGGCGGCTTTATCGGCAACCTCAACGGTCAGCGTATCGAACCAGCTATTGTGACGCAGCGTCAGCCCGCCCTTTTGCAGACCGGCCGCCAGAATATCGGTCAGACGATGAATGCGGCTGGCGATGCGTTTCAGCCCTTCCGGCCCGTGGAACACGGCGTAAAAACCGGCAATGTTGGCCAGCAGTACTTGAGAAGTACAGATGTTGGAGTTCGCTTTTTCACGACGAATATGCTGCTCGCGCGTCTGCATCGCCATACGCAGCGCCGTATTGCCAGCGGCGTCGCGCGATACACCGATAATGCGTCCCGGCATTGAACGTTTAAACTCATCACGCGCCGCAAAAAAGGCCGCGTGCGGGCCGCCGTAGCCCATCGGCACGCCAAAGCGCTGGGAGGAGCCGAAAACAATATCCGCGCCCTGACGGCCCGGCGCTTCCAGCAGTACCAGCGCCATAAAATCGGCCGCTACGCTGACCACCACTTTACGTGCTTTCAGTGCAGCGATCAGCGTGCCATAGTTGTGAACTTCGCCAGTGGTGCCGGTCTGCTGCAGCAACACGCCAAACAGCTCATCGTGATCCAGTGCGCGTTCGGCTTTATCGATCAGAATCTCAAAACCGAAGGTTTCCGCCCGCGTTCTGACCACATCCAGCGTTTGCGGATGAACATCGTCGGCGATAAAGAATTTGTTCGCATTTTTCAGCTTGCTGACGCGCTTTGCCATCGCCATCGCTTCAGCCGCCGCGGTGGCTTCGTCCAGCAGCGATGCTGACGCGATATCCATTCCGGTTAAATCAAGCGTCAGCTGCTGGAAATTTAGCAGCGCCTCAAGACGGCCCTGGGAAACTTCCGGCTGATACGGCGTATAAGCGGTATACCAGCCTGGATTTTCCAGCAGGTTGCGCAGGATCACCGGCGGCATCAGCACCGGCGTATAGCCCATGCCGATATAAGATTTAAAACGCTGATTGCGGCTGGCGATCGCTTTCAGCTCGGCCAGTGCCTGATGCTCCGTCAGCGCATCGCCAATGGCTGGCGGGCCCGGCAGCTGAATGTCGGCGGGCACGATGCTGGTGATAAGCTCACTGAGCGAACCGGCGCCAATCGCCTGCAGCATGCTTTCCTGCTGCGCAGCGGAGGGACCAATGTGGCGTTCAATAAAGGCGCCAGTATGTTCAAGCTGGCTGAGTGTCTGAGTCATGAATCGTCAATCCTGAGGGGCTTGCTGTCACATATACGGCCAGCGTTGTAACAGCGCTGGCCTTTCACCGGGGATTATTCGTCGATGGATGCCAGATAGGCATCGGCATCCAACAGCTGATCCAGTTCAGCTTCATCGCTGGCTTTCAGACGGAACAGCCAGCCGGAGCCGTACGGCTCGCTGTTGACCTGCTCCGGCGACGCTTCCAGCTGGTCGTTAACCGCGACGATTTCACCGCTGAGCGGCGCATAAATATCGGAGGCCGCTTTAACTGACTCCGCGACCGCGCAATCATCGCCAGCGGCGAAGCTGGCGCCGACTTCCGGCAGGTCGATAAACACCATATCGCCCAGCAGCTCCTGCGCATGTTCGGTAATGCCAACGGTATAGGTGCCGTCCGCTTCCTTACGTACCCACTCATGACTTTCACGATATTTTAATTCATTTGGCACATTGCTCATCGCTGCACTCTCCTGCACTGGTTACTGAGCGACCGGCTTTCCGGCGCGAACAAAAATAGGTTTGGTGACGCTGACCGGCATTTCCCGGTTGCGGATCTGGACGATGGCGCGCGCGCCGATGCCTTGCGGAACGCGCGCCAGCGCGATGCTGCAGCCTAACGTTGGGGAAAAAGAGCCACTGGTAATCACGCCCTGCTGTAAGTTGCCCTGCGCATCGGTAAACATGACCGGCAGACCGTTCCGCAGCACGCCTTTCTCCGTCATCACCAGGCCGACCAGTTTTTCGGTGCCCTTTTCCCGCTGGAATTCCAGCGCTTCCCGGCCAATAAAAGCGCGATCGGCTGGTTCCCAGCAGATGGTCCAGCCCATATTCGCCGCCAGCGGCGAGACGCCTTCATCCATATCCTGGCCGTAAAGATTCATTCCGGCTTCCAGCCGCAGCGTGTCGCGGGCACCAAGTCCGGCTGGCTTCACGCCCGCCGCCAGCAGCTGCTGCCAGAAATCAGCGGCCTGCTCATTCGGCAGGGCGATCTCATAACCACTTTCACCGGTATAGCCAGTGGTGGCGATAAAGAAGCCGTCCGACTCTACGCCGAAGAAAGGCTTCATGCCGCTGACAGCCTGCCGCTGCGCCTCGCTAAACAGCGTTTGCGCCTTCTGCTGGGCCTGCGGGCCTTGCACGGCAATCAGCGCCAGATCGTCACGTTCCTGAAGCGTAACGTTGAACGGTTCGGCATGTTCGCTAATCCAGGCTAAATCCTTTTCGCGCGTGGCCGAGTTGACCACCAGCCGGAACCAGTCATCGCTCATAAAGTAAACAATCAAATCATCGATTACGCCACCGGAGGCGTTTAGCATGGCGCTGTAAAGCGCTTTGCCTGGCTGCGTCAGACGGGCAACGTCATTCGCTAACAGAATGCGCAGGAATTCCCGCGTCTGTTCGCCGCGCAGATCGACAATGGTCATATGGGAGACATCAAACATACCGGCATCATTACGCACCGCATGATGTTCATCCATCTGCGAGCCGTAGTGCAGCGGCATCATCCAGCCGTGGAAATCAACCATGCGGGCACCGCAGGCCTGATGCTGTTCATATAAAGGAGTCTGCTTCATAACATTCCTGTGCGTTAACGGGGTAACCAGACGCTAAAAGTTGCTAAAACGCCTGACGCAAACGTTCTCTTTTTCCCGACGTTACCACTGAATGCGCGGTTTAACCATAAGCTAAACAAGGGCGAATTCAGGGCAGCAGCGTTTAAGGCCTCGTCGATTGTGCAGAGTTTTTCACTGAAAAAATGCGTCGCAAGGCACATAACCAACAACAGAAGCGTAACAAAGCAGTTTAAAAACCAGACAGGTATCGAATTACGTTAAAAAAAGCCGCTGAGGAAAACGCTGTTACATGAGTAAAAGTAATGCGAATTAGCAGGTGAAATTAGAATAATTCAAACGAGAAGATCAAAAGCGTGCAGCCGCATCATGATAGTGCAAGCCGACAGCAAGGTTGGCAGAAGCAGAGATTAAGTCTTTGTTTAGCATTAAAAAGGGCCATTTGGCCCTTTTACTGGAAGGTGCTTAGCGTAGCCATTCCGGTAGGTCATGTAATCCCATCGCCTGCTTAAGCAGTCGAGGCTTAACGCCAGGCAGGTTATCCGCCAGCCGCAGGCCGACATCCCGTAAGAATTTTTTCGCCGGATTATTGCCAGCGAACAGTTCACGGAAGCCCTGCATGCTGGCTAACATCATGGCCGCGCTGTGTTTGCGGCTGCGCTCATAACGGCGCAGATAAAGATGCTGACCAATATCTTTGCCCTGCTGATGCAGACGTCGGATCTCCCCCGTCAGCTCGGCGGCATCCATAAATCCCAGGTTAACGCCCTGACCAGCAAGCGGATGAATGGTGTGCGCGGCATCGCCAACCAGCGCCAGGCGATGGGCGGCGAACTGGCGGGCATAGCGCGCCATCAGCGGAAACGTCTGGCGATCGCTCTCCAGCTCGCACAGCCCCAGGCGCATATCAAAGGCCACCGACAGCTGCTGATTAAATAACGCGGCAGGCATTTCACGCAGTCGGGTGGCTTCCTGCGGCGACAGTGACCAGACGATGGAACTGAGATGCGGATCGCTCAGCGGCAGAAAGGCCAGAATACCTTCACCATGAAACACCTGGCGCGCCACCGACTGATGCGGCTGTTCAGTGCGGATGTTGGCCACCAGCGCGTGATGCTCGTAATCCCAGAACGTTAAGGGAATATCCGCTTTATCACGCAGCCAGGAGTGCGCGCCGTCCGCCGCGATCAACAGACGCGCGCTCATCATGCTGCCGTCCTGCAGGGTCACGAAGGCTTCGTTATCGCCAAAAGCCACCTGTTGGAGCTGAGCGGGCGCCAGCAGCGTAATATCGCTCAGCTGCTGCGCGCGCTGCCACAACGCCTGATGAATCACCTCATTTTCAATGATATGTCCAAGGTGGCTAATCTCCTGCGGCTCATCAAATTCGATACGGCCAAAGCTGTCGCGATCCCACACTTCCATGCCGTGATAGCTGCTGGC
The DNA here is from genome assembly GCF_940807255.1 of Mixta sp. Marseille-Q2659. Taxonomy (GTDB): domain Bacteria; phylum Pseudomonadota; class Gammaproteobacteria; order Enterobacterales; family Enterobacteriaceae; genus Mixta. Next base: position 59,700 of record NZ_CALNWY010000014.1, on the reverse strand, counting down.
GCGCTGTGCCAAAATCGCTGACCAGACATCGAGATGCTGTAGCAGCCGCTCGCTGGCCGCATTAATCGCCGAAACGCGCAGCCCGTGCGGGCCGCTGGCGTTAAAAGGTGTCGGCGCCGCTTTTTCCAGCACCGCGATGCGCAATCCGCAACCCTGTAATCCGCAGGCTACCGCCAGTCCAACCATACCGCCACCGGCGATTACCACATCATAAGTTTGCATTGAAATCCTCTTTTCAGCGCGCTACCCAGCCAAGCGTCCGCTCCGCCAGTCGGTTGCGCAGCCAGGGTAAATTATCCATTGTCATCAGGCCCAGGTTGCGGCCAACCACCAACGGCAGATAGCGGTTGGCAAACAACCGTACCAGTCCGTCGGTCACGCCGATGGTGGCTGCACGGTCAGCCACGCGCCGCTGGCTATAGCGCTGCAATACGGCAAAGCTGCCCGGATCGGCCTGTTCACGATGCGCCGCCGCCAGAGTTTCCGCCAGCGACATTACATCACGAATGCCCAGGTTAAAGCCCTGACCGGCAATCGGGTGCAGCGTTTGCGCCGCATTGCCGACTACCGCCAGCCGATGCGCGACTGTCCGATCGGCCTTTTGCAGTGCTAAAGGATAGCTGTAACGCAGCCCTGTGTGGGTAAAACGCCCCAGCCGCCAGCCAAATGCCTGCTGCAGCTCGGCCAGAAATTCGGCGTCGCTCCAGTTATTGATACGGGACTGGGCTTCAGGCGGATGGCACCAGACCAGCGAGCTGCGCCCGTTTGACATCGGCAGCAGCGCCAGCGGGCCATATTGCGTAAAGCGCTCGAAAGCCCGCCCCTGATGGGCGAGTTGCGTGGTTACATTAGCGATAACGGCAATCTGCTGGTAATCCTCGCTGTGCCACTGGATGCCGCAGGCCGCGGCGGTATGCGAGCGGGAGCCGTCGGCAGCCACCAGCAAACTTCCCTGCAGCGTCTCGCCGCCGGAAAGCGTAACGCTCACGCTATCCTGATGACGCTCAACGCGGCTAACCTGCTCTGGACAGCGCAGCGTGACGCCTGGCGCCTTGCGTAACTGCTGATAAAGCCGGTTTCCTACTTCATGCAGTTCAACCACATTGCCCAGCGCGCTGACGCCATAGTCAGCGGCCGCCATGTTCACAAATCCCGCATGGCCGCGATCGCTGACGTGAACATGGGTAATCGGCGTGGCGCAGTCGGCCAATGCGGGCCACACATTGATGGCCGCCAGCTGTTGGCAGGTGCCTGCCGCCAGCGCAATCGCTCGTCCATCGTATCCCGGATGGGCTCGATCGCCCGGCGCGACCGCTTCAATCAGCGTCACCGGCAGTTTTCCCTGGGTCAGATGTGACAGCGCCAGCGCCAGGGTTGCGCCGGTCATGCCGCCGCCGGCAATGATTACGCTCATGCCTGCTGCGCTGCCGCCATCAGCGCTTCGATAGCATCGGCATCTTTCACCACGCTATCGGTCAGATTTTCATTGCCCTGTTCGGTGATCAGAATGTCATCCTCAATACGGATGCCGATCCCACGGTATTCCGCCGGAACGTCCGCATCGGGCGCAATATAAAGCCCCGGTTCAACGGTCAGCACCATGCCTGGTTCCAGAATGCGCCCGCGATCCGGCGTACCGTAATGGCCGACGTCATGCACATCCAGCCCCAGCCAGTGGCTCAGGCCGTGCATAAAGAATTGACGATGCGCGTTTTCAGCCATCAGCAGTTCCACATCACCCTGCATCACGCCCAGCTCAACCAGGCCGGTTACCATTACTCTCACCACTTCTTCGTTGACTTCACGAATGCTGGTGCCGGGACGGAACAGCGCCAGCGCCTTATAAAGTGACGCCAGTACGATGTCATAAATGGCGCGCTGCGGCGCACTAAACTTGCCGCTCACCGGAAAGGTGCGGGTAATATCGCCCGCGTAGCCGTGAAATTCACAGCCCGCATCAATCAGCACCAGGTCGCCCGCGCGCAGCTCGCTCTCATTTTCGGTGTAGTGCAGAATGCAGGCGTTTTCGCCGCTGCCAACAATGGTGTTATAAGAAGGATGACGCGCGCCGTGACGGGTAAATTCATGATGGATCTCGCCGGCAAGCTGGTATTCAAACATGCCGGGCCGACAGGTTTGCATCGCCCGCGTATGGGCCAGCGCGCTGATTTCTCCGGCGCGCCGCAGGATGTCGATCTCCTCCGGGCCTTTGAACAGGCGCATTTCATGAACCCAGGGACGCCAGTCGGTGAGCGTATCGGGTGCCTGAAGGTTTTGACGAAAGCCGCGACGCAGCTTTTCCAGCGCGCTAAAAACAATCCGATCGGCAAATTCATATTCGCCCTGCGCGTGATAAACCACGTCCAGCCCGTTCAGCAACTGATGAAGCTGCTCATCCAGCGTATCCCAGGGCAGCGCCCGATCGACGCCCAGCTTCTCCGGCGCCGCTTCCTGCCCTAAACGACGGCCAAACCAAATTTCCGCCTGCTTATCACGCACGCGGTTAAACAACACGCTGTGGTTATGAGTGTCATCGCTTTTAATCAACACCAGCAGCGCTTCAGGCTCGTTGTATCCGGTGAAATACCAGAAATCGCTGTTCTGTCGGTAAGGATATTCACTGTCCGCGCTGCGCGTCACTTCCGGCGCAGCAAAAATCAACGCCGCGCTGCCTGAAGCCATACGCGACAGCAGCGCCTGACGGCGCTGCAAAAAAGTATCCAGCGTAATCATCCGTATCTTCTCCCTGAGTTAGGCCGCCGCGCGGCGCTGGCAAACGAAACGATCAGTGCAGCGTCGGCTTTTTGGCTTCCGGCGCGGTCGGCATTACCGGCTGGTTAAAGGTTTCATGGCACAGTAGAGCGGCAACGCGTACATACTCAATGACTTCTTCGAGCGACTGCGCCAGCTCTTCCTGATCGTCTTCTTCATCATAGCCAAGCTGGCCGATGGTGCGCAGGTCGTCGATGGCCTCGCCCGCTTCGCCTTTCACCTTATCCAGTTTAGGCTGCGTTACGCCCAGGCCTAACAGAAAATGATTAACCCAGCCCGCTAATGCATCGGCTCGCTCAAAAACGCTGCTTTCGTCTTCATCCGGCAGCAGCAGCTGAAACAAAAAGCCCTCTTCTTCCAGCGTGTCCTGAATATGCGCGTGCAGTTCCTGCAACGGCTGCGACAGCGACTGGGAAAACGCTAAGCCCTCATTAGTGAGATCGTGTACCAGCGTTTTCCAACTGTGATCTTTATTGCCACCGCAGACAATGCCGCTAATCAAACCGTGCATTTCGGCCGGTGTCATTCCTGTCCCCTGTTGGGTCAGAACGGATGCCAGCGCCTGGTAGCCCGGCTGTGTGTTATCTGTAGACATATTCATTATCATCGTTGGCGGATTAAGTTCGTGTTATGCTACCACCAGGTGCCTTGAGGTTTCCAGAAAGGGCTTGTTTCTTCACGCAAGGGTCGATATAGTGGCGCCCCTTCTGAGCCGGAGCAGGTTCAGAACGATGCGGGCGCAGTAATCAGTCAGGAAGGTGGCATGTCTGCACAACCGGTAGATATTCAGATTTTTGGACGTTCGTTACGCGTGAATTGTCCGCCTGAACAGCAAGATGCGTTAAACGCGGCGGCGGAAGATCTTAATCAGCGGTTGCAAGATCTGAAAGTTCGCACTAGAGTCACAAATACAGAGCAGCTGGTGTTCATCGCTGCGTTGAACATTTGCCATGAGCTTGCGCAAGAAAAGGGAAAAACCCGTGACTACGCTGCTAACATGGAACAACGCATCCGAATGCTGCAACAGACCATTGAACAAGCGTTACTTGAGCAAGGTCGCATAACTGAACGCCAGGGTGCGAAGTTCGAATAAAACTTTACGGCCTGCTGTGCTACAGTGGCGGTGAAGTACAATTTCTCTGAGATGTTTGCAAGTGGGCCAGTCCCCTGAGCCGATATTTCAAAACCACAGAGTGTGGCGCTCCGTAGCCTGTGAGCATGCCCGGTCCGTCCGGGAAGCCTGATGGTTGCGACGACACATTCACCTTGAACCAAGGGTTCAAGGGTTACAGCCTACGGCGGCATCTCGGAGATTCCCTTCTTTTTTCTGTAGTTATTCCCTGCGCTCGCATTGAAATCCCTCGCTGCTGCTGTGTATAGTCGCCACATCCCCGCAGGCGCAGGATATTCTTCATGACTTTATCTCTTGAACGTCAGGCTATACGCACGCACGTCCGTCATTTGCGGCGCGGATTAACGGCTGAGCAGCAAACGCTGGCAGCGGATAGCGTCGCTGAACATGCAATCAACCTGCTGCCGGTCTCTGAAGCGCAGCATATTGCACTGTTCCTCTCGGTTGATGGCGAACTCAATACCCGGCCGCTGATTGCCCGCCTGTGGCAGCAGCACAAGCATGTCTATCTGCCGGTACTGCACCCTTTCTCGCCCGGTAATCTGCTTTTTATCCGCTATACGCCGGAAACCGTTATGACGCCGAATCGCTTACGCATTCAGGAGCCACTGCTGGATGTCAGGCAGATTATTCCGCTCGATCGGCTGGATCTGATGTTTGTACCGCTGGTGGCGTTTGATAAGCAGGGACAGCGTCTGGGAATGGGCGGCGGCTTTTACGATCGCACTCTGCAAAACTGGCGTCAGCACAATTTCCTGCCGGTAGGCTTAGCACATGATTGTCAGTTGGTTGATGCGCTGCCGGTTGCGGAATGGGATATTCCCCTGCCCGCGATTTTGACGCCTTCGCGCCTGTGGCAGTGGGAAAAATAAAACGCCGCCTGACAAGCAAGGCGGCGTAGATAGCGGTTAAACCTGAAGGCGCGATCAGTAAAGCAGGCGCGCGCGCATCGTTCCCGGAATTGCTTTCATCAACGTTAGCGCCTTATGCGCCACATCCAGCTCCGCATCAATATCGATTACTACGTAACCCATAATCGGCGTGGTTTGCAGATACTGCGCTGAAATATTAATGCCCTGCTCGGCAAAAATCTGGTTGATAGCGGTCAGCACGCCCGGACGGTTTTCATGAATGTGCAGCAAACGGCTGACGTGATCGCCGTGAGTCGGCAGCGAAACTTCCGGGAAATTGACGGCGGAAAGCGTGGAACCGTTGTCAGAGTATTTCGCCAGTTTACCCGCCACTTCAACGCCAATATTCTCCTGCGCTTCCTGGGTCGAGCCGCCGATATGCGGCGTCAGAATCACGTTATCGAACTCGCACAGCGGCGAGTTAAACGGATCGCTGTTGGTGGCTGGCTCTTCCGGGAAGACATCAATGGCCGCGCCGGAGAGATGCTTATTCGCCAGCACCTGGCAAAGCGCCGGAATATCCACCACCGTACCGCGCGAAGCGTTAATCAGCAGCGAGCCGGGTTTCATCAGCGCCAGCTCTTCTGGCCCCATCATATTCTGGGTGGAGGGCGTTTCCGGCACATGCAGGCTGACCACATCGCTCATATTCAGCAGATCGGAAAGATGGCTAACCTGGGTCGCATTGCCCAGCGGTAGTTTGTTTTCAATATCGTAGAAGAAAACGTGCATCCCCAGGCTTTCCGCCAGCACGCCCAGCTGCATACCGATATGGCCGTAGCCGATAATGCCCAGCTTTTTACCGCGCGCCTCATACGAGCCTGCCGCCTGCTTATTCCAGATGCCCCGGTGCGCCTTCGCATTCGCTTCAGGAATGCCGCGCATCAGCAGCAGCATCTCGCCAATCACCAGTTCCGCGACTGAACGCGTATTAGAGAACGGCGCGTTGAATACCGGTACGCCGCGCTTTGCCGCCGCGTCCAGATCGACCTGGTTAGTACCGATACAGAAGCAGCCCACCGCCACCAGTTTTTCAGCGGCAGCAAAAATCTCTTCAGTCAGCTGAGTACGGGAACGAATACCGATAAAGTGCGCATCGCGAATGGAGGCTTTCAGCGACTCACTGTCGAGCGCTCCTTTGTGATATTCAATATTGGTGTAACCTGCCGCACGCAAATTATCGAGCGCGCTCTGGTGGACGCCTTCCACCAGCAGAAACTTAATCTTGTCTTTCTCCAGTGATACTTTTGCCATTTCCCGACCCTATTTTGCAGACTTCAGAAGGGGCTGCGATAAGCCAGCCTTCTGCCAAAATATCAAAATTTACGCGCGCGGCAATACAAACGATTGCCTGCCGCTTAGCACGGGAAAAGGCGGTTCAGGCTGGATTCAACAGATTATGGGGAGAAGTGTGCTACAGGCAGAATGATAGCATTGCGGGTTACCGTTATGTGACATAAGTCACCAAATTACGCTGTCTGTAGAAAAGATGTTTTTTTGCAAGAAATAAGCGGCGCGGCCAGCGCGCCAGCCAGATCATTTGGTGATGGTTTTAACGCCGTCAGGCGTGCCAATCAGGGCGACATCGGCGCCGCGTGCGGCAAAAAGCCCCACGGTTACCACGCCGGGCAGCGCGTTGATTGCGCGTTCCAGCTCCGCCGGATTAACGATACTGAGATTATGCACGTCGAGAATAATGTTGCCGTTATCGGTTACCACCTGCTGACGATACTCCGGCAAACCGCCCAGCTTCACCAGCTCACGCGCCACATAAGCCCGCGCCATCGGGATCACTTCTACCGGCAGGGGAAACTTGCCCAGCACATCGACCTGCTTGGAGGCGTCGGCAATACAGATAAATTTATCTGCTACCGCGGCGATAATTTTCTCGCGCGTCAGCGCGGCGCCGCCGCCTTTGATCATCTGCATCTGCGGGTTAATTTCATCGGCGCCATCGACATAAACCGCCAGCGAATCCACTTCGTTAAGGTCAAAAACCGGAATTCCCAGGCTTTTTAACTTCAGCGTGGAGGCTTCCGAGCTGGAGACGGCGCCGTCGATTTGATGTTTAATCGAGCCGAGCGCATCGATAAAATGCGCGGCGGTCGATCCCGTCCCCACGCCGACGATGGTGCCCGGTGTGACATAATCCAGCGCGGCCCAGCCGACTGCTTTTTTCAGTTCATCCTGCGTCATGGTATGTTTAAAACCTGTGCTAATGGTGAGCGCGTAGTATAAAACAAGCGCTGGCTAAAGTGCGTGTTGCTGCGCAGCGTTTTGTCGCTTTGCAAAGCAGCCCACAAACCGCCGCGCGTATCGGCTGCGGCAAGGCATTAATTTTATGGCAGTCCGGCATTCCTGAAGGAGAACAGAACAACAATGAAAAGACCCGACTATCGAACGCTTCAGGCTCTGGATGCTGTGATCCGTGAGCGCGGCTTTGAACGCGCGGCGCAAAAACTCTGTATCACCCAATCAGCAGTATCGCAGCGCATTAAGCAGCTGGAAAATATGTTTGGCCAGCCGCTATTGGTTCGTACTATTCCGCCGCGCCCGACCGAACAGGGGCAGAAGCTGCTGGCGCTGCTGCATCAGGTAGAACTGCTGGAAGATGAGTGGCTGGGTGATGAAAACGGCGGCACCACGCCGCTGCTGCTGTCGCTGGCGGTGAACGCCGACAGTCTGGCGACCTGGCTGCTGCCCGCCTTAAAAGATGTCCTGACCGATTCGCCGGTACGCCTGAATTTACAGGTAGAAGATGAAACCCGCACGCAGGAACGCTTACGTCGCGGCGAAGTGGTCGGCGCCGTCAGTATTCAGCCGCAGCCACTGCCCAGCTGCCTGGTGGATCGCCTTGGCGCGCTGGATTACCTGTTTGTCGGCTCACGCGAATTTGCCGCGCGCTACTTCCCGAACGGCGTCACGCGTTCGGCGCTGCTGAAAGCGCCAGCGGTCGCCTTTGACCATCTTGATGATATGCACCAGGCCTTTCTGCAGCAGAATTTCGACCTTTCGCCCGGCAGCGTTCCCTGCCACATCGTTAACTCGTCTGAAGCCTTTGTGCAGCTGGCGCGGCAGGGTTCTACCTGCTGTATGATTCCACATCTGCAAATTGAACGGGAGCTGGCCAGCGGTGAACTCATCGATTTGACGCCTGGCCTCTATCAGCGCCGGATGCTGTACTGGCACCGTTTTGCGCCGGAAAGCCGTCTGATGCGCAAAGTGACCGACGCGCTGCTGGCGCACGGACATCGTGTACTGCGTCAGGAAGATGAGACAGTCAGCGGGTAATACGAGCGGGTAATAAAAAAGGCGACCTGAGTCGCCTTTTTTATTTAGTTGCGCTGTAGCTCAAACACCACATCAACCTGATCGTCGAAATGAATGCTCTGCTGCTCATAGGTTTGTGCAGCGGAGGCCATCGGCGCGGCATCAGCAGCTTTATACATACGCGCTATCGGCATGGGCTGATAGTTGGCGACATGATAACGCACACTGTAAACCTGCCCCAGCTTGGCATTAAAGCCTTGCGCCAGTGCCGCCGCCTGTTGAGTCGCATTTTCAATCGCCGCCTGACGCGCCTTCGCTTTATAGTCATCCGGGTTAGCAACGCCCAGCTCAACGGAACGTATTTCATTGAGGCCTGACTTCAGCGCGCCGTCCAGCAGGTCGTTTAGCTTATCCAGCTGACGCAGCGTCACCTGTACCTGACGCACTGCGCGGTAGCCTTTCAGAACCGATTTGCCTTCTTTGGTGTAGTCATATTCGGGCTGCGTGCGCAGGTTCGCCGCATCAATATCTTTCTTCTCTATGCCGTTTTTACTCAGCAGGTCAAAATATTGCGCGACGCGCTCGTCGGCCTGTTTCTTCGCCTCCGCGGCATCCTTTGAAGAAACGTTGACCTCGATCGCCAGCGTGGCGATATCAGGCCGGGCATCTACGCTGGCCTGGCCGGAGGTCACAATATGCGGCCCGTTGGGTAGCTCATCAGCCTGAGCGATCAGGGGCGCGGCGCTTAATCCCATTACGGTGGCCAGAGCCAGTGCTTTCAGTTTCACGAAAGGTCCTCCTTGAAGACAGAACAAATTAACGGAGCGTCGTACTGGCAACGACCATCACGACGCTGCAAGCCTGCCATAAGCCAGGAGCAGGCAACATGCGTGTTCCTCTGAGTTTTTATTGTGGCAAAAGTTTCCTTTTTTGCCGCCCCGCCACATTTAATTCCGCTATTGATTTAATGAAAACCAGCCAGCGCCTGTAATGCCAGCTTCAGGGCGATAATCCACATCACCAGTCCGACGAAAAGATTAATGATGCGCTGTGCGCCCACCGTGCTTAAACGCGGCGACAGCCAGGCGGCCAGCAGCGCCAGACTAAAGAACCAGATTAACGAGGCGCTGACCGTGCCCAGTGCGAACCAGCGGCGCGCCTCCTCAGGCAATTGCCCGCCGAGACTGCCCAGCACCACAAACGTATCGAGATAGACATGCGGATTAAGCCAGGTAACCGCAACCAGCGTGGCGATAATCCGCCAGCGGCTCTGCTGCTTAACCTGCGCGCTGACCAGCGAAATATCGGCGCTGATGGCCGCGCGCAATGCGCCCCAGCCATACCACAGCAGAAAAGCGACGCCGCCCCAGGTCACCAGATTCAGCAACAGCGGAGACTGATTCAGCAGCGCGCTACCGCCGAAAACGCCGGCGCAAATCAGGATAATATCGCTCAGGGTGCAAAGTGCGGCGGTCATTAAATGATACTGCCGGCGGATGCCCTGATTAAGGACAAACGCATTCTGCGGCCCCAACGGTAATATCAGCGCCACACCCAGCGCAACGCCCTGAAAATAAACAGATAACATAAGATTTTTTCCAATAATAAAACTGGCATGCAGTGTATAGCGCGGCGGGATAAGGGGGAAATGGAAAGAATTAATGGAATATCAGCAGCGCTAATAACAGAGCGGGCGAGGTTTCCCTCGCCCGACTGGCTTATGGCGCTTTAGCAATTTCTGGCTGAGGCGGCGTGTCCTCAGCAGATTTCACCTGATGCAGATGAACATCCATTTGCGGGTAAGGAATACCGATGCCGTGCGCATCCAGCGTGCGCTTGAAGTTCTTCATCAGATCCCAGTAAACATCCTGTAGATCGCCGCTGTTGCTCCAGCAACGCACCACAAAGTTCAGCGAAGAGGCCGCCAGCTCGTTCAGGCCAATCTGAACACCACGATCCTGCAATACGCGCGGATCGGCATCAACCACTTCACGCAGCAGCGAAATCACCTGATCCACATCAGCATCGTAAGCCACGCCAATGATAAATTCGTTACGGCGCACCGGCTCGCGCGAGAAGTTAACAATATTGCCAGCAATAATTTTACCGTTTGGCACCACTACGATTTTACCGTCGCCGGTACGCAGCGTCGTCGAGAAGATCTGTACGTGTAATACCGTACCCATTACGCCGCCAAGATCGACGAACTCACCGGTACGGAACGGGCGGAAGGTCACCAGCAGCACGCCCGCAGCAAGGTTAGAGAGCGACCCCTGCAATGCCAGGCCGACGGCCAGGCCAGCCGCACCCAGCACCGCGATAACCGATGCCGTTTGCACGCCGACGCGCCCCAGCGCCGCAATCAGCGTAAAGGCGATAATGCCGTAACGTACCAGTGCCGACAGGAAATCAGCCACGGTAGCGTCAATATGGCGCGCCACCAGCAAACGGTTTATACCGTTCGCAATGACACGCGCGATAATCATCCCCACGATAAGGATGGCGATAGCGGCGACAATGTTGACCGCATAACTCAGCAACAGCGCCTGGTTATGAACCAACCAGCCGCCTGCGCTGTTAATGCCGTTTACCACATTTAAATCTTCCATTTATCCACCCTGTTATTAGTTCCCCAATGCAATTATTAGAACCGCCAGTAAAGAGCCGACGAACCATTAAACAAGGGTAAACAATAACGAAGCGATTCGCCAAGTAAGCGACGATAATGGTTACATTTTTCTGGAAAAAGCGCATAAAAAAAGGCCCCGAAGGGCCTTTTACCACCAGCTTGCTATTACAGCGTGTTGATGTTGTTCAGTTCTTTAAACGCCTGCTCTAAGCGCACAACCATTGAGGACTGTGCAGCACGCAGCCATACGCGCGGATCGTAGAATTTCTTGTTCGGCTTATCGTCGCCTTCCGGGTTACCCAGCTGGCCCTGCAGATAGCCTTCATTCTTTTTGTAGTATTGCAGGATACCGTCCCAGGTCGCCCATTGGGTGTCGGTATCGATATTCATTTTAACGACGCCGTAATCGATAGATTCTTTGATCTCTTCAGCAGAAGAACCAGAACCACCGTGGAACACGAAGTTCAGCGCATTGTGCGGCAGGTTATGTTTCTGGCACACATATTCCTGAGAGTTTTTCAGGATTTTCGGCGTCAGAACCACGTTACCCGGCTTGTAAACGCCGTGTACGTTACCGAAAGAAGCGGCGATGGTGAAACGATGGCTCACTTCGCTCAGTTTGGTGTACGCGTAGTCTACGTCTTCTGGCTGGGTGTAGAGCGCAGAGCTGTCCAGATGGGAGTTATCCACGCCATCTTCTTCACCGCCGGTTACGCCCAGTTCGATTTCCAGGGTCATATCCATTTTCGCCATACGCGCCAGATATTTGCTGCAAATCTCGATGTTTTCTTCCAGCGTCTCTTCAGACAGGTCGATCATGTGAGAAGAGAACAGCGGTTTACCGGTCTGTGCGAAATGTTTTTCACCCGCGTCCAGCAGACCGTCAATCCACGGCAGCAGTTTCTTCGCGCAGTGGTCGGTGTGCAGGATAACCGGCACGCCATATTTTTCCGCCATCAGATGAACGTGTTGCGCGCCAGCGATGGCACCGGCGATAGCGGCAGCCTGCGGCTCATCAGATTTAAAACCTTTACCTGCGATAAACGCGGCGCCACCGTTAGAGAACTGAACGATAACCGGTGCTTTTACTTTCGCAGCGGCTTCCAGTACGCCGTTGATAGAGTCGCTGCCCACGCAGTTAACTGCCGGCAGTGCGAATTTGTTTTCTTTCGCTACCTGGAATACTTTCTGTACGTCATCACCGGTGACAACGCCTGGTTTTACGAAATCAAAAATTTTAGACATCTGTTTTGTCCTGTTTCGTCGTACGGATTCGCGCCCATGTTAATAAGCTGGGCAATACGTTCAGGCAGAGCATACGCCCTGCCCTAAAAGTTACTGTTTAGCACGCTCTTCAAGCATAGCGACCGCAGGCAGTTTTTTACCTTCCACGAACTCCAGGAAAGCGCCGCCGCCGGTAGAGATATAAGAAATCTTATCTTCGATACCGAACAGGTCGATAGCCGCCAGCGTATCGCCACCGCCTGCAACAGAGAACGCTTCGCTATCAGCGATGGCGTTAGCAATGATTTCGGTGCCTTTTCGGAAGTTCGGGAATTCGAACACGCCTACCGGGCCGTTCCACAGGATGGTTTTGGCTTCTTTCAGTACTTTCGCCAGCGCCTGCGCCGTTTCATCGCCGAAGTCCATAATCTCTTCGTTGTCCGCTACGTCGGTAACCTTTTTCACCGTCGCCGCCGCAGTTTCAGAGAATTCCGTACCTACGCGGGAGTCGGTCGGCACCGGAATACCATACTGGTCGCGCAGGTTTTTCGCGGCTTCCACGAAGTCTGGCTCGTACAGGGATTTACCCACTTTGTTGTCGATAGCAACGAAGGTGTTTGCGATGCCGCCGCCGACGATAACGGTGTCAGCGATCTTAACCAGTGAATTCAGTACGTCGAATTTGGTAGAAACTTTAGAACCGCCAACCACGGCAACCAGCGGACGAGCCGGGTTGTTCATCACTTTACCCAGTGCTTCCAGCTCAGCGGAAAGCAGCGGGCCGGCACAGGCGATCGGCGCGAATTTACCTACGCCGTGCGTAGAAGCCTGGGCGCGGTGAGCGGTACCAAACGCATCCATAACAAACACGTCGCACAGGGCAGCATACTTTTTGGAGAGGGTTTCGTCGTCTTTCTTCTCGCCTTTATTGAAGCGCACGTTTTCCAGCACAACCAGCTCGCCTGCGCCAACTTCTACGCCGTCGAGGTAATCTTTCGCCAGAGAAACTTGCGTGCCGTTTAGTTTTTCTTTCAGGTAGTTAACTACCGGCAGCAGGGAGAATTCTTCGTTATATTCGCCTTCGGTCGGACGACCCAGGTGAGAAGTAACCATCACTTTCGCACCCTGTTTCAGGGCCGCTTCGATGGTCGGCAGCGAGGCGCGGATACGCGCATCTGACGTCACTTTCCCTTCTTTAACCGGCACGTTGAGATCGGCACGGATCAGAACGCGTTTACCAGCAAGATCCAGATCGGTCATCTTAATTACAGACATGGTGAACCCTCTCGTTGATTCTCTTAAGTTTTGTCAGACGCATCCGCGTCTTACCTGAAACCGCTTGCGGCCATCGCTAAGGTCGTATCAAGCATCCGATTAGCGAAGCCCCATTCATTGTCACACCAGACTAAGGTCTTAACCAGGTGGTGACCGCTAACCCGCGTTTGCGTGCCGTCCACTATGGCACTGTGCGGATCGTGATTAAAATCGATCGAGACTAACGGCATTTCCGTATAGTCAACTATACCACTAAAAGCCCCCGCTGAGGCATTTTGCAGCACGCCGTTCACCTCGCTGGCGGTGACCGCCGAGCGCACGCTTACGCTGAGATCCATCGCTGTCACGTTGATCGTTGGCACGCGGACGGCAATAGCTTCAAAGCGATCGTGGAACTGCGGCAGAATGCGTCCGATGCCAGCTGCAAGCCGCGTATCGACCGGAATGATCGACTGGCTGGCGGCGCGCGTCCGGCGCAGATCACTGTGATACGCATCGATCACTTGCTGATCGTGCATGGCGGAATGAATCGTGGTGACGGTGCCGGATTCAATGCCAAACGCATCGTCCAGCAGCTTAATAATCGGAATAATGCAGTTGGTGGTGCAGGAGGCATTGGAAATAATGCGGTCAGTTTGCTTAAGCGCCTGTTCGTTAACGCCGAATACAACAGTCGCGTCGAGATCGTTGCCGCCGGGGTGAGAAAACAGCACCTTTTTGGCGCCGGCCTGCAAATGCGCTTCGCCATCCGCCCGGCTGCCCCAAATGCCGGTACATTCCAGCACGACATCAACATTCAATTCGCGCCAGGGTAAATCGGCGATTTGCGCCTGATGCAGCAAACGAATCGTATCCTCGCCAACCCACAGCAGATCGCGCTCCTGACGCACGTCCCAGGCGAAGCGTCCATGGCTGGTATCATATTTCAGCAGATGCGCCATGCCAGCAGATTCCGCCAGTTCATTAATGGCGACAACGCTAATTTCTGCCCGACGGCCGGTTTCATAGAGCGCACGTAACACGCTACGTCCAATACGGCCAAAGCCATTAATCGCTACGCGAAGGGTCATAATTCTCCTGCGTCAGAACCTGATAAAAAACGTGCCGATAGCCTGAGCCAGCCGTTACGATTTGTACAGGGAAAAATCTGCCCGTGCAATCCACAATAGAGAAGGCAACTGCTCCAACTGAAACGCTTCAGCGAGAATATTCGTTACCAGGAATAATTAAAATGACAGCGATCAACCCTTGAAACAAACTTCTGACACAGATCACAAATTTGAATAAAAGTTGCTGGAGAAAACCGCGCGTACCGGGTCTGTCATAGTATGGTGATACAACGATGTGTCGTTTTTTTCACCACCGTTGTTCAGAGACGATCTCTAATGTATAAGGGGCCAGCAGCATCAGCCCTCCGATCGCTTTTCTGGCAAACATCATCTGACAGCGCTGGATTAATAAAAGAGAAAGCCGCTGCGGCTTTATGGATTGACCATTTCTGGTTCTGTAAAAGGACGTTATGAACTACAACCTGCTTTGGGGCGTCTGGTTTAGCTGGGCTCTGGCGCTGCTGGTTTATTGTCTGGAACGGGAAACCCGCTGGGCGTTTTTAATCAGGCTGGTAAAAATAGCGCCCGTGGTTATTTTATCATTAGTTATTTTATCTTTAATCCGCTATCTGAAAAATAACAAGGGAATGAATATATTTAAGCGCAAAGAAATATTATCGGAAAATAATCATCAGGCAGAGCCGGCCTCCTGTATTCCGCCGGAGCCTGAGCCGGATAATATCGAAACGGTATCTACAGCAGTAACCGTCGAAAATGAAGTGACGGTTATTCCCTCCTCCTGCCATATTAGCGGCGAAATAAAGGCGTCGGGCGATATACGCATTAACGGTTCGATTAACGGCACCATTACCGCTGAGAAAACCGTTTATGTCCTGCGCGAGGGCACCGTAGAAGGCGAGATACATGCGGAAAAAGTGGTGGTTGACGGTAAGGTAACCGGAACCTGCGCCAGCGCAACGGTAGAAATTAACGCGCACGGTCTTATCGATGGCACCATTGAAAGCGACGACTTTTCTATTAATAAATAGCGGACGCTTCTATGGCATATCTAAACCCAGAGTCGTTAAAAAAAGTTATCCAGAGAAAACTGTCGTGCCCGGTACGAAAGAGAGCGGCGTAGAAAAGCTAACCATGATCCAACAGGTATTAGATAACGTACCGGAAAACTATCCGAAATAAACAGGTATCAGATAAAACTCTGTGTACACATTTTTAATACAATCGGTTAAAGGTAACTGTGATAATAACGCCGGGCTTTACTTATTCGCCCGGCGCTGAAATTAACAAGGTTCGCCCATGAATGGACGAACCTTTTTTATTACAGAATCGCTTTCGCTTTAGCGACGACGTTCTCTACGGTAAAGCCAAACAGCTCAAACAGCTTCTCAGCTGGCGCAGATTCCCCGAAGGTGGTCATGCCGATCACCGCGCCGTTCAGGCCGGTATATTTATACCAGTAGTCAGCAATGCCCGCTTCGATCGCCACGCGCGCGCTAACCGCTTTCGGCAGCACGGATTCACGATAGGCTTCATCCTGTTTGTCGAACGCATCGGTAGACGGCATGGAAACCACGCGCACCTTAATACCCTCCGACGTCAGTTTATCCCAGGCGGCCACGGCCAGTTCCACTTCAGAACCGGTTGCGATCAGAATCAGCTGCGGCTGACCTTCACACGCTTTCAGCACGTATCCGCCGCGTGCTACGTTAGCCAGCTGTTCAGCGCTACGCGGCTGCTGCGCCAGATTCTGGCGAGAGAAGATCAGCGCGGTCGGACCATCCTGACGCTCGATAGCATATTTCCACGCCACCGCAGATTCCACCTGGTCACACGGACGCCAGGTACTCATATTCGGCGTGACGCGCAGACTGGCAATCTGCTCAACCGGCTGGTGCGTCGGGCCATCTTCGCCAAGGCCGATGGAGTCATGGGTATACACCAGCACCTGACGAATCTTCATCAGCGCTGCCATACGCGCCGCGTTACGCGCATATTCCACAAACATCAGGAAGGTCGCGGTATACGGCAGAAAGCCGCCGTGCAGCGCGATACCGTTAGCGATGGCGGTCATGCCGAACTCGCGCACGCCGTAGTGGATGTAGTTACCGGCGGCATCATCGTTAATGCCTTTTGAGCCAGACCACATCGTCAGGTTGCTCGGTGCCAGGTCAGCGGAGCCGCCCAGATATTCCGGCAGCAGCTTGCCGAACGCTTCAATGGCGTTCTGCGAGGCTTTACGGCTGGCGATTTTCGCCGGGTTCGCCTGTAGCTGTTCAATAAATTTCTGCGACTCTTCCTGCCAGTTTGCCGGCAGTTCGTTGCTCATGCGGCGCGTAAACTCGGCGGCCAGCTCCGGGTAAGCTTCAGCATAGGCGGCGAACTTCTGCTGCCAGGCGGCTTCTTTTACCTGACCGGCTTCTTTCGCATCCCACTCGGCATAGATCTCCTGCGGAATAACGAACGGCGCGTGTTCCCAGCCCAGCTGTTTGCGGGTCAGCGCGATTTCATCGTCGCCCAGCGGCGCGCCGTGAGAATCGTGCGTACCGGCTTTATTCGGCGAACCGAAGCCGATCACGGTTTTACACATCAGCAGAGAAGGCTTATCGCTTACCGCTTTTGCTTCTTCAATGGCTTTCTTAATGGAGTCTGCATCGTGACCATCCACGCCGCGCACCACATGCCAGCCGTAAGCTTCGAAACGGGCCGCGGTATCATCGCTGAACCAGCCTTCGATATGACCATCGATAGAGATGCCGTTGTCATCATAAAACGCCATCAGTTTGCCCAGTTTCAGCGTACCGGCCAGCGAGCAAACCTCATGGGAAATGCCTTCCATCATGCAGCCGTCGCCCATAAAGACATAGGTATGGTGATCGACGATCTCATGGTTTGGACGGTTGAACTGCGCCGCCATGGTGCGCTCGGCGATAGCCATACCGACGGCGTTGGCAATGCCCTGCCCCAGCGGGCCGGTGGTGGTTTCCACACCGGCGGTATAACCATATTCCGGATGACCAGGTGTTTTAGAGTGCAGCTGACGGAAGTTTTTCAGCTCTTCCATCGGCAGATCGTAGCCGGTGAGGTGCAGCAGGCTATAGATCAGCATAGAGCCGTGGCCGTTAGAGAGGACGAAGCGATCGCGATCTGCCCACAGTGGGTTAGTCGGATTATGGTTCAGATAATCGCGCCACAGCACTTCGGCAATATCAGCCATGCCCATTGGGGCACCCGGATGACCAGATTTCGCTTTCTGTACTGCATCCATGCTCAAGGCGCGAATGGCGTTGGCAAGCTCTTTACGAGAAGACATGTTTTACTCCAGGTCGGATTATAGTGCTTCGCCGTCCCTAACCTATTGTAATGAATGAGTTATCAGGCAAAGCCAGAGAAAAGTCGCCAAACAATGTACATGAAAAGCGGGGTGAAAGTACATGGCGCGAGATGCGAAATATCAGGGACAATTCGCGCTTTAAGGGTTGTCTGCTGGGCTTTATATATTGAAACCGCTATAAGAAAGACTTCCTGAAAAATTCGCTCTGGCGTCTTTCTATCAGACCGCTGTTTTTTATTACCTTGTTACTGTTATGGAATAGGAATGGAATGAAAATCCGTACGACTTTGACGGCGCTTTCCGTCGCCGCGTTACTCACCGGCTGCCAGAATATCGACAGCTCCGCGCTAATGCAGTCTGGCGCACAGGCCTTTCAGGCCGCCACCTTAAGCAACGATCAGGTTAAGGCGCTCAGCGACCAGTCCTGTCAGCAGATGGACAGCGAAGCGCAAATCGCACAGCCCGGCAGCACCTATCAACAGCGGCTGGATAAAATCGCCGCCGCGCTGGGCAATAACATCAACGGCACGCCCGCGAACTATAAGGTTTACCTCACCAAAGATGTGAACGCCTGGGCGATGGCCAACGGCTGCATCCGCGTTTACAGCGGCCTGATGGATCTGATGACCGACAATGAAGTGGAAGCGGTACTGGGCCATGAAATGGGCCACGTCGCGCTGGGCCACTCGCGCAAGGCGATGCAGCTGGCTTACGCCACCACCGCCGCCCGTACTGCCGCAGCCTCGATGGGCGGCATCGCCGCCACGCTGTCGCAGTCGCAGCTGGGCGAGCTGGGTGAGAAATTAGTCAATGCGCAGTTTTCACAAACCCAGGAATCCCAGGCGGATGACTACTCTTACGATCTGCTGAAAAAGCGCGGCATCAATCCGAGCGGGCTGGTAACCAGCTTTGAGAAGCTGGCGAAGCTGGAAGGCACGCATCAAAGTTCGATGTTTGACGATCACCCTGCTTCTGAGGCGCGAGCGCAGCATATCCGCGAGCGCATGGCCGCCGACGGCATTAAATAAGGTTCAAACCGCTGAAAAGCTTCAGGAGAACGCCAACAGGTAATACCTGAAGCTGAGGCGGGAGATCCAACAGGCAACGCCCGGAGCAAACGCGAGCGTTCTGGCAGGCAACGTCTGAAGCTAAGGCGAGAAAGCCAACAGGCAACACTGAAGCTACGGCGTGAGAGGCTCCGGCAAGGAGTAAAGCGTCACGCGCCAGGGATAGCGCGGGCCGAGCCTGTCATGGATGACGGCAGTTGCGTCTTTACGGAAGGCCGGAGCCTCTCACGCAGATGCTACCAACAATCTCTGCAGAAAACATCTCCCTTATTCATTTCCACTTTCGTCAAAAAAAAACGGGGCATCCTGCCCCAAAGAGCCTAAGGGATAATCAATAAAGCGTTTTCTGCGGCGGCCCGGCAAACCGCAGCTCACCGATATGATTCATTCTGATCTCAACCACTGACGGCCCGGAGATCGCCAGCGCCTCCGTCATCACCGCCTGAAAATCCTGCGCGCGCTCCACGGCCCACGCCTGAAGGCCCATC
This sequence comes from Mixta sp. Marseille-Q2659, assembly GCF_940807255.1. Classification (GTDB taxonomy): domain Bacteria; phylum Pseudomonadota; class Gammaproteobacteria; order Enterobacterales; family Enterobacteriaceae; genus Mixta. The sequence continues at coordinate 40,531 of NZ_CALNWY010000014.1, read as the reverse complement.
GCCTGCGCCAGCTGCGTAAAATCTGGCGTATGGAGCTGGTTATAATACTGACGCCCGCCAAAATATTTATCCTGAATGCCGCGCATCACGCCGTAACCGCCGTCGTTCATAATCAACAGCGTCACGTTGGCCTTCTCCTGCGCCAGTGTCGCCAGCTCGCCCAGATTAAGACTCAGGCCGCCGTCGCCCACCAGCCCAACCACCTTACGCTGCGGATTTGCGATAGCGGTGCCAATCGCCATCGGTAATCCCATGCCAATCGCGCCCGCCAGCGAGTGAATATTCAACAGCGGCCCGTTGGCACGGAACAGACGGCTGCCCCACAGACTGCCCGACACGGTAATATCGCGCACCAGAATCCCGTCCGCCGGCAGCGCGTGATCGATAGCATCATTCAACTGCGCATAGACGCCGCACTGCTCGCGCAGCCCCTGCTCGGCGTTTGCTACCGCCTCCTGCAGCTGCGCGTCCCAGCGCGCATTACCCCATTCGCGCCCCTGCACTTTCTCAGCCAGCGCGCTCAGCAACACGTCGCAATCTGCGATCAGCGTTTGATCCATCAGATAGTTACGGCTCGCCGCCGCTGGATCAATATCGATCTGAATACGCGGCGTCGGCAGCGGCAGCGTCCAGGAGCGGGTTTCATTACTGCGTAAACGCGAGCCCGCTACCAGCGTAAAATCGCACTGATTCACGATCGCTTCGGTCGCGGGAGAATTATGGAACGCGCGCAGACTGGCAGGATGCGCATCAGGCAGGATCCCGCGCCCATGCGTACTGGAAATCACCGTCATACCGGCATCCGCCAGCTTTTTGACCGCGTCGGCACAGTGCAACGCGCCGCCGCCCAGCCACAGCAGCGGCTGCTTCGCCTCTCTGAGCTGGCCAAGCAGCTTATCAGCCATAGCGGCAATAACCGCCTGCGGTGCCGCAGACGACAGCGGGCTAACGGCAGCGGTCACCAACGCCGCAGGGATCAGGCTGCTCTGAATATCGATAGGGATTTCGACAGAAACCGGGCCGCAGGGCGGCGTCTGCGCTTCCTGAATCGCCTTATGCAGGATCGCCACCGCCTGACCGGCGTTGCTGACGCGCCAGGCCCGTTTCGAGCTGGCTTTTAAAAAGGTCAGCTGATCGCGCGTTTCGTGAATAAAGCCGGTATCGGCATCAAGCCAGGCCTTTTCCACCTGCCCCGTCAAATGCAGCAACGGCGTGCCGGCATTCATCGCCTCCACCAGTGCGCCCACAGCATTGCCCGCGCCCGCGCCGGTGCTGGTCAGCGCCACGCCCAGACCGGAAAAGCGTCCGTGCGCGTCAGCCATGGTCACCGCGCCCGCCTCGCCGCGTGACGGCACAAAGCGGATGTTCTCGCGCTGGCCGATGGCATCGGCAATCGGCAGGTTGTGAATAGAGATAACGCCATACAGCGCCTCGACAGCGTACTGCTCCAGTGTTCTGGCGATGGCTTCGCCCACGGTAATCATCTCGCTCATTGCTTATCCTTTTTTGTTAGTCGCACCAGTGGTTAATGCCATTACCTGTCGCCAGATAAACGCTTTTTTGCTGCATCCAGACCTTCAGGCCCTGAATGCCTTTCTCGCGGCCCAGCCCGCTCTCTTTAAAGCCCCCAAACGGGGTTGAAATGGAGAAAACCTTGTAGGTATTGATCCAGACGGTGCCCGCTTCCAGCTGCTCGCTCAGCCGTAGCGCGCGTCCGGCATCGCGCGTCCAGATCCCGGCGGCCAGACCGTAAACGGAATCGTTCGCCTGACGAATCAGATCCGCCTCATCGCTGAAGGGCATCGCTACCAGCACCGGCCCAAAGATCTCCTCCTGGCAGACGCGGGCGCGATTGCTCAGCCCTTCGATAATGGTCGGTTGAAAATAGCTGCCCGCCGCCAGCGTCGGATCGGCAGGCGCTTCGCCACCGCACAGCAGGCGTCCGCCCTCGCGCTGCGCCAGCTGCACATAATCCATCACACCCTGGCGATGCTGCTTGCTGATCAACGGTCCAAGGTGAACGCCGTCCGTCAGCGGATGACCGATACGCAAAGCGCGTGTCAGCTCCAGCAGGCGAGCCATCAGCGTTGAGTAAATGCGCTGATGAATAAACAGCCGCGCACCGGCGATGCAGGCCTGGCCGCCCGAACTGAAAATGCCATAGCAAATGCCGCGTGCCGCGCGCTCAATATCCGCATCCTCCAGCACGATGGTGGGCGATTTGCCGCCCAGCTCTAGCGAAGCCGGAATCAATTTTTCCGCCGCCACGTGCGCCAGGTGACGTCCGGTCGAGGTGCCGCCGGTAAACGAGATTTTGCGCACCCGCGGATGCCGCGCCAGCGCATCGCCGATAATCGATCCTTTACCAGGCAGAACGCTCAGCAATCCGGCCGGCAGACCCGCCTGCTCAAACAGACGCGCCAGCTCCAGCGCCATCAGCGGCGTGGCCTCGGCCGGTTTCAGGATCACCGCATTTCCGGCGGCAATGGCGGGCGCAACCTTCTGCATCTCGCTGGCAATCGGCGAGTTCCACGGCGTAATGGCCGCCACCACGCCGAGCGGTTCGTAACGGCTAAAGGTCAGCAGATCCGCCTGACGCGGCGTCGGTAGTTCTCCCTCCAGCAGCTCACAGGCCGCCGCGAAATAGCACGCCGTACCGGCGGCGCTCATCACCAGCCCGCGCGTCTCCGCCAGCGGCTTGCCGTTATCGCGGGTTTGCAACGCGGCCAGCTCGTCAACGCGCGCCTCAATAAGATCGGCGACGCGCGAAAGAATGCGCGCACGCGCATGCGGCATCATTGCGCGCCAGGCCGGATCGCGCCAGGCACGTTCACCGCAGGCGATCGCTTCTTCCAGATCGTTCAGGCTGGCGGCGTTTAACGTCGCGTTCACCGAGCCATCAGCAGGAAAGATGCTCTGCATCGCTTTGCCGGTGCCGGGCTGCCACTTGCCGCCGACAAAAATCTTCAGTTCAGCCATCTCAGTCTCCTTTAGCATTGCGTCAGTTCGCGGCAGGCGCGCACCGCGCTTAATGCCGCCAGCGTGGAGGTTTTCGGATTTTCGGCCAGCGGCAATCCGTTCAGCTCCAGGTGGAACTCACCAAACAGCCCGCTGACATGCAGCGTATGGGTATTGTGGCGCGTGGTCGGATCGGCCATCAGCTGTACGCGCGTGGCGTCCATCCCGGTGCCGCCCAGCGCGATGGTTGCCGCGACATTGGCATTGGCCGGAAACAGCCGGGCCGCCTCACGGGCGCTGCCTTCGAAAAAGATCTGCGCTTCGCGGATAGCATTGAGATCGATAAGCTGTTCCGCATAGCTGCCGCGCCAGCTGGCGGGATGCTTGCGCGAACGGTAGGTGACCTGAGTCAGGCCGCCCTCTTTCGCCGCCGTCAGGCCATCGATGCCCGCCACCGCGCCGGAAAGCAATGACAGCCTGCCGCCCGCCTGCCGCAGCCGCTGCTCCAGCGCGCTGTCGGCCAACGCGCCGGTGGAGATCAACGCCAGATGCCAGCCGCGCTGCAGGATCGCCTCGGCATACTCAACCACCGCCTGCTGGCTGGCGCACTCCAGCACCAGATCGGGCGATGCCTCACACGCCAGCGGAGTCAGCAGCGGCTCGACCCGTCTATCAAAGCGCGCACGGATCGCCGCATGATGCTGCGCACGTGCCACAATCCAGCCGAGGGCGACGTCATCTGGCAGCCGTTCGATCACCGCCTGCGCCATCGCGCCATAACCTATCAACATGATCTTTTTCATGACCGCTCCTTACAGGTGGCGACAAAAACCGCCGGAAATATCCAGTGCCGCGCCGGTGGTAAACGAGGCCAGCGGCGAGGCGAGGAACAGCAGCGCCTGCGCCGCTTCCTGCGGTTTCCCCAGGCGCTGCATCGGGATGCCGCGCTTGCGGGCAATCTCCGCCGTCCATTCCGGCCAGCTTTGGTTTTTGTCGGCGCGCTCGGCAAAGCGGCGCTGCCACTGACCCGACTCCACCATGCCCAGCAGAATGGAGTTCACGCGGATGCCCTTGCCCACCAGTTCTTTCGAGAGGGTTAAGGTCATATTGAGCAGCGCGGCGCGGGCGGCGGAAGTGGCGATCATGTGTTCTTCCGGCTGCAGCGCCAGCAGTGAATTGACGCAGGTAATCGAGCCGATCGCCGAGCGTTCAAGCTGGGGCAAAAATGCCTGTACCGGATTGATCACGCCGAATAACTTCAGCTCCGCCTCATGCAGCCAGGCCGCACGCGGCGTATCGGCAAAGTGCGCCACATAGCCCTGTCCAGCGTTGTTAATCAGCATATCGACACCGCCAAAGCGCTGCGTTACCGCTTCGGCAAACGCGACCACCTGCGCCTCCTGTAATACATCGCAGCGGTAAGCGAAGATGTCGCCCTGCGGATATTCATGCTGCAGCGCGGCGCTGGCGCTCGCCAGGCGATCACTGTCGCGACCGCAAAAGGCCACTTTCGCCCCTTCGCCCAGCAACAGACGCAGCGTTTCAAAACCGATTCCCGACGATCCGCCGGTGACTACCGCCACGCATCCTTCAATTTGCGCATTCATCACGCACCTCTGCCATTACCGTTAAAAGCCATTGATTAAAACGCATTGCGTTATCCAGATAGCTGGCGTGTCCGGCATCAGGGATCGCCCGATACGGCATGCTGTAACGCTGCGCCAGCGCCTGCGCCGCCTCCGGCAGGACGATGCTGTCCAGCTCGCCGCATGCGACTTCCCAGCCGCCTCGATAGTGCGCAAGCCAGCGGTGAATATCGTCATGGGTCAGCATCCAGGCCGCCGCCAGATAGCCTTCAGCACGCAGCTTGCGCATTCCGGCGGCGACGGTGGCGACATCCTCCTGCTGCGCGCCGGGGCGCAACAGTTTCGCCGCACGCGTTTGCGCCAGAATCTCGCCGCCGAGCGCGATTTGCTGCTCGCGGCTGCGCCAGACCTGCTCCCGCTGTTCCGCTGCGGCCTGCCCGTAGCCCTGCGCCGGATTAGCCAGCGCCAGGTACGCAACGCGCTGCGGATACTTCGCGGCGAACGCGGCGGCGATAAGCGCGCCGAGCGAATGGCCGACCAGCACCGCCCGCCGCACCTGCGCCCGATCCAGAAACGCGGCCAGCGCATCCGCATAATCGCCCGCGTCCGCCTTTTCCACGTTCAGCATCGGGCTGGCGCCATAACCGGGCATATCCCAGGCCAGCACGCGACAACCCGCCAGCGCCCTCTGTTTATGCCAGGAGGCCGCGCCGGAGCTGATGCCGTGCAACAACATCAACGTCAGCTCGCTATCCTGTTCATCTGAACCCGTCATGGCGCGCCCTTAATTCCGTTTCACATTGGCCAGCGGATGATCGTCCGGATAGGTCGGGATATGCGGCTTTTGCGTACCGAGCATCACGCACATCAGCGCCTCTTCTTCGCCGTGATTGAACAGCCCGCGATAGATGCCCGCCGGTACGGAAATTAAATCGCGCTCGCGCAGCACGGTTTCGGTGTAGTGGTCGCCGTCCTGGATCATCAGCGTGATCTGCCCTTTGAGCATGAAAAAGACCTCTTCCACATCATCATGCAGGTGCAGCGGCCCTTCGCATTTCGACGGCAACACCATGGTAGAGAAGGTGAAATGCTCCGCCGGAACGGTATTGCTGTCGCTGGCGACGCCGGTGGCGCCGGTGCCGATATAGCGCATCTGGGCGCGGCGATATTTCGGATCAAAATCGGCCTGAAACTTCAGCGCGTTCCAGTCATATTTGCGCCCTTCGAAACGCGCGATGCGCGACTCAATCCACTCCTCGATGCTCATATGCGCAGGTTTAACGCCCGGTTTTGCAGTAACGGTTGAATCAGACATGGCAATCTCCTCAGTAACGTGTCAGTAGCGGCAGCAGCAGGAGGCATCCCAGCACCGCCATTATGGTGAGAAACATCAATCCGGAATCCATACTCTGGGTAAAAGCGATCAGCGCGCCCATCGCTGCGGGCGACAGGGCACCGGCAAAGTTGCCGAGGCCGTTGAAGATGCCGCCGGCGGTCGCGCTGACTCGTGGATGGGTCGCCTTCGCCAGCAGGGCGAAAATATTGGGCGCGCCAATGCCCCACATAAAGGTGCTGAAGCTCATGGCCGCGATAACGGTCAGCGGCGTATTCAGCTGCATCACCGCCACCAGCCCAATCGCCGCGCCCGCCATCGAGATAAAACAGGCGGCGGCGCGCTTATCGAGCCGGTCCGCCAGCCAGGCGCCGAGGATCTCGCCGATCAGCATGGCGATAAACGGCATGGAGGAGAGCCAGCCCGCATGTTCCAGGTGGATACCTTTGCCTTTAATCAGGTAGCCGGGTAGTCAGCCGTTGATGCCCCAGAGGTAAGTCAGGAACGCGATGTTGAATACGCAAACCATCCAGAAATGGGCGCTTAAAAAGAGTTCGCGCCGCGCCGCCCGACGCTCCGCCGTTGAAATGGTCGTCTCCTCGCGCTTTGCCGTTAACCGCAGGCCGCGCAGACCGGTACGCACCAGAAGCAGCACCGGCAAGGTCAGCAGCGCCATAACGAAAAAGGTACTCTGCCAGCCAAAGGCATTGAGCAGCCACAGCGACAGGGGAAAGCCGATGGCGGCGCCGACCGGCGTGCCCAGCAGCCAGAGCATGGTGGCGCGCGCCTGCAGACGCTGCGGAAAACTATGGCGCACAATGGTGAAAGCCAGCGGAAACAGCGGCCCTTCCGCAATGCCAAGCAGAATGCGCAGCGTCACCATCAGCAGATAGTTATGGGTCAGCCCCATCAGCACCATTAACAGGCACCAGACCACCATCATGCCGGTGAGCAGACGCAGCGGCGCAATGCGGTCGCCCAGCCCACTAAGCAGCACCGACGAAAAACCGTAGCTCAGCAGAAACACGCTCATCAGAATGCCGAGACGCGTGGTATCGAAATCGATGCCCATCGCGCGCTGGAAATGAACGTCGGAAAAAAGCGCGGCGATGCTGATTTTGTCGAGAAAAGCCAGCAGCACGCAGGCCAGTAGCGCCAGCGGGATCGCCCAGCGAATCGGTTTTTCAGGCGTGCAGCTCTCCTCGCCGGGCGTCACGTCGGACGCGGCGTTGGTCTCAAATGTGGTCATTTTTCCCCTTGGGGGTTAAGACAGAGTCAGCGCAATGACATCAATGAAAAATCGGGATCGTCCAGCGGCACGTCAGAGAGATCCCGCCCGGTCGCCATCCAGCGCTTCGCCAACTTGATAGCGCGCGCATCGTTAAAGGCCACCAGCTGATTCAGCCTGCCGTCGGCGCTCAGGGAAAAGAAGAGTTTCCCCGCCGGGCTCTGGCGCACCAGCATTCGGTTGGCGGACTGCGGCAGCCCCAGAATCTGAATGTTGTGCTGATATTGATCCGACCACAGCCACGGGATCTCGTCATAGCCTGCCGCCGCGCTATTCAGCATCGCTCTGGCGGTGGCCATCGCCTGATTCTGCGCAAAGGCCCAGGATTGCAGGGAGATGCCATAGCGATGATGTTGCGCCACGTCGCCGGCGGCGAATATTGCCGGATCGGAGGTGCGGCCCTGTGCATCAACGACGATACCGTGCGCCGTCGCCAGTCCGGCATCGCGCGCCAGCTCCAGATTCAGATCGACGCCGATCCCCACCACCACCGCATCAAACTTCTCGCGCCTGCCCTCATACTGAATAACCGGGCCGCCTTCCTCCGCCAGCTCCAGCGCACCGCAGCCGCAGTGGATCTTTACGCCCTGCGCGCTGTGCAGCTGATGCAGCGCCTGGGAAACCTCTGCGCCGACCGAACGCATACAGAGCGCGGGCTGCTGCTCAAACAGGCTAACCTCCACGTTACGCTGACGCGCCGAGGCGGCGATCTCCAGCCCGATCCAGCCGCCGCCAACAATCGCCAACCGCTGGCTCTGGGCGAGACGCGCTTTCAGCCGTTGCGCATCGTCCCAGTGCCGTAAGGTGTAAACCTGCGGATGGTCGCGCCAGGCGCTGCCCGGCAGGCGTGCCCGTCCGCCGGTGGCGATCAGCAGCTGGTCATAAGGCAACGAGGCGCCGTTACTCAGCCGCACGCTTTTGCCCTGACGATCGATACTTTCCGCACGCAGCGGACGATACCAGCGCAAATCCAGCGACTGCTGCAGTTCTGCGCTAAACAGGCGCGGCAGCGCCGCCGTCGCCTCCAGCAAGGTGCTTTTCGAGAGCGGAGGCCGCTCATAGAAATCCACGGCTCGTCGGCGACCACGGCAATCTCGCCGCTGAAGCCCTCCTCGCGCAGCGTCTTCGCCGCCCAGCCTGCGGCCTGGCCGCCGCCGATAATGACAATGCGCGCCGTCATACCGCCTCCGGCTTTTCTGCTGGCGTCGGGTGTCATGATCGATGCCGCCTTCTACGGCCCACTCGGTAAAGGAGACCAGCGAATGTTCCAGCTCGCGCGGCTGCCAGTTTTCGGTCAGGTAATCATCATTGGTGTAATACTCAAACGCGCCGCCGGTAGGGCTGTTGACGTACCAGAAATAGGCGGAGGAAACCGGATGGCGGCCCGGTCCGATAAAGGTACTCCACTGATTTTTATTCATGGCGATGCCGCCGCCGATCACCTCATGGATATCGCGCACGGTAAAAGCGACATGGTTCAGGCCGCGCTTGCGGTTCGGCAGCTGCAGCAGAAAGAGATTATGGTGACCGCCGCGCGCCTGGGTGCGCAGGAACACCGCCCGATTGACGTAGCGATCGGAAACGTGAAAGCCCAGCACTTCACGGTAGAATTTTTCCACCGCCGCCAGCTCCTCGACGAAAAACACCACGTGGCCGATATTGATCGGCTCGGCGCGATCGTAAACCGGGCTTGGCGTATCAACCCGGCGCATATCGCCCCACTGATTGATGGGCTCGACGTGAATATTCACCGCCGTCTGCTGGCTTACCTGAATGCGCAGCGTCATGCCGTTAGGATCGACGCACTCCAGCGCTTCGCCCAGGTCGCGAAAGCCAGGCTGCTGCATCAGTTTTGGCCGTAGCGCCTCCAGCGCCTGCCGGTCAGCCACGCCCCAGGTCATACGGCGCAGCGTATTGCCCTCTTCAAAAGCGGGAGGCAGGTCGGGGCTGTCGATAGCGCTTAGCTCCAGGCGCGCGCCGCTGAGCGTGCTAAATAGCTGCCCGCTGGCGTCTCTGGTCAGGCCGAAATCGCGCATAAATTTTGCGCAGTGATGCAGGTTATCGACGCCGAATTCCAGCTTTTCAATTCCGGTTACACTCATTGATCGTTGCCTCTTTACGTTCAGTCGCCCGGATTTGGGCGTAAAGATTGCCCGACGCAGTGAAGCGCCTGATGCTAACCCTTTGATTTAACTGGCCTGTGACAGATACCCTAAAAAGCCAGAGATTTTGTCCGCCGCCATGCGAACTTCATTTTGCAGCCGTGCGCGATCGCTTTCCGGCACCTCTTCCGCCGGAACCATAATGCTTGCCACCGCCGCCACGCGTCCGCTGTGGTTAAAAATCGGATAGACAATGGAGGAGATGCCGTGGCGGAAAAAGGATTCGCCAATCACATAGCCGCGCGCCTTGTCCTGCTGCACCATCTGCCAGAGCGCTTCCCGATCGGACGGCTGGCCCGGCGTATTGCCCGGCAGACGCTCATCGGGAAACAGCTGCTCAAACTCCGCGCGTGAGATATCGGTCAGCAGCATCCGGCCCAGCGAAGTGCAGTGAACCGGCAGCCGGGTGCCGACGCTGACCTGATTGATACGCGAACCGGCGGCGCTGACGCGGGCGATATAGATAATGTCGCGTCCGTCGCGGATCGCCAGATGACTGCTGCACTGGCTGCTGTCGCGCAGCTGCTCGATGACTGGCTGCCCGACCTGTGCCACATCCAGCGAGGCGATATATTCAAAGCCCAGGCGCAGAACATTCATACCCAGCGAAAAGGTGTTGGTGCGCGGATTGCGCTCCAGAAATCCCATATATTCCAGCGTCTGCACCACCCGATAGGCGGTGGCTTTTGGCATCTCCACCAGCCGGTGCAGCTCGGCGAAAGTGAGTTCGCGGTGCTGTTCGCTAAAAGCCAGCAGCAGCTGGAGCCCACGTTCCAGCCCGGGCACCAGGTATTTGATTTCCTGCTGATTTGCCATACCGCCTCCGCAACTTTCAGTTAAAAACAAACCCGCCGTTTATCGGAATAAGCTGGCCGGTGACAAAAGCGGAGAGATCGCTCAGCAGCCAGAGTACGCTGCCGGTGACATCGTCCGGCAGCTGCGCGCCGCTCAGGGCGCGCCCGTTTTCATAGAGCTGGTGCCGTTCGGCAGGCACATATTCCGTCGCCTCCACGCGCGTCAGCCCCGGCGCAATGGCGTTGATACGGATACGCTGTTCTCCCAGCTCGCGCGCCATAGATCGCGTCATGGCAATCACCGCGCCCTTGCTGGCGACATAGGCCATTAAACGCGGCGCGCCCCACAGCGCGGTATCGGAGGCCACGTTAACAATGCCCGATCCCTGACGCAGCAGCGGGACGGCAGCGCGCGTCACCAGCCAGGTGCCTTTTACATTCACCGTCATCACCCGATCCCAGAGATCCGGGTCATAATCGAGCATGGTTTTGCCGCCGACGCCGGTGGCTAACGCCGCGTTATTCACCAGACCATCAATCGGGCCGCCTGCGCCCACGGCGCTAAAAACCTGTTCAATGCTTTGGCTGTCCGCCAGGTCGAGAGCGTGCGCTTCTACCGCGTAACCCTGTTGACGCAAGCGATCGGCGCTTTCCGCCAGTTCACCCTGAAGAATATCGCACAGCACCAGCGTTGCGCCCTGCTGCGCGCAGGCCTCGGCAAAGGCGTAGCCCAGCCCGCGCGCCGCGCCGGTAATCACGATGCGTTTATCCTGCAGCAGCCCGTTCATCAGGCGGCTCCCTGTTGTTCTTCACGCTGCGCCAGCTGTGCTTTTGCCGCTTTCTGCATCATGCGGCGCAGACGCGACAGACCAACATCGTGCTGGTAGAGATATTCGTGATCGCGGGCGTTCGGCGCCATGTTTTCCAGTACGATGCGATCCTGCTCCAGCACTTCCCAGTGCAGTTTTTCCAGCCGGTTGCGGTACATAAAACGCCAGAGATCGCGCTGCCAGCCCTGCACCCGACGAATACGCCAGAAAAAGACGCGGCAGTGATCGTTGTCTTCCGGCACCACCATGCCGACAATCCAGAAATGGCCGCCCGGCCCGAAGCGTTTTTTATACGGGATGGAGAGACGCATCCAGTAAGCGCCGCTGGTGCCCAGCTCGACCCAGTCAAAATTGACCCCGCTTTGCCCTTTTTTCTCGAAAACAAAGCCGGTTTGCGTCGGCTGCAGCACCATGTCCGCCTGGCGATCGCCTTCCGCCATCGAATGAGAGGAGGAATGCAGGTAGGTGCCGTGCATCGGATCCATCACGTTTTCCAGCGCGTACTGATAGTTACAGTTCCAGGCGGCGGTACAGAGGAAGTGACTGTAGCTTTCACTGTCCGCCAGCTCCTGCGGGAAGCTCAGTTCTTCTGGCGGCTGATTGGCGGTGACGCCGAACCAGAGAAAAATCGCGCCGTGCGCTTCCTGAACGTTGTAGCTGCGCACGCACTGTTGACCGACCAGCGGACAACGATCAACGGCGGGCACGCTTTTTACCTCGCCGCTGCCGCCGACTTCGAGGCCGTGATACCAGCAGGCGATGCGATCGCCGAGATTCCAGCCCATTGATAAACGCGCGCCGCGATGCGGGCAGCGATCTTCCAGCGCCTGCACCTGACCATCCTGATTACGCCAGACCACGATCTGCTCGCCAAGACGGGTGATGCCTACCGGCGCAGACTGGACTTCCCAGCTGGCCAGCACCGGATACCATAAGCCGCGCAAGCCTTTATCGAGATAGTGTTGAACTGCCGTCGTCATTGCCTTTCCCTCAGTAGCCGTTTACCTGCAAAAATGTCTGGAAGCTGACGTCGCTCCAGGGTTCGCCATGCTGGTCATACATTTTTATCGCGTTCAGGCCGTTAACCAGTTCCGGCAGCGTTTCCACGCCCTGTTCAAACAGCGTTTCCAGCTGCGCGATAAGATTGATTTCCCAGCTTTCCGGTGGACGGCTGCGGGTCTGCCAGATCAGATTTTGGTAAGCGCCGGGTTTATGAATGTTGCCATTGCCGCCCTCTTTCGGCGGCGTAAACTGGCGGCTCTCCGGCAACGCCGGATTGAAATCCAGGTATTCACTCATGCCACGGTCTCCTCGATAAAGGTAATTTGGATCTGGTTTTCCGTTACCCGTACCGGATAGCGATTGAGGTTACGTCCGCCGGGCCCGTGCAAACACTGGCCGGTTTTGACATCAAACACCGCCTCGTGCAGCGGGCATTCCACCTTCCCATCTTCGACAAAGCCCTGGCTCAACAGCGCATAAGCGTGCGGACACACATCCTCCAGCGCGTAATATTCGCCGTCGATTAAATAAATTCCGATCTCTTTACCTTCTACCGTGCCGCTGTAGGGGAAATCTTCCTGCACCTGTTCTGCGTCACATACGCCTATCCAGCTCATCGCGATCCTCCCGCCCGTTGTTTCATATATGAAACGATGTTTCTTATTTAATACGGTCAATATAAAAGCGCCGGAATTTTCGTCAAGAGGCCTTGTAACTGATTTGTTAATTGTGTTGCATTTAATACATTAACTGTGGAAGGGATCACGAAAAGCAGGCGGAACAATGAAATTTCGATGTAATTAAAATGTGCGGATAGGTTTTTATCGACGGCTTTTTTAAGGGTTTTAAAAATAGAGGATGGGAATAAAACAGGAAGTAAGTGCTTTTATCATTGCCCTTTACCAGAAAAAATCACTCTCATTTTTATACTTTAAAAACAATGAGTTTCACCTGTTAACCATTTTACAGATGTAACTATAATGGCTGTAAATTAAATCATATGAATTCAATAATGGAAAAAATGTGCAAATAAAGTGTCTGATGATAATTTTATTTTTTGGTAAGAGTTAATTTAATCGTCGATATTTTCTAAGCGAGATAGCTAAATAAATAAGATTTATCTTAGCAAAGAAGCGTTGTTAACAAAATGATAAATGATTTTTTGACGGCGCCGAAAAAAAGCAGTAAACAGGCGCTCCTTTTTATCAAATGAGCAGCCAGCACTCCTGTCGAATTTAAATGCAGAGCGCGATTTATCCGATCTTTATTAATAATAAAAACGCCTGTTCTGACGTTATACCAGTCGAAGGTTTATCTAAGAGAATGTCTTGCACACGGAAAACTTGCCCGTTCTGCGCGCTCGCAGCTTTTGGCATTTATGACATGCGCAAACAGGCCAGGCAGCGGAGCCGATGGTTACCCTTTTGTTCGCGGTTTGGCAAAGCGGAGAGATTGCTGCTGCGCAACGGGTACGCAGCAGCAGAAGAGCGTTAGCCTTTATTTGCCGCCTGCACGTGCAGCATATCCAGCGCGATAGTTGCCGCCGCCAGCGAAGTCAGATCGGACTGATCGTAACCCGGCGCAACTTCTACCAGATCCATCCCGACAATATTCAGACCCTGCAGACCCCGGATCAGCTTCAGCGCTTTATCGGTGGTCAGGCCGCCAATCACCGGCGTGCCGGTGCCTGGCGCATGGGCCGGATCAAGGCAGTCGATATCAAAGGTCAGGTAAACCGGCATATCACCGACAATCTGCTTCACCTGCGTAATCACATCGTCAACGCCGCGATCGTTAACCTGCGCGGCGTCCAGCACCTTATAGCCCAGACCTTTGTCGAACTCGGTACGAATGCCGATCTGCACTGAACGCTCAGGCGCGATCAAGCCTTCCTGCGGCGCATGGTGGAACATGGTGCCGTGATCGAATTTCGGGCCGTTGGAGTAGGTATCGGTATGCGCATCGAAATGCACCAGCGCCATCTTCCCAAAGTGTTTCGCATGGGCGCGCAGCAACGGCAGCGTAATGTAATGATCGCCGCCGAAGGTCAGCATACGCTTGCCGCTGGCCAGCAGCTTCTCGGCGTGCGCCTGTAGTTTGTCGGTCAGATCCTGTGAGTCGCCGAAGGCGTAAACCAAATCGCCGCAGTCGATGACGTTCAGGCGCTCACGCAGATCGAAATCCCACGGCCAGCGGCAGCCTTCCCACGCCAGGTTGGTGGAGATCTGGCGGATCGCGCCAGGGCCAAGGCGGCTGCCCGGACGACCGGAGGTGGCGGCATCGAAAGGTACGCCCGTAATCACCCATTCGGCATCGCTGTCATAAGGCTGGAAGTTCAGCGGTAAACGCAGAAAGCCAAAGGCGTTAGAAACCAGCGAGTTATCGTACTGATGTCCTAAGGTGTTGGTGTTATTCATAACAACTCCTTTATTCATGGCGGCATGGCCGACATGGCTGTTCAGATGAAAAAAATCCCCTCCGCGTCGTTAAACCCGACGAGGAAGGGATTGATGGGAAAGCTGGCGGCGATTATCGCCGCGCGGGATGCGGGCGGCAATGTCATATCGTGACGCTGGCCGCCGCATCGCCGTTTATTCGTCTTCTAAATAAGTATAGCCGTAGAGGCCCGCCTCGAACTCTTCAAGGAACTGCGCGCGCAGCTCTTCATCCAGTTCGGTCTGCTTAACCTGATTGCGGAAGAGATCCAGCAGCTCCTGCGGATTCAGTTGCACGTACTCCAGCATATCCGCCACCGTATCCCCTTCATCCGACAGCTCAACTTCCACGCTGCCGTCCTGGAACGCATAGACGTTGACCGCTTCGGTATCGCCAAACAGGTTGTGCATGTTGCCAAGGATTTCCTGATAGGCGCCAACCATAAAGAAGCCCAGCATCGGCGGATTATCGACATCATACTGCGGCATCGGCATGGTGGTGGCAATGCCGTCGCCGTCGACGTAGTGATCGATGGTGCCGTCGGAGTCGCAGGTAATATCAAGCAGCACCGCGCGACGTTCCGGCTTCTTATCCAGCCCTTCCAGCGGCAGCACCGGGAACAGCTGGTCGATACCCCAGGCGTCCGGCATTGACTGGAACAGCGAGAAGTTGACGTAAATCTTATCCGCCATGCGCTCCTGCAACTCATCGATAATCGGACGATGCGCGCGGTTGCTTGGATCCAGATGCTGCTGAATATAGTGGCAAATGCTGAGATAGAGCTGCTCTGCCCAGGCGCGCTCGGACAGGTTGTAGGTACCCTGCGAATAGCCGGTATGAATATCGTGCAGATCCATCTGGCTGTCGTGCAGCCACTCACGCAGCGAACGGCGCGTGTTCGGCTCGTGCATCTCCTGCCAGGTTTCCCACATGCTCAGCAGCGGACGCGGCGCGTCTTCTGCTGGTGCAGACGGCTTGCTGAATTCGCTGCGCTCAACGCCGATAATGTTGGACACCAGCACGGTGTGATGCGCGGTAACCGCGCGGCCCGATTCGGTAATTACCGTCGGATGCGGCAGGCCATGCTCTTCGCAGGCGTCGCCAATCGCCCAGATCACATTGTTGGCGTACTCGTTCAGGCCGTAGTTGACGGAGCAGTCCGACTGCGAGCGCGTACCTTCATAATCCACACCCAGGCCGCCGCCAACGTCGAAACACTGAATGTTGACGCCCAGCTTCGCCAGCTCCACATAGAAGCGCGCCGATTCACGTACGCCGGTGGCGATGTCGCGAATATTGGCCATCTGCGAACCCAGGTGGAAGTGCAGCAGTTGCAGGCTGTCGAGACGCCCGGCATCGCGCATGATGTCCACCAGCTGCAACACCTGCGAGGCGGAAAGGCCAAACTTCGACTTTTCGCCGCCGCTGGACTGCCACTTGCCGGAACCCTGTGAGGCAAGACGAGCGCGAATGCCCAGACGCGGCACCAGATTCAGACGCTCCGCCTCTTCCAGCACCAGTTTTACCTCGGTCATTTTCTCAATCACCAGGTAAACTTTGTGCCCCATTTTCTCGCCGATCAGCGCCAGACGAATATATTCGCGGTCTTTATAGCCGTTACAAACGATCACCGTGCGCGTCATGCCAGCGTGCGCCAGCACCGCCATCAGCTCCGCTTTAGAACCCGCTTCCAGGCCCAGCGGCTCGCCGGAGTGGATCAGCGATTCGATAACGCGCTTATGCTGGTTAACCTTGATCGGGTAAACCAGGAAGTAGTCGCCGTTGTAGCCGTAAGATTCGCGCGCACGCTTAAAGGCGGCATTAATCGAACGCAGACGATGCTGGAGGATCTGCGGGAAGCAGAACAGCGCCGGTAAACGCTGGCCATCGGCCTCACGCTCTTTTACCAGACGCGCCAGGTCAACGCGCACTTCCGGCATATCAGGATCGGGACAAACGCTAATATGTCCCAGCTCGTTGACGTCGTAATAGTTGTTGCCCCACCAGGCAATGTTATAGGTGCGCAGCATTCTGCTGGCATCTTGATCGCTCATCGCCACCTCCTGCATCGAGCGCAGTTCACCCTGTTCGCCTGCTGACGAACCCTTGATATTCTTTATGTCGTCAGACATTGCGAACCTCAACATTAATTAGTGTTGCAGAATAATTAACAACTATCGCAGTTTGGCGTTGCCAGAACAAGCCAGCCTTTAGCGAGGTTGCCAGCATAAAATGCTGAACTGTCGCCTCAGCGAACTGCTGCATAGAATCAGTGTAAAACACGTCGCCGAACTCCGTGTTGCGGGACAGAAAAAGCATCAGCCAACCTTCAGTTAAAAACGGAAGGTCCCCAGTCAAAACTGTAGCAAGTTAGCCTGCGCTCGTGTCGTGTTGATTACCGAAACAGAGAAAACTTCGGCGGATCGAATTGGCGGAGGAGCAAACGAAAAGAGACGAATGCACGTCAGTGCAGCGGAGAGAACCGGAAGAAAGGATAAAAACCTGGTTCATTACTCTTATCACCTCCACACATGTTGAACATGCGGAAAAAAGGCCTGAGGGTGAAAATCAGATAGATTATCTGACGGGCCAGACGCCTGAAGCGCCCTGTATTTCGCTGAAAACAGCAGCCGCGTTTTATACCGCCCGGCGTGGCAAATTGCAAAAACAAATTATGTAAGCTGTGGTTGCTATCAGAAAATTCTCCCGTCTGCCGATAAGCAGAAAGCACGACCCGACAAAAAAGGGCTGGCAATTCGCTTACAGAGTAACCTAAAATAGACGTCCAGATGTTAATCCGTCTAAACTGGTTAACTTCTGCGCTGCACACGGCTTTGCCTGAAAGGGGCGTTGGATCGGGCGAAGTCTTCCTCCTGCGCCAGGCAGTTGTTAATTAAACCGTTTTAGTAAGGTAAAGAATAAAATGGCTAAACACCTTTTTACTTCAGAGTCCGTATCAGAGGGACATCCTGATAAAATCGCCGACCAGATTTCGGATGCGGTGCTTGATGCGATCCTCGCTCAGGATCCGAAAGCGCGCGTGGCCTGCGAAACTTATGTGAAGACCGGTATGGTCCTGGTAGGCGGTGAAATCACCACCAGCGCCTGGGTTGATATTGAAGAAATCACTCGTCAGACCGTGCGTGATATTGGCTATGTTCACTCCGATATGGGCTTTGACGCCAACTCCTGCGCCGTACTGAGCGCTATTGGCAAACAGTCGCCGGATATTAATCAGGGCGTTGACCGCACCGATCCGCTGGAACAGGGCGCGGGCGACCAGGGCCTGATGTTCGGCTACGCGACCAACGAAACCGACGTGCTGATGCCAGCGCCGGTAACCTATGCGCACCGCCTGGTGCAGCGTCAGTCTGAAGTGCGTAAAAACGGCACGCTGCCGTGGCTGCGCCCGGATGCGAAAAGCCAGGTGACGTTCCAGTACGATGGCGGCAAAATTGTCGGTATCGATGCGGTCGTGCTGTCCACGCAGCATGCTGAAGATATTTCTCAGTCCGCGCTGCAGGAAGCGGTGATGGAAGAGATCATCAAGCCGGTTCTGCCGACCGAATGGCTCTCCTCCGCTACCAAATTCTTTATAAACCCAACCGGCCGTTTCGTTATCGGCGGCCCGATGGGCGACTGTGGCCTGACCGGTCGTAAGATCATCGTCGATACCTACGGCGGCATGGCACGTCACGGTGGCGGCGCGTTCTCCGGTAAGGATCCGTCGAAAGTAGACCGCTCTGCAGCTTACGCGGCGCGCTACGTGGCGAAAAATATCGTTGCCGCTGGCCTGGCTGACCGCTGTGAAATCCAGGTTTCTTACGCTATCGGCGTCGCGGAACCGACGTCCATCATGGTGGAAACCTTCGGTACTGAAAAAATCTCCACCGAACAGCTGACGCTGCTGGTGCGTGAATTCTTCGATCTGCGTCCGTATGGTCTGATTCAGATGCTGGATCTGCTGCAGCCGATCTACCGCGAAACCGCTGCCTACGGTCACTTTGGCCGTGAGCATTTCCCATGGGAAAAAACCGACAAAGCGCAGCAGCTGCGCGACGCGGCCGGTCTGTAATTCCTCTACGCCGCCGCGATCGTCGGTGGCGTCCAGGCAAAAAGGGAGCATGATTTGCTCCCTTTTTTCTGCCTCATGTTTTTTTTCACCAGCTACACTTTTTGTTGCCTGTGTTTACCGCTGGCATGATAACGCTTACAAATCGAAAGGCCTTATATTTCTGCTATTTAGGATTTACACGCGGATGTATTTTAGCGGGAAATGCGTTATTTTCAGCGTCGTCTGATATTCCATTAACACTGGAGTGTCAGAAACTTAACAGGTGCTATACCTTACTGGTTATGTAACCAAAGTCTGGTGATAAATGCTGGTTTTCAGGGTTCCGGCCCGTGTAACCGATTACACCTCTGTGATCCGTCTCACTTTTCACCCTGCTCTGGTTCATTAACATTGATAATTACAATGATGGATACTATTCGGAGGCTATATGCCTGGTAATACTCACAAAGGCAGAACCTCAAATAAGGTTATGACCTTATTTGTCTGCTTTCTTGCTGCACTTGCTGGCCTGCTGTTTGGCCTGGATATTGGCGTAATCGCCGGCGCCCTACCCTTTATCGCCAAAGATTTTAACGTTACCAGTCATCAGCAAGAGTGGATCGTTAGCTCAATGATGTTTGGTGCGGCGATCGGCGCGATCGGCAGCGGCTGGATGTCCTCCCGCCTGGGCCGTAAAAAGAGCCTGATGGCCGGTGCGATTCTGTTTGTTATCGGTTCTCTCTGGTCGGCGATGGCGCCGAACCCGGAAATGCTGATCGCCGCGCGCGTGGTGCTTGGCCTGGCGGTTGGCGTGGCTTCTTATACCGCTCCGCTTTATCTGTCAGAAATCGCCCCGGAGAAAATTCGCGGCAGTATGATTTCGCTCTATCAGCTGATGATTACTATCGGTATTCTCGGCGCCTACCTGTCCGATACCGCTTTCAGCTATACCGGCAACTGGCGCTGGATGCTGGGCGTGATCACCATTCCTGCGGTTCTGCTGCTGGTTGGCGTCTTTTTCCTGCCGAACAGTCCGCGCTGGCTGGCGGCGAAAGGCCATTTCCGCGATGCGCAACGCGTGCTGGATCGTCTGCGCGATACCAGCGAGCAGGCGAAACGCGAACTGGATGAAATCCGCGAAAGCCTGAAAATCAAGCAGACCGGCTGGAGCCTGTTCCGTGAAAACAGCAACTTCCGTCGCGCGGTTTTCCTGGGCGTGCTGTTGCAGGTGATGCAGCAGTTTACCGGCATGAACGTCATCATGTATTACGCGCCGAAAATCTTTGAGATCGCCGGCTTCTCCAATACCACCGAGCAGATGTGGGGCACCGTCATTGTTGGCCTGATCAACGTGCTGGCGACCTTTATCGCTATCGGTCTGGTAGACCGTTGGGGCCGTAAGCCAACACTGACGCTGGGCTTCCTGGTGATGGCGGTTGGTATGGGCATACTGGGCACCATGCTGCACATCGGCATCGAATCGCAGAGCGCGCAATACTTTGCGGTTGCCATGCTGCTGATGTTTATCATCGGTTTCGCCATGAGCGCCGGCCCGCTGATTTGGGTACTCTGCTCTGAAATTCAGCCGCTCAAAGGACGTGATTTCGGGATTACCGTTTCCACCACCACTAACTGGATTGCGAATATGATCGTCGGTGCCACCTTCCTGACGATGCTGAATACGCTGGGCAACGCCAACACCTTCTGGGTATACGCTGGCCTGAATATCCTGTTTATCATCTTTACGGTGATGCTGATTCCGGAAACGAAAAACGTTTCCCTGGAACATATCGAACGTAACCTGATGTCCGGTAAAAAACTGCGCGATATTGGTTCACACGACTAATCACGCCGCACTTAACAGCCGGGGCCGCTTTTGCCGCCCCGGCTTTTTTATTGCTGTCGCCTGGTTTCCCGCGCGCACCTTATCAGGCCGACCATTGTTTTCTCGTCTGACGCACCGTATTCTTTGCCGCTATGAAACCCGTCCGCCTTCCCATTGCTCTCCAGCAGAGCGTTATGCGCGCGCTGCGCGAGAAGCTGCAGCAGGCCAATCAGCGCCTGGCGCGCAACTACCCAGAGCCGAAGCTGATCTATCAGCAGCGCGGCACCGCCGCAGGCACCGCCTGGCTGGAAAGCTGGGAGATCCGCCTTAATCCGGTGCTGCTACAGGAAAACCAGCAGGCTTTTATTGAAGAAGTGGTACCGCACGAACTGGCGCACCTGCTGGTCTGGCGACACTTTGGCCGCGTGCCGCCGCACGGCAAGGAGTGGAAATGGATGATGGAAACCATTCTGGAAGTACCGGCGCGCCGCACACATCAATTTGAAGTTGCTTCGGTGCGCGGCAAAGCTTTCCCTTATCGCTGCCGCTGTCAGCAGCACCATCTTACCGTGCGCCGTCATAACCGCGTGCTGCGCGGCGAAACCGAATACCGCTGCGTTCACTGCGGCGATCGCCTCCAGCCCGGTGAATATAGTCCGCCAGCCAGCTAAGCCCGGCTTTTCCTGTCAATCACCGCTTTGCCATTCCGACAGCCGACGCAATCTGGTACGCTGCGCGCTCTTTTTCATCAGTTGTAAAAATGGAATATGTCTCGCAAATTTCTCTTTACCGTTGCTTTTACCGCCCTGCTGGCGCCTTTAGCGGCTCACAGCCTGAGCGTAAAAACCTATCATCAAAATAACTTTCAGCAGGCGAAAAAAGTCTCGGCTGAAATTAATGCCGATGCGCCAGGCTCCTTTTACTGCGGCTGTAAAATTAACTGGCAGGGAAAAAAAGGGATCCCCGATCTGGCGTCCTGCGGTTATCAGGTGCGCAAAAATGCGAACCGCGCGAGCCGTATCGAATGGGAACATGTGGTTCCCGCCTGGCAGTTCGGTCATCAGCGTCAGTGCTGGCAGAACGGCGGCCGTAAAAATTGCAGCAAGGATGAAGGCTACCGGCAGATAGAGTCCGACCTGCATAACCTACAGCCAGCGATTGGCGAGGTTAATGGCGATCGCGGTAACTTTATGTACAGCCAGTGGAACGGCAGCGAGCGCCAGTATGGCCAGTGCGAAATGAAGATCGATTTTAAAAACAAGCTGGCGGAGCCGCCGGCGCGCGCGCGCGGCGTTATTGCCCGTACTTATTTCTACATGCGCGATCGCTACCAGCTGCGCCTTTCGCGTCAGCAAACCCAGCTGATGGAAGTGTGGGATAAGCAATATCCGGCCACCGCCTGGGAATGCGAACGCGACAAGCGCATCGCGAAGATTCAGGGAAATCACAACCCTTATGTCCAGCGAGCTTGCCAGCGTTAAAAACGCTGCCCTAAACTTACTTTAGCGCGTGATAAGGTTGCGCTTATCACGCGAAGATACTTTATGCCGTGCGCCTGCGCGGCCTGTTACCATCAGGAACGTCATGCGAAAACCCCGCATTTATCATCCCGAAACCTTAACGGTCGGCCAGGAGATCGCCCTGAGCGAAGACGCCGCTAATCACGTTGGCCGGGTGCTGCGTATGAGCAGCGGCCAGGCGCTGGAACTGTTCGATGGCAGTAATCTGGTTTTTGACGGCGAAATTTTACGCGCCGATAAGCGCAGCGTAACGGTGAAAATTACGGAAAGCCGCATGGATAGCCGTGAATCCCCGCTTCATCTGCACCTTGGGCAGGTAATGTCGCGCGGCGAAAAAATGGAATTCACCATTCAAAAGTCGATTGAACTGGGCGTAAATGTAATTACCCCCTTGTTTTCTGAGCGCTGCGGCGTAAAGCTTGATGCCGAGCGACAGGCGAAAAAAATCCAGCAGTGGCAAAAAATCGCCATTGCCGCCTGCGAACAGTGCGGACGCAATGTGGTGCCGGAAGTACGTGAAGCGATGACGCTGGAAGCCTGGTGCGCTGAGCAGGATGAGGCGTTAAAGCTGAATCTTCATCCGCGCGCGCAGCACAGCATTAATACACTGCCGCAGCCGGTTGAGCGGGTCCGCCTGCTGATTGGCCCGGAAGGTGGTTTGTCCGCCGATGAGATCGCCATGACCGGGCGCTATGATTTTACCGATATCCTGCTTGGCCCACGCGTACTCCGCACCGAGACGACCGCGCTGACCGCCATCACGGCGCTCCAGGTCAGATTTGGCGATCTCGGTTAAGCTAACGGGCGGCCCATTGCGTTAAGCCCGAAAAAAGAATTTATGCCAACCTGCGCGGCAAGCGGCATACCGCCCGCCCGATCGAGGAGAACAGAATGATTAAGCTTGGCATCGTCATGGATCCGATTACGACGATCAATATTAAAAAAGACTCCAGCTTTGCAATGCTGCTGGAAGCACAGCGCCGCGGTTACGAAATTCACTACATGGAGATGAACGATCTCTATCTGCGCGGCGGCGTGGCGCGTGCCCGCACCCGTCAGTTGAGCGTTGAACAGGACTACGAAAAGTGGTTTGAGTTCGGCAGCGAGCAGGATATTCCGCTGTCCGATCTGAACGTCATTCTGATGCGTAAAGATCCGCCTTTCGACACAGAATTTATCTACGCAACCTATATGCTGGAACGTGCCGAGGAACAGGGCGTGCTGATCGTTAACAAGCCGCAGAGCCTGCGCGACTGTAATGAAAAGCTGTTTACCGCCTGGTTTGCCGAACTGACGCCCGATACGCTGGTCACCCGCGATGCGAAACGCATTCGCGAATTCTGGGGCGAGCATGGCGATATTATTCTGAAGCCGCTGGACGGTATGGGCGGCTCCTCTATTTTCCGCGTGAAAAAGGATGATCCGAACGTTGCGGTCATTATGGAAGCGCTCACCAATCATGGTCGCTTCTACTGTATGGCGCAGAACTATCTGCCCGCGATCAAGGATGGCGATAAGCGCGTGCTGGTGGTCGATGGCGAGCCGGTGCCTTACTGCCTGGCGCGTATCCCGCAATCGGGCGAAACGCGCGGCAACCTGGCGGCAGGCGGACGCGGTGAAGCACGCCCGCTGACGGAAAGCGACTGGGAAATCGCACGGCGCGTAGGTCCGACGCTGAAAGAGAAAGGACTGATTTTTGTTGGGCTGGATATTATCGGCGATAAGCTGACTGAAATTAATGTCACCAGCCCAACCTGCATACGTGAAATCGAAGCCGCCTTCCCGGTCTCCATCACTGGTATGTTGATGGATGCTATTGAGAAGCGTCTGGCGTGACTCTGAACGGGGCTGTCGCCCCGTTTTAAACCCGTTAAATGCCTCTTCGGTCATACGCCGTTAGCCTTTAACCCGTATTCAGAACGAGTGAGAATGAATTTACAGCACCATTTTTTAATTGCGATGCCCGCTCTCCAGGATCCGCTGTTTAAACGTTCGGTGGTGTATATCTGTGAGCATAACCAGGATGGCGCCATGGGGCTGATTATTAATAAGCCGATGGAGAATCTGACGGTTGACGGTATCCTGACCAAACTGAAAATTGCCCCTTCGCCGCGCGATCCGCAGGTCAAGCTGGATAAACCGGTTTTTTCCGGTGGCCCGCTGGCGGAAGATCGCGGATTTATTCTGCATTCTGCGCAGCGCACCTTTGCCTCCAGCATTCGTATCTCCGATAACACCGTGATTACCACCTCGCGTGATGTGCTGGAGTCGCTCGGTACGCCGGAGCAGCCGGAGCATGTGCTGGTGGCGCTGGGCTACTGCGCCTGGGAAAAAGATCAGCTGGAAGGCGAACTGCTGGAAAATGCCTGGCTCACCACGCCAGCCAACAGCAATATCCTTTTCCATACGCTGATTGCCGATCGCTGGCGTGAAGCGGCGAAAAGCATCGGCGTCGATATTCACAACATTACCAGCGATGCAGGTCACGCCTGATGAGCAGCATGACCCTTCTGGCATTTGATTTTGGCACCAAAAGCATCGGTGTGGCGGTCGGCCAGCAGCTTACCGGCACCGCCCGCCCGCTGACCGCGCTGAAAGCACAGGACGGCGTGCCTGACTGGACGCAAATTGAACGTCTGCTGCTGGAGTGGCAGCCACAGCAGGTGGTAGTCGGCCTGCCGTTAAATATGGATGGCAGCGAACAACCGCTGACCGCCAGGGCGCGTAAATTTGCCAACCGGCTGCACGGTCGTTTCGGCGTTCAGGTCGTACTGCATGACGAGCGGCTTAGCACCGTCGAGGCACGCGCCGATCTGTTTGCACGCGGCGGTTATAAGGCGCTTACCAAAGGCAGCGTCGATTCCCTTTCCGCCGTCATTATCCTGGAAAGCTGGTTTGAGAACCTTCCGGCATAGTAATTAATCCCTGCTGCTGTCGCTGTAGCAGGCTCTGCTCAAAAGTCTGCATACCGGCCTGCATGCCGGTTTGCAGCAGGCCGCCGATCTGATGCGTTTTCCCTTCCCGAATCAGGTTCGCGATCGCGGGCGTATTAATTAATACTTCATACAGCCCGACACGCCCTCCCGCTTTCGCCGCCATCAGCCGCTGCGCGATTACAGCTTTCAGACTGGCTGCCAGCTGGCTGCGTACCAGACTCTTTTGCTCCGCCGGAAAAACATCGATCAGGCGATCAACCGCCTGGGCAGCGCTGCGCGTGTGCAGCGTCGCCAGCACCAGATGCCCCGTTTCCGCAGCGGTGAGCGCCAGTGCGATAGTATCCAGATCGCGCAGCTCGCCCAGCAGAATCACATCCGGATCTTCACGCAGTGCAGCGCGCAGCCCCTGCTGGAAGCTGCTGCAGTGCTGGCCTACCTGACGCTGCTGAATTAACGACTGGCGGCTTTGATGGATAAACTCGATGGGATCTTCCAGCGTAATAATATGGCGAGCCGTCCGCTGGTTGAGCATATCGACCATGGCGGCCAGCGTGGTGGATTTACCGCTGCCGGTGGCGCCGCTAATCAGTATCAGCCCGTCCTGCTGCTGCAATAAGGCTGGTACGCAGGCAGGCAGCCGCAGCGCCTCCAGCGTTGGACAACAGCTGGCGATAGTGCGCAACACCAGCGAGATGCCCTGCCGCTGCCGGAAAAGATTAGCGCGCAGACGCTGGCCGCTGGCGGTGGTAATAGCGAAATCGACGTGGCCGTTATGCGCCAGGCTCTGATGCTGCTCCGCATTCAGCCAGCGCTGACAGAGCGCTTCCAGCGCCTCCGGCCTGGTGGCTGCGCGATCGGGGATAACCTGCAATACGCCATCAAGTCGCCAGCGTGGCAAATGTCCGCTACAAAGGTGCAGATCGGCCGCATTATGCTTTACACTAAGGGCCACGATTTCCTCCACATCCATGACTTTCTCCTGACTATGACTTCAATTCAGCACAACTTACAGGAAGTTCGCCAGCGAATCGCAGCGGCGGCGGCACGTTGCGGCCGCTCTCCAGAAGAAATTACGCTGCTTGCCGTCAGTAAAACCAAACCTGCGAGCGATGTCGCAGAAGCGCTGCAGGCAGGACAACTTGCCTTTGGTGAAAACTATGTACAGGAAGGCGTGGACAAAATTCTGACGCTGGCGGGCGCTTATCAACCGGAGTGGCACTTTATCGGCCCGCTGCAATCCAATAAGAGCCGTCTGGTCGCTGAGCATTTCGCCTGGTGTCATACGGTAGACCGCCTGCGTATCGCTACGCGCCTGAACGATCAGCGTCCGGCGCATCTGCCGCCGCTAAATGTGCTTATCCAGGTAAATATCAGCGACGAAAACAGTAAATCTGGCATTATGCCGGATGCCCTGCCGGAGCTGGCGCAGGCGGTCGCCGCGTTGCCCAACCTGCAACTGCGTGGGCTGATGGCGATTCCGGCGCCGGAAAAAGATTATCAGCGTCAGCTGGCGGTCTGTCAGGAGATGGCAGACCTGCTAGCCTCGCTGAAAAAGCATTACCCATCCGTCGATACACTTTCTCTGGGAATGAGCGACGATATGGAGGCCGCGATCGCGGCAGGCAGTACCATGGTTCGTATCGGCACCGCCATTTTCGGCGCGCGCGATTACGGCGCCACTCCCCCACAACAATAATTGAGGAACCTCATGCTGACGTTGACTTTTCTGGTAACGACGCTGATTAATCTGTACGTGAAAGTGTTGTTGCTGCGCATCTGGATGCAGTGGGCAAGATGCGATTTCTATAACCCGTTTTCCCAGTTTGTGGTCAAAATTACCCAGCCGGTAATCAAACCGCTGCGCCGCGTTATCCCCTCCATTGGCCCCATAGATACCGCTTCGCTGCTGCTGGCGTACGTCCTGAGTGTGCTGATGTTCACTGTGGTTTTCGCCCTGCAAAGCACCGTATTTCTGTTCGATCCGGTGTTCCTCTATTTTGGCCTGGTTTCGCTGGTTAAAGCGGCGGGCGTGCTGGTGTTTTGGGTAATTATTGTTCGCTCGCTGATGAGCTGGATTAGCCAGGGCCGCAACCCGGTTGATTATGTGCTGATTCAGCTGACCGAGCCGCTGATGGCGCCGGTTCGCCGTTTTCTGCCTGCCATGGGCGGTATCGATTTCTCCGCGATGGTGGTGATTCTGATCCTCTATATGCTGAACTTCCTGGGTATGGATTTCATTCCCGGCTGGGCGCAGCTGTAATTTTTAGTGTCGTAAAGAGTTCTGGAACTGATATGCAAAAAGTTGTCCTCGCCACCGGTAATCCCGGCAAAGTGCGCGAACTGGCCGACCTGCTGGCTGACTTTGGCCTGAATGTGGTGGCACAAACCGATTTAGGCGTCGGCTCCGTTGAGGAAACCGGCTTAACCTTTATCGAAAATGCCATTCTGAAAGCGCGTCATGCCGCGCAGGTCACCGGCCTGCCGGCGATTGCCGACGATTCCGGGCTGGCGGTGGATGCGCTCGGCGGCGCGCCGGGCATCTATTCGGCGCGCTATGCCGGTCTGGAGGCCAGCGACCAGCAGAATCTGGAGAAGCTACTGGTTACGCTGAAAGATGTCCCGGAAGGCAAGCGTCAGGCGCAGTTCCACTGCGTGCTGGTTTATCTGCGCCATGCGGCCGATCCAACGCCGTTGGTTTGCCATGGCAGCTGGGCTGGTGAAATTATTCGCGCGCCTGCCGGTGCGGGCGGCTTCGGCTACGATCCGATCTTTTATGTCCCGACGCTGGGTAAAACCGCCGCCGAGTTAAGCAAAGCGG
Organism: Mixta sp. Marseille-Q2659; assembly: GCF_940807255.1. GTDB lineage: Bacteria > Pseudomonadota > Gammaproteobacteria > Enterobacterales > Enterobacteriaceae > Mixta. The sequence continues at coordinate 12,989 of NZ_CALNWY010000014.1, read as the reverse complement.
AGAAAATCGCCGTCTCCCATCGCGGCCAGGCGCTGGCGCTGCTGCTGGAAGCGATGCGTAATGGCTAACCTTCCGCCGCTCAGCCTTTATATTCATATTCCGTGGTGCGTGCAGAAATGCCCTTACTGCGATTTCAACTCGCATGCCCTGAAAGGCGAAGTGCCGCATGAGGAATATGTCAATCATCTGCTGGCCGATCTGGAGCGCGATCTGCCGCTGACCAGCGGGCGCGAAGTCGCGACGATCTTTATCGGCGGCGGCACGCCCAGCCTGTTAAGCAGCACCGCAATGCAGCAATTGCTGGACGGCGTGCGGGCGCGCCTGCCGCTGGCATCCGGTGCGGAAATTACCATGGAAGCCAATCCTGGCACGGTAGAAGCGGATCGCTTTAGCGCCTATCAGCAGGCCGGGATTAACCGCATCTCTATTGGCGTGCAGAGTTTCAGTCCGCTGAAACTTCAACGCCTGGGACGCATTCACGGCCCGGAAGAGGCGAAGCGCGCCGCGCAGTTAGCCGCCGGACTTGGCCTGCGCAGCTTTAATCTGGATTTGATGCACGGCCTGCCGGATCAGTCGCTTACCGAGGCGCTGGACGATTTGCGTCAGGCAATTGCGCTGAATCCGCCGCATCTTTCCTGGTATCAGCTCACCATCGAGCCAAATACGCTGTTCGCTTCGCGTCCGCCGGTGCTACCGGATGATGATGCGCTGTGGGATATTTTTGAACAGGGCCATCAGCTGTTAACGGCGGCGGGCTACCAGCAGTATGAAACGTCCGCCTATGCCAAACCTGGCTATCGCTGCGAGCATAACCTTAACTACTGGCGTTTCGGCGACTATCTCGGCATCGGCTGCGGCGCGCACGGCAAGCTTACACAGCCGGATGGCCGCATTGTGCGTACCGTAAAAACGCGTCATCCGCGCGGCTTTATGGCAGGCAATTATCTGGATAAGCAGCACGATGTGGCGGATGCGGATAAACCGTTCGAGTTCTTTATGAACCGCTTCCGTCTGCTGGAACCCGCGCCGCGCCGCGACTTTACCCGCTATACCGGTCTGACTGAAGCGATAATTCGCGCGCCGTTAGATAGTGCGTTAGAAAAGGGTTATTTGACGGAGACGCCGGAATACTGGCAGGTAACGGAGAAAGGAAAGCTGTTCCTTAACTCTCTGTTAGAACTGTTCCTGGCGGAATAAGGCCTTTAGCTGAAATAACGTGTCAGACGCCTTTAAAAGCAATATATGTTGCGCTTATTAAGGCTGTTAAGAAAACCGCCCCTGACGGACTCTCCGCCAGGGGCGCTGCTTATTTTATGCCTGCCAGCACGGTTTTACGCTGGTTTTCCAGCGTGGTGACGCGATTACAGACTTCACGGCCAAAGTTCTGGAAATCCTGTTCCTGATTGCTCCACTCCGCCTGAATCGCCTGCTGCAAACCGCCCAGGTTACCCATAATCGCCTGCAACGGATTGCTGCCCTGTCCGGCCTGCTTCGTGCCCATTTCATTCAGGCTATCCTGCACCACGCCGCCCAGGCTGCTTTGCACCAGGCGCTCACCGTCGGCGCGTACCTGATCGATTGCCTGATGATGAAAGGTTAAACCGTCGCTGCGGTGTTCGATAATACGGTTCATCTGCTGCTTCAGCTGCTCGTCCAGCGTGGTCAGTCGATTGCGTACATTGCTGTCGGCGCCCAGCTTTTCAACGATCACTTTATCCAGTGCGATCCGGCCTTTCTCCAGCCGCTGTGTGGCGCCCTGATCGACCCACGGCAGATCGCGACGCAGCGCCGCCTGATAATCAAGCGCCTTCTGACGTGTCGCATTATCAACCTGAACTGACTTACCGTTGTACTGTAGATCGCCTTTGGGCGAGATCACCAGATTTCCGCTGGCGCCCACCACCTGTACCGATTGCGGCGTAATCACCACATCATCCTGCGGTTTTACCGCACATTCATAAGCCGCGTGCGCCTGCACCGCCGCCAGAAGAAGTGCCACCGTCAGCGCTTTACGCATCATAAAATACTCCCTGGATTCGTTATGGGAAGTTTTGCCCTTCTCGCTTACAAAGGCAAAAAACAGGCGCTGGCGGTATCTGCCGCGCCCTGAGGAGCTGATAGCTATCGTATAAACGCGCGCTGACCAGGAGTCTTTGGCGTGCGTTAGCTTAAGGTTTAGTCCCACCAAACATCAAAGAGTTCCGTGACCTTAACCGCTTCCATGTTGCGCCCTTCCAGCCACTGGCGTACCAGTTCGCGGTGTTCATCGCTGCATTTACCGATCTTCTGCAGACAAACCAGGCCTTCCCACTGCAGATAACCGCTGCCGTCAAACGCCAGGCCGTTCGGCTCGATTACTTCATTAATAAAGGCATCAACGACGGCGTCAATCTCTTCTGGCGCCGTACCCTGCGGGAAAGTCCAGGCAACGGAAAAGCCCAGCTCCTGAAACTCGTCAATATGCAGTTTCTTACGTAAACGGCGGCTACGCTGTGTTGCCATTATTTCACCCTCTCAAACATTAAATCCCATACGCCGTGGCCCAGTCGCTGCCCGCGCTGCTCAAATTTCGTTAATGGCCGGGTTTCCGGGCGCGGTACATAATCACCGGTTGCTGACTGGTTTTGATAACCTTCCACGCTGCTCATCACTTCCAGCATATGTTCTGCATATCCCTGCCAGTCGGTCGCCATATGGAACACGCCGCCCAGCTTCAGCTTGCGCAGTACCAGCTCGGCAAATGGTACCTGCACGATGCGACGCTTGTTGTGGCGCGCTTTATGCCAGGGATCGGGGAAAAAGAGCTGTACCATGCGCAGCGAGTTATCCGGGATCATTTTCTCCAGCACCTCGACCGCATCGTGGCACATCACGCGCAGATTGCTGAGTTCGGCTTCCTGGGCCGATCCGAGACAGGCACCAACGCCCGGCGCATGTACCTCAATGCCAAGGAAGTTCTGCTCTGGATTCGCGCTGGCCATCGCCACCAGCGATGCGCCCATGCCGAAACCAATCTCCAGCACCACCGGCGCCTCACGGCCAAATAACGCCACCAGATCCACCGGCTCCGCCTGATATTCCACGCCCATAACCGGCCATAAGGTATCAAGCGCCTGCTGCTGACCTTTTGTCAGGCGGCCCTGACGACGCACAAAGCTGCGGATACGACGCAAAGGGCGCCCGTTTTCATCAAATTCCGGTGTGATGACGTCATTAATCATGTCGTTGCCTGCCTGTCTGCATATTCAGGAAAACGGGCATTATGCAAAGTTACCGGACAGAAGCAAGCACTTGCAAAGTTCCGGTTTACTCCACGCAATGTCTATGCTGGAATGCCTGCCTGAGTGTAGAGCAATAACGGAAATTTTCCTTCTTATGATGCAAGCGCAACAGTTCGCGCAGCAGGTGCTGGACTGGTATCAGCGCTTCGGACGTAAAACCCTGCCGTGGCAACTGGCCAAAACGCCTTATAAGGTTTGGCTCTCCGAAGTCATGCTGCAACAAACCCAGGTCACCACCGTTATCCCCTATTTTGAACGCTTTATGGCGCGCTTTCCGACGGTCAACGATCTGGCCGCAGCGCCGCTGGATGAAGTGCTTCATCTGTGGACCGGCCTGGGTTATTACGCCCGCGCGCGCAACTTACATAAGGCGGCGCAGACTATTGCCGAGCGCCATCAGGGTGAGTTTCCACAAACCTTCGATGAAGTCGCCGCTCTGCCCGGCGTCGGCCGCTCTACCGCGGGCGCGGTAGTGTCGCTGGCGCTGGGCCAGCACTATCCGATTCTGGACGGCAATGTGAAACGGGTGCTGGCGCGCTGCTATGCGGTCGGCGGCTGGCCGGGGAAAAAAGAGGTGGAAAAACGCCTCTGGCAGATTGCCGAAGAGGTGACGCCCGCGGCAGGCGTCAGCCAGTTTAATCAGGCGATGATGGATCTCGGCGCGCTGGTTTGCACGCGCTCTAAACCTAAATGTGAGATCTGCCCGCTAAATAATGGCTGTATTGCTTACGCTGAAGGCAGCTGGGCCAGCTATCCCGGTAAAAAGCCGAAACAGATCCTGCCGGAGCGTGTCGGCTATATGCTGCTGATGCAGCGTGGCGACAAGGTCTGGCTGGAGCAACGGCCGCCGGTCGGGCTGTGGGGCGGTCTGTTTTGTTTTCCGCAGTTCGCCAGCGAAGAAGAATTACGCGACGGATTAAAAGCCCGCGGCATCGCCAACGCGTCGCTACAACAGCTGACTGCTTTTCGTCATACTTTTAGCCATTTCCACCTGGATATTGTGCCAATGTGGCTGGAGCTGCCATCCTCAGGCGCGGCGATGGATGAAGACGCGGGTCTCTGGTATAACTTAGCGCAACCACCGGCCGTGGGCTTAGCCGCACCGGTTGAACGCCTGCTGCAAGAATTGCGGCATCCCCAGCAAATAGCGCTGCACATGCGCGTTAATGAAGAGGAAGAGTAATGAGCCGCACAATTTTCTGTACATTTCTGCAACGCGAAGCTGAAGGCCAGGACTTTCAGCTCTACCCAGGCGAACTGGGCAAACGCATCTACAATGAGATCTCGAAAGAAGCCTGGTCACAGTGGATGAGCAAACAGACCATGTTGATTAACGAGAAAAAGCTCAACATGATGAACCCGGAAGATCGCAAAGTGCTGGAGAAGGAGATGGTTAATTTCCTGTTCGAAGGCAAAGATGTCCACATCGAAGGTTATACCCCACCAGAGAAATAACATTTGGGCCTCACTTGAGGCCCCTGTTTTGGGTTCAGCACAGATACGATGAAAAAAAAATTTATTGCCTTGCTAGTGATAGCGCCGCTGTTGGTTTCCTGTTCAGGAAGTAAAAAAGAAGTTTTTCATGAGGAATGGGTAAAAGATACCAACGGCTTTGACATTTTGATGGGCCAGTTTGCTCATAACATCGAGAATATCTGGGGTATCAATGAAGTCCTGATCGCGGGTCCAAAAGACTACGTTAAGTACAGCGACAGCTATTACACCCGCAGCCATATCAACTTTGAAAAGGGCTCAATCACCATTGAGACCATTTCAGGCACCGATCCGACCGCCAGCCTGCGTCAGGCGATTATTACCACCTTGCTGATCGGTGAGGATCCGGGCAACGTCGATCTCTATTCGGACGCCAACGATGTGCAGCTGAGCAAGGAGCCGCTGCTCTATGGCCAGGTGCTGGATAACACCGGCCAGCCTATCCGCTGGCAGGGACGTGCCGCCAGCTTTGCTGACTACCTGATCCAGAATAAGCTGCAGCGCCGCGTTTCGGGTCTGCATGTGATCTGGTCGGTGACCATCCCGATGGTGCCGAACCATCTCGACAAGCGCGCCCATAAATATTTGCCTATCGTGCGTAAGGCCGCAGAGAAATATAACGTCGATGCGTCGCTGATCCTGGCGATTATGCAGATTGAGTCGAGCTTTAACCCCTATGCCGTCAGCCATTCCGACGCGCTGGGGCTGATGCAGGTGGTTCAGCATTCCGCAGGCCTCGACGTATTCAGGATGAAAGGAAAATGGGGCAAACCGAGCCGCAGCTATCTGTTCGATCCTGAGAACAATATCGATACCGGCACCGCCTACCTGTCGATTTTGCAGGATAACTATCTGAGCGGCATTGCTAACCCGGTTTCGCGTCGTTATGCGGTAATAACCGCCTACAACGGCGGCGCAGGCAGCGTGTTGCGCGTTTTCTCCAGCGATAAAGATCGGGCTTTCGCCCAGATTAACGCCATGTCGCCGAGCGAAGTTTATGACACGCTGACGAAGCGGCATCCTTCCGCCGAATCACGTCGCTATCTGTATAAAGTTAATAACGCCCAGCGCAGTTATCATCGCTTTTAATCATGTTTCCCAGGCCAGCCTCTCCGGCTGGCTTTTTTCTTGCCTGCCTGAAATATGGCTGAAATACGATTCTTCCCTACAGTTAATTTCTCTATTCTCCGGCGCGGCGTTGTATCTCGATAACCCGACCTCACTGAATGACCTGTTCTATTTTTCATATGGCCAAACGCTGGAATATAAAGAAAAACGTGGCAGCCGTAACCACGCGTTCTGGTATTTAATCCCTTACGGCTACTGATCGCTTAATTTATACGCCAGCAAAAACAGCTACAGCCAGCCCGGTAATGACTCCAACTTACTGATAGTGTTTTATGTTCAGATAATGCCCGATGACCTTGTCATGCAGCTCCACCGATTTTGAGAACGACAGTGACTTCCGTCCCAGCCTTGCCAGATGTTGTCTCAGATTCAGGTTATGTCGCTCAATGCGCTGAGTGTAACGCTTGCTGATAACGTGCAGCTTTCCCTTCAGGCGTGATTCGTACAGCGGCCAGCCATCCGTCATCCATACCACGACCTCAAAGGCCGACAGCAGGCTCAGAAGACGCTCCAGTGTGGCCAGAGTGCGTTCACCGAAGACGTGCGCCACAACCGTCCTCCGTATCCTGTCATACGCGTAAAACAGCCAGCGCTGACGTGATTTAGCACCGACGTAGCCCCACTGTTCGTCCATTTCAGCGCAGACAATCACATCACTGCCCGGTTGTATGCGCGAGGTTACCGACTGCGGCCTGAGTTTTTTAAGTGACGTAAAACCGTGTTGAGGCCAACGCCCATAATGCGTGCACTGGCGCGACATCCGACGCCATTCATGGCCATATCAATGATTTTCTGGTGCGTACCGGGCTGAGAGGCGGTGTAAGTGAACTGTAGTTGCCATGTTTTACGGCAATGAGAGCAGAGATAGCGCTGATGTCCGGCAGTGCTTTTGCCGTTACGCACCACGCCTTCAGTAGCGGAGCAGGAAGGACATCTGATGGAAATGGAAGCCACGCAAGCACCTTAAAATCACCATCATACACCAAATCAGTAAGTTGGCAGCATTACCCAGCCAGCCCTTAACCGGCGAGCTGTCAGATTATTACTATTTTGATCTTCAGGCCTGTATTTCTTTCGAACTGGGCGGTTTACAGCTGAGCTATCTGCTGCAATATTCGCCAGATAAGCTGATTACCAGGATCAGTTCAGCATCGGTAACCGCTGGAGCGTTCGCGGTTTCGATGGCGAAAATAGCCTGACCGGCAAAATAGCGGCTGGTTCCTGAGCAACACGGTTAATCTGAATTTGCCGCAGTGGCAGCATCAGCTCTATGCGGGCGTTGATTACGGCCAACTTATTAGCTGCGCCGATAACAGCGAACCGGGCAAACATATGGCTGGCGGCGTTATAGGCGTCCGCGGCGAACGCTGAGGCGCGGGCTATCATCTGTTTGCCGGTGTGCCGCTTTATAAGCCTCATCATTATCAAACCGATAATTTAACGCTCGGCTTTAACGTGCAGTGGGAATATTAAAAAAGGGTAGCCGATCGCTCGGCTACCCTTTTTGCTCTTCCGTTAGCGCAACAGCATGTTGACTAAAGGAAGTATTTAAGGCCCTGGTGTTGGCGCTAAAAATTAACGCTGAATATTTTTAAACTGCTTCGTTGTATTGGTTAAAGCGACTTCTGTAGGTAAACGTTCCATCGAGCTGGCGCCGTAAAAGCCGTCGCACAGCGGGCAATTATCCATAATAAACTGTGCATCTTCCGGCGTGGAGATAGGGCCGCCGTGACACAATACAATAATATCTTCGCGTACCGCTTTGGCCGCCTGTGCCCAGGCGTTAATTAGCGGTACGCAATCCTCCAGCTTCAATGCGGTTTCCGCGCCGATATTGCCGCCGGTGGTTAATCCCATATGCGGTACGATAATATCCGCGCCCGCCTCGGTCATCGCGACAGCATCCTGTTCGCTAAAAACATACGGCGTGGTCAGCATATCTTTCTGGTGCGCCAGGCGGATCAATTCCACTTCCAGCCCGTATCCCATGCCGGTCTCTTCCAGATTAGCGCGGAAATTACCATCAATCAGGCCAACCGTCGGAAAGTTTTGTACGCCGGAAAAGCCGAGCGCCTTTAAGTCATCAAGAAATTTATCAAACTGGCAGAAAGGATCGGTGCCGTTCACGCCAGCCAGCACCGGCGTCTGTTTTACTACCGGCAGCACCTCTTTCGCCATCTCAACGACGATCTCATTGGCGTTACCGTAAGCCAGCAGCCCGGCCAACGAGCCACGGCCTGCCATGCGGTAGCGGCCTGAATTATAAATAACGATCAGATCGATACCGCCAGCCTCTTCGCATTTAGCGGACAGCCCGGTTCCCGCTCCGCCGCCGATGATGGGCTCACGCCGGTCGATCATCGCGCGAAACTTCGCCAGCAATTCCTGTCGGTTTAACGCAGGCATGATTAGAACTCCCTGGTGTTGATAGTACGAAACGCCTCGACTGCAGCGTCAGCAAACTTTGCATCATTAATGTTATAAGGTAATCGTATTATTTTTCTTTTTTCGGTAGGAATCAGTTCTGCTTCCAGCGTAGCGATAAACGCTTCATTCGCTTCAGGAGACCAGAATGGCATCCCCGGCGCGTCGAGTGCGGAAAAACCGCCCTCTGGAATCAGGAACCGAACCTCCCCTTCGCAGCGATTAAGCTTGGCGGCAATCCACTTCGCCATCGCGCGGTTTTCGCCTGGTGTGGTGCGCATTAGCGTGACCTGGGCGTTGTGATGATAAAACAGCCGGTCCGCATATTTTTCCGGCACGCTCGACGGATGGCCGAAATTGACCATATCCAGCGCGCCGCAGGAAACAACATAAGGTATTTGTGAGCGGGCAATCGCATCAAAGCGCGTTTCGCCGCAGGCCAGTACGCCGCCAGCCAACAGATCGCAAACTTCTGTCGTCGTCAGATCCAGCACGCCCGCCAGCATGCCGCTATCCGCCAGTTTTTCCATCGCCATGCCGCCGCTACCGGTCGCGTGAAAAACCAGACAATCGAATTCATTCTCCAGCTGTTGGCTTACCGCCTGAATACAGGGCGTGGTAACGCCAAACATGGTCAAGCCCAGCGCGGGCTTGTCGTCAGGGCAGGCTTCCGGCTGAAACAGCACTGCGCCCGCAATCTGGTGGGCGGCATTTCCCAGCACCTGGCGTGAAATGCGATTAAGGCCCGCCACATCGGTAACGGAGTAGAGCATGCTGATGTCGCTGGCGCCGATATAGCCGGCAATATCGCCGGAGGCCATCGTCGAGACCATCACTTTTGGCACGCCGACCGGTAAATCCTGCATCGCTGGCGTAATCACCGCCGTGCCGCCAGAACCGCCTAACCCAAGGATGCCGGCGACATCCTGCCGTGTTTAAGGTAATTCTGAAAAGCGAGCGACATCGCCGCAATGGCGCGTCCGCGATCGCCGCAGAAAACCGCGTCGGCTCCTTCTGGATGAAAAGCCGCAATTTCATCTGGCTTCACATCTGCTGCAGAATTCGCGCTAAGTCCTTGTGTTGACAGATCAACCGTGCGCACAGGCAAACCAGTTTTCCTAATCAAATCGCGAACGTAAAACAGTTCCCTTCCTTTAGTATCCGCCGTAGCAGCAATATAGATGTAACCGGTTTCTTCTTTCATTTCCGTTAAACGTTCCTGTTATAAAAGCCAATAAAGACTTGATAAAACTGAAATAAAAACCAAAATATTACAGATAAGCGGATGAGAAACTGTCCGTTCGAGACAACAGTATCATCGTCATGATTGTTAAATCAAGCGAATGAAATGCCGGTCTCAGTAATAATGAGAAAAAACTGATGATTAAACAGAACGAATTGTTCGCTGATAATGTTACCAGTTCTGCTATAGTGCCAACGGCGACAGGCGAAACACCAGGCTTCCGGTCCAATTTTGAGTAAACAAGGGGTTAAAGTGGTTGAGAGGGACACCCAGGCGGGTATGCCTATGACGTCCACGCGCGCACGTACGCGCAGACTATTAATTGAAACAGCGATGAAAATGTTTGATAGCGGCAGCTTTCCTTCCATTACGGAAGTGGCACAGGCGGCTCAGCTATCGCGTGCTACGGCGTATCGTTATTTTCCTACCCAGAGCGCGCTGGTTTCGGCAATCGTGACCGAAACGCTTAGTCCGATGAAAAATTTTCAGCCTACCCAGCCGGATGTTAGCGATCGCATCGATGAACTGCTGGCCTTCGCTTTTCCGCGCATGTTGCAACATGAAGGCACGCTGCGCGCCGCGCTCCATTTATCGTTAACGCAATGGGCGCAAACCCGTTCTACCGATCTGCCGCTGGTGAAAGAAAAGCTGGTACGCGGCAACCGTAAACAAACGCTGCAGCGCGTTGTTGAACCATTGCGCAGCGAGCTTTCTCCCGATCTGCTGCAAAAAGTGTTGTATGCGTTATCACTGGTATATGGCTCTGAGATCTTTCTGGTGATGAAGGATATTTGGGGCTGTGATGACGATGCTTTACAGGATGTGGCGCGCTGGATCGCGAAAGCCATCGTGCGCCAGGCGCGGGAAGATGCGCAGGCTGGAGAATAACGTACGCTTAGTCTGCTGGCTGCGGAGCATGATTTCCTCTGGCAGCCTTTAATGACCCGCTGACGACCAGGTTAATTCTTAAACAGTGTTTTCCGCCGCCCTCTTTTTTACTGCGCTAATATATGACTGGACAAGGCATATTGCACCTTTATCTTCTGAAATTGCCCCGCCGCCGCAAAGCGTGCGCTGCCTCCTCTCTTTAAAATCAATATCTCTCACTTACAACACATTCTTATGTATGCTGTACAAGCGCGTCGGAAAAAGCGAAAATCAGAACAGGATTTTACCGGAATAGTTATACCGTTCCGGCGCAAGTTTTGTAATTCAGATGCAAAACAACATCATCGAAATGGAGTCAGCATGATAAATTTTCTTGATATTAACTACCAAAAGTTATCAGAGCAAAGGTCAAATGAACTATTTATCCTGAGAAAAGAAACCTTCAAGGATCGGCTGGACTGGGCTGTTAACTGCATCAATGGTATGGAGTTTGATGAATATGACAATGAAAACACGACATACGTTTTCGGTATTCATAACGACAACGTATTATGCAGCGTGCGATTTATCGAAACGCGCCATCCAAATATGATCAGCCATACCTTTGCACCCTGGTTTGATAATGTCAAACTGCCTGAAGGTAATTATGTTGAATCAAGCCGTTTCTTTGTTGATAAAGAACGCGCTCGCTCTTCTGAGCTATATCAATATCCCGTCAGCAGCATGCTTTTCCTGGCGATGGTAAATTATGCGCGCCATTACAAATATGAAGGAATATATACGCTGGTCAGCCATGCCATGCTACGTATATTAAAACGTTCTGGTTGGGAAATTTCAGTTGTAGAACAGACGCTTTCCGAGAAAAAAGAGAAAATATATATCGTGTTTTTACCGATTGACGATAAAAACCGCGATATACTGATTGAAAAATCGAACCAGGATAAACTTTTTGATGACAATAAGTTAGCCAAATGGCCTCTGAATTTTCAGCCTAGCCCGCAGCCGGTTTAATAAGCTGTAATTCGATGCCCATCCTGATGGCATGTTTCGCGTTCATGACGCCCAGTTTTTTAACAACGTTACCAATGTGAAACTTCACGGTACTGACTTTGATACCCAGGATGAGCGCTATTTCTTGATAAGTCTTTCCAACGCTGGCCCAGTAAAGGATCTCATTCTCACGCGGTGAAAACATATCTTTGCTCACCTGCTTTTTACTGGCCGCGTTATCCTCTGTTTCCTTATACAGCGAGATAATTTTCTCATGCACCTGGATCAATAGCATCTGTAATTGGTCTTCGTGCTGCGCAACGATCGCTTCCGTCTCGCTTACGCGATTTTCATTCATCAAAATAGAAAGCAAAGCCAGGTTATTGTAATAATCATGCAAAACAAATGTATGACCATTAACAATTTTATAATTTTTCGATAAATTAAAAATCTTGGAGAAGTTCAGCTCGCTGTTAATAGTGATATTCTCGTCCCAGGAATAAGGCGAGATGCGCGTGAACGCAGCAATTACCACCGGATCGATTTGCTGGTAATTATTTTCTTTATATATTTCCACCCACTCTTTGGGATAGTTGGAAATAATCACCATGTCAGCCGGGTTCTTTTTATTCAGAACCATATAGGCGTATTTTAAATCACCCAGCTGGCTTAGTTTGCTGTCAAAATAATGCTGTGCGGTGTCGATGATTGCCTGATTTTCTGGAAAAAATAGTGACATCCATAACCTCAAAATAACGTTGTATCGTCCTTAATCTACCCGCAAACGCAGGGCCCTATACTAAAGTCTAACTTACAACCATGCTACATACATCGTAAAGTGTATGAAAGTAAAAGACAAAGATTAAATTTTAAGCAAAAAAAAACCTGACCAGTTAGATCAGGTTGCCATTTGGCCAACACCAGGGAAAATTTATCTAAAAATTATCATACAGTTAACTAAGGGCCGTCAAGATAATCCCTCAGTCTGTAATGATATATCCATATAACCGTTTTACCCCTTCCTCATCCTTTTCTGTATAAACACCCTGCAATTCTGGTGAAAAACCCGGTAGCAGGTTTATGCCCTCTTCCAGCGCCAGAAAATAACGTAATGCCGCCCCGCCCCAGACTTCACCAGGCACCACGCACAGCACGCCGGGCGGATAAGGCAGCGCGCCCTCTGCGGCAATCCTTCCTTCCGCCTGCGCAATCGCAACCAGCTCAACATCGCCACGAATAAATGCCTGATTCGCATCTTGTGCGTTCATACGCACCTGCGGCAGGCCAGACTGACGAAACATCGCTTTCTGGAGATCTTTTACGCCATAGCTTACATAAAGATCGTGCATCTCCTGACAGAGACGACGCAGCCTGTAGCCGCGATAGCGCTCGGCGTGTTTACTGTACAGCACCGGCAGTACCTCGCTCATCGGTGAATCATCCTGAATATGCTGTTCAAAGCGCGCCAGCATCGCCACCAGATGCGCCATTTTCTCCGGGCTTTCCGCAGGCGTTAGCAGAAACAGAATAGAGTTCAGATC
>NZ_CALNWY010000013.1 GCF_940807255.1 Mixta sp. Marseille-Q2659 | reverse complement strand
GCGCCGCAGGCGTGTAGAGATAGTTGAGATAGTCTTTCGCCGCCGCTTCGGTTTTGTTGCGGGCGATGTTTTTATCCAGCCAGGCAACCGGGAACTCCGCCAGAATATTGGTTTCCGGCACCACCACTTCGTAGCCCGCTTTGGCGTACTGGTTACGAATATTATTCACTTCCGATTCGAAGCTGATCAGCACATCACCGAGGCCGCGCTCAACAAAAGTGGTGGTCGCGCCGCGTCCGCCAGTATCCATCACTTCAACGTTTTTCAGCAGCTGCGTCATAAACTGCTCGGTTTTCGTCCGATCGCCGCCATCCGCCTTCTCCGCTGCGCCCCACGCCGCCAGCCAGGTATAGCGGCCATTGCCGGAGGTTTTCGGGTTCGGGAAAATCAGCTTTACGTCGCTGCGGACCAGGTCGTTCCAGCTATGGATCTGCTTCGGATTACCTTTGCGCACCAGAAACGCCATGGTGGAATAAAAAGGCGAACTGTTGTTCGGCAGGCGCTTTTGCCAGTCGGCAGGCAGTAATTTGCCGCGATCGTGCAGAATCTGCACATCGGTTACCTGGTTATAGGTCACCACATCGGCCTTCAGGCCCTGAAGGATCGCCAGCGCCTGTTTTGAGGAACCAGCATGAGACTGGCGAATCGTGAGCTTATCGTCGGGGTGTTTTTCATCCCACTGCTTGATAAAGGGAGCATTCAACGCCGTAAAGAGTTCGCGTGACACATCATAAGAGCTGTTTAACAGCTCGGTTGCCTGCGCACCAGCAGCCAGCAGCAAAGAGAGCGCCGCACCGCTGAAAAGCTTTTTCGCTACGGGAAAGGTCATTTCACACCCTGAGTCTTGATCCGGCTCATACCACCGTATGCTCAGTGTATTTATAACTCAGCGCAAAGCTGTAACGGTTTTATATATCGTTTGTTGATTTGAAAGTAGAAAAAAGCATAAGCGTCCGGCAAAACTTCGGCGAAAAACGGCAAAGGCGATGCGGACAAAAAAGCAGGAAAAACGGGCGATATGTGGCCATATCGCCCCCGGATTTACAGCGCTAACAGCGCATCCACCGACGGCGCGAACCACCAGGCGCCGCTGACCGGTTTCGTAAAGCGCAGCATGGCGTCGAATTTGCCGTCGCGCTCGCCAAACATGCTCAACAGCTGCTGTTCAATATTATAAAGCGTGGCGCAGTAGGCGATAAAATAGAGGCCATTAGTGCCGCTGGCCGTGCCGTAAGGCAGACTTTGACGCAAAATTTTCAAACCTTTGCCGTTCTCTTTCAGATCGACGCGGCTGACGTGCGAGGTCGCGGGACGGGCATCGCCTTCCAGCTCTTCATTGCTGAATTTGGTGCGTCCCATCATTTGTTCCTGCTTTTCCACCGGCAGTCGCTGCAGCAGCGACAAATTATGTTCCCAGCGCTGGGTAAACACGTAGCTGCCGCCGGCATCCACGCCGTTGGCGATAATCGCCACCTGCTGACGCTGTTCGCCCTGTGGTTTTTCCGTGCCGTCCACAAAGCCGGAAAGGTCGCGCTCTTCTGTCCAGCGGAAACCGTGCGTCTCTTCTTCAATGCGCACCGCCGGGCCAAACGCCGCCAGCGCAGCCTGCGCCAGCGTAAAATTCACATCGTGGCGCAGAGACTGAATATGGATTAGCAGATCGCGCTGGGTAGCGGGCGCCATATTTTTACCCAGCGGCTGAAAATCTTTTAGTTCCGGCGCGCTGTCAGCCGGCTGCAGATCGCGCCACAGCGCATTGCCAAAGGCGACGACCGCGCCCAGCGCCGCATCGGGATAGCGCGCCTGTAGCTGCGTTAACTGTTGGTGAAAAGCTTTGACGCCCTGGCGAAGGCTGTTCAGGTCGCCCTGAACCGCGGCTTCCAGCCAGATAGCAAAACGGCTGTGTTCGGGCAAAATGCCGCTTTGATGCTGAGACATGCGGTGCTACTCCGGGAATAATTCGGATCGAAAAAGAGACTGAATCATACCGGAAAGTCACGGCAGCCAGGGGGGCCGCCGTCAATCTTTTTACTTAGCGCTGCCAGATAATCTTGCTGACCTGCCAGTTTTTCAGCACGTCATCCGGCGGAATCAACCCCTGCGGGCCAGCCCATTTGCCCTGATAGAGATAGCTGATGTGCTGACTATCCGGCGCCTTGCAAAGCACGGCGGAAGTTGCATCGCCGGTGGCTGCCTGACAGTGGCCGAAAGCTTTCTGATAACGTTCGCTGAACACATCGCCGATACGGGTGCCGTCGGCGCTGGTAATGGCGGGATCGCTAACTTCGATACGGCTAACCGTCTCTTTGCCGCTAAAGGTCAGCTTCACCTCATTACCGGTCAGCGCCTGCCAGAAGCTGACTACCTCGCCCTGCTCGCTGCGCATCCCCTGGCGTAGCCGATAATCGCCGTTCAGTCCCGCGTTAAGGGCCGCTTCCTGCAACGGCGTCGTGCCGTTAATCGCGCCCACGCCCTGCTCGCTTACGGTCAGCGACGATCCGAACCAGTTGCCGGGCCACAGTGTTGACCATGACCAGTCAAGCGGGTTCCACCAGCTTGATTCGCTCTGTTGTGAGCCGTTACTGGCGCAGCCCGCCAGTAATAAAGTAGCGACAATCAATGCCGGACGTAGTGATTTCATTGCAGCTCCTGTAGTGATTACGCGACGTTTTCCGGTGGTTGGAGTCGCATAAGCGCAAAAAGTTTTATTCCGCCCGATTTAGCTGAGCCTCAAAGCAGGCGCGCAGGCGGCGGCTAAACAGCAGCCACAGCAGCGCCAGCAGGTCGAAGAGCGCGGGCAGCCACAGCGCAGGCGAGAAGAGATCGCCTTCCTGTCCGCTTTGCCACAGCATCAGCGCCAGGCTCAGCAGCAGACTGGCGCACAGTACCCAACGCCAGGCGCACCAGAGCGCGGGCCAGCGCTGGCGATAGCCGGTAAGCAGCAGCCCGACAGCCGCCGGAACGCCCAGCGTCATGCCCAGCCAGAAAATATGGGTATCTGGATAGAAAAGCTCAAGCAGCTCAGCGCCCTGCTGGCGCGACGCACCAGCCATAATAAACAGCACCCAGGTGCGCGCCTGCAGCAGCAGGATCAGCCAAAACAGCAGCGGCAGGCGCAGCTGTCCTTTGCTGTCGTAGTCATCGGGAGTGAAAGGCATCATGCGGGAAGTCATCAGCCGCGTCGCCACGGCCAGGCAAGGTTAATACTCACGATCTTCAATCAGACGTTTGCCCAGACAAACGGCATCCTGCATTTCGTAATCCAGCTTTTCGTAAAACCCAATCACCGCGTCGTTCTCTTCGCGCACGATCAGGTTAATTTTAGGGCAGCCGCGCGCAATCAGCTTTTTCTCAAGGCGGTTAAGCAGCGCATTGGCAAAACCACGGCCGCGGTAGTCAGGATGTACGCCGAGATAATAGACGGAGCCGCGATGACCATCGTAGCCGCCCATTAAGGTACCGACGATCTCGCCACCCACCACCGCCACCAGAAACAGGTCAGGATCGTGATTTAATTTACGCTCAATATCCATTTCAGGATCGTTCCAGGGACGCAGCAGGTCGCAACGTTCCCAAAGCGTAATGACTTCCTCGAAGTCTTCCTGGCGGAATGCGCGGATTTCCATGAAATTTTCTCAGATGTTACTCACAATTCGCTGATTATCACGCATTCTTCCGATGGCGCAACCCTCGTGGCGCATCAGGCGGGAAAAAAATTCACTACGCGGGATGATTTCGTTGAAATAAATAGTAAAAGCCTGAAACAGCCAGCCTGTCGAATCCAGCCCGTCCGCCAGGTTATAACAGTTCCCTTTCTTTACTGGACGGCGCCATGAAAAACTTTGTTCCTCTTACCACCCGACGTCAGCTATTGCTTTCTGGCCTTGCGATGGCACTGCTCCCCGCCGCGCGTGCGCTGGCGAAAACCGAACCTGCCAGCCTGCCAGCGCAAACGCGTGCGGCGCGTCCCGCGGGCGGTAAAAAAATAGTGATGCTCGATCCCGGCCACGGCGGCATCGATTCGGGCGCAGTCGGCGAAGAGGGCAGCGAAGAGAAACATATCGTGCTGGAAATTGCTCATAATGTCCGGCAGCAGCTCAGCCAGCATCAGCATATTGAGGTGCGTCTGACGCGCGAAAGCGACCACTTTGTTCCGCTGGCGCAGCGGGTAGAAATCGCGCATCAGCACGGCGCCGATCTGTTTATGTCGATTCATGCCGATGGCTTTACCAGCCCGGCGGCCAACGGCGCATCGGTTTTTGCGCTGTCGAATCGCGGCGCCAGCAGCGCCATGGCGCGCTACCTGTCAGAAAAGGAGAATGCGGCAGATAAAGTGGGCGGCATTAAAGTGCAAAGCGATAATCCTTACCTGCAGCAGGTGCTATTCGATCTGGTGCAAACCGATACCATTAAAAACAGCCTGACGCTGGGCAGCCATATTTTGCAGCAGATCCGCCCGGTTCATCACCTGCACAGCCAGCATACCGAACAGGCCGCTTTCGCCGTGCTGAAATCGCCGTCAATCCCGTCGGTGCTGGTGGAAACCTCTTTTATTACCAATCCCGCCGAAGAGCGTCTGCTGGGCACCACCGCTTTCCGGCAAAAAATCGCCGGCGCCATTGCCGACGGCATCATCAGCTTTTTTGCCGAATTTGACCGCCGCAATCATCGTCCTGGTTAGGTATACTCTCTGACCTGAAGCAAAGGCCCGCAGGTGGGCCTTTTTTATCAAACAGTGAAGCGAATATGAATGCTCCCAATATTGAACAGGTAAAAGCCTTTCTGCTGGCGCTGCAGGATGAGATTTGTCAGCAGCTGGAACTGGCGGACGGCGCTGGTCAGTTTCAGCAGGACAGCTGGACGCGTCCCGGCGGCGGCGGCGGTCGCAGCCGCGTGCTGCGTCAGGGCGCGGTGTTTGAGCAAGCGGGCGTCAATTTCTCCCACGTACATGGCGATATGATGCCCACTTCCGCTACCGCGCATCGTCCCGAGCTGGCTGAACGCAGCTTCGAAGCGCTGGGCGTCTCGCTGGTGATCCATCCTGAAAATCCTTACATACCAACCAGCCACGCCAACGTGCGCTTTTTTATTGCGGAAAAGCCGGGCGCCGATCCGGTCTGGTGGTTTGGCGGCGGCTTTGACCTGACGCCGTTTTACGGCTTTGAAGAGGATGCGCTTCACTGGCATCAAACCGCATTTGATCTGTGCCAGCCGTTTGGCGACGACGTTTACGCGCGTTATAAAAAATGGTGCGACGATTATTTCTATCTGAAACACCGCAACGAGCAGCGCGGCATTGGCGGACTGTTTTTCGACGATCTCAACACGCCTGACTTCGATCGCTGCTTTGCCTTTACGCGCGCGGTCGGTCAGGGTTTCCTCGACGGTTATTTACCGATTGTGCAGCGCCGTAAAGGTATCCCCTGGGGCGAGCGCGAACGTCAGTTTCAGCTTTACCGGCGCGGACGCTATGTGGAATTTAACCTGGTCTGGGATCGCGGGACGCTGTTTGGTCTGCAAACCGGAGGGCGTACCGAATCGATTCTGATGTCAATGCCGCCGCTGGTGCGCTGGGAATATGATTATCAGCCGGAGCCCGATTCGCCGGAGGCGGCGCTCTATCGCGATTTCCTGCCAGTCAAAGACTGGCTGGCGGAATAAGCTGGTTCCCTGGCTACTCTCAGACCATTCAGCAGCCTACAGCACGGGGAGTCCAGGCCGAAAAGTAAAGCGTCCCGCGGCCTCGGAAGGCGCGGGCCGAGCGGCCAGGGATGGCATTTTGCGTCTTTAGATCGGACTGGACTCCCTGTGCTGGCCCCTCACTATCAGGCCACGGGCCGTTTGACAGTTAAAAGGCTTAGTTCAAAGCCGCCTTTGCGTTAAACAACTTGTAGACGGTTACATCTGCCGTTAAAGCGGCTGCGTCTGCACCTCCACCACCGCCAGCGCCACCATATTCACAATGCGCCGCACTGAAGAAATAGGCGTCAGTACGTGAACCGGTTTAGCGATCCCCATCAGCACCGGGCCGACCGTCACTCCTTCCGAACAGGAAACGCGCAACAGGTTATAACTGATTCGCGCCGCTTCCACGTTCGGCATAATCAACACGTTGGCTGAACCTTTCAGCGGGCTGTCCGGCATCAAATCCTGACGAATACTTTCAACCAGCGCGGCGTCGCCATGCATTTCACCATCAATCTCCAGCTCCGGCGCTCGCGCGTTCACCAATGCCAGCGTCTCGCGCATCTTACGCGCCGCTGGCGCATCTGACGTACCGAAACTGGAGTGCGACAGCAGTGCCACCTTCGGTTCAATGCCAAAGCGCCGCACCGTTTCCGCCGCCATAATCGTCAGCTCCGCCAACTGCTCCGGCGTGGGATTTTCATTAACATAGGTATCGGCAATAAAAGTATTGCCGCTCGGCAGCAGCAAAGCGTTCATCGCGCCCGCGACATTAATGCCGGGCCGGAAGCCGAACACCCGCTCAACGATTTCATAATGTTCCTGATAATCACCGATGGTGCCGCAAATCATGGCGTCCGCCTCGCCGCGATGCACCATAATGGCGCCGATCAGCGTGGGATTACCGATAACCGCGCGCTGCGCCTGCTCAGGCGACACGCCGCGCCGCTTCATCATCTGATGATATTCGCTCCAGTACGCCTTAAAGCGCGGATCCGATTCATTATTAACCACTTCAAAATCTTTTCCGGCCTCAATCTTCAGGCCAAGCTTTTGCAGACGCATCTCAATGACATTAGGGCGTCCAATCAAAATCGGCTTCGCCAGCCCCAGCGTTACCAGTTCCTGCGTGGCGTGCAGCACGCGCGCCTCTTCGCCTTCCGCCAGCACCACCCGCTTCGGCTCTTTACGCGCCTGGGCAAAAACCGGCTTCATAAAAAGATTGGTTTTATAGACAAATTCGGTCAGCTTTTCACGATAGGCGTCGAAATCGCTGATAGGCCGGGTCGCCACGCCCGAATCCATTGCCGCTTTCGCCACCGCAGGAGCTATTTTAACAATCAGCCGGGGATCAAAGGGTTTCGGGATCAGATAGTCCGGCCCAAATGACAGCTCCTCATCGCCGTAGGCGGAAGCGACCACCTCGCTCTGCTCCGCCAGCGCCAGCTCGGCAATGGCGTGTACCGCCGCCAGCTTCATCTGCTCATTAATGGTCGTCGCGCCGACATCAAGCGCGCCGCGAAAGATAAACGGGAAACAGAGAACGTTATTAACCTGATTAGGATAATCGGAGCGGCCCGTACAGATAATCGCATCTGGCCGTACCGCTTTCGCCAGCGGCGGCAGGATTTCCGGCTCCGGGTTAGCCAGCGCCAGAATCAGCGGATTGGGCGCCATGCCTTGCACCATTTCCGGCGTCAGCACCTTCGGCCCGGAACAGCCAAGGAAAATATCAGCATCCACAATCGCCTCGGCCAGCTGGCGCATGCCGTTATCCGCAATAGCGTAAGCGGCCTTGGTCTCCGCCATTGGCTCTTCGCGCCCCTGGTAGATCACCCCTTTCGAGTCGCAAACGATAATATTGCGCCGCTGCAGCCCCAGTTCCACCAGCAGATTCATACAGGCAATAGCGGAAGCGCCCGCGCCGGAGACCACCAGCCGCACATCGGAAATATTCTTCTTCACGATGCGCAAACCGTTCAGCACCGCGGCGGTACAGATAATGGCGGTGCCATGCTGGTCATCATGAAAGACCGGAATTTTCATCCGTTCGCGCAGCGCTTTTTCAATGTAAAAACATTCCGGCGCCTTAATATCTTCCAGATTAATGCCGCCGAACGTCGGTTCGAGCGCGGCGATCACATTGATCAGCCGATCGGGATCCTGCTCATCAATTTCAATATCGAAAACATCAATACCGGCGAATTTTTTAAACAGTACGCCCTTCCCTTCCATTACCGGCTTGCCAGCCAGCGCGCCGATATTGCCCAGTCCCAGTACCGCCGTCCCGTTAGAGATCACCGCCACCAGATTGCCGCGCGCGGTATATTTATGGGCCGCCAGCGGATCGGCGGCGATCTCCAGACAGGGCGCGGCGACGCCCGGCGAATAGGCCAGCGCCAGATCGCGCTGCGTGGCCAGTGGTTTAGTGGGGGAAACCTGAATTTTTCCCGGCTGCGGAAACTGGTGAAAATCGAGCGCGCTCTGCTTGAGTTGGTCGTCCATTGGCGGTTCCTTCGGTTGATAACGCGAAATGAAACATCAGTCCAGCAGTATAAAAGCGCGTGAGCGCGAAAAAACTTGAGGCCCGCCAAAGAATTGCCAACGCTGGAGAATAACTCTTGTCTCCACCAGCAGCGAAAACACGATATTTTTCACATCTGCTATGCTTTTTAGTGGTCCGCGCGACCTCGCCGGACCAGGCCAAAACGCGCCGCACCCTGGCCGGGCGATAAACCGGCTGGCGTAACGACGCAAGGGGCACAGTTCATCAAGCCCATGCCCACTCCCCGTGGCATCTTGCCAACAGAATGTGCGGCATGCTCTTCGCACCGTCAGGCTGTATCACGGCTGGCGCGGCTATCGCTATTGAATGGGCCCATTGCAACAATCAGAGAAAACGCATTTCCACAGGAGAGCGGCTGGTGCAATGTGGTTCGTCTGTAATAAAGGACCGGTTCATCAGGCTTGCCGTCATAGCCGCCTGGGAACAACGTTTAAATTGCATTACCCTTTGGTTATCAAGGAGCTAAGAGATGAATCAGCTAGATGCACTAAAACAATTCACCACCGTTGTGGCAGACAGCGGCGATATTGAATCCATTCGTAACTATCACCCTGAAGACGCCACCACCAATCCGTCTCTGATCCTGAAAGCCGCCGGGCTCGAATCCTATAAGCACCTGATTGATGACGCCATCGACTATGCGAAAAAACAGGGCGGCAGCAAAGAAACGCAAATCATTAACGCCAGCGATAAAGTCGCTGTGAACCTCGGCATGGAAATCCTGAAAAGCGTGCCGGGCCGTGTTTCGACCGAAGTGGATGCGCGCCTCTCCTTCGATCGTGGCATGTGCGTCACCAAAGCGGAAAAGCTGGTGAGAATGTATGAAGATCACGGCATCGACCGCTCACGTATTCTGATCAAGCTCGCCTCCACCTGGGAAGGCATTCGCGCGGCGGAAGAGCTGGAGAAAAACGGCATCAACTGTAACCTGACTCTGCTGTTCTCCTTCGCTCAGGCCCGTGCCTGCGCCGAAGCGGGCGTGTTCCTCATCTCCCCGTTCGTTGGCCGTATTTATGACTGGTATAACAGCCGTCAGCCGATGGACCCGTATAACGTCGAGGAAGATCCGGGCGTGAAATCGGTGCGCGCGATTTACGAATACTATAAATCGCACCGTTACAAAACCATCATCATGGGCGCCAGCTTCCGTAAAACTGAGCAAATTCTGGCGCTGGCAGGCTGCGATCGCCTGACCATTTCGCCGAACCTGCTGCAGGAGCTGCAGTCCAGCGATGCGCCGGTAGAACGTAAACTGTCGCCGTCAACGGAAGGATTCCATGAGCCGTCACCGCTGTCCGAAGCGGAATTCCGTTGGGAACATAACCAGGATCCAATGGCAGTGGAAAAACTGTCTGAAGGCATCCGCCAGTTCGCCGCTGACCAGATCAAGCTGGAAGAGACGCTGGCCGCACGGCTGTAACGGCCGCATCAAGATAGCGATTCAGGGGCGAATTTTCGCCCCGTTTTCATCCCCCCTACTTTTCCTTTAAGGGAGAAAAACATGTCCTCACGTAGAGAACTGGCGAATGCGATTCGTGCGTTAAGCATGGACGCGGTACAAAAAGCAAAATCAGGCCACCCCGGCGCACCGATGGGCATGGCAGATATTGCCGAAGTGCTATGGCGCGATTTTCTGAAGCACAATCCGACCAACCCCGCCTGGGCTGACCGCGACCGTTTTATTCTCTCTAACGGCCACGGATCGATGCTGCTCTATAGTTTGCTGCACCTTTCCGGCTACGATCTACCGATTGAAGAGCTGAAAAATTTCCGTCAGCTGCACTCTAAAACGCCGGGCCACCCGGAAATCGGTTATACGCCAGGCGTGGAAACCACCACCGGCCCGCTGGGTCAGGGGCTGGCGAACGCCGTCGGTCTGGCGATCGCCGAGCGTACGCTGGCGGCGCAGTTTAACCGTCCGCAGCATGATATTGTCGATCACTTCACTTATGTGTTTATGGGCGACGGTTGCCTGATGGAAGGCATCTCGCACGAAGTCTGTTCGCTGGCGGGCACGCTGGGCCTCGGCAAGCTGATCGGCTTCTATGACCATAACGGTATCTCTATCGATGGTGAAACCGAAGGCTGGTTTACCGACGATACCGCTAAACGCTTTGAAGCTTATAACTGGCACGTAATAGGCGAGATTGACGGCCACGATCCGGAAGCGGTCGCGGCGGCAATCAAAGAAGCCCAGAGCGTCACCGATAAGCCTTCGCTGATTATCTGCCGTACCATTATCGGCTTCGGCTCGCCGAACAAAGCGGGCAAAGAGGATGCGCACGGCGCGCCACTGGGCGATGATGAAATCGCGCTGACGCGCAAGCAGCTCGGCTGGAACTATGCACCGTTTGAAATCCCCCAGGAAATCTATCAGCAGTGGGATGCCAAACAGGCTGGCGAACAGCGTGAAAAAGCCTGGAATGAGAAATTCGCAGCGTATAAAGCAGCCTTCCCGGAGCTGGCGGCGGAATATACGCGCCGCATGACCGGCGGCATGCCGGAAAACTGGCAGCAGGAGACGCAGAAGTTTATCGAACAGCTGCAGGCGAATGCCAATAAGATCGCCAGCCGTAAAGCCTCGCAGAACGCGCTGGAAGCCTACGGCAAACTGTTGCCAGAATTCCTCGGCGGCTCCGCTGACCTGGCGCCCAGCAACCTGACGATCTGGTCAGGTTCCAAATCGATTAAAGACGATCCGGCCGGTAACTATATTCACTACGGCGTGCGCGAATTCGGCATGACGGCTATCGCGAACGGCATCGCGCACCACGGCGGTTTCGTCCCGTATACCGCCACCTTCCTGATGTTTGTGGAATATGCGCGTAACGCGGCGCGTATGGCGGCGCTGATGAAGGCGCGCCAGATTATGGTCTATACCCACGACTCTATCGGTCTGGGCGAAGATGGCCCGACGCATCAGCCGGTTGAGCAGCTGGCCAGCCTGCGTCTGACGCCGAATATGAGTACCTGGCGCCCTTGTGACCAGGTGGAAACCGCCGTGGCATGGAAGCACGCCATTGAACGTCATAACGGCCCGACCGCGCTGATCCTGTCGCGTCAGAACCTGATGCAGCCGGAACGTACGCCGCAGCAGCTGGCCGATATTTCCCGTGGCGGCTATATCCTGCGCGACAGCGAAGGTACGCCGGATGTCATTCTGATCGCTACCGGTTCTGAAGTGGAAATTACCCTCGGCGCGGCGGAAAAACTGACGCGTGCCGGTCATAAAGTCCGCGTGGTTTCGTTGCCGTCTACCGATCTGTTTGATAAGCAGGATGCGGCTTACCGTGAATCAGTGCTGCCTTCCAACGTGACCGCGCGCGTGGCGGTAGAGGCGGGCATTGCGGATTACTGGTACAAATATGTGGGACTGAACGGCGCGATTGTCGGGATGACCACCTTCGGTGAATCTGCTCCGGCAGATAAACTGTTTGCAGAGTTTGGCTTTACGGTAGAAAACATCGTCAGCCATGCGGAAGCGCTGCTGAAACCGCACTGATAAATAATTGCGGCATAAAAAAATGCGGGGCGATAAATTCGCCCCGCATCACATAATAAGTATTAAATCTGCCGTACTTAAAGATAAATTAATACGCCCGCACCAATGCAAAAAAAATAAAGCTATTTAGACGCATTGAGAATGTGAAAACTTGTTATATTTGCGCAAAATTAACCGGCATTATTAATATTATCCCACACTTCCTCAACACGCATAATCGCGCCCTCAGTACCGATTGCCAGACCGCCAACCAGACCAAACACGCCGCCCCAAATAGCACCGAACGTGCCGCCGATAACGGCCTGAACCGGCGCCAGGATGCCGCTCAGCCCCGACGTTTTGGTTGAAACGTTATAGCACGACCACGCCACGCCCATCGCGCCAGCAACCGCACCAAACACCGCGCCGCCGATGCTGTCGAAAATATTTTGCGCCGCGCCGCCAGAAACGGAACGCATTTGTGCAGCAGTTAATTCTTCCATTTTTCTCTCCTGAGGTTTTCTTAATGAAATTTATTAGACAGAGGCTAATCCTGTTAGCACAATGGAAAGTAACATAGCCATAAATCACGCTGTATAGTAATTCATCCAAACGCCGTTAAAACGCGCCTGATTAATTATCCCGCCGCAATAGTAATAATTCGCTACTGGAAAATAGCGCCGTCAAATGAAATTAAACAAAACTGTTTTTATACCGGCGCGGGATCGTAGCACTATGCGCCGAACGCTTCCATGTAAACGGATAGCGCGATGGGCTTATAAAAAGATAAAAAATAGTGCTTTCCCTGCCTTTATCCGCCAGAGAAAACAATTATTATTGTTTTTTCACTCATCTTAAGGGATACCGCCTCGTTGAAAACGCGTTTGTACTTGCTGGCTGTGTTGTTCGCCTCGCTGCCGCTCTGTAGTCAGGCTCAGCCTTCTCCCGCTCCGCTTCTGGCCTCGCAAATTGTCGATCGTTATGCTGAACATATCTTTTACGGGAGCGCCGCGACCGGCATGGCGCTGGTCGCCATTGACGGCAATCAGCGCGTTTTTGCCAGTTTTGGCGAAACCCGCCCCGGCAACGATACGCGCCCGCAAAAAGATTCTCTGGTGCGCATCGCTTCGCTGAGCAAACTGATGACCAGCGAAGTGATGTTAAAGATGGCTGAACAGGGCCGGATTCATCTGGAAGATCCGCTGGCTAACTATGCGCCGCCCGGCGTGCGGGTTCCCAATTATGCCGGACAGCCAATACGGCTGATTCACCTTTCCACCCATACCAGCGGTCTGCCGCGAGAACAACCCGGCGGTAAAGCGGGACGGCCGGTTTTTGTCTGGCCGACCAAAGCCGATCGCTGGAACTGGCTGGCAAAGGCGCCGTTGAATACGCCGCCGGGCGTGCGCGCCAGCTACTCTAACCTGGCTTACGATCTGCTGGCTGACGCGCTTTCGCGCGCGGCGGGCACGCCCTGGCCGACGCTGTTTCGCCAGCTGATTACACGTCCACTGGGTATGAAGGACACCACCTTTACCCCGTCGCCAGAGCAGTGTAATCGCCTGATGGTGCCGGAGCGCGGCGCCAGCCCCTGCGTGAGTACGCTGGCCGCTATCGGCAGCGGCGGCGTCTACTCCACGCCCGATGATATGGGTCGCTGGATGCAGCAGTTTCTGAATTCAGATATTAATCAGCGCACGCCACAAATCGATCGTCTGCAAACGCTGATCTATCAGCGTAGCCAGTTAACCAAGGTTGACGGAATGGATGTGCCGGGCAAAGCGGCAGCGCTGGGCATGGGCTGGGTTTATATGGCGCCAGCCGATGGCCATCCGGGGATTATTCAGAAAACCGGCGGCGGCGGCGGCTTTATCACCTATATGGCGATGGTGCCGCAGCATAACGTTGGCGTGTTCGTGGTCGTTACCCGGACCAATCTGACGCGTTTTCGCGCCATGAGCGACGGCGTAAACGATCTGCTGGCCGAGCTGGTCGGTAATAAGAATGGCTCGCCGGTGCTGGTTCAGGCGATCCGTTGAGTTAACGCGGCGGAGCTTCTCCGCCGCTTAATTTACCGCAGGCTGGTCAGGACGCTGGCTTACCCATAATGTCGGCCAGTCGTCGCTGCCGTGCCAGGCGTCGCAGGTGCTTTCTTCGGCATACTCCGCCAGCGTGAACTCCTGGCCGTTAAACTGCCAGCGCGTGGCGATGCCGCAATCTCCCAGACCGCGCCCTTTAGCAAAGGTATAAAGCTGACCGGCCGTCACATCAAATTCGGCATTAATAATTTCTAACTGCTTTTCGCTGCGCCCCGGCGGCACAAAAGGCAGCGTGAGCGTCAGGCGACGCGATATATAAGGCTGGGTGCGGGTGACTTCGAATGCTAAATCGATCATGTTATAAGCGCCCATTTCACAGCTGACCAGCAGCAGCGCTTTGCTGTCAGTCAACGGCGAGACGCTGACTTCCCGGCGCATAGGATCCAGCGAACACTCCTCAGCATTGACGCGCCAGGTACCGTAATCAATCAGGCCCGTCGTCTCCTCGCGCGTTAACGGCGCCGCAGCGCGATCGGGTATACGCAGCATCGGCGGCGTCGGTTCTGGCGGCACATCCCAGGCGTTGCGGCTACCGCGCTTTACCCAGGCGCTGAGATTACCTACCCGTCCCTGCATATCATCCATTAACAGCAGCGCAGCCTTCATGCCATGCAGAGAAATGGTAGCCTGCGGTCGCCACGTCACCTGAATATTATCGGCATCCATTATCTGCGTGAGGAACTCATCAATAGCAATGGCGTGAGCGGTGGCAAGATGATGAGGTTCAACCGTCCAGTGTTTAAGATCGGGCTTCAGACGCTGCTGATCGAGTAATAAATTATCCTGCAACGTCGCGCCTTTAAGTTCGCCAGTATATCGGTTGCCATAATCAATGCGCAGTAAAGGCCGATCGTTTACGCCGGCATGGCGGGAAAGCGTCATAACCAATCCATTATCGCCGGGGATATTACGCGCCACACAATAATTAAGGTTATTACAGGTAATCTGCCAGTCGGTAAACGTTTTCTGTAACGGCGCCGCCTGCGCGCTGGCAATAAAAAGAAAAGGCAACAACAGCGATTTCATCCAGTAAGGCATTTAATAACCCGATCCCTAAATTGGTTCATTGATGATAGCGCAACGACGGTGGTTCACCATGCCTTTCTCAGGCCGAAAAGGAAAACAGGCTTGAAACATGGGAACAACCCGGATGATAACGTAGCGGTATCGCCGATCATCCTTTGCCGCTTGCAAGACATCAATCAGATTTCTCAGATCTCTTTCCCGTCATCAAACGGTCATATCCACACAAACGGTCATATTCGGTCATCTTATTTCCCCTGCTAAAAAGATTGCGTTGTGGCATTAATAACGTCTGATTGATCAAACAGGGGGAATATTTGTGATACAAATCACATTAAAATGTTAACCAATACTTCCTTTTCATTATTAATAAGATCCGAATCACTTATTTAGCCGACGCGTTGTTACGCGCCCTGGAGTTTTGTTCAGGGCACATTTTGCGATCCCGCTATCCCTTACTTTTATTACACCGGAGGTCATCATGTTGCCTGTTGAGCGTCAGCGGAAAATCATTGAGGAATTAACGCTAAATGGTCGAGTGCTGGTTGCCGAGCTGGTTAATTTATGTCAGGTCTCACAGGAGACTATTCGCCGTGACCTGACACAGCTGGAAAAAAAAGGAATTTTACAACGCAGCCACGGCGGCGCGGTAATTAATCGCAAGTCGCCGGGAAATAATATTCATAACCGTACCGTTTTTAATGAATATGAAGCAACGTTCCGTCAGCGAATGAATGAAAACGAGCAGCAGAAAATGCAGATTGCCAAACGCGCATTAGATTTTATTTCAATTGGCGACTGCCTGCTATTGGATAGCAGCACCACCTGCTGGTTTCTGGCGCGCCAGCTACCCGACATTGAATTAACGGTATTAACCAATTCTCTGCGCACCATTCAGGCGCTGGCGGTTAAAAGCCATATTCGCACCATTTGCCTGGGAGGAGAATATTCCGATCGGTATGAGGATTTCCACGGCATCGTTGCTGAATTACCGTTAAAGGAATTTCTTATTAATAAAATTTTCTTTTCCTGTAGCGGATTAGGCAGCGATGGATATTTACGGGAGGGAAATGAAAACGGCGCGCATTTAAAACAGCAGATGCTGTTGGCTGCTGAAAGAAAATATTTATTGATGGACGCCAGTAAATTCTCGCGCCCCTCTTTCGCCCGTATTTGTCACTACCGCGATGTGGATTTTCTGATAACCGACAGCCTGAAAGATAAAGCTCTACAGCAGGAACTGGCCTGGAATGGCGTAAATGTTATCGACTGCTCGCTACGCGCCCAGTCCGTGCAGCTGATTAATTACTGATGCAACCCTACGGAGATACGATGAACAAAAAACTTACCCTCTGTGTTCTGCTCGCGCTGTTTGCAGCTTCTCATGCTTCGGCGGCAGACAAATTACGCATGGGCATCGTTGTTAAGATTGGCGGCATTCCATGGTTCAACGCGATGGAAGCAGGCATTAAAAGCGAGGCGGCCAAACGCGGTATCGATGCCTGGCAGGTTGGTCCTACCGCTGCCGATCCCGCATTACAGGTACGCGCCATTGAAGATCTGATCGCCCAGAAAGTCGATATTATCGGCGTGGTGCCCAACGATCCGCAGGTGCTGGAGCCGGTGCTGAAACGGGCACGCGATGCCGGAATTAAAGTCATTACCCACGAATCGCCGGGGCAAAAATATGCCGACTGGGATTTTGAACTGATTGATGCGACCACGCATGGCGTAAACCATATGAAAGCGCTGGCGCAGTGCATGCATGAGGAAGGGAAATACGCCATGTATGTTGGCAGCCTGACCGTGCCGCTGCATCAGCAATGGACCGACGCCGCGCTGCAATATCAACAGCAGCACTACCCCAAGATGCAGCTGGTGGCCGATAAATTCGGCGTCGGCGAATCGCTGGACAGTTCTATCCGCACCACCAATGAGCTGATGTCCAAATATCCCGATCTGAAAGGCATTATGGCCTTTGGATCGCAAGGCCCAATCGGCGCAGGCCGCGCGGTGATGAACCGTAATAAAACCAGCCAGGTCTGCGTTATTGGCGCCTTCAGTCCCGGCCAGGGCGCGTCGCTGGTCAAACGCGGCGCCATCAAAGGCGGCTTTATCTGGAATCCGATGACCGCCGGAGAAGTCTTTGTGCGCATTGCCGACATGATGCAGAAAAAAGAGCCTATCACCGACGGCATGACTATCGAAGGGCTGGGAAAAGTGAAAGTCGATGAGGCTAACCACACCATTCTCGGCAACAACAGCGAGAGTCTGGATAAAGCCAACCTGCCGAAGCTGGTCAAAATGGGGCTGTAATCATGAATCAGCAGCAACCTCAGGCGCTGATCGCGCTGGAAAATCTGTCGAAAACCTTTGGCGGCAACCGGGCGCTGAACGCCGTCTCGCTGACGCTGATGCCCGGCGAAGTTCACTGTCTGGCAGGCACCAACGGCTGCGGAAAAAGTACGCTAATAAAGGTGATTTCCGGGGTGTACGCCCCGGACAGCGGCGCGCAAATCCGCCTGCAGGATGGCAGCAGCTGGCCGCGCCTGACGCCCAAACAGGCGCGCAGCTTCGGCATTCAGGTGATTTATCAGGATCTCTCGCTGTTTCCTAACCTCAGCGTGGCAGAGAACATCGCATTTGAGCATAACCTCAACGGCCTGCTGAGCTGGTATAACGCGCGCCGCCTGCGCGATACCGCCGAGCGTATCGTTAAGGAGCTGGGGTTTACGCTGGTCCTTGATGAGAAGGTTTCGGCGTTATCTATCGCTCAACGCCAGCAGGTGGCGATTTGCCGGGCGCTGGTCGCAGACGCGAAACTGGTGATTATGGATGAGCCGACCGCCTCGCT
Source organism: Mixta sp. Marseille-Q2659 (assembly GCF_940807255.1). GTDB lineage: Bacteria > Pseudomonadota > Gammaproteobacteria > Enterobacterales > Enterobacteriaceae > Mixta. Next base: position 101,800 of record NZ_CALNWY010000013.1, on the reverse strand, counting down.
GACGCGCACCGAGGTCAACCAGCTGCTGCGCACCGTGCGCTACCTGAAAGAGAAAAATATCTGCGTCGTCTTTGTCAGCCACCGGCTGGATGAGGTGCTGGAGATTTCCGACCGCGTGACGGTGATCCGCGACGGCAGCAAAATCGGCAGCTGGCCCGCCAGCGAAATGGATAGCCATCGGCTGACCGAACTGATGACCGGCCAGAAGCTGGATTATCAGCTTAAAGCGCCGACTACCCGCCACCAGCGCGTCCTGCTGGAGGTGGAAAACCTGGCGCGCGCCGGACAATACCACGGTATTAACTTCCGCCTGCATGAGGGCGAAGTGCTGGGGCTTTGCGGCCTGCTGGGTTCGGGCCGTACCGAGCTGGCGCTGTCGCTGTTTGGCATGACGCGTCCCGACAGCGGTAAAATCTGGCTCGACAGCAAACCCGTCCGCTTTCGCAGCCATGAAGATGCGATTAAAGCGGGCATCGGCTACGTTTCGGAAGATCGCCTGACGCTGGGGCTGGTACAACAGCAGTCGGTGGCGGACAACATGGTGTTGTCGATCCTCGACCGGCTACAGAACCGCTTTCATCTGATTGATGAATACCGCAAGAACAAGCTTATCCTGCAGTGGATCCAGCAGCTGGGCGTGCGGCTGGCCGATCCCGATCAGCCCATCTCCACATTATCCGGCGGCAACCAGCAAAAGATTGTGCTGGCAAAATGGGTGCTGACCCAGCCGCGCATTTTGATCCTCGATTCGCCCACCGTCGGCGTCGATGTCGGCGCCAAAGCCAGCATTTACCAGCTGATTCACCAGCTGGCGCAGGAAGGGTTAGCCATCATTCTGATTTCTGATGAGGTGCCGGAGGTCTGGTACAACTGCGACCGTATTCTCCACTTCCGCGACGGCACGATCCACGCTGAATACCAGCCGGGCAATGTCGCGCAACAGCAGCTGCAGGAGGTGATCAATGCCTGACTTATCCCGTTTCAAACCGCAGAGCAGCCAGGGCTGGCTCGCCTGGGTACTGCTGGCGTTTATCCTGTTCTTCTCACTGGCCAGCGATCAATTCCTCAGCGTCCAGAACCTGCTCGATCTGGCGGAAAGCTATGCGGTGACCGGCATTTTCGCGCTCGGTCTGTTTGTGGTGCTGGTCACCGGCGGCATCGATATCTCCTTCGCAGCCGTCGCCTCGGTGGTGCAGTACCTGATCGCCAGCCTGTTTATCCACTTCCAGTTTGACAGCGCGCTGCTGAGTATCGGCCTCGCCATCCTGTGCGGCACGCTCTTCGGCATGATCAACGCCCTGCTGATTACCTCGCTGCGCGTCGTCTCCATCATTATCACCATCAGTATGCAGTCACTGTTGTTCGGCCTGCTGATGTGGCTGACCGGCGGACGCAGCCTGTATGACCTGCCGGAGTGGTGGATCACGCTGCGTGAGGTGCTGCCCTTTACGCTCAACGGCCAGAGTTATCAAATCGGCCTGCCGCTGGTGATGATGTTGGCGATCGCCGCTATCAGCTGGATTTTGCTGAATAAAACCCACCTTGGCCGTCAACTCTATGCCGTTGGTGGTGATACGGAATCGGCCCGGCGGGTAGGCATTCGCGTTATCCCAGTCACGCTGTTCGCCTACGGCTGGCTGGGCGCCATGGCGGCGATTGGCGGACTGGTACAGGTCTATCGCATGGGCGAAGTGGTGCCGAATGCGCTGGTCGGCGGCGAGCTGGATGTGCTGGCGGCGACTGTGCTGGGCGGCGCCAGCCTGATGGGCGGCAAAGGCACGGTCACCGGCACCTTAATGGGCGTCTTCCTGATCGCCATTTTGAAAAACGGCCTCAACCTGATCGGCGTCTCTAACTACTTTATGAACATCGTGGTGGGCAGCGTCATCATGATTGCCATCGCCGTCACCCATTACAAAAAACGCAAAGAGACCGATGTCAGCTTCGTCTGACGCGGCGGGAGAAAAGTATGAAACGACGCCATTCGTGGTTGCCTGACGGCACCAATAGCGGACTGATGCTGCTGATTGCACTGGCGCTGGCGCTGTTTGCCATGCTACTGCCGGGGCGCTTTTTTACCGGTTCGACCTTTATGAGTATGGCTTTCCAGCTGCCGGAGCTGGGCCTGCTGACGCTGGCGATGTTTATCGCCATCCTCAGCGGCGGACTGAACCTGGCGATTATTTCCACCGCCAATCTCACCAGCCTGTTTATCGCCTGGCTGTTGCTGCACTTTCTGCCGACCGGCGCCGGCACCGCAATGCAGCTGCTGTGGCTGGGCCTTGGCCTGGTGGGCGCGTTAGCCATCGCCACGCTGATCGGCGTGATTACCGGCCTGATGGTGACGCGTATCGGCGCCCATCCGATTCTGGTCACGCTCGCCACCATGATGACGCTGAACGGCATCGGCATCTGGCTGACCAAAGGCGCGGCGGTCAGCGGTATGCCGGAAGTGGTGCGCTCGCTGGGCGCCGATACGCTGTTCGGCGTTCCCCTGCCGCTGTGGCTGTTCCTCGCCGCCGCCGCGCTGCTGGCGCTGTTCCTGGGAAACCCGTACCGGTAAATGCATCTATATGGGCGGCAGCAATATTAACGCCACCTGGTTTAGCGGCGTGAATACCCACCGCATGTTGATTGTGGTCTATGTCATCTCCAGCTGGCTGTGCGTGCTGGCCGGGCTGGTGATGATGGCACGCTTTAACTCCGCGCGCATGGGCTACGGCGACGCCTATCTGCTGTTGACGGTGCTGGCGATCATTCTCGGCGGCGCCGATCCTAACGGCGGCTTCGGTCGCGTTACCGGCGTGGTGCTGTCGCTTATCGCGCTGCAGATCCTCTCTACCGGCTTCAACCTGATGAATATCAGCCAGCACTTTAGTCTCGCAATGTGGGGCGTGGTGCTGATCCTGGTACTGGCCATCAAACATTTTAAAGGTCGCTTTCACCACATTCTGACCCTGCGTCGCAGCCAGCTGCGCAGCCGTCTGCCCCACTTAACTGAAAAAAAGGAAGTGTAATGCCTATTCAAATCTCCCCTTCGCTGATGTGTATGAACCTGATGGAAATCAAGCAGCAGTTAGCGGTGCTGAACTCGCGGGCAGATTTTCTGCATGTCGATATCATGGATGGTCACTATGTGAAAAACATTACGCTGTCGCCCTTTTTTATTGAACAGATCCGTCCGCATACGCCGTTGGCAATTGATGTACATCTGATGGTGGAAGCGCCGACCGACTTTATTCCGGCCGTGGCGCAGGCGGGCGCGGACTTTATCTGTCCCCATGCGGAGACCATCAACCGTGACGCCTTCCGCGTAATCAACCAGATCCGGGCGCTGGGCAAAAAGCCGGGCGTTGTGCTGAACCCGGCCACGCCGGTCTCCTTTATTCATCATTACATTCATCTGCTGGATAAGATCACCGTGATGACCGTCGATCCCGGCTATGCGGGCCAGCCTTTTATCCCGGAAATGGTCAACAAGATTGCCGAACTCAAGGCGCTTAAGGCGCAGCACGGCTACCGCTACCTGATTGAAATCGATGGCTCCTGCAATCAGAAAACCTACGGCACGCTGCTGGAAGCGGGCGCGGAAGTGCTGATTGTCGGCACCTCCGGGCTGTTTAATCTGCATGACAACCTGGAAACCGCCTGGGACAAGATGATGGGCAATATTACTCAGGCGCAAAGCCTGCTGCGGGAGTCAGCATGACGGCAAGCTGGCTTGGCATCGATATTGGCGGCACCAGCACCCGTCTGCTGCTGAATGCGCAACAAGAATGGTATGGCTTTCGTAAAGTCGCCACCGCCAGCTGGGCGCAGCAGCCGCAGGCGCTGGATGCGCTGGCCGCGTTAATTAACGCCACGCTGGAGCAGCAAAAAGTTAGCGGCGTGATGCTCGGCCTGCCGGGCATTCTCAGTCGCGATCGCCAGCAGGTGATTTCATTGCCTTTTATTCAGGCGCTGGATCATCAGCCGGTGGCGGCGCTGCTGGCGCAGCGGCTTGGCGTCCCGGTGGCAATGGATAAGGATGTCAATCATCTGATGCTGTGGGATCTGCTGCAGCTGGATGCGCTGCCCGCACACGCCGTCGGGCTCTATCTCGGCACTGGCATGGGCAACAGCCTGTGGCTGAACGGCAATTTTTATCATGGGCAACACGGCGGCGCAGGCGAAATCGGCCATATGCCGTGGCGTGACAACGACCTGCCCTGCCCGTGCGGCAATCAGGGCTGCGTCGAAACCCTGACCTCCGGCAGCTGGCTGGCGCGCTGGGCGGCAAAAAACCAGGCGGCCACGCCGCTGGCGCAGCTGTTCAGCCATCACGGCGATCATCCCGATTTGCAGGCGTTTATTGCGCGCCTTGGGCAGACCATCGCCAGCGAGATGAATATTCTCGATCCTGAGTATCTCATTTTGGGCGGTGGCGTACTGGCAATGGCCGATTTCCCGCTGGGTCAGCTACGCGACGTTATCTTTCGCCATCTGCGTCCGCCGGTTACGCGGCAAGGGTTGAAAGTGGTTTTTAGCAGCGTTACCGATCAAACCGGCTGCCGTGGCGCCTGTCTGGCTGCCGAGCGCCACTTCAGGAGAGACGTATGAAAGGCAAAGTCTGTGTATTTGGCTCGTTCAATCTGGATATTGTCGCCGGGATGAGCCGCTTTCCCCAGCCAGGGGAATCACTTATTGCGCGCCACAGCATGATGGGCCCCGGCGGCAAAGGCGCTAACCAGGCCACGGCCGCACTGCGGGCTGGCGCGCGGGTTCACTATATTGGCAAAGTCGGGCAGGATGATTTCGGGCAGTTTGCCCGACGTCATCTGGAAAAAACCGGCTTTGATGCAATCACGCTGTTTACCTGCAAAGAGAAACCTACCGGTAACGCACTGATTTACGTGGCGGGCGACGATGCGGAAAATATGATTTCCGTCTATCCCGGCGCCAACCTGATGGTAACGGCGGCGGAAGTGACGCGCTGTCAGCCGACCGTGGCCGCTGCGGATATTCTGCTGATGCAGCTGGAGAATAACCTGAGCGCTATTCAGCGCATGGTGGATATTGCCCGTGCCGCAGGCACCTTTGTGATTATCAATCCCGCGCCCTGGCAGAAGGTGAGCGCCGCGCTGCTGCGCAAAATCGATCTGCTGACGCCAAACAGCACCGAGGCCACGCTGCTGAGCGGCATCAAGGTCAGTAATTTCACCGAGGCCATGCAGGCCGCCGACGTGTTGCACAACAAAGGCGTCCGCCAATTGATTATTACGCTGGGTATGCAGGGCGCCCTGCTTTCTGATGGCGAAGCGATGTACCGCATACCGCTGTTTCCCGCCCAGCCCGCTGACAGCACCGGTGCCGGCGATGCGTTTAACGGCGCGCTGGCCGCCCGGCTGGCAGCCGGCGAACCGCTGAAGCAGGCGGCGCTTTTCGCCTCCGCTTACGCCTCGCTGTGCGTGGAGCGTCCGGGTGCGGCAAATTCGATGCCGCTGTATGCCGATGCGCTGGCGCGACTACAGGCGCATCCTGATTTACAGGTCGAGCCGGTAGGACAAGCGGCTAGCGAGCAGATGACGGTTATGTCTGATATTTGAATCAGCCGGCGCGTTTGCGCCCTGCGGTTAAGCCATCAGCGCCGTTGCGGCCCGTCGGGGCCGCCCGCTTTTCAATATTTCAGGGCTGTAGCCAGCCCGCCAGTTGGGCATGTTGCAACAGCATAATGGTTTTGCCGTCGCGAATTTCTCCGCTTTTAATCATCGCCAGCGCCTGCGGGAAAGACAGCTCCAGCACTTCAATCGACTCATCTTCCACGCCGCCGCCCGCATTATCACGCAGGGATTCATCATATTCGGCGGCGAAAAAGTGGATCAGTTCAGTGACGCCGCCGGGCGACATATAGGCTTCAAACAGCTTTTCTACCTTGCCGACCGCGTAGCCGGTCTCCTCAATCGCCTCTTTACGGATGCAGTCCTCTGGCGTGTCGTTGTCCAGCAGCCCGGCGCAGGTTTCAATCAACATGCCGCTCTCATTGCCGTTGACCTGGGTCGCCATACGAAACTGACGAATCAGCACCACGCTGTTTTTCGCACGGTTATAGAGCAGGATGGTGGCGCCGTTGCCGCGATCGTATACCTCGCGCTTGTGGCGGATCGTTTCGCCGCTGCTGGTGGTGAGTTCGTAGGTGTAGTTGCGCAGCACAAACCAGTTTTCTGACAACAGCTTCTCTTTGATCAGTTTGAAATGGGCGGGCATAGCGGCTCCGAAGTTAAAGAAGGGAACCTGCGATAATAAAACCGTCGCCAGGGAAAGACTATCCGAATTGCGGTGCAAATAATCGGGAAGAAAGGCTCAGGAAATAAGCAACACAGCGGGCATCAGCGAAACGCGCAGCCGCCAGGGAAACCATCAGAGACAGACAGAACGAGAAAAGAAATTGCCGCAGGACAGCGCCTGCGGCAGAAACAATCAGTGGCGGTTACGCACCAGCTGATAGCGACGAGTCAGATATTCCACCGGCGCGCTCCAGATATGCACCAGACGGCAGAACGGGAACAGCAGGAACAGCGTCATACCCAGCACCATGTGGACCTTATAGATCAGCGCCACGCCTTCCAGATGCGCTGCCGCGCCAGCATGGAAGGTTACTATTGCCTGCGCCCAGCCCACCAGCTTCATCATCTCAATGCCGTCCATATGCTGTGCAGAGAAGAAGATGGTGCCCACACCCAGCGCAGCCTGAATCACCAGCAGCGTCAGGATCAGGATATCGCCGGTACTGCTGGTCGCGCGCACGCGCGGATTGGTCAGACGACGCTTCAGCAACAGGCCACCGCCAATCAGCGTCAGCGCGCCGCAAATACCGCCAGCCACCATCGCCAGCTGCTGTTTCACTGCAATCGGCAGGAAGGATTCATACATCCAGTGCGGCGTCAGCAGGCCAACCAGATGGCCGAAGAAGATGCCGATAATCCCGATATGGAACAGGTTGGATGCCAGACGCATCCCCTTTTTATCCAGCATCTGGCTGGAGCCTGCGCGCCAGCTGTACTGCCCGTAGTCATAACGCAACCAGCTGCCGACCAGAAAAACCGTACCGGCCAGATAAGGGTAGATATTAAAGAAAAACAGATTCAAGAAGTGCATGATCAGCGTCCTGTCATTCCCGTGGTGGCTTGCGCCACGTCCAGATACTGTGGCGCAACGGCACCGGCAAAGCGGCGCTGATGCGCTTCCTGCTGTGCTGACGCGCAGCCCTGTTCACCCAGGAAGCGGATTTGTTCCTCTTCCCAGACCGCATCCAGCGCCTGCGGCGTATCGTCGCGCGCCTCCTGTGCGACCTGCGGTTCCAGCGCCTCGGCAGCGATGTCGCTGTTGGAAAGCGCCAGCAGCACATCAAGCAAGTCGGCCCAGCGGCTGTTGCGCTGGCGCAGTCGCGCGCTCAGCAGCGCCAGAATCGGCGCAATATCCACTAAGCCTTCGCGAGCCTCTTCCGGGCTGCGGCTGCTGAGATATTCCAGATAGAGCGGCAGAAAATCAGGCAGCTCGCGGCTGTCCAGCTCCAGGCCGGCGGCGCGATACTGCTCCATTAAATCCACCATCGCCTGGCCGCGATCGCGCGATTCGCCATGAACATGCTCAAACAGCAGCAGCGACGTGGCACGGCCACGATCGAACAGCTCACAGTAATCTGCCTGCAAATCGAGCAGCGGACGGGCGCTGAAATCCTGAATCACCGCCAGCAGCTGCGCGCGCAGCGCGTCGTTTAGCTCGCTGGAAGAGGCCAGCGCCTCCTCCAGCTCCTGTTGATGATCAAACAGCGCCCGATCGGGATAATCCAACAGGCGGCCGATAATACGTAACGCCATCATGAGGCATCCCCCTGACGCTCGGTTTTGCGCGTAATATCAATCGCGTCGATGCGGCGCGTATTGAACAGGTTGAATTTGGTATCGCTGCCGTGGCAGCCGTCGCCGAAGCTAAAGCCGCAGCCTTTGCTTTCCGGGAAAGCTTCACGCGCCAGCTCGCGATGGCTGGACGGGATCACGAAGCGATCTTCATAGTTCGCAATAGCCAGGTAGCGATACATTTCCTGCGCCTGCGCTTCAGTCAGACCTACCTGCTCCAGCGCGCTGGTATCAACCACGCCATCCACGCTTTCCGCACGTTTGTAATGACGCATCGCCAGCATACGTTTCAGCGCCAGCAGTACCGGCGCGGTATCGCCTGCGGTCAGCAGGTTCGCCAGGTACTGCACCGGAATACGCAGGCTTTCCACATCCGGCAGCACGCCTTTCTGATCCAGCACACCCGCATCGGCGGCAGACTGAATCGGCGATAACGGCGGCACATACCAGACCATCGGCAGCGTGCGGTATTCAGGATGCAGCGGCAGCGCCAGCTTCCAGTCCATCGCCATTTTGTAAACCGGCGATTTCTGCGCCGCGTCGATCACGCTCTGCGGAATGCCATCTTTCAGGGCCTGCTCGATCACCGCCGGATCGTGCGGATCGAGGAAGATGTCCAGCTGGCTCTGATAGAGATCCTGCTCGTTCTCCGTCGAGGCCGCCTGTTCAATGCGGTCCGCATCGTACAGCAGCACGCCGAGATAACGGATACGGCCAACGCAGGTTTCGGAACAAACGGTCGGCTGGCCCGCTTCGATGCGCGGATAGCAGAAGATGCATTTTTCTGATTTGCCGCTTTTCCAGTTGAAGTAGATTTTTTTGTACGGGCAGCCGGTCAGACACATACGCCAGCCGCGGCATTTGTCCTGATCGATCAGCACAATGCCATCTTCAGCACGTTTGTAGATGGCGCCGCTTGGACAGGTGGCGACACAGGCCGGATTCAGGCAGTGTTCGCACAGGCGCGGCAAATACATCATGAAGGTGTTTTCGAACTGGCCGTACATCTCTTTCTGGATGTTATCGAAGTTTTTATCCTGCGAGCGCTTGGAGAATTCGCCGCCGAGGATCTCTTCCCAGTTCGGGCCGCCTTCGATTTTTTTCATCCGCTGACCGGTGATCAGCGAGCGCGGACGTGCAATCGGCTGACTTTTGCTTTCAGGCGCGTTGTGCAGATGCTGATAATCGAAATCGAACGGCTCGTAGTAATCATCCAGCGCCGGGACGTCCGGGTTGGCGAAGATTTTGGAGAGCAGCCCAACGCGGCTGCCCATACGCGGCTGAAGCTGACCGTTAATTTTACGGATCCAGCCGCCTTTCCATTTCTCCTGGTCTTCCCAGGCGTGCGGATAACCCACGCCCGGTTTGCTTTCAACGTTGTTAAACCAGGCGTACTCCATGCCTTCACGGCTGGTCCAGACATTTTTACAGGTTACCGAACAGGTATGGCAGCCGATACATTTGTCGAGGTTTAACACCATACCGACTTGCGAACGAATTTTCATTGCTGAGCCTCCTGGTGGGAACCCTGGCACTCGTCGTTGCCTTCACCATCTAACCAATTGACATTGTTCATTTTTCTGACCACTACAAACTCATCACGATTCGAACCTACGGTGCCGTAATAGTTAAAGCCGTAGGCCAGCTGCGCATAACCGCCGATCATATGGGTCGGTTTCGGGCAGGCGCGGGTTACCGAGTTATGGATACCGCCGCGTTGTCCGGTGATTTCTGAACCTGGGATATTCACGATACGTTCCTGGGCGTGGTACATCATGGTCATACCGGCAGGAACACGCTGGCTCACTACGGCACGCGCCGTCAGGGAACCGTTGGCGTTAAACGCTTCGATCCAGTCGTTATCGGCAATGCCCAGCTCCTTCGCATCTTCCTCGCTCATCCAGACGATCGGCCCGCCGCGTGACAGCGTCAGCATCAGCAGGTTGTCGCTGTAGGTTGAGTGAATCCCCCACTTCTGGTGCGGCGTCAGGAAATTCAGCGCTTTTTCCGGGTTGCCGTTCGGCTTACGGTTCAGCAGCGGCTGCGCGGCGCGGGTGTCGATCGGCGGACGATAGACCAGCAGGCTTTCGCCAAAGGCGCGCATCCATTCATGATCCTGATAAAGCTGCTGGCGGCCCGTCAGGGTACGCCACGGAATCAGCTCATGAACGTTGGTGTAACAGGCGTTATAGGAGACGTGTTCATCTTCCAGACCAGACCAGGTCGGGCTGGAGATAATTTTACGCGGCTGCGCCTGAATATCGCGGAAGCGAATTTTTTCATCTTCCTTGTTCAGCGCCAGGTGTTTATGGTCGCGCCCGGTAAACTTGCCTAACGCATCCCAGGCTTTTACCGCAACCTGACCGTTAGTTTCTGGCGCCAGGGTAAGGATTACTTCTGCCGCGTCTATCGCGCTCTCAATACGCGGGCGACCGGCAGCCGGGCCGTCATGCTTCACGTAGTTGAGTTTTTTCAGCAGTTCGATTTCTGTATCGGTGTTCCAGTTGATGCCTTTACCGCCGTTGCCCAGCTTATCCAGCAGCGGACCGAGAGAGGTAAAGCGCTCCCAGGTGGCCGGGTAATCGCGTTCGACGGTAATGATGTGCGGCGCGGTTTTGCCTGGAATCAGGTCGCATTCGCCTTTTTTCCACTCTTTCACATTGAACGGCTGGCCCAGTTCGGCCGCGGAGTCGTGCTGGATCGGCAGCGTGACTACGTCCGTCTCTTTGCCGAGGTGGCCCTGGCAAACGTCAGAGAAGGTTTTGGCGATACCTTTGTAGATTTCCCAGTCGCTTTTCGCTTCCCAGGCGGGATCGACGGCGGCAGAGAGCGGATGAATAAACGGATGCATATCCGAGGTATTCATGTCGTCTTTTTCATACCAGGTTGCGGTCGGCAGCACGATATCAGAGTAGAGACAGGTGCTGGACATACGGAAATCGAGCGTGACCACCAGATCCAGTTTGCCTTCGCCGCCATTATCCTGCCATTCCACTTCCTGCGGCTTAACGCTGCCCTGTTTGCCCAGGTCTTTGCCCTGAATGCCGTTTTCCGTACCCAGCAGGTACTTCAGCATATATTCATGGCCTTTACCGGAAGAGCCCAGCAGGTTAGAACGCCAGACGAACAGGTTGCGCGGGTAGTTCTGCGGATTATCCGGCTGTTCGGCAGCAAAGCGCAGCGAACCTTCTTTCAGGCTGTCCACGGTATAGTCAACCGGCGTTTTGCCTGCGGCCTGTGCTTTCGCGGCAATATGCAGCGGGTTGGTGCCGAGCTGCGGCGCGGAAGGCAGCCAGCCCATACGTTCTGAACGTACGTTGAAATCGATCAGGCTGCCCTGATAGCGTGATTTATCCGCCAGCGGAGAGAGCAGCGATTCCGTCGATACGGTTTCGTAGCGCCACTGACTGGAGTGGTTATAGAAGAAAGAGGTGCCGTTCATATGGCGCGGCGGACGCTGCCAGTCAAGGCCAAACGCCAGCGGCTGCCAGCCGGTTTGCGGACGCAGTTTTTCCTGGCCGACATAGTGCGCCCAGCCGCCACCACTCTGACCCACGCAACCGCAGAAGATCAGCATGTTGATCAGGCCGCGGTAGTTCATGTCCATGTGATACCAGTGGTTCATACCGGCACCGACGATGATCATCGAACGGCCATGGGTTTTCTCGGCGTTTTCAGCAAACTCGCGCGCGACACGAATAATGTGCTGACGGGAAACGCCGGTTACTTTTTCCGCCCATGCTGGCGTGTAGGCTTTGATCTCATCAAAGCTGGTGGCGCAGTTGGCGTCATCCAGACCGCGATCCAGACCATAGTTGGCCAGCGTCAGGTCGTAAACGCTGGCAACCAGCGCCTCGGTGCCGTCAGCCAGCTGCAGACGTTTAACCGGCAATTTGTGCAGCAGGATTTCATTCAGCGCCACGCTGTTGAAGTGTTCGCTTTCGATGCCGCCGAAGTAAGGGAAGCCCACTTCAGCCACTTCATCATGGCTGCCCAACAGGCTGAGCTGTAGCTCGACGTCGCGCTGAGATTTACCTTCACGCGCTTCGAGGTTCCATTTGCCCTCTTCGCCCCAGCGATAACCAATAGAGCCCAGCGGCGCCACCAGCTCGCCGCTCAGGCTATCGAGCGCGATGGTCTTCCATTCAGGGTTATTTTCCTGGCCCAGATTATCTACCAGATCGCTGGCGCGCAGCATACGTCCGGCAGCGTAGTAACCACCTTCACGCTGCTCCAGCATCACCAACATCGGCATATCGGTATAGCGGCGCGCGTAGTCGCGGAAGTAGCTGACCTCACGATCGAGATGGAACTCTTTCAACATCACGTGGCCCATCGCCAGCGCCATTGCGCTGTCGGTGCCCTGTTTCGGGTTCAGCCACAGGTCGCACAGCTTGGCGACTTCCGCGTAGTCCGGCGTTACCGCTACGGTTTTGGTGCCTTTGTAACGGACTTCGGTAAAGAAGTGGGCGTCAGGCGTACGCGTCTGCGGAACGTTAGAGCCCCAGGCGATGATATAAGAGGAGTTGTACCAGTCAGCCGATTCCGGTACGTCGGTCTGTTCGCCCCAGGTCATCGGCGATGCTGGCGGCAAATCGCAATACCAGTCATAGAAGCTCAGGCAGGTACCGCCGATCAGCGAAAGATAACGGGCGCCCGCCGCGTAGGACACCATCGACATTGCCGGAATCGGCGAGAAGCCGACAATACGGTCCGGGCCGAAGGTTTTGGCGGTATAGACGTTGGCCGCCGCAATGATTTCATTCACTTCCTGCCAGCTGGAGCGCACAAAACCGCCGCGTCCGCGGGCCACTTTATAGCTTTTCGCTTTTTCGGCGTCGTTGATGATTGAGCCCCAGGCGTCAACCGGATCGCTGTGCAGCGCTTTCGCTTCACGCCATAATTTCACCAAACGCTTGCGCATAAGTGGATATTTCAGGCGATTGGCACTATATAAATACCAGGAGTAGCTGGCGCCGCGTGGGCAGCCTCGCGGTTCATGGTTTGGCAGATCGGGGCGGGTGCGAGGATAGTCAGTTTGCTGGGTTTCCCAGGTGACCAGACCATTTTTGACATAGATCTTCCAGCTACAGGAACCGGTGCAGTTGACGCCGTGCGTGGAGCGCACGATTTTGTCATGCTGCCAGCGGCTGCGGTAACCATCTTCCCAGTCCCGGTTAGTGTTAAGTGTCTGGCCGTGCTGGCCAGCAAAAGGTTCAGCTAATTGTTTAAAGTAGCGAAACCGATCCAGAAATTTGCTCATCCGGAATTCTCCTGAAGGCTCGGTGTTGTTATAAATGGCTAAACGACATTGCTTATGTTGTGGGCGTCAGCCTACTGAGATGACCAGGCTGGCCGCTTGATTGCGATCAAGTCAGCACAGTTACTGCGCTTATTCTCCCTGCCCGAATACCACCTAGGTGGCATGCATGCTCCATCTTCAATGCATTGATTTTGTTTGATAAAAACAAAAAAAATATCGTAAGCGGCACGCTCAGGCTAGCTATCGGCTATTTGGGAGTAGGTAATGGGTAAAACCAGACGCAATAAAAAGCCGGCTTTTGTCAGAGCGACAAAGCCGGCTTTTCAATAATTAACGTGCAGCCTTACGGCCGTAGACCAGCCAGGTGATTAATATGCAGACCACGTAGAACACCAGGAAGATTTTCATGGCGCCTGCCGGAGAGCCGGACATAGCCAGCGAGATGCCGAAGGTCTGCGGGATAAAGAAGCCACCCGCCGCACCGATGGCGGAGATAAAGCCCAGCGCCGCAGCGGTATCGGTTACCGCTTCCTGCTGCGCCTGTTCATCGCTGCCGCCGCGCGCTTTTACGCTATCCCAGGTAATTTTACGGAAAATCACCGCAATCATCTGGTAGGTAGAACCACTGCCGAGACCTGCCGTTAAGAACAGCACCATAAAGATGCCAAAGAACAGCGGGAATGATCCGTCGTGGCCTTCAGACGGCAATGCCAGGAACACCAGAGCAGTAAAAATCGCCATCACGATAAAGTTAATCAGCGTAACGCGCACGCCGCCAAACCGATCGGAAATCACGCCGCCGGCAGAACGCGCCAGGGCACCGAGCAGCGGGCCGAAGAAAGCGTACTTCATGATAACGATGTCCGGGAACTGCGTTTTGGAGAGCATGGCAAAACCCGCAGAGAAGCCGATAAACGAGCCGAAGGTTGCCAGGTAAAGCAGGCTCAGCCCCCACAGATGCGCACGTTTCAGTACCGGCAGCTGTTGACGCAGAGAAGCTTTGGATGCGGCGAGATCGTTCATGCCGAACCAGGCGGCAAGCGTCGCGATCAGCAGCAGCGGCACCCAAATCCACGCGGCATTTTCCAGCCACATCTGGCTACCGTCGGCGGTCACCTGACCCTGGCTACCAAAATAGCCAAAGATAGCGAAGGAGATCGCTGCTGGTGCCAGCAACTGCATCACGCTCACGCCCAGGTTGCCGAGGCCACCGTTAATGCCCAGCGCACTGCCCTGCTGTGCTTTCGGGAAGAAGAAACTGATGTTGCCCATGCTGGAAGCGAAGTTTGCGCCAGCAAAGCCGCACAGCAGCGAGATCACCACGAATACCGCAAAAGGCGTTTCCGGGTTTTGGACGGCGAAACCGAGCCATACGCACGGAATCAACATGATACCGGTGCTGAAAGCGGTCCAGCGACGTCCGCCGAAGACAGGAATCACAAAGGAGTAAGGCACACGCAGCAGCGCGCCGGAAACGGAAGGAAGCGCGGTCAGCAGGAAGAGCTGATCGGTTGTAAAGTTGAAGCCAACTTTATTTAAATTAACGGCAACGGTGCTGAACAGCATCCAGACGCAGAATGCCAGTAACAGACAGAACACAGAAATCCACAGATTACGATTAGCAATACGCTTACCGCTCTGCTGCCAGAACTCAGCATCTTCCGGCTGCCAGTTTTGAATAACGGCGCCTGATGCTTTTTTCTCTGATGGCGTGGCTAAATTCGACATAATAACCCCGGTGAAGGAATGAAAACTGCGCACATCCTGCCTGGTCGTCCGTAGCGCGAAGTTGACATAAATCAACAGGGTAGCAGTTAGTTAAGGCATGCAATTGTCTTCCACCCACTAAATGAGTAGTGTCATTTTCGCCAATAAATTTAACAAAAACAGCCGATTAAAAAGATGATAAAGTCACATCGGCGAAGTATTGCTTCTCCTTATTTTATTAGAGCTACCCCTTTTGGGGTATAAAGCATAAATCAGGAATAATGAAAAAATAGCGCGCGACGGCCATGCTTTCTGAAAGCGGGCTTTTTATTGCGCGTTGCCAGTCTTGCAAATGTCGTCAACACCCTGATTAACCGGAGCCAGTATGACTACCCACGACGCCGCTACCATCCTTCTGATTGATGATCATCCCATGTTACGTAATGGCGTTAAGCAGCTTATCAGCCTCGATCCGCAACTGAAGGTTATTGCCGAGGCCGGCAATGGCGAACAGGGCCTGGCGCTGGCTGAACAACATGACCCGGATCTGATTTTGCTTGATTTGAATATGCCGGGGATTAACGGGCTGGAAACACTCGATCGCCTGCGCCGTATCGATCTCTCTGGCCGTATTGTGGTCTTTACCGTTTCTAACGATGAAGAAGATGTAGTGAGCGCGCTGAAGCGCGGCGCTGATGGTTATCTGCTGAAAGATATGGAGCCGGAGGCGCTGCTGACCTCGCTGCATCAGGCTGCCGCAGGTCAGATGGTGCTAAGTGAAACCCTGACATCAGTATTAATCAGCAGCCTGCGCGAAACGCCGCCTGCCACCCAGCGCGATCTGCAACAGCTCACCCGTCGGGAACAGGATATTTTACGTCAGATAGCGCGCGGCCTGCCGAATAAAATCATTGCCCGTAAGCTCAACATCACAGAAAGCACGGTTAAAGTGCATGTCAAACATCTGCTCAAGAAATTACAGCTGAAATCACGGGTGGAAGCGGCCGTCTGGTATTTGCAACATAAGAGTGGCAGCTAAGCGATTGCTCATTGCCGTGACAGGTTTAATCGTTGCCGTATAACGCAGGCGGTGGGCAGTTTAATTTTGTATAAAACGGAGCCAGCTCTGGCTCCGGTATGAAAACGGTGAGCGACCGCTTTGTCGCCCACCGTTAAACGTCTTACTTCGAGTGGCTTTCGTTTAGCGTAGCGGGCGGTTCCGCTGCGCTATGTTCATGTTCGGTCATCGCAATGGCGTGAACGCGTTTACGCACGCCAAACCAGCCCAAAATTAGCACGACGATAATTAGCGGGATGGCGGCGACGGTAAAGGTGCCGTTCGGGTAGTCAAACGCCATCAGCACCAGCACGCTCGCCAGGAACAGCAGCGTCAGCCATGATGTTACCGGCGCGCCGGGCAGCTTAAAGCTCACGTCATCGGCCTTGCCCTCTTTAATCGCCTTACGCAGACGCATCTGGCAGACAATAATAAAGGCCCAGGTTGACAGGATCCCCAGCGAAGCGATGTTCAGAACGATTTCAAATACCTGCGACGGCACATAATAGTTCAGCACTACGCCAATCACATAAACGCCGATGGTAACCAGAATCCCGGCATAGGGAACCTGCTGACCGCTCATTTTCGACAGGGCTTTCGGCGCCGATCCGCCCATCGACATCGAGCGCAGAATACGTCCGGTTGAATAGAGGCCGGAGTTCAGGCTGGATAGCGCAGCGCTCAGCACCACAATATTCATAATGCTGCCGATATAGGGCACGCCCAGTTTGGAGAAGAAGGTAACAAACGGGCTTTGTCCGGCCTGATAAGCGTTCCAGGGTAGCAGCAGCACTAACAGCACTACGGAGCCGACATAGAACAGGCCGATACGCCAGATAACGCTGTTAATCGCCTTCGGCAGCACTTTTTTCGGCTCTTTACATTCGCCCGCGGCGATACCCACCAGCTCGATAGAGGCGAAGGCGAATACTACGCCCTGCACCAGAACCAGCGCCGGCAGCAGCCCGTGCGGGAACATGCCGCCGTTATCTGAAATCAAGTGGAAGCCGGTGGCATTGCCATCCAGCGGCTTACCGCTGCCGAGGAATACCACGCCTACGATCAGGAAGATCACAATGGCCAGCACTTTTATCAGGGCAAACCAGAACTCCATCTCGGCAAACCATTTCACGCCGATCAGGTTCATGGTGCCGACAATCGCCAGCGCGCCCAGCGCAAATACCCACTGCGGCACGTCGCCGAAGGCGCCCCAGTAATGCATATAAAGCGCCACGGCGGTGATATCAACGATACCGGTCATCGCCCAGTTAACGAAGTACATCCAGCCCGCAACGTAGGAGGCTTTTTCGCCAAGGAACTCACGCGCATAAGAGACAAAGCTGCCGCTGGAGGGGCGATGTAATACCAGTTCGCCCAGCGCACGTAAGATAAAGAAAGAGAAAATACCGCAGACGAGATAAACCAGCGCCAGCGCCGGGCCAGCGGCCTGTAAACGCGCGCCTGCGCCGAGGAACAAACCGGTGCCGATAGCACCGCCGATAGCAATCATCTGTACCTGACGATTGCCCATTGCCTTGTCGTAGCCAGCATCATGTGAATTCAGCCAGCGTCTTCTGGCAGCATGGTGATCCGCTGCCGTTTTCTTGGTTGCTTTCATTGCCTGTCCTGTTGTCCTGTCCGATAAAAGAGCGCCTGTACGCTCAGCCCGCTTTCATCCTTTATAACCAAACGTTTGCGCTATAAAGATTTAAAGGGATAAATTCGCTGTTGGTCTGGGTCTTGTAGTGTGGCGACACAGTGAATTTACGGCGATGAATCCTAACCGTTCTTATCAGGGGAAACAAAACCCCAACGGCGAAATTTCTGACGCTTTATGTAATTTTTGTGGCACAGGTAAAAGACGGGAAGAGTTGGATACCGAACGGTTATTTAATATCCAGCAAATCACTCAGGGTTAAGGTACAGGTCATACCGGGAATAAGACGTTAGCGCGGCGGAGCATTACCGCGATTATTGAGTTCCGCCGCTGCGCCAGCCACAATCCATTTAAACAGCTCCAGCGCCGCCCTTCAAATAATGAAATAACCTGTTAACCGGTCGCCATTTATTTTTATCAGAAGGCGCATTCAAAGACATGGAAACAATGAATAATCAGCGGATACCGTGCCTGGCCTTTTATTCTCATGACACCATGAGGCCAGGATATGTCCGAAGGATATATCCGTTTAGCGAACACCGTATTAAAAGCCATATCACAAGCGGAAGTGTTATTAATTAACGGTGTTCGTGAGGCGGGCAGTTTTTATTTACCGCCGGGCGCCGATATTGTTACGCTGCCCACTTACTAAAAAAATGCGGCAGACGATTATCTGCCGCGTTCATCAGGCAATGACGTAAAAAGATTAACCGCGCTGCGCGCAGGCATTATTTATGCGGCGCTGGCAGAACGCCAGCTAATAAGCGCTGTTCATCCCGATGCCCTCACGGTTTCATTACTGGCGCAGCCTCCCTTAACGCCCGCTCCTCGCGAGATATTGAATTTCAGCGGCCTGGCTACGGCGTCGATCTGATTTATGGCTGGGAGCCGGTTGATAATATTAAGCTGGAAACGCGGCTGGGCGTTTTTAATCCCTCTTCCCGCTTTGCTTCAGGCGCTAAACAGAGCAGTCCGCTTATTCCGCCGCGGTGGAATTAAAAGCCGCCTTTTAGTCGGCGCCGCCGGATCTGGAGCGCACCCCATCGGCCAATACCGGGCGCGATCGCCGCTACCTGTCCTTAATTTGACCTGACACCGCTGCGCCTGCGCGGGTTTCAGGCTATGATTGCCCCCTCTTTTTTGGGTTAAGTCTTCTCATGCTGAAACGCTCCGTTACCAGTTCTATCGCCCGCGCGCTGGCCGGCATCGTGATTCTGTCGGTGCTTTCCACCAGCCTGGCGCTGTTGACGTTATCCGGCAGTCTGCGCGATGCGGAAATGATCAATTTTGCCGGCTCGCTGCGTATGCAGACCTACCGCCTCGCCTGGGATTTGGATACGAAATCCCCAGAGCTGGTGGCGCATCTGCGCTATTATCAGCGATCGCTGGATGCGCCGGTTCTCCGGCATCTGAACCGTTTTTACGTGCCGGAAAATGTGCGTAACCGCTATCGGCAAATCAAACTTTCCTGGCCGCTGCTGCGCGCTGACTTAACCAGCGGCGATCCAATGCGCTATTCCCAGCATGTGGTGCATTACGTCAGTGAGATTGATCGTTTCGTTTACGATCTGCAGCGCTATGCGGAACGTAAAATGCAGCTGGTGGCGATAACCAGCGCCATCGGCTTTATCGCCATCGTGGCATTGGCGTTCTGGACCATCCGCCTGACGCGCCGTCAGGTTGTTAAACCGCTGAATCAGCTGGTGGCCGCCAGCCGTTATATCGAACAGGGCAATTTTAACTATCCGCCGCTCGATACCTCACTGGCCAATGAGCTGGGTCTGCTGGCGAATACCTTTAACCGCATGTCGGGCGAGCTGGAGCGTCACTACAGCGAACTGGAAAACACGGTAAAAGCGCGTACCGCAGATTTAATGGTGGCGCATCAGACCATGACCATTCTGTATGAAGCGTCACAGGCGCTGACCGTCAGCAGCCTGGGCCAGCCGACCATTACCGAAGTGATGGAGATCGTCTTCAGGCGCGCGCGTCTGACCGCGTTGACGTTAGACGCCGGCGAAAGCTGGCAGATCGCGCTGGGTACGCCGCAGTCCGATAAAAGCTGGCAGCGGCTGGCGATCCAGCAGGATAATCAGCCAGGCAGCGAGCTGCGCTGGCAGGAAGGCGAACGGAAAACGCCCGAACCGCTGATGCAGAGTGTCGGCAATTTGCTGTCGCGCGCCATCTGGATCCATCAGGCGCAAAAACAGCAGCAGCAACTGCTGCTGATGGAAGAGCGCGCCACCATCGCCCGCGAGCTACATGACTCGCTGGCGCAGGCGCTCTCCTTCCTGCGCATTCAGCTAACCTTACTGAAACGCACCATCGATGCGGAACAGCAGCCCGCCCAGCAGATTGTCAGCGATTTCGATCAGGCGCTGGCAGAAGCCTATCGCCAGCTGCGTGAGCTGCTGAACACCTTCCGGTTGTCGGTCGATGAGGCCTACCTGCCCGCTGCGTTACAGGCGATGTTAACGCCGCTCCAGCAGCAAACCACCGCCGAGATCGCCCTGCACTGTTCGTCCGGTTTTGACGCGCTAACCGCTCAGCAACAGGTGCATGTTTTACAAATTGTCCGGGAAGCGGTGCTGAACGCCATTCGACACGCAAATGCCAGCCTTATCGAGGTAAGCTGCACCACGCTGGAAAATGGCGAATATCAGATTGTTATTAGCGATGACGGCTGCGGTCTGACCACCGTTGAAGAGCCTGCCGGGCATTATGGCCTGACGATTATGCATGAGCGAGCGCAGCGTCTGGGCGGTTCGCTATTGATGGAAACCACGCCATCCGACGGGACGCGGCTACGGCTGCGCTTTCCCTCACAGACAACAGAATCGGTGGCAGATTAATGCCAGCCGTAATTCTTTTTATTCAGCCAGCTACGGCTGGCGCGCTACGCCGGGGAGTATTATGAACAATCGACACTTTACTGTGATGCTGGTCGACGATCATCCGTTGATGCGCCGGGGAATTCGTCAGCTTCTGGAGTTAAGCAGCAGCTTTGAGGTGGTGGCCGAAGCCAATAACGGTACCGAAGCGCTGGCCGAGGCAAGCCGACTGTTGCCCGACGTGATCCTGTTGGATCTGCATATGAAGGGCATGTCCGGTCTGGATACCTTAAAAGCGCTGCGTAATGAAGGCGTGGCGGCGCGTATTCTGGTATTGACCGTTTCCGACGCGCGCAGCGATATTTACGCGATGCTGGATGCCGGCGCCGATGGCTACCTGCTGAAAGATAGCGAGCCGGAAGTGCTGCTCCAGCAAATTACCGAAGGCGCGCAGGGAGCCAACGTCTACAGCAGCGTCGTCCGCGACTATATGATGACGCGCGGCCACAGCGCCAACCCCTTCCAGACGCTGACCGAACGCGAACTGGATGTGCTGCAGGAAGTGGCTCGTGGACTATCCAATAAAGAAATCGCCGCCACCCTGCACATCTCCGAAGAGACGGTGAAAGTGCATATTCGCAATTTTCTGCGCAAGCTGGATGTGCGCTCGCGCGTCGCGGCCACCGTTCTTTGGCTGGAAAATAAACATCATTAGAAGCCGCGCGTTTAACGCGCGCTTTTCACTATGATCATTTACACTTTCTCCTCTTTTTCTCCACGTTTCTATCCTCGCGGGCGCGTAAAGTTATCCGGCAACTGTTAGCACGCAATTGATTAAAAATCGCACCGTGTAATCTTTGCCCGCCGCGGCGCCAACGCGGTTGGCTGATTTTCCTGTTGATGACACCGTATTGAGGAGTGCCGCTTCAATGGCGAATTTTTTCATTGACCGCCCAATTTTTGCCTGGGTGTTGGCGATAATGATGTGCCTCACCGGCGCGCTGGCGATTAAGTCTCTGCCAATAGAACAATATCCCGACCTCGCCCCGCCGAACGTGCGCATTACCGCTAACTACCCTGGCGCATCAGCGGAAACCCTGGAAAATACGGTTACGCAGATTATCGAACAGAGCATGACCGGCATCGATAACCTGATGTATATGTCATCGCAAAGCAGCAATACCGGCCAGGCGACCATTACTCTCACCTTCTCCGCCGGTACCGATCCCGACGAAGCGCGTCAGCAGGTGCAAAACCAGCTGCAGTCGGCGCTGCGTAAACTGCCGCAGGATGTGCAGCAGCAGGGCGTAACGGTCAATAAAACCGGCGACAGCAATATCCTGATGCTGGCGTTTGTTTCTACCGACGGCAGCATGGATAAGCAGGATATTGCTGACTATGTGGCAAGTAATATCCAGGATCCGCTCAGCCGCATCAGCGGCGTTGGTCAGGTGGATGCCTACGGCACGCAGTATGCGATGCGCATCTGGCTCGATCCCAACAAGCTGACAAACTATGCGCTGACCACAGCGGACGTGGTGAGCGCGATCGAATCGCAAAACAGTCAGGTGGCGGTAGGTCAGGTTGGCGGCACGCCATCGGTGGATAACCAGGCGCTCAACGCCACGGTCAATTCACAGGCGCTGTTGCAAACGCCGGAGCAGTTTAAAGCAATTACGCTGCGCACCAACCGCGATGGTTCTGTCGTCACGCTGGGCGACGTGGCAGATGTGGCGCTGGGCGCGGAAAAATATGACTACCTCAGCCGCTATAACGGCATGGCCGCTTCCGGGCTGGGCATCAAGCTCGCCTCTGGTGCTAATGAGCTGGAAACCGATCGGTTGGTGCGCGCGCGCATCGCTGAACTGGCGCAATACTTCCCGCACGGCCTGGAAGCGAAAGTCGCCTACGAGACCACGCCTTTTGTTACCGCCTCCATTCGCGATGTGGTGAAAACCCTGCTGGAAGCGGTGCTGCTGGTCTTTCTGGTGATGTACCTGTTTATGCAGAACTTCCGCGCCACGCTGATCCCAACCATCGCGGTGCCGGTGGTGCTGTTAAGCACCTTCTCCATCCTGTATGCCTGCGGTTTCAGTATTAATACTCTCACCATGTTTGCGATGGTGCTGGCGATCGGCCTGCTGGTGGACGATGCGATTGTGGTAGTGGAAAACGTCGAGCGCATCATGAGCGAAGAAGGCCTGTCGCCGCGCGAAGCCACGCGTAAATCGATGGGCCAGATTCAGGGCGCGCTGGTCGGCATTACGCTGGTGCTGTCGGCCGTATTTGTGCCGATGGCCTTTTTCGGCGGCGCCGTCGGCGCTATCTATCGCCAGTTTTCGATTACCGTGGTTTCCGCCATGGTACTGTCGGTGCTGGTGGCGATGATTCTGACGCCTGCACTCTGCGCCTCGCTGCTGAAGCCGGTGCCCGCCGGACATCATCAGCGCGACGGCTTTTTCGGCTGGTTTAACCGCATGTTCACGCGTAACACCCAGCGTTATGAACAGCGCGTGGCGAAACTGCTGCGCCAGGCTGGGCGCTGGCTACTGCTCTATCTGGGCATTATCGCCATTATGGCCTTTCTGTTTCTGCGCCTGCCGACCTCTTTCCTGCCGCTGGAAGATCGCGGGATTTTCACGACCCAGGTGCAGCTGCCACCGGGTTCTACCCAGCAGCAAACGCTGAAGGTGGTGCAGAAAGTCGAGAATTACTATCTGACCCATGAGAAAGAGAATATCGAATCGGTATTTGCCACCGTCGGCTCCGGCCCTGGCGGTAACGGCCAGAACGTGGCGCGCCTGTTTATTCGCCTGAAAAACTGGGAAGAACGTTCAGACACCGACCGCACCTCTTTCGCCATCATTGAGCGCGCGACGCAAGCCTTCAGGCACATTAAAGAAGCGCGAGTGATCGCCAGCAGCCCACCGGCAATTACCGGCATGGGCAATGCCGCTGGTTTTGATATGGAACTGCAGGACCACGCTGGTATCGGCCATACGAAGCTGATGGAGATGCGCGATCGGCTGCTGGAGAAGGCAGCCAGCGATCCGCGTCTGGCCCGCGTGCGCCATAACGGCCTGGACGACAGCCCGCAGCTGCGCATCGATATTGACCAGCGTAAAGCGCAGGCGCTGGGCGTTTCCATCGATGATATTAACAGCACACTGACCACCGGCTGGGGTTCGACCTATGTGAACGATTTCCTCGATCGTGGACGCGTGAAGAAAGTCTATGTGCAGGCGGCGGCGAAATATCGCATGCTGCCGGACGATATTAATAAATGGTATGTGCGTAACAGCGAAGGCGGCATGGTGCCGTTCAGCGCCTTTGCTAAAACCGCCTGGGAGACCGGCTCGCCGCGCCTGGAACGCTACAACGGCTATTCTTCACTGGAGATCGTCGGCGAAGCAGCGCCCGGCGTCAGCACCGGCGCCGCAATGACTGCCATGGAGGAGCTGGTCAGCCAGCTGCCGCTCGGCGTCGGGCTCCAGTGGACCGGCGCCTCGTTGCAGGAGCGGCTGTCCGGTTCGCAGGCGCCCGCGCTGTATGCGATTTCACTGCTGGTGGTTTTCCTCTGTCTGGCGGCGCTGTATGAGAGCTGGTCGATTCCTTTTGCCGTGATGCTGGTGGTGCCGCTGGGCGTGGTCGGCGCCTTAATCGCCACCTGGGCGCGCGGGCTGGAAAATGATGTCTATTTCCAGGTCGGCCTGCTGACGGTGATCGGACTGTCGGCAAAAAATGCCATTTTGATTGTGGAGTTTGCCAACGACATTAACAGCCGTGGCGGCGATCTGGTGGAATCAACGCTGGAGGCCTGCCGTCAACGCCTGCGCCCAATTTTAATGACCTCGCTGGCGTTTGTGTTTGGCGTACTGCCCATGGCCATCAGCCACGGCGCTGGTTCGAGTAGCCAGCATGCGGTCGGCACCGGCGTGATGGGCGGCATGATTTCCGCCACCCTGCTGGCGATATTTTTTGTTCCGCTCTTTTTTGTATTAATAAGACGCCGTTTTCCTTTAAAAGCGCAGGCGGGGCAAAAGCGTAACGAGGCGTAAATTTGATAAAGGATTTAGTAAATTATCGGTGCGGCAAAAAGGCAACAGGCGCGTCTTTTCGCCCGCGCGGATTAAAAGGATAAGGGATTTTAATTAACGCCCGCTAACAACAGAAACAGAAATAATAAAGGCAGCCGGTTAACCGGCTGCCTTATTTTAATTATTATGGACTGTCAGATGCGAAGACGAGAGCTGTGTTCGTCAGGCTTATCTTTATCAGGCTTTATTACTTACGTAACATCGCATCAATAAAGTCTTTCCAGTTCCCCAGTTCAGTGTCAATCATAACTACCTCTCTTATTATTAGGCCCTATTTTACGTGCGTTCTTTCAGCAAGGGAATGGCTGTTTTCAAAATTACTATCGGCAAAAGGATGAAAAACTGTACTACTTTTTTATTTTGCATGCTGACTCACACTTCAGCAAAACTAATCACTCACGTTACCCATTAATATTATCATTCCTGAAGTATCAATCTCTTTCTTAAACCCTGGCCTGTAGAGGGTGCGGACAACGAACATAGATCCTCTTCCTCTTTTAAGGCATTATTCATTAACGATATTTTTACCAGACCGGGACAAAGCCATGACCGAAAAGCCGTCGCCTGCCCTTTTTACGCTCTACGGCATCAAAAATTGCGACACAATAAAAAAAGCGCGCCGTTTTCTGGATGCCCAGCAGACAAATTATCAGTACCATGATTATCGCCTGAATGGATTAAGCGATGAAACGCTGCAACGCTTTATCAATACACTGGGCTGGCAGGCGCTGTTAAATACGCGCGGCACTACCTGGCGCAAACTTGCTGAGGAAGAAAAAGCGACGATCGATAATGCGCAGGCGGCCAAAGCGTTAATGCTGGCGCAGCCTGCCATCATTAAACGCCCATTGCTCGCCGCTGCAGACGGATCTATGCTGCTGGGCTTTACTGAAACCGACTACCAGCAGTTTATCCGGAGAAGTCATAATATGTTTTGTCCGGTCATTGAGCTGGCGCAGCAGCTTATTCGTCGTCCTTCACTGAGCCCCGATGATGCCGGATGTCAGGCGCTGATGATTGAACGCCTGCAAGCCATTGGCTTCACCATTGAACCCATCAATATTGCCGATACGAAGAATTTCTGGGCCTGGCGCGGCCAGGGCGAAACGCTGGCGTTTGCCGGACATACCGACGTGGTGCCACCCGGCGATACCAGCCGCTGGATCAATCCGCCGTTTGAGCCCACCATTCGCGATGGCATGCTGTTCGGACGCGGCGCGGCGGATATGAAAGGCTCGCTGGCGGCGATGGTGGTCGCAGCGGAGCGTTTTGTCGCGGCGAATCCCCATCATCGCGGACGACTGGCCTTTCTGATTACGTCCGATGAAGAGGCCAACGCCACCCACGGCACGGTTAAAGTGGTTGAGCATTTAATGGCGCGCCAGGAGCGGCTGGATTACTGTCTGGTCGGCGAACCATCCAGCACCGTGCAGGTGGGCGACGTGGTGAAAAATGGCCGACGCGGCTCAATTACCGCTAACCTGACCATTCATGGCGTTCAGGGCCATGTTGCCTATCCGCATCTGGCGGATAATCCGGTACATCGCGCCCTGCCCGCGCTTAATGAGCTGGTCGCAACCGAATGGGATCGAGGCAATGAATTTTTCCCGCCCACCAGTATGCAGATCGCCAACGTGCGGGCCGGCACCGGCAGCAATAATGTGATTCCCGGCGAGCTGTTTGTGCAGTTTAACTTCCGCTTCAGCACCGAACTGACCGACGGCGATATTCGTCAGCGCGTGGCGGCCCTGCTGGAACGCCATCAGCTGCCCTATACCCTTGAGTGGAAACTCTCCGGCCAGCCTTTCCTTACCTCGCGCGGCAAGCTGGTGGATGCGGTAATCAATGCGGTTGAACACTATACTGAAACCAGGCCTGAGCTACAGACCACCGGCGGCACATCCGACGGGCGCTTTATTGCCCGCATGGGCGCGCAGGTGGTGGAGCTGGGCCCGGTTAACGCCACCATTCATAAAATCAATGAGTGCGTGAAGGCGTCCGATCTGCAACTGCTGAGCCGTATGTATCAACGCATCATGGAGCAGCTGATCGCATAAACGTCCCTCAGGAGGAGCCAACATGGAATGGGTAAAAGAGTACTGGTGGATCATTGTGATCCTGTTGCTGGTTGGCGTACTGGTCAACGTTTATAAAGATCTGAAGCGCATCGACCACAAGAAATATATGGCGAACAAGCCCGATCTGCCGCCGCATCGTGATTTTAACGATAAGTGGGACGATGATGACGACTGGCCGAAAA
This sequence comes from Mixta sp. Marseille-Q2659, assembly GCF_940807255.1. Classification (GTDB taxonomy): domain Bacteria; phylum Pseudomonadota; class Gammaproteobacteria; order Enterobacterales; family Enterobacteriaceae; genus Mixta. The sequence goes on along the minus strand of NZ_CALNWY010000013.1, from coordinate 75,033 downwards.
AGAAATAATTTTCTCCAGGGGCAGCGACACGCTGCCCCGTTGTTATCGACGGTTAAATAAAGGTAATCACCTCGTCACCCGGCTTGCCGCCGCTAAGCGCCTCTTCAAAATAGCGGCGCGGCACGGTGTAACGCAGATGATCCAGCGCCAGATTCATGCTGCGCTGATCGATGGCGTGCGGCAGATCCTCCACAATATCCAGCGTAACGTCGCCGCCCAGCGAGGTCAGGCGTTCAGCCGCCTGCTGCGCATGTTCCGCCTGATAGACTTCATCATCTTCGCCGTGAATCAAATGAATGGTGGTTTTTGCCGTGGCCGCTTCCGGCAGGCTGGCATAGCGGCCACTGAAGGCGACGATCCTGCCCGCCAGTGACGGCTGCGCCTTGCTGCCTTCCAGAATCATCACGCTGCCCTGGGAAAACCCAATTAACGCCGTCGCTTCCGGCGTGACGCCGCTGAGCTGCTGCCACTCCTGCACCGACTGCAAAAACTGCGGCATCGCCTCATTAACCCGCTGTTGCAGGCTGACATCACCCAGCGAGGCTTCGTTGAACCACTGACGGCCCGGTGCTTTCCCGCCCGCCTCCGGCCCGCCGATGCTCACCACCAGCGCCTGCGGGAAGACTTCTGCAAACCAGCTGCCGATTTGCCCCATTGATACCGGATTATCGCCCGCCGCGTGATAGAGCAGAAACAGCTGCGCCGGGGGAGCAGACGGACTTTGTACGACAAAATGGTTAGGTTTCATAACATCCTCCTCGCTATTAACTATAAGACCTCTGTGGCAAAAACAGAGGCGCAAAGCGAAATAAGCGCAGAAAAGGCGGCAGCGGGCATCGCTGGAAACGGCAACGATCGGACAGCAACGCGCAATGATAGAGGGCAGTAGCGGCACATTGACAGCTCACAATGCCTGACAACGCATTGCAGCAAAAATCACAGCTATTGAGTACGCAGCAACACAACATATGGCATTCAGAAATGCCTGACGACAGAAATTTATCCAGCGGATGCGATCGCCTGCAATCTCCGCTGCCAGCCAGCATAGCGTTCGCTATCCAGCTGCTCCATCAGCTGTCGGGCTTCGGCGCGCCATTGCGCCAGCAGCGCTTTACGACCGCTCAGTCCGAAGTCGGCGACCAGTAAAGCCAGCGGACGACGCTGAATAATCGCCTCGTGTAACGCCAGCCCGGCGCTGTCCGTCACCAGCAGCAGACGCCCCAGCGCGGGCAGGCTGACATCGAAAGCGCGATGGGCGAAGGCAAAGCCCGCCAGCTCTCGCCAATCGTCCGCCTGCAGCGTCTGCTCAGCATCTGGCGTCAGCGGCAGCGGCTCATCAATTAACGGCTGCAGCCAGAAGAGATCGCGCATCAAACGCCGCTGCGCCTGTTGGCTTAGCCGCTCTCCCGCCGCGCTCAGCGGCAGGATCGCCATCGCGCTGTAGCAACCGCTGCTCGCCTCGCGCTGCGTAGCGATACGCGCCAGCGTAAAGCCGCTGCGCTGCCAGAAATGCCAGAGTTCAGCGGTGAAACCAAAGCTGACGGAAAGGTAATCCAGCCCCTGCGTCTGCGCACGCGCGGCGTGGATCATGCGGCTGCCGAGCTGCTGGCGACGTAAAGCTGGTGCGACGGCAATACGGCTGATGCGCTGTGAAAGCAGCTGCGCCGCCTCGGGAAAACCGGCGTGCGCAGCCAGCGACTGCGCGACCAGATTGCCGCGCGGTCGTCGTAATCCGGCCCAAACCTGCTGTGCCAGACCATCAGCAAGCCCCCCTTCCGCCACCAGCCACAGCGCACCGGCCATCTCTTTACGCCCATTTTCCGCCGCGATAAAGCGCTGGCCTGGCGCATCCATCAGGCGACGGAAATCAAGCGGCGTGGTGCGATAGTGCGCGCTGGTAAGGAGCTGATAGAGTGCCAGCAGCAGCCGCGCATCGTCGCGTTCACACTCGGCAACGCGCAATCCTTCTGCGGTTATTTCTGTGCCAATCGGTGGCTCATCCAGCAGCAGCGCGCCGTTGACCGCCGCTTCCAGCGGATCGCCCTGTCGCCAGCGCAATGGTTCGTCCAGCTGATAAAAATGCGCCTGCGGCAGCGACGCACAAAATTTCAGCAAAAAGCCGCGGCCGGTGCCTTCATAGCCCTGAACGGTGGTGGTTAATAAAGTGCGCGGAAAACGGGCAATCAGGCGTTGTAATAGCGGAGCCGGAATGGCCGCCGCCTCATCGATAATCAGCCAGTCGGCCTGCGGCGGCGTGGCGGCGGCCAGCAGCGCATCGGGCGCGCTAAAGGCAAAACGGTCGCCGGCAAAGCGCGCCAGGATTTCCGTCGAAACTTTGGCGGGCGCCGTCACCAGGCAGCGCCCCGGCCAGCGCCGCGCCAGCATGCCAGCCAGCGCCGACTTTCCACGTCCGCGCGCCGCCGTCAGCACATAAACTCCTGCCCTGCTCTGCAATAGCTGCTCCAGTAAGTGCTGCTGTTGCTGCGCGTCGCCAGGCTGCCAGTCGCTTAAGGTTAACGGCTGCGGCAGACGGCAGGGCTGATGCTGTTGATGCAGCAAGACTTGCTCGTCCGCTGCAAGCTGATGCTGTAAATAGTGAATAAAGTGGGGAGTGATAATCGGCGTGTCGCTTTCGCTCCAGCGCAGCGAATCCCTGTCGGGAGAGTGCGGCCAGTCGCGCCAGGGCGGCGTCAGCAACAGTAGCCAGCTTCCGGCGCTGAGCGTACCGGCCAGCGCGGCAAAGGCTTCGCTGTGAAAGCCCGCGCGCGCATCAAAGATAGCATGACGAAATTCCTGGCCGAGCAGCGTACGCAGCGCCGAAGGCGCCACGCTTTCACCGAGGTCGTTATGTTCGCTAACCTTCAGCCAGTCGCCGGCAAGCGTTGTCTGCCACTGTTGCGCCTGCTGACGACACCACGCCGGTTCTCCGGCGATCACCGCCAGCCGCCGGATGCCGGTGCGCTGCATCTCAGCGGTAACGGATACCAACATTTATTTCGCGGCGGCGAAAGTATCGCACTGGCCCGGATCGCCAGAGTCAAAGCCGCGCTTAAACCAGCTATAGCGCTGTTCTGAAGTACCGTGAGTGAAGCTGTCCGGCGTGACCCGCCCCTGGCTCTGCTGCTGTAGCCGATCGTCACCGATGGCTTCGGCTGCGTTTAGCGCTTCCTGCAAGTCGCCCGGCTCCAGAATCTGCTGCTGCTGCATATAGTGGCCCCAGACACCGGCAAAGCAATCCGCCTGCAGCTCCAGCCTCACCGACAGTTGATTGACCTGCCGCTGCGTCGCGCCCTGCTGCATCTGACGCACTTTAGGTTCAATCCCTAACAGTTTCTGCACATGGTGGCCGACTTCATGAGCGATAACGTAGCCCTGGGCAAAATCACCATCTGCGCCCAGCTTGTTTTTCAGTTCATCATAAAAAGAGAGATCGATATAAACGGTGCTGTCAGCCGGGCAATAGAACGGGCCCATAACCGACTGGCCGGTACCGCAGCCGGTGCGCGTCGCGTTGCTGTACATTACCAGGTGCGGCGGCTGATAGTTTTTGCCCATCTGGGTAAACAGTTTTTGCCAGGTATCTTCGGTGGTGGCGAGGATCACGGAGGTGAATTTCGCCGCTTCATCGTCCTGCGGGCTAATGCCCTGCGAGCGGCTCTGTTGCGTGACCGGCTCGCCGCCGGTGAGCAGCGGCGTAAGATCGTAGCCGTAATAGCCAGCGATCATGACCACCACCAGCAAAATGATCCCGCCCTTGCCGCGTGGAATACGCATGCGCCCGCCGCCCACGGTGGGTGACTGATTGCGACGATCTTCTACATTGTCGCTTTCGCGACGCCCTTGCCAACGCATAACTTTCCCCTGTTTCCGGTTACTGGCGAATACGGCAAATTCTAGACGCGGCGAGGCTGAATAACCAGAGCGTATCGCGCGGAGCAGGAAGGTAACGGAGAAAAGAGTGGGAAAATAGCGGGAAAGCAGCCGGCAGCCATCGCGTACCGGCCGTTAGCAGAGCAGATTAGTCGAGTTTCACGCCCAGACGATGCGCTACTTCTTCATAGGCTTCGATCACGCCGCCCAGGCTCTGACGAAAGCGATCTTTATCCATTTTGTTCATGGTCTCTTTGTCCCACAGGCGCGCGCCGTCCGGCGAGAATTCGTCGCCCAGCGTCACTTCGCCTTTGAACAGGCCGAACTCCAGCTTGAAGTCCACCAGGATCAGACCAGCATCGTCAAACAACTTGCTGAGAACGTCGTTGGCTTTGTAGGTTAGCTCGCGCATGCGCGCCAGGTTTTCTTTATTTACCCAGCCAAAGGTTTCGCAATAGGATTCGTTGACCATCGGATCGTGTTTGGCGTCATCTTTCAGGAACAGATCGAACAGCGGCGGATTCAGCACGATGCCCTCTTCCACACCCAGACGCTTCACCAGCGAACCGGCCGCACGGTTACGAATTACGCACTCTACCGGCACCATCTCCAGCTTTTTCACCAGCGCTTCGTTATCGGAGAGCAGCGCTTCCATCTGCGTTGGGATGCCCGCTTCTTCCAGCTTGCGCATGATGAAATAGTTGAACTTATTGTTCACCATGCCTTTGCGATCAAACTGTTCAATACGCGCGCCGTCTCCTGCTGACGTATCGTTGCGGAATTCGAGTACCAACAGATCCGGGTTTTCGGTGCTGTATACGGTTTTCGCTTTGCCGCGATACAACTCAGCTAGCTTTTGCATCTTGATAAACTCCAAACTGGGTAAATAGTGAAGGGTCATAGCCAGGCAACGCAATCGTTTACGTCGCCGCGCGCCATTATGCCAAACTTCAATAAAAAAGGCCGGAATTTTCCGGCCTTTTTTTGTTACTGGCTAAGGGCTGCCTGGAAGACCGCCACCAGCGCGTCGTTTTGCGACTGCGTCAGCACGTGGCCTTTCGGGTCGATAAACTGCAGGCTGCTGCGGTTATCGAGATCGCCGACCTGCAGCTTGTAGTCGCCATTCGGCAGCTGCGGATCTTTGGCGCCAATCTCATCCCAGGTGCTGTCGCCCGGCGCTTTGTAGGTGATCGCCATGTTGCCCTGCGAGCGATTGCTGTCGGTCACTTCCATGCCGATACGTTTCAACGCGGCAGGCAGACGCTGCCAGGTCACGTTAAACGGCGCACGCAGAATCAGGTTCGGCAGGCCGGTATCATCCGCGCCGCTCTGCACATCGATCTGCGAGGCGCTGCGGTTGGCGGCGGCATCCTGCGCGGCGGTTTCCATCTTATCAAGACCGGTACTGATGTCGTTCAGCATCTGCGCCGTGTATCGCTGGATTTGGGTCGGCGAGGTGACGTCGTTGCCCGCCTGTTGCAGTTGCAGCAGTTTAACGGTCAGCGCCTGCTGATAGCCCTGCTGCTGCACGCTAACCTGATAGCGGCCACGATACTGGTTATCTTCATCGGCGCGGTTCCACTCAATCCAGTCGGTGGTGAGCTGCTGGCTGGCATCCTGACGATCGGCAATCGGGAAATGATAAGACTGCAGCACATTGACTACCTGCGGCCAGATCGATCCGTTGCGGCCGTTCTCCATCAGCAGTACGCCGGTATTGCCGGTAAACTGCGCGCGCGCGCCGTTCAGCAAGGCCAGCGGCTGAGCAGGCGGACGAATATCCAGCTGTTTGCCGGTCGCGCCGTTAGCGGCAGCGCGCGGTACTTCATAATCCCCGTTTTGCAGCGGCAGAATCATTCCTGCCGGTGCGCGCAAATCCTGTAGCTCAGCCGCCTGAAGATAAGATTCATCGCCGCTGACCTGGCGCTTATAGCGCTGATCGTTGGAACAACCTGCCAGCAGCATCGCCGTGGACAGCCCAACGATAGTTGCTATCGTGGACTTGTTTACTGAATAAGCCATTAACTCTCCCTAAATTACAGCAGACCCGCATTTTTCAGCGCCTGCTCCACAACCGGACACGCCGCCGTGGATAGCGGAACCATAGGCAGGCGCAGGGTATCGGTCGCGATTAATCCCAGTTTTTTCGCGGCCCATTTCACCGGAACAGGATTAGATTCAACAAACAATTTCTGATGCAGGTGCATCAGGCGCTGGTTTAGATGACGCGCCTCGGCGAAGTTGCCTTCACGCGCCAGCCGACACAGCTCAACCATTTCACGCGCGGCAATGTTTGCCGTTACGGAAATCACGCCGTGGCCGCCCAGCTGCATAAAGTCCAGTGCGGTGGCGTCATCGCCGCTTACCAGCACAAACTCATCATCAACCAGCTCTTGGATCTGGCTGACGCGGGATAAGTTCCCGGTCGCCTCTTTGATCCCGATAATATTTTTGATTTTCGCCAGGCGCGCGACCGTTTCCGGCAGCATATCGCAGCCGGTGCGCGACGGGACGTTATACAGCATTTGCGGCAGATCGGTACTTTCCGCAATCGCTTTAAAGTGCTGATACAAGCCTTCCTGCGTCGGACGGTTGTAATAAGGCGTTACGGTCAGGCAGCCGATAACGCCGGAGTTTTCGAAGCGTTTGGTCAGAGAGATGCCTTCTGCGGTGGCGTTAGCGCCGGTTCCGGCAATCACCGGAATGCGACCATCGGCAAGGTCAAGCGTCATCATCACCACATCGCCGTGTTCATCATGGCTCAAGGTGGCAGATTCGCCGGTGGTTCCCACAGAAACGATGGCGGAAGTTCCGCTCTCGACATGGTAATCAATCAGTTTTTTCAGGCTCGCACGGCAGACATTACCTTTGTCATCCATTGGCGTAACGAGCGCAACAATACTTCCCGTGAACATTGGCCATCCCCTCGACAAACAAGTGCTTCATGGTACGTTTGACCGGCGGGGAAAAGCAAGCGAACAGAGGGCGGGAGCGCTTGGCAGAGGGTATTTTTTATGTTTACCTACGGGTTATTACTGTTACTTATCAGCTTACCCCACAGGAAGACCTATTTTGCCGCAGACACCGCAACACTTTTTGGTCATTACGGCATTGGGCGTCGATCGTCCAGGCATTGTGAATACCATTACCCGCCATGTCAGCAGCTGCGGCTGTAATATTGAAGATAGTCGCCTGGCGATGCTGGGCGATGAGTTTACCTTTATCATGCTGCTCTCCGGCAGCTGGAACGCGATTACGTTGATTGAGTCCACGCTGCCGCTAAAAGGCGCCGAACTGGAACTGTTGATTGTGATGAAGCGCACCAATGCCAGTCGCCGTCCGCCGATGCCGGAAACCGTCTGGGTGCAGGTTGAGGTTAACGACTCGCCGCATATTATTGAGCGCTTTACCGATCTGTTTGACTCCCATCAGATGAATATTGCCGAACTGGTATCACGCACACAGCCGGCACAAGAAAACCAGCCGCCTTTACTCTATATTCAGATTACCGCCCACAGCCCGGCCCACCGGGACGCAACATTAATCGAGCAGGCGTTTCACGCCCTATGTACAGAACTGCATGCGCAAGGCACTATTAGCGTGGTGAACTATCCGCAGCATGACGAGAAAATGGAGATTAGTGATGAATCCACTGAAAGCCGGTGATATTGCACCGAAATTTAGCTTGCCCGATCAAGACGGCGAACAAGTAAATTTAGCCGACTTCCAGGGACAGCGCGTTTTGGTGTACTTCTACCCCAAAGCGATGACGCCCGGTTGCACCGTGCAGGCGTGCGGCCTGCGCGACAATATGGATGAGCTGAAAAAAGCGGGCGTGGAAGTGCTGGGGATCAGTACCGATAAGCCAGAAAAGCTGTCGCGTTTCGCCGAAAAAGAGCTGTTAAACTTCACGCTGCTCTCAGATGAAAATCATGAAGTCAGCCAGCAGTTTGGCGTCTGGGGAGAAAAAACCTTTATGGGAAAAACCTACGACGGCATTCACCGCATCAGCTTTTTAATTGACGCCGACGGTAAAGTAGAAAAAGTTTTCGATGATTTCAAAACCAGCAATCACCACGATATTGTGATGGATTATCTGAAGTCAGCCTGAGAAAACCTTGTGGCGTCGCTGACGCCACGATCGTCGTTAGACAACTTCACGTTTGGCGGTTTCATCCGGCCAGGCGTGAACCACTGCTTTAATCAGCGTCGCCAGCGGAATGGCGAAAAAGACGCCCCAGAATCCCCACAAGCCGCCAAAGATCACTACCGCCAACAGAATCACCAGCGGATGCAGGTTCACCGCTTCTGAATAGAGCAGCGGCGCCAGCACATTGCCATCCAGCACCTGAATCACCAGATAGACGATAAACATGGTCCAGAACTCGCTGCTTAATCCCCACTGGGCCAGGCCGACGCAGGCGACCGGTAGCGTGACTACCAGCGCGCCGACATAGGGAATAAGCGTGGAAACGCCGACCAGCACCGCCAGCAACAGCGCATAGTTCAGGTCCAGCACCAGAAACGCGATCCAGGTGACAATGCCCACCACCACCGTCTCCAGCACCTTGCCGCGGATATATTTGGTGATTTGCTGGTTCAGTTCATTCCATACCACGCCCGCCAGCCCGTGATTGCGCGGCAGCACGCGGCGCACCGCGTTCAGCAACGGCTGTTTATCCTTCAGCAGGAAGAACAGCATCAGCGGCACCAGGATCAGATAGATCGCCAGCGTCACCAGGCCCATCAGCGAGGCCAGCGAATATTTCAGTACCGATTCGCCGACTCCCAACAGCCGACTGCGCAAATTTTCGATCACGATATCGACAATGCCGGCATCGGCCAGCGCCGGGAAGCGCGCCGGCAGACCGGCAGAAAAGGCGTAAAGCTTATTCAGCATATTCGGCATATCGCGTACTAAATTTATGCCCTGCTGCCAGGCGACCGGCGCCACCACCAGCACAAAAAGCAGCAAGATGCCGACAAAGAACGCCAGCACGATGGTCGTGGCCCAGCTGCGGGAACAGCCCAGCCGTTCCAGCCGTACCGTCGGCCACTCCAGCAGATAAGCCAATACCAGCGCCACCAGCAGCGGCGCCAGCAAATCACTAAAAAAGAAAAGGATAAAAAATGCGGCCAGTAAAATGACCAGCAGGGCAATCGCCTCTGGATCGCTAAAGCGGCGGCGATACCATTGAATCAGAAGTGCCAGCATGGCGTTTCCTTCCCTGTATTGATAAGGCTGATGATTTTACCCAAATGTTGTTCAGAAGACAGAATTACCTGGAGATCGGGCCTTCATTAATCAGCGGTTCCGACGCCTCGGGCGGCGTCGCAGCCATGACGCGGTTACGTCCGGCACGCTTGGCCTGATAAAGCGCCTCATCGGCGCGGCGGAAACAGGCCTCGATCGGCTCGTTTTCAACCCACCACAGGCTGACGCCGACGGAGAGCGTAGTTTCACCAACCGGCGCAATCGCCAGATCCTGCACGGACTGGCGTACCCGCTCCGCCAGCGTCAGCGCCAGTTCCCGATCCGCGCCGGGCAGGATCATTAAAAACTCTTCCCCGCCGTTACGACAGACCACGTCCGTTTGCCGCGCGCTGTTTTTTAACTGCTGCGCCACCTGCTGAATAACCCGATCGCCAACGTCATGGCCCCAGGTATCATTCACCCGTTTAAAGTGGTCGATATCGAGCGCCAGCACCGCAAAAGGCTGACGCGTAGTGGTGAAGTATTCCAGCACCGCCTGGAGACCGCGCCGGTTAAGCAGCTGCGTCAGCGGATCGGTCTGTACTTCCGATTTCAGCTGACCAATTTTGTTTTGCAGCAGGCCGATGCCGGAAAGCAGCGCCCGCTTAATCTGTGAGGATTCAAAATACCAGGAGCGAATGCCGCTGATTTCGATCGCTGCATCCTGCTCATCCATCTGGCTCGCCTTGCGCGCCAGTTGCCACAGTGGCATCGCAATCAGGCGGGCCAGCAGCCAGGCGGCGGCCAGCGTCAGCAATGCCAGCGGCAGTGAGTGCTGAACCACCTGAAACAACAGGCTGCTGAGCGGCGCCAGCGTGGTGCTGGTCGGTTTCAGGGCAATAATGGTCCAGTCGGAATCCGGCACGTGCGCGTAGCCCGCCAGCACCGGCACGCCCCGCTCGTCTTTAATCTGCTGATAGCCGCTGCTGGCGTAGGTGCCCGCGTCGTGACGCAGCAGCGGCGCGATTTTCTTACCGATCAGCTTGCCGTCCTGGTGATACAGCACGCGATTATCCCGATCCAGGACGTAAAGCTGGGTTCCATCACGGTAGAACTGGCTGAGCAATAGCTCGTTAAGCACGCTTTTACGCTTGAGATAAATGGTGCCGCCGACGTAGCCAAGATAGCTGCCGCTACCTGACCAGATGGGGCGAGAGATAAACACGATCAGATTGTTGGCCGCTGACAGGCTCGGCTGGCCGATTAACGGCATCCGTTTCTCCAGCGCCTCGCGCGAACTCATGGAATGCAGCTTCATGCCTTTCAGCATCAGCGATTCCGGCGAAATCGCGCGCACCCATCCCCCGGCATCCACAACCGCCACCGAGTTAAAGCTGTTGGTTTGCTGGCGCAACCGATCAACCTCAGCCTGAAGCAGCGCCTCATCGTCAAAACGATCGCTAAGATGGGCGGCGGTCCAGGCAAGCTGTGACTGCGACTGCTGAAAAAACAGCCCGGTCGTGGCCGCCAGTTTGGCGGCATAAACACGATTCGCTTCCAGCGTATTGGTAATTAATTGCTCGCGCTGAACGCGCCAGGCGGCATACAGAGAGTTAGCGAGCGTAATAACGATGCTGGCCACAGCCAGCAGGGTAATAAGGGTCCGCAAGTCCGTTTTTGGCCTTAACAGCCTCAACATGGACTCGTCCCCATGAAAATAATCATTTAATTTGCGCCTTGTGGTGCGTTCTTATCGTAGTGCGTGCTGTGCAATGTGCCCTGGTGAGATGCACGTCTCAATTGTACATGGATCAACCAGACAGAAAAACGCTTTACCGAGATTTATTAGGATTTTTCTTAACCATCCAATTTCTGCAGTCAGGCTAATGATGAAAAGGGCTGAGAGGAGATGAGGCAGGATAAAAAAATGACATTGCCGGAGACAATGTCATTTTTAACGGGCCGACGCGCTATGCCATTACAGCATTAACAGCGCATAACCCTGATTTTGCAGCGTGGCGACCGTAGTGCCGCTGGAAATGGTATGGGTAACCGTCTTATCGATCCATTCGCGGTCGATATGATGGAAAGCCACGGACTGATCGCAGACGGTCACTTTCACGCCCGCTTTTTCCAGCTCGCTAATCATTTTTAAATTAGGATTATCGATGCCGTAGGCTTTATGAAACTCTTCGTTATTTAACGCGGCAATCACCGCATCACCGTTCATTGAGACGACAAAGTCGAGTTTTTTCAGCGGAATGCCCGCGGCATAATAGAGGTTAACCACGCGCGCTACACGCTCCAGGCCCAGATGCGGATCTTTAATATCGCCATCGTTTTTATTGAGCTGGAAAACAATCTTATTGCTGAGATTGGCATCGTTACGCGGATTGTAGGCTGGCGTATCGACGTAATGAATTTTTCCATAACCCGTAATCGCAGGCGTTGACCAGAAACCTTCCGGCTCACTCTTGCTGTTGGCGATATGGTTGGTGACTTTATCATAGAGCTGTGGTGCCTGAAGCACGTTACCGCCGATAAAACCGGCCAGGGCCGCCACGACGATATAAGATACGGGACGCATAAAAAAGCACTCCTTTAAAGAGGATGTTAGTCATTAAAAAACTGAACGCATTATATTTTCAGCAACGTTTCTTCCTGATTTCGCAGGTTAATCAGCGCCAGGCGGCCAGATGGATTGCTCTGCGAAATAACGTTGCGGTATGGGAAACACATTTTTATTGCTGGCCCCTGCTCCATTCAGAAAAACCATCCAGAACGTAATTACGGCATAACGCATTTAACAACGCTCCAGATTACTATTCCGCTGGCGGCAAGATGGCATTTTCACCTCTAATTCTTAGCGGCCTTTTTTATCTATATCACAGAGTCATAATCTGACAGTACAGGTTACGCAGCGGTACTACCGTTTCAATTCCACAACGAAAATATCACTTATAGAAACTATCGATTTTCATTTTATTTATTGCTAAGTAACAACAATTAACTGCCGGATCGGTATATTAGGAATTAACTCAGGGAATATTCATAAATAACAGATCCAGTTTAAATAAGAAAATAAGCGCGTATAAACTATAAAAACAAAACCAATATGATTAATGCCGGACTTAAATACTGATCGGTGAAGTTTAAAAACCGGCACATTCTGCTGCCGTTAATAGATAAGATTAAAAATTAAAAAACAGGCTTTGCTGAAAAATTTCTGAAGATTGTAAAAAAATTACCGCATGGAGATCCGATCATTTTCGGAACATACTTAATCAAATCCCGTGCCACTTTCAATTTCTCTGAATAAGTTTACACAACTTTGAACTTTATCCGCCGCGCCGCACGCTTTTTTAGCGGTTGCCATCAGGCTTAAACAGCCATTCCTTTATACAGTTTCCCCCGTTAAGATAGCGCCCTGAGCGCCTGTGCTACGCTGGCGCATGAATTATCAGGACCGGATCAGGTCGAAACGTTACTCTCTGCCCTGGGGAAGAAGTATGTTCAATCGCTTGAAGAAAAAAATGATCGCTTCGCTAATTGTGACGCTGCTGGCGGGCAATGCGCTTCCTTCCCAAGCCGACGTCGCTGATTCCCTGCCCGATATCGGCACTACCGCAGGCGGCACCCTGTCGATTAATCAGGAACTGCAGATGGGCGATTTTTACGTGCGCCAACTGCGTGCCAGTGCGCCGCTGATTAACGATCCGCTGCTCAACCAATACATCAATCAGCTCGGTATGCGCCTGGTCTCTCATGCTAATTCAGTACGCACGCCCTTCCATTTCTTCCTGATCCGCAATGATGAAATAAACGCCTTCGCCTTCTTCGGCGGCAACGTGGTACTGCACTCCGCGCTGTTCCGCACCAGCGATAATGAAAGCCAGCTGGCCTCGGTTATGGCGCACGAAATTTCGCACGTTACCCAGCGCCATCTGGCGCGCGCCATGGAAGAGCAGCAGCGTAACGCGCCGCTCACCTGGGTTGGCGCGCTGGGCTCGATTTTGCTGGCGATGGCGAATCCGCAGGCGGGCATGGCGGGCCTGGCCGGTACGCTGGCCGGTACCCAACAGGGCGTGATCTCTTTTACGCAGAATAATGAACAGGAAGCCGATCGCATCGGTATTCAGGTACTGCAGCGCGCCGGTTTCGATCCACAGGCGATGCCCACTTTTCTGCAAAAGCTGGCGGACCAGTCGCGTTTCGCCTTTAAGCCGCCCGAAATTCTGCTGACCCACCCGCTGCCGGATAGCCGCCTGGCCGATGCGCGCAACCGCGCCAGCCAGATGCGTGCGGTGGTGGTGCAATCTTCGCAGGATTACTACATGGCGAAAGCGCGTGCGCTGGGCATGTACGCGACCGGCCAGAATCAGCTCGGCGAAGATATGCTGGATGAATGGTCGAAGGGCAACGCACGTCAGCAGCAGGCGGCGCAATACGGCAGAGCTATCTTGTTTCTGGAAGCCAAAAGCTTCGCCAATGCGAAAAAAATTATCGCGCCGCTGTTGGCAAAAGATCCGAATAACGTCTGGTATCTGGATATCATGACCGACATCGACCTGGGGCTGAATCAGCCACAGCAGGCGGTAAGCCGTCTGTCGGCGTTAAAAGCCAGCAGCAGCGATCCGGTGTTACAGCTCAACCTGGCGAATGCCCTACTCGAAGCCAAACAGCCTGCCGCTGCCGCGCGCATTCTCAACCGCTACACCTGGGCGCATCCTGACGATGTAAACGGTTGGGATTTGCTGGCGCAGGCGTCAGCGGCACAAAACCGGCGTGATGAAGAACTATCGGCGCGCGCCGAAGGGCTGGCGCTAACCGGCCAGCTGGATCAGGCGATAACCACGCTGAGCAGCGCCAGCGCTCAGGTTAAATTAGGCAGCCTGCAACAGGCGCGTTATGACGCGCGTATCGACCAGCTTCGCCAGCTCCAGCTGCGCTTCCGCCAGTATCAGAAAGGACGTTAATAAGAGGAAATGCTATGGCTACGGTCACGATTTATCATAACCCGCGCTGTTCAAAAAGCCGCGAAACCCTGGCGCTGCTCCAGCAGCACGGCGTTGAGCCGCAGGTGGTGCGTTACTTAGAACAAGCGCCTGATGAGGCCACGCTACGCCAGCTGATGCAGGCGCTGGGCATGGACAGTCCGCGCGAGATGATGCGCAGAAAAGAAGCGGAATATCAGGCGCTGGGGCTGGACGATCCCGCGCTAAGCGACGAACAATTGCTGGTGGCGCTGGCGGCGCATCCAAAACTGCTTGAGCGGCCGATTGTGGTGGCGCAGGGCAAAGCGCGGCTGGGACGTCCGCCTGAACAGGTGCTGGAGATCCTGTAAGCGCTACAGCGCCAGGATCTCCTTAACAAAAGGAATGGTTAATTTACGCTGGGCGCTGATCGAGGCGCGATCGAGACGGTCCAGCGTCGTAAACAGCGTGCGCATCTCGCGATCCAGCCGCTTCAGCAGAAAACGTCCCACATCTTCCGGCAGTTCAAAACCGCGCAGGCTGGCACGCAGCTGTAACGCCTGAAGCTTATCTTCATCAGAGAGCGGCTGAAGTTTATAGATTTGTCCCCAGTCGAGACGTGAGGCGAGATCCGGCAGCTTAAGATTTAACTGGCGCGGCGGGCGATCGCCGGTGATCAGCAGCCGTGTTTTACCGGTTTCCAGAATGCGGTTATAAAGATCGAAAATCGCCATCTCCCACTCGTCATCCCCGGCGATACACTCAATATTGTCAATACAGACCAGCGAAAGCTGCTCCATCCCGTCCAGCACTTCCGGCACGAACCAGGTGCGCTTATCGAGCGGAACATAGCCGACGGCATCGCCGCGCGTGGACATTTCAGCACAGGCCGCATGCAGCAAATGGCTGCGCCCGCCGCCCTGCCGTGACCAGAAATAGAGATAGCTGCCATGTTCCTGCGCCAAAGCGCCTTTAAGTGCGGCCAGCAAAGACGGATTTTCCCCCGGCCAGAAGCTGGCAAAGGTTTCGTCGTCCGGTAAATAGAGTGGCAGTGAAAGTTGTGCCGGCGTGTTCAGAAGCACCTCAAAGAGTGAACGGGCTAAAAACCGCGACAGTTTAACACATCTTTTCACGTGAAATGAAATGGGAGCCGCGCGCTACACAGTCTTCTTCCCGGGCCGGGAAACCCTGTAAAAAAGGCGCCCTGGGGCGCCTTTGAGCCATATAGCTGCCTGACGGCAACGGCCTTACTCCTGCGGTTTTTCCGGCGCGTCCAGCACCACTTCTTCCGGGCGCAGCACGTTAATCGCTTTAAAGATCAGGCTCAGGGCCACGCCGACAATGGTCGCCAGCGCCATCCCTTTCAGCTCTGCTGCGCCGATATGCACTTTCGCCCCGCTCACGCCGATAATCAAAATTACCGAGGTCAGGATCAGGTTCTGCGCCTTGTTATAGTCCACTTTCGATTCGATTAGCACGCGAATACCAGAGGCGCCGATCACGCCGTACAGCAGCAGCGAGACGCCGCCCATCACCGGCACCGGAATCGCCTGAATCGCCGCCGCCAGCTTGCCGACGCAGGAGAGCAGAATGGCGAGGATTGCCGCGCCGCCAATCACCCAGGTACTGTAAACGCGGGTGATCGCCATGACGCCGATATTTTCACCGTAGGTGGTGTTCGGCGTGGAGCCGAAAAAGCCGGAAATAATGGTGGAGAAGCCGTTGGCGAACATCGAGCGATGCAGGCCCGGATCGCGAATCAGATCTTTTTTAACGATATTCGCCGTTACGACCAGGTGGCCGACATGCTCGGCAATCACCACCAGCGCCGCCGGTAAAATCGTTAACATGGCGTACCACTCAAAGCGCGGCGTATAGAAGGTCGGCAGCGCAAACCAGGGTGCGGCGGCTACGCCGCTCCAGTCCACAATGCCCATTACCCATGAGAGCAGGTAACCCGCCAGCACGCCGATCAGAATCGGAATGATTGCCAGGAAGCCGCGAAACAGCACCGAGCCAAACACCGTTACCGCCAGCGTTACCAGCGAAATGGTGATCGCCGTGCCGTCTACCGCTGCATCATTGGCCGGCAGCAGGCCAGCCATATTCGCCGCCACGCCCGCCAGCTCCAGACCGATAACCGCGACAATCGCGCCCATCGCCGCCGGAGGAAACATCACGTCCAGCCAGCCGGTACCCGCTTTTTTCACAATCAGCGCCACCAGACAGAACAGCACGCCGCAGAGAATAAAGCCGCCCAGCGCCACTTCATAACCCAGCGGCAGCAACAGCAGCACCGGCGAAATAAAGGCGAAGCTGGAGCCTAAATAGGCGGGAATTTTGCCCTTGCAGATAAAGAGATAGAGCAAGGTGCCGACGCCGTTAAACAGCAGCACGGTGGCCGGATTGATATGAAACAGGATCGGCACCAGCACCGTCGCGCCGAACATGGCGAACAGATGCTGAAAGCTGAGCGGAATCGTTTGCAGTAGCGGCGGACGTTCGCTAACGCCAATCGCGCGACGAGTCATGGAGTATCCCCTTGAGATGTTTTTGGCAAAAAAAAGCCGACTCTGCGGTCGGCTGAATAGGTTATTTGGTTCCGAAAATCTTATCGCCCGCGTCGCCAAGACCGGGAATGATGTAGCCTTTCTCGTTCAGGCCCTGATCGATGGAGGCGGTATAAAGCTCAACGTCGGGATGCGCTTTCTCCAGCGCGGCGATCCCTTCCGGCGCGGCCACCAGCACCAACACCTTAATGGAGTTGCATCCGGCCTTTTTCAGCAGGTCGATAGTGGCGATCATCGAGCCGCCGGTCGCCAGCATCGGATCCACCACCAACGCCATGCGCTCTTCGATGTTGGAAACCAGCTTCTGGAAATAGGGAACCGGCTCCAGTGTCTCTTCATCACGGTAGACGCCCACCACGCTGATGCGCGCGCTCGGCACATGCTCCAGCACTCCTTCCATCATGCCAAGACCGGCACGCAGAATAGGCACAACGGTAATTTTTTTGCCTTTGATCTGGTCGATTTCTACCGGACCGTTCCAGCCTTCAATGGTCACTTTTTCCGTTTCCAGATCGGCGGTGGCTTCGTAGGTCAGCAAACTCCCCACTTCAGACGCCAGTTCGCGAAAGCGCTTGGTACTCACATCTTGCTCACGCATCAGGCCCAGTTTATGTTTGACGAGCGGGTGTTTGACTTCCACGATCTTCATTGTTGTACTCCCGGAGTGTTGAGCGGAAAAAAAAATCGCGGGATTATACCGCCTTTTGCCGGTCGCGCCATATGGGGAAAGGCAATAAAGCGTAAAAGCAACGTCCTGCGCTAAGCATCAGCCAAAAATCAGCAAACCGCAATGTCAGCCTCAGATGGCACTCGCAAACGTTTGCCTGCGCTGTTAGAATTGCCGCGCTTTAATTTAAACCGCAAAAACCGCGTGGGGAAACCGCTGTGACCGACAAAACCTCTCTCAGCTATAAAGACGCAGGCGTCGATATTGATGCCGGCAACGCGTTAGTCGATCGAATCAAAGGCGTGGTGAAAAAAACCCGTCGGCCAGAAGTCATGGGTGGCCTCGGCGGCTTCGGCGCGCTCTGCGCGCTACCGCAAAAATATCGTGAGCCCGTGCTGGTGTCCGGCACCGATGGCGTGGGCACCAAACTGCGTCTGGCGATGGATCTGAAGCGTCACGACGCCATCGGCATCGACCTGGTGGCAATGTGCGTTAACGATCTGGTGGTTCAGGGCGCTGAGCCCCTCTTTTTCCTTGATTACTACGCCACCGGCAAGCTGGATGTGGATACCGCATCGGCGGTGATCGCGGGTATTGCGGAAGGCTGTTTGCAGTCAGGCTGCGCGCTGGTTGGCGGTGAAACCGCAGAGATGCCGGGCATGTATCACGGCGAAGATTACGATGTGGCAGGCTTCTGCGTCGGCGTGGTGGAAAAATCAGAAATCATCGACGGCAGCAAAGTCCAGGACGGCGACGTGCTGATCGCCCTCGCCTCCAGCGGCCCGCACTCTAACGGCTATTCGCTGGTGCGTAAAATTCTTGAGGTGAGTCAGACCGATCCGCTGAGCAAGCAGCTCGACGGCAAACCGTTGGCCGATCATCTGCTGGCACCAACACGCATCTACGTTAAAAACATCCTCAGCCTGATTGAGCAGATCGATGTTCATGCCATTGCTCATCTGACCGGCGGCGGCTTCTGGGAAAATATTCCGCGCGTGCTGCCGGACAATACCCAGGCGGTTATTGATGAAGCGAGCTGGCAGTGGCCAGCGGTATTTGACTGGCTTCAGCAGGCAGGCAACGTCAGCCGCCACGAAATGTACCGCACCTTTAACTGCGGCGTCGGCATGGTGATTGCCGTAAGCGCTGACGAAGCGGACAAAGCGGTTGAGCTGATGAACGCTGCCGGCGAGCAGGCGTGGAAAATCGGCGTAATTGCCGCCTCTGACGCAGAAGAGCGTGTGGTTATCAAATGAAGCGGCTGGTCGTGCTGGTATCGGGCAACGGCAGCAACCTGCAGGCAATCCTTGATGCCTGCGAACAGGGCCGTATCGATGCCCGCGTAGCGGCGGTATTCAGCAATAAAGCGAGCGCGTTCGGCCTTGAACGCGCCCGTCAGGCGGGTATTGATGCGTATGCGCTCTCCGCCGCCGATTATGAAAGCCGCGAAGCCTTCGATCGCCAGCTGATTGCCCGGATCGATGACTACGCGCCCGATCTGGTGGTGCTGGCAGGCTATATGCGAATCCTCAGCCCGGCCTTTGTCGCCCGCTATCACGATCGGCTGCTGAATATCCATCCTTCTTTACTGCCGAAATATCCCGGTCTGCATACACATCGTCAGGCGATCGCCAACGGCGACAGCGAACATGGCACCTCGGTGCATTTTGTTACTGACCAGCTGGACGGCGGCCCGGTGATATTGCAGGCGAAGGTGCCGGTTTTCAGCAATGACAGCGAAGAGGACGTGATCGCGCGTGTTCAACAGCAGGAATACGCCATCTATCCGCTGGTGATCAGCTGGTTTGTTGATGGCCGTCTGGTCATGCGCGATAACGCCGCCTGGCTTGACGGCGCGAAACTGCCGTCCAACGGCTACGCGGGCGAATAATTGACCAATATATAACCATTCCGGTCTGTGTTCTCACAGGCCTTTTTTTTCAGGAACTGAAGCCCAACCGTGTAAAACGGTACGCCAAATATATTTCCAGCCAGATTTAGTAAATAAAGAAAACGAGGGGTTTATTTACTCTTGTCATTGATGCTGACATTCAATATCACTGACGAAATATGAGCATCAATATTATTAACGACGCGGAAGTATCTATAATATCTGTGACGAATCACTTATTTATTATTTTTCCTCTTCATATAGCGCCATTGATAAATGACAGGGAGGGAAGCATAGAGATAAATGAGTTAATGCATTCTGTAGAACAGCCTATAGATTTTCTGACAGGCAAGAGGAGGAGGAATATTTCAGGACTACGCTGGAGAACGTTAAGGTAACAGAAATAGAACCTTTCATGCTGGACATTAAAAATCCTTACTGGGAAAGACATGAGCATCTTGAATACGTAGATTTAGCTTATGAAAAAATCACATGGCACTATCTGGACGGTAATATTGTTCACTCTGATTCATGGAAAGGACAGGCTATATAATGACATGGGAATACGAAGTAGCAACGCACACATTTACCCGCAATGGTGAAAAATACACGGCAAATTACGCAGGTGCAACAGGATATAAGAATGATAGTTCTCAGGAATGCGTAAGCGGTAAAGGGCCACTTCCCAGAGGAACTTATACAATCGGCCATCCTCATAACTCTGTTCATACTGGTAAATACACGCTCAACCTTACTCCCAACCTGAGCAATGTGATGTGTGAGCGTTCTGTTTTTCGTATTCATGGTGCAAGTAAGAAACATCCACTGGATTCATCAGAAGGCTGTATTATCGCTTCTGTCAGCGTCAGAAAGAGCATTTGGGCCAGTGGTGACAGGGAGTTGAAGGTGAAATGAAATTTCTTCTCCTTATTCTTTCTATTATCTCTCCTGTTGCTATGGCTAAACAAATGGAAGGTTTTGATGCCAACTACTACCGGGATGATCTATCCGTCTCCAACTACGACACCAATAAAAGTTTAGTGCCTGATGTCATTATTGGCGATACCGTCTTTGTAATGGCGTTTAGCAAACTGGCAGACATTACAGAAACGACTGGCGTAGCGGTCATCCAGGGCGACCAGGCATCATGGCTTTGCCTTGCATCTAATAATGTTAATTACTGGTTTATCTCTGATAATGAGATGGGGCAAGGCGATTTAACATCTATCGCAATTGCTAAGGCAGGACGACAAAAAGGCTGTTCTTCTTATCATGGTGATTTGAGCGTTACGGTTAAAGGCATTCCTTTGCTGAGTGCGTCATTAGAAAATGTCTCATCGACATTCTCGAACAAGCCAAATGGCAACATCATCCAGTATTGTACTGACACCAAAAGCTACGGTGATTTCACTCAGATGAATTGCCTGCAATATTATCTTAAAAACAAGAAAATTATTGGTCTGTTTATTAGTCAGGTTACGTCCAACTAAATATCTTAAAAGAGGCGGCCAGCGGGTAGCCTTTTCTTTTAGAGTCATTAAATCAGCGCTGCGTTCTGCATTTCCAGTTATTTAACAGCCGCTTCAAGGTCATTCAGGACTATTTAAAAATAAGTTTTATACGTCTGACTTTCACGCCACCGTTGCTGGCCTGAACCACTTTCGCAATTTTTTTCCTGCGCGCAGCCGTTTGAAAGCCAGCGCGCTTTGTTCAGCCAAAACGACCGGTAATATAATCTTCGGTGCGCCGCTGCTTCGGCGTGGTAAACAGCGTATCGGTATCGGCGAACTCCACCACCTTTCCCTGATGAATAAACGCGGTATAGTCCGAAACGCGAGCCGCCTGCTGCATATTATGGGTGACCAGAATCAGGGTGAAATGCTGCTTCAGCGTGGTCATCAGCTCTTCAATCACCAGCGTGGAGATGGGATCCAGCGCCGAGGTCGGCTCATCCAGCAGTAGCACTTCCGGCTCAATGGCAATGGCGCGCGCAATCACCAGCCGCTGCTGCTGGCCGCTGGAGAGCGTCAGGGCATTCTGCCGCAGACTATCCTTCACTTCCGGCCACAGCGCCGCCGCCCGCAGCGCCCGCTCCACCGCCTCATTTAAAATGCGCCGATCGCGCACGCCCTGCAGGCGCAGGCCGTACACCACATTTTCATAGATCGATTTGGGAAACGGATTGGGGCGCTGAAACACCATCCCGACGCGGCGGCGCAGCGCCGAAAGATCGCCGCCTTCCTCCAGGATGTTACGCCGATCCAGCAGGATCTCGCCCTCAATGCGGCAACAATCGATGACATCGTTCATGCGGTTAAAGCAGCGCAGCAGCGTGGATTTTCCGCAGCCGGATGGCCCAATCAGCGCCGTAATACGGTTTTTCGGGATCGCTAAGCTAATCGAATCCAGCGCCTGTTTGTCGCCATACCAGAGGGAAAGATTATTAATCGTCAGCGCGGTTTCAGTTTCAGCCGTCATGGTTCTCACCGTTATTGCACCAGCGAGCGGTAGCGCTCGCGCAGACGATGGCGCAAACCCATCGCCGTAAGATTTAAGCCCAGAATAATCATCACCAGCAACAGCGCCGTGGCGTACACCACCGGGCGATCGGCCTCGGCGTTGGGGCTTTGAAACGCCAGATCGTAAATCTGGAAGCCGAGGTGCATAAACTTGCGGTCAAGATGCAGATAGGGGAACACGCCGTCTACCGGCAGCTCCGGCGCCATTTTCACCACGCCCACCAGCATCAGCGGCGCCGTTTCGCCCGCCGCACGTGCCACCGCCAGAATCAGGCCGGTCAGCATCGCGGGCGCTGCCTGCGGCAGCGTCACGTACCAGAGTGTTTCTGCCCGCGTTGCCCCCAGCGCCAGCGAGCCGTGCCGCAGGCTGGCGGGAATACGCGACAGCCCCTCCTCGGTCGCCACAATCACTACCGGCAACGTCAGCAGCGCCAGCGTCAGCGACGCCCACAGCAGGCCCGGCGTGCCGAACGTGGGATTAGGCAGCGCCGTGGCGTAAAACAGCTGGTCGATGGTGCCACCGATCAGCCAGACATAAAAGCCCAGGCCAAATACGCCGTAGACAATCGACGGCACGCCCGCCAGGTTAGCCACCGCAATACGCACCAGCCGCGTTAGCGGATGCTGACCGGCATATTCATGCAGCCAGACGGCGACCACCACCCCCAGCGGCATTACCACTACCGACATCAACAACACCATCAGCACCGTGCCGAAAATAGCCGGGAAAGCGCCCCCTTCGCCATGGGTAGCATCTGGCGAGTCAGCCACGAAATGCCACAGCTGAAGTAAGAAGTGATGCCATTTCTGCGCGAAACTCATAGCGTTGGGATACCAGGCGTCGCTGATTTGCGCCAGCGGAATACGGTGCAACTGCCCGTTAGTATCGCGCAACATCAACGCATTGCGCGCGCTCTCTTCCAGCAGCGAAGCGCGGCGCTCCGCCTGTACGGCGAACTGGCGCTGTAACTCAGCGCGATTCGCCATCAGCATTGACCTCTCCTGCTCATTCTCCTGCCCGCTGGCCTTTTGCTTTAACGCTTCCACCTCCAGCGCCTCAAGCTGCGCCGTAATATGCGCCATATCGCTGCGCCGGATGCGTTCGGCCAGCTCCAGCAACTGATGCGTCTGCTGCAGGCGCTGCCGTAAAGCTTCCTGCATATTCTGAGCGGTGAGCGGCTGCTGATTTTCATACAGCCCGGCAAACCAGCCAAGCGCATCGCCGCCGACGCGCCGTTGCAGCACCAGCACGTCATGCGGCTGCTCGCGTCGCTGAATATCGCTCTCCAGCAGCGTGCGGAAATCGGGCGCGGCAAAATCGCGGTTGCCGGTTTTTATCAGATAGCGGGTAACGCGATCCGGTAGCTGCCGGGCCTGCGGCAAACCAGCGTCGATCAGCTGCTGGCGCGGCAGCGACTGAATGCTGACCACTTCGCCCAACAGCTGCGCCTCGCCAGCAGCGGGCTGCGCCAGGGTAAACAGCGTCACCGGCTGCGGCCAGAAATGACGCAGCCCCTGCCAGGCGAGCAGCAGCAACAGCAGCAGAAAAGCCAGCAGGCTGAAGGTGACCGCGCCAGCCGTCAGCCAGCGCCAGCGATCGTTTTGCCTGAGCGCGTTCATCCCTGCCCCTCATGTTGTCCATAGCGGCGACGTAAGTTCTGACGGACCACTTCCGCCAGCGTATTCAGCACCAGCGTAAATATCAGCAGCACCAGCGCGCTAAGAAACAGAATGCGATAATGGGCGCTGCCCGCCGCCGCTTCCGGCATCTCCACGGCGATATTGGCCGAAAGCGCGCGCACGCCGTGAAACAGATCGCCTTCGGTTACCGGCGTATTGCCCGTCGCCATCAGTACAATCATCGTTTCTCCCACCGCCCGGCCAAAGCCGATCATCAGCGCGGCGAAAATGCCGGAAGCGGCGCTGGGCAGGATCACCCGCGACAGCGTCTGCCACGCCGTGGCGCCCAGCGCCAGCGAGCCCTGCCCCAGCGCGACCGGCACGCTAAAAATGGCGTCTTCCGCCAAGGTGAAGATCAGCGGCACCAGCGCAAAACCCATTGCCAGCGCGGCAACCAGCAGGTTGCGTTGCTCGTAGCCGCCCGGCAGCCGTTCGGCGAGCGGTCTGCCCCACAGCGCTATATCAGCTAACGGCATTAGCCACAGGCAGAGCGCGCTTACCAGCAGCAACAGCGGCACCAGCAGCCAGACTTCGCGGCCCGGCCCATCCAGCCGTTGACGCCAGCGCGCCGGCAAACGGCGCAGCAGCGGGCCGCACAGCAGCAGCGCCGCCGTCAGAGCGAAAGGCAGCAGCAGCACGCCGGAAAGCCGGGAAGCGATCTGCGGCGCCAGCCACAGACTGGCAAACAGCCCCACCACCACGCTGGGCAACGCGCCCATCATCTCGATTGCTGGCTTGATCCAGCGGCGCAGCGCGGGCGACATAAACCATGCGGTATAGCTGGCGGCGGCCAGCGCCAGCGGCGTGGCAAACAGCATCGCTAATGCAGCGGCCTTCAGCGTACCGGCAACCATCGGCACCAGACTGAATTTGGCCTGATAAGGATCGTCAACCGCCGTTGATTGCCAGACCCAGTCCGGCTGCGGATAGTTTTCATACCAGACTTTCTGCCACAGGCTGCGCAGACTGATGTCAGGCCAGGGGTTATCGACGCGCCAGTATTGCCAACCATCGGCCCGCTCGATGAGCAAGCCGTCGCCCTGTGGCGTAAAGCGCGCCTGCTGAACGCCCGCGCCCAGCGCATGGGTAAAGAAAGCGCCGTCACGTTTGCTGGCGAACATCTGCATCTCACCCGCCGCGCTCAGGGTGGCAAAAACCCGGCGCTGCGGCTCGGTAATTAATAATTCCTGAGCGCGCGCACCGTTGAAATCGCGAATACGATGCAGATGAACGCCTTTGGCGTCAGCAATATCAAACCACTGGCTGATGCCGGAGGCGTCGGCGAGCAGCAGCGAGCGACCACCGCTCAGTAACGCCATCTGGCGCGGCGGCTGCGCTAAAGCAATGGTGTCGCGCAGCGTAACCTGCTGGCCGTTTATCTGCCAGACGCGCAGCGTGCGATCGCTGGCGGCGAACAGCAGTTTGCCGTTGGGCGCCAGCAGCAGTTGGCTAATCGGGCCGCTGGCCAGCGTATCGCTCTGTATCGGCTGGCCCGCCGTTAACCGCAGCAGACGGATCTGTTCTCCATCGCTTAGCGCCGCCAGCCACTGCCGCTCGCCGCTGGCCGCCAGCGCCGCCTGCCTGACTCCACGCATGCGGCTGTTAATATCGCTATCGCCAAGCGGAAATTTCCAGCGCGGCTGCCCATCCTCAGCGCTAAAGTCAGGTTGGACCAGTCTGAAATTGCCATCCGCCTGCAACAACAGTAGGCTGCTGTTATCGGCGGTTGCCGCGCTTATCAGCGGGCCACGCGCCAGTTTCAACGCCGGCTCAGGCTGTGCGCCGTTCAGCGCGAAGAAACGGCCATTGCCCTGCGTATCAATATGCCAGCCCCAGCCATCCTTAACGCCCAGCGCCGTGGCCGGCTGGTTCGACAGCGCAGGCTGAAGCGGGCCTGGCCGCACCGAGGGCGTGGCGAACAGCGGCATTACCACCCAGAGCAGCCAGATAAAGAGCAGCATCATCACCAGCAGTACGCTAATGCCGCAGGCACCGATCGCGCGCGCGGTCAGGCGGTCAACAAAACGCCGGTTGCGGTTGCTGTAGTGAACGGGGATATGATTATCGATCATCGAGCCTGCGGTTCCTTGCTAATGGAGCCGCTATGTTGCCCGTAGCTCTCTGATATGACAACCATTGAGGTTAGACATTGCTGCCATACTCTCGCCATAATGGACGTGGAAACTGGATACCCTCGTCTCAAATCAGCATAACGGAGCCATAATGGGTCAGGAAAAGCTATACATCGAAAAAGAACTGAGCTGGTTATCCTTTAATGAGCGCGTGCTACAGGAAGCCGCCGATAAAACTAATCCACTGATTGAGCGTATGCGCTTTCTTGGCATCTACTCCAATAACCTGGAAGAGTTTTATAAAGTGCGCTTCGCTGACCTGAAACGCCGCATTCTGATTGGCGAGGAGCAGGGTTCGCCGAGTACGCCGCGCCATCTGCTGAAAAAAATCCAGCAGCGCGTGCTGCGCGCCGACCAGGAATTTGATGGTTTATATAACGATCTGCTGCTGGAGATGGCGCGTAATCAAATCTTCCTGATCAACGAGCGCCAGCTGTCGCCCAATCAGCAAAGCTGGCTGCGTCACTACTTTAAGCATGAGCTGCGCCAGCACGTTACGCCGATTCTGATTAACCACGATACCGATCTGATTGAATTCCTGAAGGATGATTACACCTACCTGGCGGTGGAGATCATTCGCGGCGCGGATATCCGCTATGCGCTGCTGGAGATCCCATCAGATAAAGTGCCGCGCTTTGTCAATCTGCCAGCGGAATCGCCGCGCCGTCGCAAGCCGATGATCCTGTTGGATAATATTCTGCGCTACTGCCTGGATGATATTTTTAAAGGCTTTTTCGACTACGACGCGCTGAATGCCTATTCGATGAAAATGACGCGCGACGCCGAGTACGATCTGGTTACCGAAATGGAATCGAGCCTGCTGGAACTGATGTCCTCCAGCCTGAAACAGCGCCTGACCGCCGAGCCGGTACGCTTTGTTTATCAGCGCGATATGCCGGATGCGATGGTAGAGCTGCTGCGCGATAAGCTCAATATTTCTAACTACGACTCCATCGTGCCCGGCGGCCGTTACCATAACTTTAAAGATTTCATCAGTTTTCCGAATGTCGGCAAAACCAACCTGGTGAATAAGCCGATGCCGCAGCTGCGTCATATCTGGTTCGATGGCTTCCGCAACGGTTTCGACGCTATCCGCAATCACGATGTGCTGCTTTACTATCCTTATCACACCTTTGAGCATGTGCTGGAGCTGCTGCGCCAGGCGTCGTTCGATCCCAGCGTGCTGGCGATTAAGATCAACATTTATCGCGTGGCGAAAAACTCACGCATTATCGATGCGATGATCCATGCCGCCTATAACGGCAAAAAGGTCACGGTGGTGGTGGAATTACAGGCGCGCTTTGATGAAGAAGCGAATATTCACTGGGCCAAGCGCCTGACGGAAGCGGGCGTTCACGTTATTTTCTCGGCGCCTGGGCTGAAAATTCACGCCAAGCTGTTTCTTATCTCGCGCCGTGAAGGTGAAGAAGTTGTGCGCTATGCGCATATCGGCACCGGTAATTTTAATGAGAAAACCGCGCGCATTTATACCGACTATTCGCTGTTAACCGCCGATGCGCGAATTACCAATGAAGTGCGCCGGGTCTTTAACTTTATTGAAAACCCTTATCGCCCGGTGAGCTTTGATTATCTGATGGTGTCGCCGCAGAACTCGCGCCGCATGCTCTACCAGCTGATCGATGAAGAGATCGCCAATGCGCAGCAGGGCATTCCGGCTGGGATTACGCTGAAAGTAAATAACCTGGTCGATAAAGGGCTGGTGGATCGACTCTATACCGCTTCCAGCGTCGGCGTGAAGGTAAATCTGCTGGTGCGCGGCATGTGTTCATTGATCCCTAATCTGGAGGGGATCAGCGAAAATATCCGCGTAATTAGCATCGTTGACCGCTATCTGGAACACGATCGGGTTTATATCTTCGATAACGGCGGCGATAAAAAAGTCTTTCTTTCTTCCGCCGACTGGATGACCCGCAACATCGATTACCGTATCGAAGTGGCGGTGGCGATCCTTGATCCTGTTCTGAAACAGCGCGTGCTGGATATTATTGCCATCCTGTTCAGTGATACTGTTAAAGCCCGCATTATTGATAAAGAACTGAGTAACCGTTATGTCCCGCGTGGCAACCGCCGTAAAGTGCGCGCACAACAGGCCATTTATGATTACATCAAATCTCTGGAACAACCTGAATAATTCACTATGCCGATAACCCACAAAAACATGCCCCGACCGCAAGAATTTGCCGCTATTGACCTCGGTTCCAATAGCTTCCACATGGTGATTGCCCGCGTAGTGGACGGTGCGATGCAGGTGCTGGGCCGCCTGAAACAGCGCGTGCATCTGGCGGACGGGCTGGGCGCGGATAACGTTCTGAGCGAAGAGGCGATTCAGCGCGGCTTAAGCTGCCTGGCGCTGTTTGCCGAACGTCTGCAGGGCTTTAGCGCCTCCAACGTGACGATTGTCGGTACCCATACGCTGCGCCAGGCGATCAATGCGCAGGACTTTTTGCAGCGTGCGGCAGAGGTGATCCCTTACCCGATTGAAGTGATTTCCGGCCACGAAGAGGCGCGCCTGATTTTTATGGGCGTTGAACATACGCAGCCGGAAAAAGGGCGCAAGCTGGTGATCGATATTGGCGGCGGCTCTACCGAGTTGGTGATTGGCGAAGATTTTGAGCCCAAGCTGGTAGAAAGTCGCCGTATGGGCTGCGTCAGCTTTGCCAATCTCTATTTTCCCAACGGCATCATCAGTCAGGAAAATTTTCGCCGCGCGCGGCTGGCGGCAGCACAAAAGCTGGAAACGCTCGCCTGGCAATATCGGCTGCTCGGCTGGCAATACGCGCTCGGCGCGTCGGGCACCATCAAAGCGGCCTGCGAAGTGCTGCAGGCGATGGGTGAAAAAGAGAAGCTGGTTACCCCCGAACGGCTGGATATGCTCTATGACGAAGTCATAAAACATAAATCCTTCGCCGCCCTGAGCCTGCCTGGTCTGTCGGAGGAGCGTAAGGCGGTGTTTGTGCCTGGCCTGGCAATTTTGTGCGGCGTGTTCGACGCGCTGGCGATCCGCGAGCTGCGCCTTTCTGACGGCGCGCTGCGCGAAGGCGTGCTGTATGAAATGGAAGGCCGCTTCCGCCATCAGGATATTCGCAGCCGTACCGCGCAAAGCCTGGCTAATCACTACAATATCGACAGCGAGCAGGCGCGGCGCGTGCTGGAAACCACGGACGATCTCTGGCAGCAGTGGCGCGATCAAAATCCCCGGCTGGCCAACCCTCAACTGGCGGCGCTGCTGAAATGGGCGGCGATGCTGCATGAAGTGGGCTTAACCATCAACCACAGCGGGATGCAGCGCCACTCCGCCTATATCCTGCAAAATACCAACCTGCCCGGCTTTAACCAGGATCAACAGCTGCTGCTGGCTACGCTGGTACGCTATCACCGCAAAGCGATGAAGGCCGACGATCTGCCACGTTTTACGCTGTTTAAAAAGAAGCAGATCCTGCCGTTGGTGTTTTTACTGCGTCTCGGCACATTGCTGAACAATCAGCGCCAGGCGACCACCAGGCCGGAGCGGCTAACGCTGGTCACGGATGAAGGTCACTGGACGCTGCGCTTTCCGGCGGGATATTTCAGCCAGAATACGCTGGTGCAGCTCGATCTGGAGCGTGAGCAGACCTACTGGCAGGATGTCTCCGGCTGGAAGCTGACGATAGAAGAAGAGGCGTAAAGTACGCCAGCGAATACGGGCGGCGCTTCCTCCGCCCGCATCAATCAGAAACCGATCATGACTACACGTCCCGATAATTACTTCACTGAAAAATATCAGCTTACCGCCACGCACTCAGAAGTGGTGGCGGCGCTACCGTTACTGACGCCCGGCAAAGCGCTGGATGTGGGCTGCGGCAGCGGACGCAACGCGCTCTGGCTGAACATGAAAGGGTTTGACGTTACCGCCTGGGATAAAAACCCGCAGAGCATCGCGCGGCTGAACCAGATCATCGCCGCCGAAGCGCTGAGCGGCATTGAAACGCAGATCGTCGATCTCAACAGCCAGCGCTTTAACGGGGCCTATAACTTTGTGTTGTCCACCGTGGTGATGATGTTTTTGCAGCCGGAAACCATTCCGCAGCTGATCGCCGATATGCAGGCCAGTACGGTAAGAGACGGCTACAACCTGATTGTCGCCGCGATGGATACCGCAGATTATCCCTGCCCGCTGCCCTTTTCCTTCACCTTTAAATCGGGCGAGCTGAGCCACTATTACCGCAACTGGCAGATCGTGAAATATAACGAGGATGTCGGCCAGCTGCACCGCACCGATGAAAACGGCAACCGCATCAGCCTGCGCTTTGCCACGCTGCTGGCAAAAAAGGCGCCGGCGGAGTAATTACTCCCCAACCAGCGACGTTAACGGCTGCAGTTCACTAATGGCGAAGCCCTGCAAATAATCCACGCCCAGTGCGCGCAGGGCTGTCGCCACCGCCTCTGATTCCACCGATTCCGCCACGATCTGCATGCGTTTCAGGCGCGCGACCCGACAGATAGATTCAATAATTTGATAGTCCAGCGGGCTGTGCAGCATGTTCTTGATAAAACTGCCGTCAATTTTCAGGATGTCGGCCTGCAGCGTTTTCAACTGCAGGTAGCTGGCATAGCCGACGCCGAAATTATCGATCGCGATGCGGCAGCCCATCTGGCGCAGACGATTAATGTTGCGATAGCACACGGTAAAGTCGATGGTTCCCGTCGCTTCGCTGATTTCCATGATCAGCTGCCAGGGCTCAACCTGATAGCTTTTCAGCAGCCGCTCCAGCTCGTTAACAAAATGGGGCCGGTAAAGCGTGGCGGCGTGAATATTGACTGCAAAACGCATGGCAGGCATCGATTCGCGGCAGCGATCGATAAAGCTCAGCGCATGTTCCAGCACCCAGCGATCCACTTCCCACGTCAAACCAAATTCCTGCACCACAGGTAAAAAACGGTCCGGCGTCAGCTGCTCTCCCTGCTCATCAATCAGCCTTAACAACAGTTCGTGATAATCATCGCCGCGCAGACCCTCAATGCGCTGCGCCATCATCACAAAGCGCTCGTTATCCAGCGCCAGCTGAACTTCGCTCAGCTGCGCCAGCTTCTCTTTGACGTGGCGCTGAGCGTTGACGTTACCCAGCTGCAAAAGCTCCGCCTGATGGCTGCGCAGCGAAAACTCCGCCATTTCGCTCAGTTCGCCCAACAGACCGGGCAAATTATTGACCGGCGGCACCACATGGCAGTAGCTGATGCCGATATCGGGCTGTAGCGGCAATCCCTGCCAGCGCAGGCTGTAGCTGTTTACCCGATCGCTAATCTGTTGGATGCGATCTTCGTAAGTAGCTTTATTCAGCCGTAGCGCCAGCGCAAAGCCCGGCAGATGGTAAATCACCTCATTGGCATCCAGTAATGGCTGCAAATGCGCGGCTAGCCGCCGCTTATACTCAATGCGCAGATCCAGTCCCCAGGTGCGGCTAAGGCGATCCAGATCGGGAATACGTAAAAAACAGAGCGTGGAGGAAGCCTGCTGCGTCAGCATTACTTTTAGCGCGCGCAGATTGGGCAGATCCACCACCGGATCCACCAGCGCCGCCGCGCGCGATTTCTTAATCAACCGGCGCTGGCGCACGCCGTTAACTGCCGTAAAGTAAAGTATTAGCGACCAGACCAGCAAATTACTGGTGTTAATCGCCAGATGCAGCGAGATCTCAGGACGGGTATGAAACTGATACAACAAAATCAGCACCATCGCCCACGCCAGCGCGGTAAACAGATAGCCGAAGCGGGCTGCCGACCACAGCATGGTGGGCAATAAGAGTAACAAAGCGAAATCGCCCATCGCCTGATTTCGCAGCTCGCTGTGTAAAATCATCAGCAGACCGACCAGCGACACCAGCCAGAAAAACCAGATTTTTATCTCCGCTGCGCTGACGCTTTCCGCGATTTGCTGACGCAGCAGGTTTATCTGACGCGAAAAATAGCGCGGATGGCGAAAGCAGCGCAGCATCATGGTGTAAAGCGGCAGCACCGCCACGCAGGAGAGTAAAAACGCCTGGTAATTAATCAGCGTGCGTAGCGTGAGCGGATTGCGATTAAAAATGGAGGTGTCGGCGGATACGACGCCAAGCGTAACCATAATTTGCAATAAAGAGACCAGCAGCGTCGGCAGGAAAAAACCGATCCAGAACAGCCGCATCAAACCAAGCCCCTGCATGCCCGGCCCGGCGCCCCAGCTTCTTCCCGCCCAGATTCGATAGCCCAGCCAACAGATGCTGATACAGCTGATAAAAAGCGTGGAGGTGATCAGCGCATGGCCCGGCGAAAAAACCATCAGGTAGCGCCACAACAGCGACAGCGCAATGCCGGGCAGCGCCGCCCAGTCAAAGACTGACAACAGCGCAATCGCTAATGTCACCGGTAAAAACAGCAGATAAACCGGGCCGTCAGGCAGCTGCAGCTTGACTGAAAGCGCGCCGGAAAGCGGCATCAGCAGCAGCGCCAGCCATAGGGGAATACCCCACCAGCTCCGGCGAAAGCGACTAAACGATGACAAATTATACCCGGTAAACAAGAACGGCCTCTCCGGTAAGATGAGGCTCATGACAAGAGCCGCACAGCGCAAAAAAACGTTCTCATACTAATTTCCGCCCAGCTTTCAGGTTTGATATACGTCAAACAGCAACGCTAAAAGCGCGCCTGTCACTATCTTGTTTAGCCTGTGGACAGGTTAGCTCCGCTAGCTTTAGATCATTAATGACGGCGCTCATTGACCTGAAGATAGCGCTGTGCCTAAATTGTTTCTCCGCCTTCGGGCCTGCTACAGGAGACTCTGCGTGAATAGCATTACCTCATTGCGAAAGCGCCGTAAAACTGGCCGAATGACCCGCATTGTGTTGCTTATTAGCTTTATAATTTTACTCGGCCGTTTGTTGTATGTTTTGCCCGGCGCATTTCAGCACCATCAGGAAAAAAAAGTAAATATGGAGACGCCGGTCGCGACTCAGCCCGTCAATAATGAGCCATGACGCGAGCGTTAAGTTGCCTTTGTCGAGACAACTTACCCTCTCCTCATGCCTGTAGATCATAACGGGCTTGCCTTGCCCGTGTTTCAGACACAAGGGAATTTTTATGTCTGTATCCCAAGCTCAGCAGCTCGCCGATACCCGCAGCCGCATTCTTACCCTGTTACTTAATGAACCGGAGCTGGTTGAAAGTCTGCGTAATCCGCAGGACGCCGAGCCGCTTTCCGCTGAAACCGAAGCCCAAATTGCCCGTCTGCATCAGGATCTGACGCTGCTCCATGCGGCCGATATTGCCGATATTTTGGAAGCGCTGCCGGAAGATGAACGCCAGGCGCTGTGGCAACTGGTGGATAATTCCCGCCGCGGCCAGGTGCTGGTAGAAGCGTCAGAAACGGTCTGGGAGAGCCTGACCGAAGCGATGAGCGATAAAGATATTTTGCAGGCTATCGAGCCGCTGGATATCGACGATCAGGCCTACCTGGCGAAATATCTGCCGCGCGATTTAACCGGTCGGCTACTGACCACGCTGGAACCGGCGCTGCGCGCGCGCGTGCTGGACGTGGTGCATTTCGACCGCGATCGCGTCGGCCGCATTATGGACTTCAATTTTATCACCGTGCGCGCCGACGTTAACCTGGCGACGGTGCAGCGCTTTTTGCGCCGCAAGCGCGCGATCCCGGAAGGCACCGATAAGCTGTTTATCACCGATAAAAATAATGTGCTGCTGGGCGAGCTGCCGCTGACCGATATTCTGCTTAACCAGCCCGATACGCCGGTTTTCTCGGTTATGAATGACCGACCGAATACCTTTCGCCTGGATGATAAAGCGGAAGATGCCGCCGGCGCCTTCGAACGTTATAACCTGATTTCCGCCGCGGTAATTGACGCCCAGGGCAAGCTGATCGGGCGCGTGACCATCGAAGATGTTATCGACCTGGTGAATGAAGAGAACGAAAGCAATATCCGCAAAATGGGCGGTCTGAGCCAGGAAGAGGAAGTTTTCGCGCCGGTAAGAAAGGCGGTGCGCACGCGCTGGACCTGGTTGGCGATCAATCTCTGCACCGCCTTTGTCGCGTCGCGCGTTATCGGCCTGTTTGAAGAGACCATTGCCGAGCTGGTGGCGCTGGCGACGCTGATGCCGATCGTCGCAGGTATCGGCGGCAATACCGGCAACCAGACCATTACCATGATCGTGCGCGCGCTGGCGCTGCATCAGGTTGAACCGGGTAACTTTAGTTTTCTTTTTATGCGTGAACTGGGCGTGGCGCTGATTAACGGCCTGTTCTGGGGCAGCATTATGGGCTGCATCACCTGGCTGATGTATGACAATCTGGAGCTGGGTGGCGTAATGATGCTGGCGATGATCCTGAACCTGCTGCTGGCGGCGCTGATGGGCGTGCTGATCCCGCTGGTAATGACCAAACTGAAACGCGATCCGGCCATCGGCTCCAGCGTGATGATTACCGCCATTACCGATACCGGCGGCTTCTTTATTTTCCTCGGCCTGGCGACACTGTTTTTGCTGCATTAATACCGAACATAAATTCAGACCATCAGCCTCCGCCTGCGGAGGCTTTTTTATCGCCCGCCCTCACCCGCTTTCCCGACCAATCCGCCAGCTATCACAAATAGCCAACATTGTTGCAGGGTTTTATTGACAACCTGCGGTGGTTGAAAAATAAATGTATATACAACTCATGACAAGAGAAAGGACCACCGTGCAGCTTATTTCTACCGATACGGTTTGGCGCAATGCCAGACTGGCAACGTTCGATCCCGACCGTCCCGCGCCTTACGGCTTGTTGGACCAGCACGACCTTATCCTGCGCGACGGTCACATTCTTGCCGTTTTACCCCGTGGCGAGACGGTCGGCGGCACGATTCACGATGCCCAGGGACGGCTCATCACGCCCGGCCTGATCGATTGTCATACGCATCTGGTATTTGGCGGCAACCGTGCCGCCGAATGGGAGCAGCGGCTGAACGGCGTCTCCTATCAGGCGATCAGTGCGCGCGGCGGCGGCATTAACGCCACGGTTGAAGCGACGCGCGCGGCCACGGAAAGCGAGCTGCTGACGCGGGCGGCAGCGCGCCTGCAGCGTCTGCTGCTCGAAGGAGTGACGACGCTGGAAATCAAATCGGGCTACGGCCTTAACCTGCAGAGCGAAGCGAAAATGCTGCGCGTAGCCCGCCAGCTCGCCGCACGCTATCCGGTTGAGATCAGCCCGACGCTGCTGGCCGCCCATGCAGTACCCGCTGAGTACCGACATGATAAAGCGGCATATATCGATCTGATTTGCGACAGGCTGTTGCCGTCGCTCTGGCAGGAAGGATTGTTCGAGGCGGTAGATGTCTTTTGTGAAAGCGTCGGTTTTAGTCCAGCGCAGTGCGAACAGGTATTTGCGGCGGCGCAACGTCATGGTATTCCGGTGAAAGGCCATGTGGAACAGCTCTCTTTGCTGGACGGCGCGGCGCTGGTAAGTCGCTATAAGGGCCTGTCGGCGGATCATCTGGAGTATCTCGATGAGAACGGCGTAAAGACGATGAGCGACAGCGGTACGGTTGCCGTGCTGCTGCCCGGCGCATTTTATTTTCTCAAAGAGAGCCAGCGCCCGCCGGTGGAGACGCTGCGGCGCTATCAGGTGCCGATGGCGGTCGCCACCGATTACAACCCCGGCACCAGTCCTTTCGCCAGCCTGCATCTGGCGATGAATATGGCCTGCGTACAGTTTGGCCTGACGCCGGAAGAAGCCTGGGCCGGCGTGACGCGCCATGCAGCCCTGGCATTAGGCCGTCAACGTTCGCACGGTCAGCTTAAGGCGGGATTTGTCGCCGATCTGGCGATCTGGGAGGCGGAACAGCCGGTGGAAATGGTTTACGAACCGGGCCGCAGCCCGCTTTATGCGCGCCTGTTTCGCGGCAAGATCACGCACGGGAGCGCATTATGAAACAGTGGCGCCCTACGTCGCCTGAGGTCTGGCAAGGCCGCGACGACACGCACGAGGCCAGCAACGCGCTGCGCCTGTTTCAAACCGTCGCCCGCAGCGCTGCCTTCAGCCCTGATGCAGAAAACGGCGAGATCGCGCTGTTAGGATTCGCCTGTGATGAAGGCGTTAAGCGCAACCAGGGACGACCCGGCGCGGCCCAGGCGCCAGATACGCTGCGGCGCGCGCTGGCCAATATGGCCAGCCAGCCGGAACATACGCGGCTGGTGGATTTCGGCACGATTTTCGTGGTGGAAGATAAGCTGGAAGAGGCACAGCAGGCGCTGCATGATGCGGTCGTCTATTGTCAGCGCGGCGGGAAGCGCACGCTGGTGCTGGGCGGCGGCCATGAAACCGCTTACGGCCACGGACTTGGCCTGCTTGATGCCTTTCCCGATGAAAAGGTCGGCATTATTAATCTGGATGCGCACCTCGATTTACGCCATGCGCAACGGGCAACTTCCGGCACGCCATTTCGCCAGCTGGCACTCGACTGCGAGACGCAGCAGCGCGATTTCTGCTATGCCTGTTTCGGCTTAAGTATGGCGGCCAACACCCAGACGCTGCTTGATGAAGCGGCAAAACGCAACGTTACACTTATCGAGGATCTGCGCTGTCTGAATGCGCCTGACGAGGCGATTGCCCAGCTGAAGCATTTTATAACGGATTGCGATCGTCTCTACCTGACCATCGATTTGGATGTACTGCCCGCATGGGAAATGCCAGCGGTTTCGGCGCCCGCCGCGCTCGGCGTTCCCAGCGCAATAATCATGCGACTGATAGAGCCGATCTGTCGCAGCGGCAAACTGCAGGCGGTGGATCTGGTGGAGTTTAATCCGGCGCGCGACCGCGATGGACAAGGGGCGGCGCTGGCGGCGCGCATCGCCTGGCAGCTGGTCCGCTGGTGGGGATAAATTGCTGAATTATGGTCGAAACTAAGTATACTTAGGCCACACAGCCAAGCAGTCGTAAGGAAGGCCCGTATGTTTTCGTCCCGATCCCGATCGGCAGTTGCCGGCACGCCCGCGCCCTTTTATGCCAAAGTCAAACAGGCGATCAGTAAAAAGATCGCCGCAGGCGTTTGGCGTCCGCACGATCGCATTCCTTCCGAAGCGGAGCTGGTGGCGCAGTTCGGCTTTAGCCGGATGACGATTAATCGCGCGCTACGCGAGCTGACCGATGAAGGTCTGCTGGTACGTCTCCAGGGCGTCGGCACCTTTGTTGCGGAGCCCAAAGGGCAATCGGCGCTGTTTGAGATCCGCAGCATCGCCGATGAAATCGCCGCTCGCCAACATCAGCATCGCTGCCAGGTACTGAAGCTTGAGCTGATCGACGCCGGTTTTAATCAGGCAACGGCGCTGGATGTGGAAGAAGGCACGCCGGTCTTTCATTCGATCATGGTTCATTTTGAAAACGATATGCCGGTGCAGATTGAGGATCGTTGCGTCAATGCGACGGTCGCGCCCGATTATCTGGCTCAGGATTTTACCCACACCACGCCGCACGCCTACCTTTCGCGGGTAGCCCCGCTTACTGAAGGCGAGCATATTGTCGAGGCGGTACGGGCAACGCCGGAAGAACGTACGCTACTGCAGATAGACGACGGCGAACCCTGCCTGTTAATCCACCGTCGCACCTGGTCCACACAGCATATTGTCTCTCATGCTCGCCTGCTATTTCCCGGCTCGCGCTATCGTTTACAGGGACATTTTATGTCGTAACCCACGGCAAAATACGGATTTGCCGCGAAGTAAAAAAATGGTGAAATTCGTGATAACTAACGCAAATTCGCTTAAAAGTGCCATTTCATACTATTTAATTGAAATAAAAAGATAAATTAGAAAACACTTCTTTAAACACGATTTCCTCGCCTTTTTATTACGCTGATAAATAAAGATTTTTATTGTTTCTTTATTGTTAAATCCCGGCTTGCACGCATTTGTATATACAAGTATATGTGTTTGCAGATGTTCTCTGAACGGCCTCACCAGGCCAGATACTTGTTAATGCAACCGTCAGGAGTTAACTGCGATGCCGCAAAGCAAATACCGAGACAAGGAAATCCGTGCCCCGCGTGGCACCACGCTCAATGCCAAAAGCTGGCTCACCGAAGCGCCGCTACGCATGCTGATGAACAATCTCGACCCGGAAGTAGCGGAAAACCCGCATGAGCTGGTGGTATATGGCGGCATTGGCCGCGCGGCTCGCGACTGGGAATGCTTTGACGCCATCGTGGCATCGCTGGAAAAACTGGAAAGCGACGAGACGCTGCTGGTGCAGTCCGGCAAGCCGGTCGGCGTGTTTAAAACCCATGAAAACGCCCCGCGCGTGTTAATCGCCAACTCGAACCTGGTGCCGCACTGGGCGACCTGGGAACACTTTAACGAGCTGGACGCCAAAGGGCTGGCGATGTATGGCCAGATGACCGCCGGCAGCTGGATCTATATCGGCAGCCAGGGGATCGTACAGGGCACTTATGAAACCTTTGTCGAAGCAGGTCGCCAACACTTCAACGGCGATCTGACCGGCCGCTGGATCCTGACCGCCGGTCTGGGCGGCATGGGCGGCGCGCAGCCGCTGGCAGCTACGCTGGCAGGCGCCAGCTCACTGAATATTGAATGCCAGCAGAGCCGCATCGATTTTCGTCTGCGCACGCGCTATGTGGATGAGCAGGCCGATTCGCTGGATGACGCGCTTAATCGCATCAAAAAATATACCGCTGAAGGCCGGGCGGTTTCGGTTGCGCTGTGCGCCAATGCGGCAGAGATCCTGCCGGAACTGGTGAAGCGCGGCGTGCGGCCGGACATGGTCACCGATCAGACCAGCGCGCACGATCCGCTACACGGCTATCTGCCAAAAGGCTGGCAGTGGGAAACGTACCAGCATCGCGCGCAAACCGAACCACAGGCGGTGACCGAAGCGGCAAAACGTTCAATGGCCGATCATGTCAGGGCGATGCTGGCATTCAAACAGATGGGCGTGCCGGTTTTTGATTACGGCAACAATATTCGTCAGATGGCAAAAGAGATGGGCGTGGAAAATGCCTTTGATTTCCCCGGCTTCGTGCCCGCCTATATTCGTCCGTTGTTCTGTCGCGGCATCGGCCCGTTCCGCTGGGTCGCGCTGTCTGGCGATCCGCAGGATATCTATAAAACCGACGCCAAAGTTAAAGAGCTAATTAAAGACGACAAGCATCTCCATCACTGGCTGGATATGGCGCGCGAACGCATCAGCTTTCAGGGACTGCCGGCGCGCATCTGCTGGGTAGGCCTGGAGTGGCGTCAGAAGCTGGGCCTGGCATTTAACGAAATGGTACGCAGCGGCGAAGTTTCCGCGCCGATCGTCATCGGTCGCGACCATCTCGATTCTGGCTCGGTCGCCAGCCCCAACCGCGAGACCGAAGCGATGCGCGACGGCTCCGACGCGGTCTCTGACTGGCCGTTGCTGAATGCCTTGCTCAATACCGCCAGCGGCGCCACCTGGGTTTCCCTGCATCATGGCGGCGGCGTGGGCATGGGCTTCTCGCAGCATGCGGGCATGGTAATTGTCTGCGACGGCAGCGATGAAGCGGCAGCGCGTATCGCCCGCGTGCTGCATAACGATCCGGCGACCGGCGTCATGCGCCACGCCGATGCCGGTTACGACATCGCCATCAACTGCGCGGCGGAACAGCAGCTTAATCTGCCGATGATTGCGGCAACCCAGG
Source organism: Mixta sp. Marseille-Q2659 (assembly GCF_940807255.1). Taxonomy (GTDB): domain Bacteria; phylum Pseudomonadota; class Gammaproteobacteria; order Enterobacterales; family Enterobacteriaceae; genus Mixta. The sequence goes on along the minus strand of NZ_CALNWY010000013.1, from coordinate 35,840 downwards.
AGAAACGCTGATATGAACTTCACACTGACGCCCGGCACGCTCACCCTCGCCCAGCTGCGCGACATCTACAGCAATCCGGTTCACATTGAGCTGGATGAGCGCGCCATTCCGGCAATCAACAGCAGCGTGGCCAGCGTAAACGCCATTCTCGCCGAAGGCCGCACCGCCTACGGCATTAATACCGGTTTCGGGCTGCTGGCCCAGACGCGTATTCCGGCGGAAGATCTGGAAAATTTACAGCGCTCGCTGGTGCTTTCCCATGCGGCGGGCATCGGCGAGCCGCTGGACGATAAGCTGGTGCGCCTGATGATGGTGTTGAAAATCAATAGTCTGGCGCGCGGTTTTTCCGGCATTCACCTGAGCGTGATTCAGGCGCTGATGGCGCTGGTGAACGCCGAGGTCTTTCCGTTTATTCCGGCTAAAGGCTCGGTGGGCGCATCGGGCGATCTGGCACCGCTGGCGCATATGTCGCTGACGCTGCTCGGCGAAGGCAAAGCGCGCTATCAGGACGAATGGCTGCCAGCCACAGAAGCGCTGGCAAAAGCGGGCCTGCAGCCGATTACGCTGGCCGCTAAAGAAGGCCTGGCGCTGCTTAACGGCACCCAAACCTCTACCGCCTTTGCCCTGCGCGGCCTGTTTGAAGCGGAGGATCTGTTCGCTTCGGCCATTGTCTGCGGCGCGCTGACCACCGAAGCGGTGCTGGGCTCGCGTCGCCCGTTCGATGCGCGTATTCACGAGGTGCGCGGCCAGCGTGGACAGATTGATGCGGCGGCGCTGTTTCGTCACCTGTTAACCGACAGCAGCGAGATCGCACAATCCCATCAGAATTGCGACAAGGTACAGGATCCCTATTCGCTGCGCTGCCAGCCGCAGGTGATGGGCGCCTGCCTGACGCAGATCCGCCAGGCGGCGGAGGTGCTGTTAATCGAGGCCAACGCGGTTTCGGATAACCCGCTGGTATTTGCCGAAGAGAATGAGGTGATCTCCGGCGGCAACTTCCACGCCGAACCGGTAGCGATGGCGGCGGATAACCTCGCGCTGGCCATTGCCGAGATCGGCGCCCTTTCCGAGCGACGCGTCGCGCTGATGATGGATAAGCATATGTCGCAACTGCCGCCTTTCCTGGTGAAAAACGGCGGCGTTAACTCCGGCTTTATGATCGCCCAGGTGACTGCCGCCGCGCTGGCGAGTGAAAACAAGGCGCTGGCACATCCGCACAGCGTTGATAGCCTGCCAACCTCCGCCAACCAGGAAGATCATGTTTCCATGGCGCCCGCCGCCGGTCGTCGGCTGTGGGAAATGGCGGCCAATACGCGCGGCGTGATTGCCGTGGAGTGGCTTGCCGCCTGCCAGGGTGTCGATTTGCGCGAAGGGCTGAAAACCAGCCCACCGCTGGAAAAAGCGCGCCATCTGCTGCGCGAGCAGGTTGCGCATTACACTCAGGATCGTTTCTTCGCGCCGGATATTGAACGCGCCGCTGAGCTGTTGAGCTACCGTCATTTGACGGCGCTGTTGCCTGCCGTACTGCCCAGCCATCAATAACTGTTGTCTCTGTATGCTGCCGGAAAAAACGCCTCCGGCAGCCATACGCATATTTGCAGTTATCATCTTCTAATCAGGATCCTGCTATGCAACAACAAACATCGCATCTGCTGCGCGGGCTCAGCGCGCGTCATATTCGCTTTATTGCGTTGGGTTCCGCTATCGGCACCGGACTTTTTTACGGCTCCGCCGCCGCGATTCAGATGGCTGGCCCGGCCGTGCTGCTGGCCTATCTGGTGGGCGGCGCCGCGGTATTTATTGTGATGCGCGCGCTGGGAGAGATGGCGGTACGCAATCCCGTTTCTGGCTCGTTCGGCAGCTACGCCCGTCACTATCTCGGCCCGCTGGCCGGTTTTATCACCGGCTGGACTTATACCTTCGAGATGATCATTGTCTGCCTGGCGGATGTGACCGCCTTCGGCGTTTATATGGGGCTGTGGTATCCGGATGTGCCGCGCTGGATTTGGGTGCTGAGCATCATCTGTTTTATCGGCGCGCTGAATCTGTGCCATGTAAAGGTGTTTGGCGAAATGGAATTTTGGCTGTCGCTGATTAAGGTGACAGCGATTGTCGCCATGATTGCGGCAGGCGCAGGCGTGATTTTCTTTGGCTTTGGCCACCATTTTCCGGCAACCGGCGTGGAGAATCTCTGGTCACACGGCGGCTTTGCGCCGGAGGGCTTCGGCGGGATCGTCGCCTCGCTCGGCATTGTGATGTTTGCGTTCGGCGGCATCGAAATTATCGGCATCACGGCGGCGGAAGCGCGCAACCCGGAAAAGGTCATCCCACGGGCGATTAATACGATTCCGCTGCGCATTATCCTGTTTTATGTCTGCACGCTGTTTATCCTGATGGCAATTTTTCCATGGACCAGCATCGGGCAACAGGGCAGCCCGTTTGTATTGATTTTTGAAGGGCTGGGATTGCCTGCCGCCGCCAACGTGCTGAATATTATCGTGATTAGCGCCACTATCTCGGCGATTAACAGCGATATTTTCGGCGCGGGTCGCATGATGTTCGGCATGGCGCAGGAAGGTATGGCGCCGAAAAGCTTTTTGCGCCTGGCCCGCAACGGCGTGCCCTGGATGACGGTGGTGGTCCTGGCGGCCTCTCTGCTGGCAGCCGTGGTGCTTAACTATCTGATCCCGGAACAGGTGTTTGTGCTGATCGCGTCGCTGGCCGCTTTCGCTACGCTTTGGGTATGGCTGATGATCCTGCTGTCGCACTTTGCGATGCGCCGCAGCTTAACCGCTGAGGAGCGCCGGGAGATCCGTTTTCCGGTGCCCTTCTGGCCGCTGGCGCCGGTGTTGACGCTGCTGTTTATGCTGTTGGTGATCGGCGTACTGGGCGCCGTAGCCGAAACGCGCATGGCGTTAATGGCCGGACTGGTCTGGCTGGCGCTGCTGACGGCGATCTGGTTCTGGCGGGTCAGGAAACAGCGGCGGCCGCTGGCGCTGGAGCAGCCAGAGTAAGCTCACTGCGAGGATTCAGATGTTGCGCCGGAGATCGGGCGAGAAGACAGGAAACCGCCGTTTGAAGCATAAATAAGCCCCGTAACGGGGCTTATTTATAGCGCGGAGCGAACGCATGTTGCCTGCATAAAGATAACCTCAGCGGGCGCTATTCATTGCCCCACTGATTCAGAAATTCCGCGATATCATCAATACGCTCTTCATCGATACCGGCTTCGATGGCCATTTCTTTCTGCGCATCTTCACTGATCTCTTCGTTATTCATCAGGCGGGTAAGCAGCAGCTGGAAATAGTGCGCCAGGGATTCATGTTCTGTCTCGTTTACCGGCTTTGCCGATTCCGTCGAATACTCATCGACGATGTCATAATATTTAAGTGGTATCTCTTTATTCATACGTCATCCCCAGGGTTAAGGTCGGTGCTGCGTAGTATCGTCGGTAAAAGCGCCGTATCACGAGCGCATTAAGGCCAGTCAGCGAATCCGCTTAACTGGCGCTGGGTCCGTCCGGATTATCTCAGACCTTGAGCAGTTTTACCGTGGCATCAATATCGATCTCATCTTCCGAAAAGATTAACGTCGATCCGTGAAAGGTGGTGATCGCCAGCTTTTTCAGCGAACGCATTTCACCCGGCTTTACGTCTGATTTTGGCCTGATGCTATTCATCAACAGGCCCACCGAGAGAACCGTTTTTTCTTTATCAATGCGCGTCTCAACTGGCACTTCTTCGCTGTAAACCACGTAAGACTTAATCGAGGAAAGCTTCAGGCGCTCGCCCGCAATATAGATATATTTGCTTTCCGGGACGACTTTCACCGCATAGGCTGACAGGCCTTTACTGTTGGTGCCGGGCTCGAACGTTACCGCCGCATCTTTCTTAATCAGCTCAGGGTTGGCGACCTTAATCACATGAAAATAACGGTTATCACCGTTCTCATCTTTGATAAATCCAAAACCTTTATCCTCAAACCACGTTGTGATCGTTCCGTTCATCGCCATTACCACCTGATACTTGTTTATCTACTCAGATTTTGCAGCGCGCAGTGTAAAACACAATGCCCGCACAGACTACGCCTTTGACGTAAGTGTGGACGATCTCTGTCCGGTATACCTAAGCGGGCGGCCAGATAAAACGTTAGCCAGCAGCGATGGCGGCAGGCAACAGCGCGGCAGAGTTAACCAGCGGGTTAAAGGACAAATTATGAGTAGCGCCTGCGTCTCCAGCTAACAAAAAATTTTCGCCACTCTGTTTTTTCCGCTTTTTATTTTATGACGAATATTGAATTTTACTTTCAGCAAATAATATGAAAAATCCGGTAATGACTCCAACTTACTGATAGTGTTTTATGTTCAGATAATGCCCGATGACCTTGTCATGCAGCTCCACCGATTTTGAGAACGACAGTGACTTCCGTCCCAGCCTTGCCAGATGTTGTCTCAGATTCAGGTTATGTCGCTCAATGCGCTGAGTGTAACGCTTGCTGATAACGTGCAGCTTTCCCTTCAGGCGTGATTCGTACAGCGGCCAGCCATCCGTCATCCATACCACGACCTCAAAGGCCGACAGCAGGCTCAGAAGACGCTCCAGTGTGGCCAGAGTGCGTTCACCGAAGACGTGCGCCACAACCGTCCTCCGTATCCTGTCATACGCGTAAAACAGCCAGCGCTGACGTGATTTAGCACCGACGTAGCCCCACTGTTCGTCCATTTCAGCGCAGACAATCACATCACTGCCCGGTTGTATGCGCGAGGTTACCGACTGCGGCCTGAGTTTTTTAAGTGACGTAAAACCGTGTTGAGGCCAACGCCCATAATGCGTGCACTGGCGCGACATCCGACGCCATTCATGGCCATATCAATGATTTTCTGGTGCGTACCGGGCTGAGAGGCGGTGTAAGTGAACTGTAGTTGCCATGTTTTACGGCAATGAGAGCAGAGATAGCGCTGATGTCCGGCAGTGCTTTTGCCGTTACGCACCACGCCTTCAGTAGCGGAGCAGGAAGGACATCTGATGGAAATGGAAGCCACACAAGCACCTTAAAATCACCATCATACACTAAATCAGTAAGTTGGCAGCATTACCAGATCGGTACAGAATCTTCTCTTGCGTTGCGCCAACAGGTAAATGTCATTCTGAAAACGCATACCCCTGTCCCAGAGTTGGTCATTTCTTCTAATGAGATTTAAACAGTAATCCTTTTTAAAGAGTGATTTATATAATATTTCAATCGGTTTACCGTTAGGCTTGAATACTTTCATTACATAGTACTTCCTGCCGTATTCAATTAGCATGACCTTGGTCTTTTCCTGATTGCGGAATACTTTCAGGATCGGCAGTTTGTAATTAATAAAATCCAGGAATATCTGGTTGTAGACGACATTATCCTCTTTATAGTGCAGAGTAAATTTATCATATTTATTTTTTCTTAGCATAAATATCCCAGGCGCAGGTAAAAGAAAGGAACCAGAGGAAATAAATAGACATTCATTTCCTATAAAATATTTTATCCGATGTAAGTCTGTCGAATGGCTTTCGCTTTTTTACTGCATCGGAACTGCAGCGCTGCAACCAGGGCCAGCAAAGGCAGAGACATCTCCAGCATCTCCTCCTGCGAGGTCTGCAGCGCGATTAACCAGTGGGGAGCGTACCAGCTAAATGTCTCTTTCAGTAAACCCAGTGAGCGATCGGCAATGTTCGTCAGCGGTATTAACACAACCAACGTTACCGTCGTTATCGCATAAGCCTGATGCGCTCTCGCCTGAAGCCATATATTTTTTGCATGCTTAATAACCAGATAAAGACAGGCGGCCACCACAGGCAACATGATAAAAAAAGCTTCCAGTTTAGTGTACAGAGGAAGATTGCCGGTCCAGAAGCGCAGTTTCAGCATGCTCATATGCGCGATATATTTATGTAAATCTGCTTCTCTGGCCATCATGCCAAACAACACCAAAATAATTGAGATGCGGGTAAGAAAAGTAATGTGCAGATTAGGCCGCAAGATAAAATAGAGCAGTGCGATAGCATAAGCGTATAGCGTTAATGTCTCAACCAGTTGCCCTTCTTCCATTAAATGAATGAGGGACTCTACAGGTACCACACAAGTTAATAACAATGCAAAAGCAGAAATAAAAACAGCCAGTCCGGCCCCAAAATACGAATGAGCAAACATGAATATTCCCAGGGTGAAAAAAACGAAAAATATAGACCAATTATCTTTAAAGTTATTGATAAAAAATGCCAGGTAATGCTGCCAACTTACTGATTTAGTGTATGATGGTGATTTTAAGGTGCTTGTGTGGCTTCCATTTCCATCAGATGTCCTTCCTGCTCCGCTACTGAAGGCGTGGTGCGTAACGGCAAAAGCACTGCCGGACATCAGCGCTATCTCTGCTCTCATTGCCGTAAAACATGGCAACTACAGTTCACTTACACCGCCTCTCAGCCCGGTACGCACCAGAAAATCATTGATATGGCCATGAATGGCGTCGGATGTCGCGCCAGTGCACGCATTATGGGCGTTGGCCTCAACACGGTTTTACGTCACTTAAAAAACTCAGGCCGCAGTCGGTAACCTCGCGCATACAACCGGGCAGTGATGTGATTGTCTGCGCTGAAATGGACGAACAGTGGGGCTACGTCGGTGCTAAATCACGTCAGCGCTGGCTGTTTTACGCGTATGACAGGATACGGAGGACGGTTGTGGCGCACGTCTTCGGTGAACGCACTCTGGCCACACTGGAGCGTCTTCTGAGCCTGCTGTCGGCCTTTGAGGTCGTGGTATGGATGACGGATGGCTGGCCGCTGTACGAATCACGCCTGAAGGGAAAGCTGCACGTTATCAGCAAGCGTTACACTCAGCGCATTGAGCGACATAACCTGAATCTGAGACAACATCTGGCAAGGCTGGGACGGAAGTCACTGTCGTTCTCAAAATCGGTGGAGCTGCATGACAAGGTCATCGGGCATTATCTGAACATAAAACACTATCAGTAAGTTGGAGTCATTACCAAAATGCCAAACCTAATATCTTAAAAAATTATTAATTACAGCAACTAACTAATCAACGTAACATCTGCTGTGTCATTTCAGAAGAAGGCCAACTGACGTTAAAAATGTCACAAGTCTGTTATGAGAGCGTTGTATAATGAGGATCAATTAAGCCAACCAGCGCGGAATAATTATTAGTGCCACTCATAGAGATAATAAATCGTAGTATGCGTTAATATTATCAGGCCACAACCAAACAGAGTTTCCAGACCTGAAATATGCAGTGGCTCTGTACAAGCCGGTATATCTCGCTGATTGGTCATGATGGCGTTTCCGCAGGCGCATACAGTAATCCGCCGCTGACCACGATAGCCATCGATCCGCTCTCTTTAGGGCAACACGCAGCCAAACAGATTTTGCAGCGCATCGAGAATCCGGCAAAACCGGTCAGCCATCTGGCGGCCAAACTTACAAGTACGATCGTCAACCGGAAAAGCGCCGCTCGCCCGTTGATAAGCACAGTATTTATAAAATAACGTCTGGTTTACTAAATGCGCCGTTCCGGTTTCAGTCAGAAAGCTTCCTTCGTTATAGCTTCCATAGCGCTTTCGTCATTTCCTGCCATCCTCCGTTGAGAACCATAACTTAATCTGCTGGCTCAGTTGATCCACTATACTGACCATTACAGCTGAAATTGACCTATAAAGCTGCGCACGATTAATTACCGGATACTCACCCTACCTATGACCCGCAGGAGAACAAAATGCAAAAAAGTAAAAGCTTGAAAGGGCTGTTAGCCATATCAGCAATAGCAGCTATGTTCAGCACTGTCGGCGTGCAAGCTCAGACGCCAACGAGTGCTGCACAGAGTGGCGCTGCAGGCCAGACAGAATCGAGCGCCCAGCTCAGTTCCGGCGATGAAAAAGCATTGAAGGACATGGCGCAGGCCAATATCAATGAGATCGCCGCCGCCAAGATCGCGCTGAGCAAAGCCCAAAGCAGCGAAGTCAAAGCATTTGCTCAGCAGATGGTCAAAGACCACGGTGATGCCTTGAACAAAGTACAGACAGTCGCCCAGCAAAAAGGCGTGACACTGCCAACTGAGCCGGACGCCATGCACAAAGCCATGGCCACCAAACTGGAAAGTCAGAGCGGCGACGCATTTGACAAGTTGTATATGGAAAACGCCGGCACCAAAGATCACCAGATGGTACTGTCGAAGCTGCAGAGTGATTCTAAGATGATTAAGGATCCAGATGTGAAGGCCCTTGCCGATGCACACACGCCGGTCGTTGAGCAGCACCTAAAGGCCGCCGAGCAGATGTCGATGCAATCAGGTAAATAAAGAGGCCGTTCGGCAGGTAAATGATCCTGCGACCTGGACCTCCTTTGTTCAACGTGTTGCAGAAATTCACGGCGGGAGTGTCATTGTTGACCGTGCTGAAGACGGGGACAATCTTTACGGTGAGTGTGCCGATCGATGCTCGCTTATGTGCAGTCGCAAGCTGACACTCCCTCTATGTGTTAATGGCCAGAATTAAGCCAAAGCAGCCGTTCGCCAGGCTGCATGACGAAACATTGCGAAGGATCGCTTCAGGCATTTAACGGACGATTAAATTGCCTCCTGCCCTACCAGCGCAAAGGCTAAAACAAGCCACGACCTTCTTATTTAGCCAGAACCGAAAACGTAAGCATTCAGCTCTCTACAAGCCTTCCTGCAAAACTTTTAGCGCAATAACAATCCCCTCAGCCTTTTGGAATAAACCAATGGGAACACGCCACATCGCCCATTCCACACGTCAATAAAACAGGGCTTTCCCGTCTTATCTATACCGAATCTGCAGAATCGGGATAGGGGTTGATCTCACGACCAGTCTCCTCCCACACCACCGTACGTACGGGTCCGTATAAGGTGATTCGGTTATGTTGATCGTCGCCTGCCTGTAACTCCGGCAGGCCGAGTCTGATAAACAGTATGTTGGGAAGAGCTATGCCCAGTGCCGGGCTACAACTGATCTGTCACTGCTTATGGCAACTTCCCACCGTCTGGGCCGCCAGGTCTTTGCTTACCCCGCGATTGCACAGTACACTGCAACGCTTGCTGCCCGTTTTCCACTGTTTCCACAGTACACTTCGCAGCCTCCATCTTATCCACCTGCTCAGGTCACGCATCAGACTCGGCCATTCGTTCAACCTGTCGTAACTTTGCCAGCCCGTCAGTTAACGCTTTAACGGCTGGATTAATGTAAAACATAATGCCCACGCAAACTACGCCTTTGACATAAGCGTGGTCGATTTCTGGCCGAAATGGATAAGGCGATGGCCAGGAGGAATGTAAGCGATGTTATATGCAGAACAATGATCATTGAGAAGGCGTTTTATCGTAAGATATTATGGTATTGATAAGACAAGGAAAGGGATGATGTCAGATCTAAAAGGTAAAATAGCAAATGCCAGGTTTAGTAAGCGAGAATTGTTGGGTTTTAAAGATCAACTCAGGGCGTTAAAAAAGATCTATCATCCTAATCTGACAGACAAATTGACGCTTCAACGTCTGATACAAGAAGAAGCAAAAAAGTCAATCGTCATGACCAGATACTACTTCGTCGCAATTATCTTATTTACCCTTGCTACGCTTATTTTTGGAGAGTGGTCTTATCTCTACATGCCCGCCGGAATGCTCTTTTTTGCTTTACTGGACATACGCTCCTCAGCCAGAGAGGCTAACCGAACCATAAAATGCCAGGTTAAGTTGATGAAACTGGCAGTAACGTTATGGTTCTAATTGTCGAATTTGTAGCCGCCATCGATGAATTCAGCTTTAGCTTTATATAAAGAGTTCCCTGAAAAATATAGTTTCATAGCACCGTTTTTACTGGCCCATTTAGATATAAAATCATTACTTACATATCGGAATAACTTTCCAGTCCCAGGCTGGTCGCCAAGATATTTAGTGGCAAGTCTTCCAGGATTCTGGATAAGTACTGGAGTTCTCATTGCAGCATACAACGTTAGCGAAAATTCAACACCGCTATAAGCCAGGTCCCCCGCATCATTACTAAGCCCCGCCATATTTGCCGCCTCCCGGTAAATCTTGCGTATTAACCCTGTATGCTTATGTTCATAAATTAGCGGGGAAGCCGATTCATAGATATCGTTCAAACCATGAGTAACGAGCATGAGCCCTACCCCTCGCATGGCTCGAAGATTAAGCGATTTTCCAATCCTGGTCAGTCGATACCCTCCCCAGGCTTCTATTCCACCACCAACGACGCCACCAGCAATTTTGGCGTATTTCAGGACACCATGCTCTTCAAACACATCCGTCACAGCATAGATGACACGATCTTTCATCCTGAGCATCTGATATTCTTTTTCTGTGAGTTTCAGCTCCGCTTTCAGCTCTTCGATGATCCCTATCTTTTTTTGAGGATTTATTTCCGCATCAAAACGAGACTGATAATCCCTGATACTGGAATTAATATCACGCAGATAGTCATGGCGAATTAACGAATCTCTTATCAAAAACGAGGCAGCAAGATTAGCCACGCGCTGTAACTCAATGATGTAGGTATCAAGATCGTACCTCAGGTGAGAAAATGCACTTGTACCCATAATATCCCCTGCGCGTCAGAAGCAAGATATTGAATTTTTAATATCCCAGCCCATACGGGATTCTGCGCCTTTACCGCCCATGCCTCCCTGTTCCCAGTACTGAAATTTCACCTTATCAGCTTCAAACTCGTATTCAACGTCAGTTGTCGCCCCGTGATCTCTGAAAAGCACTTCCACAAGGATGACGTTTTCCAGCGTAATTCTGTAATACTCCATTTGTCCGTCGCCTGCTTTACAGGCTGACAGTTCAACCGTTTTAATTCTGTTACCATTTGAGGCGTATAGCAGGGCACCCGCTGTCGTTTTATCAACTTGGCAGTGTACCGTCAGGTTATGGTAATTAACTTTTCCTTTCCCCCCTGGCGCACCGCTACTTCTTTTTGAACCCCATGAATAGGCGTTAACATCAGTCCATCCGAGATGCTGTGCGTCTTTTGATTCACCCTTAATTCCATCAATTTTTAAGAAAATATTGTTCATTTGGTCCTTGCTTTCTGGTCGTTTTGAGCTTTATTTTCAACAATCAGGGATTGTTACCTAAAAGTTTAAATTTTAAAAATAGCAGACAGGGTTTCTCCGTGTCCCATCAAGCGGACTTCCACATTCTGCATGCCTCGCTTAAAACTTCTACAGGTTTTATTAACTCAGATCGTCCGTGCATGCGGCTTAATAAACGTGTCACTTGCAACACTAATCAGATGCTGTGGCTTGCTGTCTGGCCTTTTTTGTCATTTTCCGATGTTCTCAATTCCAGCATATTTTCGGTACCGTTTTACACCTGATTGGTTGTGCAACGATGTCTGCTTCTGACACGTAACGGATTATTAAATTCCTCCTTTTCCAAGCCAGCATGAATAATAAAGCAAGCCACTACTTCCCTATTTAACCAGTACCGAAAACTTAATTATCCAGCTACTGATAAATCCTCCGGCAAACGTTTGAAAGCAATAACGTCTTTTGAATGAACCAGGTAGAAATTGCGCCGTTTCAACCTCTCTAAAATCGCAAAAACAGGGCTTTCCCGCCTTATCTATACCGAATCTGCAGACACAAAAAAGCCCGCCTGATGCGGGCTTAAAACGTTTACTGCTTAACAGAGCGGTTAAATCATTCCCACTCGATCGTTGCTGGTGGCTTACCGGAAATATCATAAACGACGCGGGAGATGCCGTTCACTTCATTGATGATGCGGTTGGAGACGCGGCCGAGGAACTCATACGGCAGATGTGCCCAGTGCGCGGTCATAAAGTCGATGGTTTCTACCGCACGCAGCGATACCACCCAGTCATATTTACGACCGTCGCCCATCACGCCGACTGAACGAACCGGCAGGAACACGGTGAAAGCCTGGCTCACTTTATTATAGAGATCGGCTTTACGCAGTTCGTCGATGAAGATGGCGTCGGCACGGCGCAGCAGGTCGCAATACTCTTTCTTCACTTCGCCCAGCACGCGTACGCCGAGGCCTGGCCCCGGGAACGGATGGCGATACAGCATATCGTAAGGCAGGCCCAGCTCCAGACCAATTTTACGCACTTCATCTTTGAACAGCTCTTTCAGCGGCTCAACCAGGCCCAGCTTCATCTCTTTCGGCAGGCCGCCGACGTTGTGGTGCGATTTAATCACGTGCGCTTTGCCGGTGGCGGAAGCAGCGGATTCAATCACATCAGGATAGATGGTGCCCTGTGCCAGCCATTTCACGTCGGTCAGGCTGGTCGCCTGCTCGTCGAACACTTCAACGAAAACGCGGCCAATGGTTTTACGTTTGGCTTCCGGCTCGTCGATGCCCGCCAGCGCGCTCAGGAAGCGCTCTTCTGCCGGAACATGGATAATGTTCAGGCCGAAATGGTCGCCGAACATATCCATCACCTGCTCTGCTTCGTTCAGACGCAGCAGGCCATTATCCACGAACACGCAGGTCAGACGATCGCCGATGGCGCGGTGCAGCAGCATCGCCGTTACGGAGGAGTCAACGCCGCCGGAGAGGCCGAGAATCACTTTATCGTCGCCCACCTGCTCGCGCAGACGCTCAACGATATCTTCGATGATTTTTGCCGGTGTCCACAGCGCTTCACATTCGCAGATGTCGCGCACAAAACGCTCCAGCATGCGCAGGCCCTGACGGGTATGAGTTACTTCTGGGTGGAACTGCACGCCGTAAAAACGTTTTTCTTCATTCGCCATAATGGCAAACGGACAGGTTTCGGTGCTGGCGACGGTAACAAAGTCAGACGGGATCGCGGTCACTTTGTCGCCGTGGCTCATCCAGACGTCCAGCAGCGGCAGACCCGCGGCGCTGACCGAATCTTCGATGCCGCGCACCAGTGCGCTGTCGGTTCTGACTTCCACCTGCGCGTAGCCAAACTCGCGCTCGCTGGAGCCTTCAACTTTGCCGCCCAGCTGCATCGCCATGGTCTGCATGCCATAGCAAACGCCCAGAACCGGTACGCCAGCGTTAAAGATATATTCCGGCGCGCGCGGACTGTTGAGTTCCGTGGTGCTTTCCGGGCCGCCGGAGAGAATAATGCCGCTCGGCTTAAATCCGCGGATCTGCTCTTCGGTCACATCCCACGCCCACAGCTCACAGTAAACGCCCAGCTCACGCACGCGGCGCGCGACCAGCTGGGTATACTGCGAACCAAAATCGAGGATCAAAATACGGTGCTTATGAATATTTTCCGTCGTCATTAAGGCAATTCCAGAGCGATAGACTCAATAAAAGCGCCCGGCTGATGCCGGGCGAGAAAAATTACGGGATTACGATCCCATGCGGTAGTTCGGAGACTCTTTCGTAATGGTCACGTCATGAACGTGGCTTTCCGAAATGCCCGCGCCGCTGATGCGTACAAATTCTGCTTTGGTGCGCAGCTCGTCAATGGTGGCACAGCCGGTCAGGCCCATGCAGGAGCGCAGGCCGCCCATCTGCTGATGCACGATCCCTTTCAGGCGGCCTTTGTAAGCCACGCGGCCTTCGATACCTTCCGGCACCAGCTTATCCGCAGCGTTATCGCTCTGGAAGTAACGGTCAGAAGAGCCTTTGGACATCGCGCCCAGTGAGCCCATACCGCGATAGGATTTAAAGGCGCGGCCCTGATACAGCTCGATTTCACCCGGTGATTCTTCGGTGCCGGCCAGCATGGAGCCGACCATGACGCAGGCGGCGCCTGCCGCAATCGCTTTAGCAATATCGCCGGAGAAGCGAATGCCGCCATCGGCGATAACCGGAATACCGGTGCCTTCCAGCGCTTCCACCGCGTCGGAAACCGCAGTGATCTGCGGTACGCCAACGCCGGTAACGATACGCGTGGTACAGATTGAGCCAGGGCCGATGCCCACTTTCACTGCGCTAACGCCCGCGTCGGCCAGCGCACGTGCGCCAGCCCCGGTTGCCACATTGCCACCGATGATTTGCAGGTCAGGATATTTAGCGCGGGTTTCGCGGATACGTTGCAGCACGCCTTCGGAATGGCCGTGCGAGGAGTCGATCAGCAGCACGTCAACGCCCGCCGCGACCAGCGCATCGACGCGCTCTTCGTTGCCTGCGCCCGCGCCGACCGCCGCGCCAACGCGCAGGCGACCATGCTCATCTTTACAGGCCAGCGGCTTACGCTCGGCCTTCTGGAAATCTTTTACGGTGATCATGCCCAGCAGGCGGAAAGCGTCATCCACCACCAGTGCTTTTTCTACGCGTTTCTCATGCATTCTTTGCAGCACGACTTCACGCGCCTCACCCTCTTTTACCGTCACCAGGCGCTCTTTCGGCGTCATCACCGCGGTGACTGGGAGGTTCAGATCGGTAACGAAGCGCACATCGCGGCCAGTAATAATCCCCACCAGCTTATTGTCATCGCTCACCACCGGATAACCGGCAAAACCGTTACGCTCGGTCAACTCTTTGACTTCGCGCAGCGTGGTGGTCGGCAGTACGGTTTGCGGATCGGTTACAACGCCGCTTTCATGTTTCTTCACCTTGCGCACTTCTTCCGCCTGGCGCTCGATGGACATATTTTTGTGGATAAAGCCCAGCCCGCCTTCCTGCGCCAGTGCGATAGCCAGACCAGCTTCGGTCACGGTATCCATAGCAGCAGAGAGCATTGGAATGTTCAGACGAATGGTTTTGGTCAGTTGGGTACTGAGGTCAGCCGTGTTAGGCAGAACAGTGGAGTGAGCAGGAACGAGCAAAACGTCGTCAAAAGTGAGTGCTTCTTTAGCGATTCGTAGCATGGCAATATCTCAACCTGGGGTGAATGAGAACAGATAAAATATTGCCGCGGCATTATACAGGGCGTAATCGGTTGCCTCCAGCTTTTTTTCAGAAAATGTCTTGATCCCCTGCATCAGCCATGTAGTATCGATGAATTAACTCGCTGATTTATTATTTGATCCTCATCACATGTCGCTACCGCCTTCCGCCAATATTTTTACCGTTAGCCGCCTTAACACCACGGTGCGTCAGCTGCTGGAAGGCGAAATGGGCCAGATCTGGCTCAGCGCTGAAATCTCTAACTTTACCCAGCCCGCGTCCGGCCACTGGTACTTTACGCTGAAAGACGATACCGCCCAGGTGCGCAGCGCGATGTTCCGCAACAGCAACCGGCGCGTGACCTTTCGTCCGCAGCATGGTCAGCAGGTGCTGGTACGCGCGACGGTTACGCTCTATGAGCCGCGCGGCGATTATCAGCTGATCGTGGAAAGCATGCATCCAGCTGGCGAAGGGCTGCTGCAACAGCAGTTTGAACAGCTAAAGCAGCGGCTGGCGGCGGAGGGCTTGTTTGAGCAGCAGCATAAGCAGCCGCTGCCCGACCCGGCGCGCCAGGTCGGCGTCATTACCTCCGCCACCGGCGCAGCGCTGCACGATGTATTGCGCGTGCTGCATCGGCGCGATCCGTCGCTGCCGGTTATCATCTATCCCACCGTGGTTCAGGGCAACGACGCGCCTGCCGCTATCGCTCGCGCCATTGAGTTGGCTAACCAGCGCAACGAGTGCGACGTACTGATTGTCGGACGCGGCGGCGGCTCACTGGAGGATCTCTGGTGTTTTAACGATGAGCGCGTGGCGCGGGCGATTTTCGCCAGCCGTATTCCCATTGTCAGCGCCGTCGGTCATGAAACCGATGTCACCATTGCCGATTTTGTCGCTGACCTGCGGGCGCCGACGCCCTCCGCCGCCGCAGAGATCGTTAGCCGTAACCAGGTCGAGCTGTTGCGCCAGCTTCAGTCGCAGCAGACGCGGCTGGAAATGGCGATGGATTACTACCTGGCGCAGCAGCAGCGCACTTTTACCCGTTTGCAGCATCGCTTACAGCAACAGCATCCGCAGCTGCGGCTGGCGCGTCAGCAAACTGCGCTGTTCCGCCTGCAGCGGCGTCTGGATGAGGCAATGCAGCTACGGCTGCGCAACGCCGCGCGTCAACAGGATCGGCTGGCCCAGCGCCTGACAGCGCAGCAGCCGCAGCGCAATATCGCTCGCGCTCAGCAGCAGCTGCAACAGTGGCATTACCGCTTAACGCAGGTGATGCAGCAGCGCATGAGCGGCGAGAAACAGCGCTTCGGCGTACTGGTTGCGCATCTGGAAGGCGTCAGCCCACTGGCGACGCTGGCGCGCGGTTTTAGCGTGACGCAAACGCCGGGCGGCGCCGTACTGAAAACCACCGCACAGGTACAGCCGGGCGAAGTGCTGCAAACGCGGCTGGCGGATGGCTGGGTGGAAAGTGAAGTGAAGGCGATTACACCGCTGAAAAAAACGCGTAAAAAGCGCGCCTGACGTTCTTTATAGCGCCCCCTGCGGCAATCGGGTAAACGCTGCCGTTACGCCAGAAAAAACCGCGCATATAACGGCACGCGACCATTCGGCGAATGCCTCCGTTACGCCGTAAAAAACCACCTGCATAACAGGTGGCATTGATTACGCCCTGGAAGGGCGTAATCAAATCCTCAAAAAGAAGTCCCTGCCAGTCCTGTGAGATTTAAATCCAAAGACAATAAGGCCGAGCCAAAACCCGTTGATGACCACGCCCACAGGACGTGATATTCAGATGCGTATAAAAAAGCGCGCCGAAAGCGCGCTTTTTTTACCTGCTTTTCCTCTACAGATATCAGACTGAAGCCGGCTCGCCGTTGATCCACAGCGCGCGATGCTCGCCGGGCGGCAGTATCACCTCCAGCTGTCGCCACGCGGGCTGATAGCGTCCTTCCCGTTCCACGCTCAGCGCAATGCGCGTCGCGTCGCAGGTCATGCGCCAGCGCAGCCAGAGCGCATCGCCCTCACGCCAGCCGTGGCTTTCGCCATCATCCTCAAACAGTAGCCCTTCGCTTTCTCCTGACGAGATCGGGAACAATCGCAGCGCGCGCCGATCGTCCGCCGCCACGTCCACATGCGCCATGCGCTGCGACATCGGCAGCCCGGCGCCAGCGCGCGCCAACAGCGGCAGCCGCTCCAGCGGCGCCTCCAGCGTGATCCACTGTCCACCGCCGTACCACTGGCCGCTCCAGAAGCAGTACCAGCCCACGCCATTATCCGGCAGCCACACCCGGCGCTGACGCTGCCCCGGCTCCACCACGCTCGCCACCAGCAAATCGCGGCCGATCAGGAAATCGTCCGTTTCCCGCCAGGTCTGCGCATCCTGCTCGTGATCCAGGAAGGTGGGCCGTAGCATCGGCTCGTCGTCGACGCAGGCCTGCCACAGCAGGGTGTAAAAATAGGGCAGCAGGCGATAGCGCAGACGGATCGCCTCGCGTACGATGTCCGTTACGGCGGGATACA
The DNA here is from genome assembly GCF_940807255.1 of Mixta sp. Marseille-Q2659. Classification (GTDB taxonomy): domain Bacteria; phylum Pseudomonadota; class Gammaproteobacteria; order Enterobacterales; family Enterobacteriaceae; genus Mixta. The sequence continues at coordinate 18,458 of NZ_CALNWY010000013.1, read as the reverse complement.
TCCACGGCTCGTTTACCGTGCCGTCATCGTTCCACGAATGAATGGTAAAGCGCGGATGCATAACGCCGTTCTGCACCCAGCGGGCGAATAGCTCCGCATCCGGCCTGTCACCGGAGAAACCGCCGACATCGTGACCGACGTTATACAGTCCGGAGAGGCTCATTCCCAGCCCCATGCGAATGTTGTAACGCAGCGTCTGCCAGCTGGTGCGGTTGTCGCCGCTCCAGGTCTGCACATAGCGCTGCATACCGGCGCAGCCGGAGCGCGAAATCAGGTAAGGTCGCTGCTGCGGCGCGAAACGCTGCTGCGCCTCCAGCGAGGCGCGCATCATCAGCAGCGGCATCACCGGGCGCAGATGCTTAATCGCCACGGGGCGGCCGAAGCCGTGACAGCGCGCCTCGCCGTCCCAGATCTCATATTCGTTGTTGTCGTTCCAGGTGGAGTCGATGCCCATCTCCAGCAGCTGCGTGGTAACGCCCTGCTGCCACCAGTGAATCGCATCAGGATTGGTAAAATCGAGGTGCGATCCCTCATCGTCCCAGAAGCAGGAGCGCTCCGGCGCATCCGTTTCAGAATCGCGGATAAACAACCCCTGCCGCGCCGCCTCTTTATAATGCGGATGGTCCCGCAGCAGGCAGGGTTTGATATTGGCCGCCAGCCGCAGCCCCGCTTCATGAAACGCCGCGCTTAGCTGGCGCGGCTGCGGCACCTTGTCATAATTCCAGTTAAATACGTAGCGCTTATTGCCGATAGAGGTGTAGCCGGAAGAAAGCTGGAAAGCGTCGCAGGGAATAGCGTGCTGACGGCAAAGCCGAATAAACTGCTGTAGCTGGTGCTGCGCGTCGGGCGCGTCGGTGTACTGCATAGTGGAGCCGCTGTAGCCCAGGCTCCACTTCGGGCCGAAACAGGTTTTGCCGGTCAGCCGCACAAAGGCTTGGGTGACATCCAGTACGCGCGGGCCGAAAAGCAGGTAGTAGTCGAGATCGCCCGCCTCCGCCTGATAGCGCCGGTAAGGCTGATGGTAGTTATCCAGCTCGTTACCAAGGTCGAGCCAGCAACTGCTGAGATTGTCGTAAAACAGGCCGAAGCTAACCTGCTCGCGGCGGGTAATGGTAAACGGGATATGCTTGTAGAGCGGATCGGTGCTGGCGGCGTTATAGCCCATCGCATCCAGGTTGCGCATCTCAAAGCGGCGTCCGCTGCGTTCAAGATCGCCTGCTTTCTCTCCCAGCCCGTAGTAGCGATCATCGGCGAAGCGGCGCTGATAGTGCGCCACGCCGTCGCCATGCGCATTCAGCAGATAGGCACTGGTGCGGCGATCTTCGGCCAGCGGACGCCACTGGTTATCCGCATCCAGATATTCCCACGCCAGCCAGAGCGGCTGATGCACCGTGACGCGCAGGCGCTGGCTGCTGACGATCAGCCGATCATCGCAGGTTTCCAGGTGATAGCCGGGCAGGCTGAAGCCCGCAGCGCTCAGGCGATCGCGCCCTTCCCAGGGCACATCCTCCTGCGGCGCGATGCTCCAGGTGCGATCCAGCGCCAGTTCGCCGTTGCGTTTGATCAGAATACGGAACAGCGACTCTTCCAGCACGTAGAGGCAAAACAGATGCCGCTCGTCGACCTGCAGTTCAATCCTGTCGGCGTACGTTCCCGCCAGCGTCCAGTTTTTTAACGTCTTCATATCCACTCCAGCATTTAACGTTTTTTAGCGCAGCGCTCGGCCAGCAGAGCAATCAGGAACAGCGCGCCGATAAGGTCGAAAAAGCCCATCGCCACAAACAGCGGGCCGAAGCCGATGGTGTCGGAAACAGCGCCGATTAGCAGCGAAAAGAGAAAGCTGGCGATCCAGGCGCAGGAGCCACGCATGCCGTTGACGGTCGCCATCTGATTTTTATCGAACGACTCCACCACCAGCGCGCTCAGCATGCAGGAGATCACCTGATGGCCGAAGCCGCCGATAGAGATCAGCGCAATCGCCAGAAACGGATCTTTGGTCACCGCGACCAGCGTCAGCGACAGCATCAGGAAGGCACCGGTGACGGAGCTGGCGATCACCGAATTAATGCGCTGGAAGCCGAACCATTTGCGATACAGGTTAGTGAGGTAGCCGCTGGCGACGCTGCCGATATCGGCCGCCAGAAAAGGCAGCCAGGCGAACAGCGCGATCTGCTTCAGATCCATGCCGCGCTCGGTGGCGAGATAGAGCGGCACCCAGAAGCTGAAGACCGCCCAGGCCGGTTCAGCGAGAAAAGCGGGTATGGCGATGCCGTAAAATTTTTTGTCGCGGCAGAGGCGCGCCAGCGAGGTGAAAAACGGCAGCTTCGGTAGATCCGGCTCGTTATCTTCACGAATCAGATCCAGCTCCTGCTGGCTGAGATTCGGGTGCTGCTGCGGCGCATGATAGAAGCGCCACCAGAGTACCACCCAAACCAGCCCCAGCGCGCCGGAAAAGAGAAAGGCGCCCTGCCAGCCCAGCGTCAGGTGGGCGACGACGATAATCGGCGGCGCCAGCATCGCGCCAATGGAGAAGCCCACTCCGGCCCAGCCGGCGGCGACGGGGCGCTCTTTCTTCGGAAACCAGTCGGCGATGGCGCGGGCGTTGGCGGGCGTGGCGGCCGCTTCGGCGCCGCCCATGAAAAAGCGCAGCAGCGCCAGCTGGATCCAGCTTCCCGCTCCGGCGTGCAGCATACAGACCATCGCCCAAAGCGTGGCACAGATCAGAAAGCCGGTTTTCAGGCCAATCACGTCGATCAGCCAGCCGCAGAGCGGCTGAAACAGGGTGTAGGCGAGCTGAAACGCCGCAACCACCCAGGAGTACTGTTCGGTGGTCATATTCAGGCTGACCTTCAGCTCCGGTGCCAGAATCCCCAGTGAGTTGCGGGTAATGTAGTTAATAGTGATGCCCAGCAGGAAAAGCGCCAGCATCCACCAGCGCAGCGATTTGAATTTACGGGCGGGGCGGGCTGCGGCGGTCTGTTCGGTTTCAATACTCATCTGTCTTCTCCATCGCCGTCTCTGTGACGGTGCGCCCACGGGGCGCTTCAGTGGGGGTATCGAAGGCTACAACAGCGGTGCAATGCGACGGCTTTCACAAAACAGCCTTATCACCAGCTTAACCCTATGATTATCGGTTGATTTCCCTGGCGAGCCATCAGCATAGTGAAGCGTCGCGTCTGTCCAACCGAGCTACCGTTGCAGACTAGCCAGCAGCGTTGCCGAGCGAAACCGCGTTTTTTGCAAAAATTTTCATTCGCAAGCAAATCGTCGTAAGCAACAGGGCCTGAGTGCCTAACAGCAGGCTATCCAGCGCTGATGAAAAAATTTTCATCAGCTGATTTGACGGGGATCACAAAATGAATGGAAAGTTAAAAATCACCCTGATCGCCCAACAAACCGGGCTGTCGATCAGTACCGTTTCGCGCGTACTGGCAGGCAAAGCCAACACCAGCGAATCGGCCCGCCAGAGAGTGATGGCCTGCGCGCGTCAGCACGGCATTTTGCAGGATCTGTCGCAGGGCAGGCTGATGCTGAACAACCTGGTGATTTTCGCGCCGCCGCGCGCTTTTTCGGTGCGCACCGACATTTTTTACTACAAGGTGATCCAGAGCGTGATCGACGCGCTCAGGCCGTATGAGTTGCGCATCAGCTCCTGCGGGCTGGAAGAGGAGCGCAGCGACAGCGCGCTGTTTGTCGAAAGGATGAACCATCCGCACACCCAGGCGGCGCTGATTATCGGTATCGACGATCCGCATATCCATTCGCTGGCGGCGGATCTAAATAAGCCCTGCGTATTGATTAACTGCAGTGACCGCAACATGCATCTCGACAGCGTTTCCCCCGATCACCAACTGATCGGCGAGTTCTCCGCCAGCTATTTGTTTCAGCAGGGGCACCGCAACATCCTTAACTTGCAATGCCTGCGGCGTAACACCATGGAACTGCGTCTGGCGGGCATCCGCCAGGCGTGGATGCGGCAAAACCTTACCTTTGACGCAGGGCAGCATCTGATCACTACCGCCGGCTTCGGCGCGGAAGAGGCGGAGCTGGCAGTGACCAGCTGGCTGAGCGCTCTGCCCGATCGCCGCCGCTGGCCGAGCGCCATCCTCGCCGGCGGCGATTTTATGGCGATGGGCGCGGTCGCGGCAGTCAATAAGTTCGGCCTGTCGGTGCCGGGCGATATGTCAGTGATGAGTACCGACAGTTCAAACCTGGCGGAGATTCACGATGTGCCGTTAACCTCGGTGCAGGTGCCGCGCGACGAACTGGGCGTCGAGGCGATTCAGCTGTTGCAGCGCAGGCTGCTGCGCCCCGCCGCCCCGCCCTGCAATTTGCTGCTGCAGGGGAAACTGGCGTTACGGGAATCGGTGCGGCGCTTTAACGCGCATAAGATGCAGCCGGCGCTCAGCACCCATCATCCGCAGCTCTATGACGATCGCACATAACATCAGCATTTTTAATAAATAAACGATCGCAGCGCGCGGCCGGCCCCTGGGAATATCTGAACTACACTTAGCAGGATAAGCTTTCATCAATGAGGGTTATTTCAGCCTAAGGAGAGCCACAATGCCTCGTACGCCTGTCCGCTCGGTTATTCCTCCCTATATTCTGCGCAAAATTATCGATAACGCTTCCGGTCATCAGCAGGACTATGCCCGGCGCACCTTAAACCATGTTCAGCATCTGATGGCGCATAACTGGCAGAAGCCGGTCGCGCCGAAAAATGCCGTCGGCGGCCATGTCGATCGCGAAATTTATGATGCGCAAAACACCGAGAGCCTGCCCGGTACGCTGGTGCGTAAGGAAGGCCAGCCGGAAACCGGCGATGTCGCCGCCACCGAGGCCTGGGATTATCTGGGCGTCACCTATGATTTCTTCTGGCAGGCGTATCAGCGTAACTCGCTGGATAATCAGGGCTTAACGCTACGCGGCACCGTTCATTACGGCAAAGATTATCAAAATGCTTTCTGGAACGGCCAGCAGATGGTTTTTGGCGATGGCGACGGTGAAATTTTCAATCGCTTCACGATTGCCATCGACGTAGTCGCGCATGAGCTGTCGCACGGCGTCACCGAAACGGAAGCGGGCTTAATCTATTTCGAGCAGGCGGGCGCGCTGAATGAATCGCTTTCTGATGTGTTCGGCTCGCTGGTGAAGCAGTTTCATCGCAAACAGACGGCGGATCAGGCTGACTGGATCATTGGCGAAGGGCTGCTGGCGGACGGCATTAACGGACGCGGCCTGCGCTCAATGAGCGAGCCGGGCACCGCCTATGACGATCCGCTGCTGGGCAAAGATCCGCAGCCGGCGCACATGCGCGATTATATCCAGACGCGTGATGATAACGGCGGCGTGCATCTTAACTCCGGCATTCCGAACCGCGCCTTTTATCTGGCGGCGAAAGCATTGGGCGGCTACGCCTGGGAGCTGGCAGGACGCGCCTGGTATGATACCGTTTGCGATAAATCGTTGCCGCAAGATGCGGATTTCAACACCTTTGCGCAGTTCACCATTCGTCATGCCCAGAGCCGTTTTAATAAGGCTACGGCGCAGGCGATTGAGAACGCGTGGAAAGAAACGGGCGTTTTATCATGAAAGAGTTACCGGAACTGACCGACGACGCCGTAATCGATCTGGCGCGCGAAGGCGGTTTTGCTTACATCCCCAAACTGGCTGGCGAGCGCCGTATTGCGCTGGGGCAGCTACCCGATCCGCAAAAAGCGCGCGTTTGCGAAATTTTGCGCCATTCCCTGCCGCTGGGCGAACCGGCCGATAAGCCGGTGCAGGCTGGACGCGGCGATCAATATTATTACCGCATTCAGATTAGCTACAATACCGACCAGCAATCCGGCGATATTGTGATCGTGATCCCTGACAGCCTGGCGCCGCCGGAACTTAAAGCGCTGTGGAAAGAGGGAGAATGATCCCATAAAAAAAGGCCCCGAATCGGGGCCTTTTTATTTTCAACGACGCGTTATTTATCCAGCGCGTAAGCAATCACATAATCGCCGCGATCCGGTGACTGACGCGCACCGCCCGCAGAGATAAGAATGTACTGTTTGCCGGTTTTCGGTGAGACGTAGCTCATCGGGCCCCCCTGGCTGCCTACCGGCAGACGGGCTTTCCACACCTCTTTACCGGTTGAGCTATCGAAGGCGCGCAGATAGTAATCCTGCGTACCGGCGATAAACACCAGACCGCCCTGCGTCGCCAGCGTACCGCCCAGCGTCGGCATACCAATCGGCATTTTCATGCGCATTTTAATACCGAACGGACCGGTATCCTGCACCGTGCCGACCGGAACCTGCCAGACGATTTTCTGCGTTTTCAGGTCGATGGCAGAAAGCGTACCAAACGGCGGCTCCTGGCAAGGAATGCCCAGCGGCGACATAAAGCGGTTCTTGTTAACCGCATAAGGCGTGCCCTTCAGCGGAACCGCACCCATACCAGTGTTAATCGCCTCGCCGCCGTTGCTGCCGCGCGCGATTTTATCAGTATTGGCCGGGATCATCTGCACCCACAGACCCAGACGCATATCATTGACGAAGATGTAATGATTGTTCGGATCGGTAGAGAGGCTGCCCCAGTTCATGCCACCCAGCGAGCCTGGGAAGCTGAGTGATTTGTCGGTGCCCGGCACGGTGAACAGGCCGTCATAGCGCATCGACTTAAAGCTGATGCGGCAGACCAACTGATCGAACGGCGTGGCGCCCCACATATCGGACTCTTTCAACGTCTGCGCGCCAATTTGCGGCATGCCGACAGAGTGCGGCTGGGTTTTGGTGTACTGCTCGTCAGGAATATTGCCCTGCTTCATCGGCAGCTCTTTGACTTCCGTCAGCGGCTTGCCGGTCAGACGATCCAGCACAAATACCTGGCCTGCTTTGGTGCCGAAAACGATCGCCGGCTTAGTGCTGCCATCTTTTTGCGGGAAGTCCACCAGGCTCGGCTGCATCGGAATATCGAAGTCCCACAGATCGTTGTGAACCGTCTGATAAACCCATTTCTCTTTGCCGGTGGTGGCATCAAGCGCCAGGATGGACGCGCCATATTTATGATCCAGCGGTGTGCGGTTAGCGCCCCACAGGTCAACGGACGAGCTGCCCATCGGAATAAATACGGTGTTCATCGCCGGATCGAAGGACATCGGTGCCCAGGAGTTTGGTGTGCTGCGCGCGTAAGACTGTCCCGGCTGCAGCTGGGCATTCGGATCCTCATTGCCCGGATCGAAGGCCCAACGCATCTGGCCGGTAATCACGTCAAAACCGCGCAGAACGCCGCCAGGCATATCGGTCTGGACGTTATCCGCCACGCGGCCGCCGACCACTACGGTTGTACCCGCCAGCGTCGGCGCCGACGTTAATTGATATTTCGGATCCTGCGCTTCGCCCATGCCCTCTTTCAGGTTAACGATGCCGTTATTACCGAACTGCTGGCAAAGTTCGCCGTTATCGGCGTTGATAGCAATCAGGCGCGCATCGATGGTGTTCATCAGCAGACGGCGCTGACAGCTATCGCCCGCAGGCAGCGTGACCGGCGTCACCGGCGTTGAACCCGGCACCGTCGGCTGCGTCAGCGGCTTGTTAACATCAAAGTAAGCCAGCCCACGGCAGCGATTCCAGACCTCAGCCTGCGCATTAACTTCATGCTTCCAGATCTGTTTGCCGCTGTCGGCGTCTACCGCGATAACGTTGTTATGCGGTGTACACATGTAGATGCGATCGCCAATTTGCAGCGGCGTTTGCTGATCTTCTGCGCCGTTGCCGGTTGGGCTGTCCGGCACGTCGCCGGTATGGAATGTCCAGGCGACCTTCAGATCTTTTACGTTGTCACGGGTGATCTGATCGAGCGCGACAAAACGGCTACCGCCTGAGGTGTTGCCGTAGTTTTCCCAGTCTTTTTGCGCTTTGCTTTGGTCAACCGGTACCAGCGGTAGCTGTTGACCGTCAAACGCGACGGTGGGATGCGGCTGGAACATCTGCACCAGCGTAATGACCATTGCGATTGCCAGTACGCCGCTGGCGCTCCAGGCCGCTTTGGCAACGGAAGGCTTACCTTCACGCTTACGCAGCGCTGGCAACGTCAGCAGCGCAAGGATCATAAATCCGGTCGGCACCATCAGGCGTGATACCAGTGGCCAAAATTCAAAGCCGCCGTCAATTGGCGCCCAGATTAAGGAGCCAATAAATACCAGCGCAAACAGCCATACCGCCGACGTTTTGCGACGAAAGAACTGGATTGCCGAAAAAATGGTGACGATACCCGCAATAAGGAAGTACTTGCTACCGCCAAGCAGGGCCAGCTTGCCGCCCCCGATCGTAAAAAACAATCCGGTAGCAAGTAGTATCAGACCCAGCAATATGCACCACAAACTCAGCCATTTTGACGGTCTGGTGGTTGTTTGAGCCATAGTAAAACTCTCCTGGTGAAACCGAGGTTTGTTAACTCTGTACGTCGCGATTTACGTCGGCGCTGATGAGCTAATGCTCAAACCATGACAATTTAATTCGCTGAAGCAGGTGATGCCTGACCGCTGGCTGCAGGCATCTTCAATCGCCGATACCTGAGCCAGGGAAGCGGAGGATCATCCTCAGCGCGCCGGATTGTACCAACCGGTACATAATTTAATAAACAATTTTTTAACAAGAGCGCGAAAATTCGCACTTTTGCTGAAAAGAATGCTCAGATAAATCTTAGTTTAAAAAACAGAAGGGCGACGCTTCTGTCCGGTTCCGTGAAAGGCAACATTTGAGGCTGGGAAATAAGAGAAGCAGCAGCTGGCTCGGTTATAAAGGGGAACGCTGAGCAATAAGAGGAACAGTGGGGCCCTTTCAAAAACGAAAAGTATCTGATAAGCGGACACAAGAAAGTATCCGGGAGGCGAAAATAAGCGGCGCAACGCTTAATGTGAATGCTGAAAAGCAGAAGGAGCCGCGCCAGGCTTACCATAAAATCCTATGACGCCTGACGCCGCGATTTACTGGCTTACCGCTATAAATTCAAGGCGTTTTTTAGAAATGAGCCCATGTCCGTGCTGGCAAAAATAGTCGGTTGCGCCGCAGGCGGTCAGAACCTGTAACGGCTGATGGCAGTCGGGACATAACGCCTGACGCGCATAATGCGCGCCGCACTGTTCACAATAAAAATCACTGTCGGTAAGCGTCAGCGTATGCTGACATTTTTCACATAGCTGCATGAGATATTCCTGTAATACGCCGCTGGCTTGAGAATCATCCTTCCCACAATAACGGTAACAGAAACCCAATTCTCTGATTTACGTTCCCGCTGCTCAATAATATTGCTAAAGAAAAGGGCCGCGTTTCCGCAGCCCTTATTCATTAACGCTTATTCTTTTTAAGATGCGACAGCAGACGCTTACGCTTACGCTGCTGATTTGGCGTCAACAGGTTGCGTTTGCCCGCAAACGGGTTGTCGCCCTCTTTAAACTGGATACGGATCGGCGTCCCCATCACGTTCAGCGAACGACGGAAGTAGTTCATCAGGTAACGCTTGTAAGAGTCCGGCAGATCCTTAACCTGGTTGCCGTGAATGACCACGATCGGCGGGTTATAGCCACCGGCGTGCGCATATTTCAGCTTCACGCGGCGACCGCGCACCAAAGGCGGCTGATGATCGTCAGCGGCCATCGTCATAATACGCGTCAGCATAGATGTGCCGACGCGACGGGTTGAACAATCGTAGGCTTCGTTAATGGATTCAAACAGGTTGCCGACGCCGCTGCCATGCAGAGCAGAAATAAAGTGAACGCGGGCGAAATCGATAAAGCCCAGACGGAAATCGAGCGTCTCTTTCACTTCATCTTTAATTTCCTGCGACAGGCCATCCCACTTGTTGACCACAATCACCAGTGAGCGCCCACTATTCAGCACAAAGCCCAGCAGCGAGAGATCCTGATCGGAAATCCCCTGGCGGGCATCAATCACCAGCAGCACGACGTTGGCATCTTCAATCGCCTGTAGCGTTTTGATCACCGAGAACTTCTCAACGGTATCGGTAACCTTGCCGCGCTTACGTACGCCAGCGGTATCGATCAGAATATATTCGCGATCGTCACGCTCCATCGGAATATAGATACTGTCGCGCGTGGTGCCCGGCATATCGTAAACCACCACGCGATCTTCGCCCAGAATACGGTTGGTAAGCGTTGACTTACCTACGTTAGGACGGCCAACAATGGCAATTTTTACCGGCAGACCGGTCGGGTCGAAGTCTTCTTCTTCCTCCTCGGCCTCTTCACCGTTTTCTTTGGCTTCCAGCGCCGCCCAGTATGCCTCGTTCTCTTCCTCTTCGGTCAGCGGTTCCGCCGGTGCCACTTCGTCCATCCACGGCAGCAGCGCCGTTTCCAGCAGCGAAGTGACGCCACGGCCGTGCGAAGCGGCGATAGAGTGAATTTCGCCCAGGCCCAGCGCGTAAAAATCGACAACCGCGCTGTCCGCGTCCAGGCCGTCAGTTTTGTTCGCCACCAGGAACGTCGCTTTTTCGCGCGAGCGCAGATGCTTGGCTATCGCCTGATCGGCTGGCATCAGGCCGGCACGGGCGTCAACCATAAACAGCACCACATCCGCTTCTTCAATCGCCAGCAGCGACTGTTCCGCCATTCGGGTTTCCACGCCATCTTCAGTGCCGTCAATACCGCCGGTATCAATGACGATAAATTCTCGCCCTTCTACCTCGGCGCGCCCGTATTTACGATCGCGCGTCAGACCGGGGAAATCAGCCACCAGCGCATCGCGGGTGCGCGTTAAACGGTTGAACAGGGTGGATTTGCCCACGTTAGGACGCCCAACCAGCGCGACCACAGGTATCATAAATAAAGCCTCATTACGAAACGAAAAATCAGAAGCCTGAACAGGTTAGTATAAACGGTCAGCGCCGCCCCGATCAGGCTGAAGGCGCTAAGGATAACACGCCGTCAAAAAAACGAAACGGCCCCTGTAAGCCAGGAGCCGTTAATCAGCTATGCGTTCACCGCCAGGGGTTAACGCTTGATGGAATAGACTTCGCCGTTTTTCGCCTGAATCAGCAGCTTATCGCTGGCGACGACCGGTTCCGTCTGGAAGCCGGAGCCGTCAACTTTCTGCTGGGCGACGAAACGTCCATCGTCGGTATTCAGCCAGTGCAGATAACCTTCGCTGTCGCCAACCACAATATAGCCGTTGTAGAGAACCGGCGAAGTCAGGTTACGGTGCAACAGATCGCTCTGGCGCCAGATAGCAACGCCGCCGTCGGCGTTCAGCGCCACGATACGATCGTCCTGATCGACCAGATAGATACGGCCTGCATCAACAATAAAGTCTTTCACCGAACCGATTTCACGTTTCCACAAAATCTGGCCGGAGCGCAGATCCAGCGCGGTCAGGTTGCCGTTGTAGGCCAACGCGTAAACAACGCCGTTAACGATGACCGGCGTGGTGTCCACATCGCTCAGGCGATCGATTTCGGTCGCGCCGCTCGGCTGGGAAATACGCTGCTGCCAGATAATCTGGCCCTGATTCAGGATCACCGCGCTGACGCGGCCGTTATCACCGCCCACGATTGCGCCGCCGAAGGCGGTTGCAGGCGCCGATTCGCCGCGCAGCGACAGCGCTGGCATATCGAGGTTAACCGTCCATTTCACAACGCCGCTGCTCTGATCCAGCCCCTGCAACATGCCGTTGCTGGTGTGAATCAGCACCAGGCCATCGCTGACCACCGGACGCGAAAGTGCTTCGCCAGCCACTTTTGTCTGCCAGGCAACGGAACCATCAGCGCTGTTCAATGCATAAACCAGCGCGCGCTCGCTGCCGATATAGATATGTTCGCCCGCTGCGGTAACGCCGCCAGAGAGCAGCGCTGGCGTATTTTTCGAGAAGAAGCCATTATCGGTAGAAAGGTTTACTTTCCATTTCTGCGAACCGTCACCAGCGTCCAGCGCCTTAACGATGCCAAAACGATCGGCGGCATAAACGGTGCCATCCTGCCAGGCGGGATGCAGATTTGAGTAGAAGTCGCCGATGCCGTCGCCGACAGAGGTACTCCACACTTCCTGCGGATCGAACTGGTTTTCAACTTTCGGCAACGGGGCCATTTTGACGACATCTTCTTCGCCGCTAAACAGCGAGCAACCGCTGAGTAAAGTGACTGAAATCAGCCCTGGCAGCAGGTATTTACGTAATTCCATGCGCTCTCTCTTTAATGGCTTAACCTAAGTTATTCATCTTCATCTGCATCATTTCTTTCAGCGCCGGAGACGCCTCGGAATCGATCCCCTTACTCCAGGCATCGCGGGCGCCTTGCTTGTCGCCCTTGCTCAGCAGCGCTTCACCGCGAATATCTGCGACGATGGCCGTCCAGCCCTCGCCTTTTACGCTATCCAGGGTTTTCAGCGCGTCGTCAGCCTGCTTTTGCTGGAGCTGGATACGCGCCACACGCAGATTCATGACCGCCTGTAGATTGGCGTCCTGCGTATTTTGATGCCGTTCTGTAACTGCGTGGCCGCTTTCGCCAGCTCGTTTTTATCAACGTACTGCTTCGCCAGATCGAGCGAGGCCAGCGCACCATAGGTATTGCTGTTTTCACTGGCGAACTTTGCCGCCGCTTCCAGCGTCTGCGGCTTGTTGGCGTCCAGCGCGCTGGTAACCTGCTGATAATTCGCCGACACTTCACGTGCAGAGGTATCCTGGTGCGTACTCCAGTAGCGCCAGCCGACCAGAGCGCCAATGCCCAGCACCACACCGATCGCCAATGCTTTGCCGTTATTGGCAAAAAAACGACGGAGCGCGTCCACCTGTTCGTTTTCGTTGCTGTAAACTTCCACGCAATCCTTCTCCTTAACTGTTCCTGCCGTAAGTGCTTATGACAGCAGCGTGACTAACGCCGCGGCGACATCATTTTGCGCCAGCGTTTGTTGCTCACCGCTGCGCAGGTCTTTAACCACTACCTGCCCGGCTTTGACTTCATCTTCGCCCAATACCAGCGCAACGCGAGCGCCCCACTTATCGGCACGAGCAAACTGCTTCTTAAAGTTACCGCCGCCGAAGTTAGTCATCAGCTTCAGCGCAGGCGCGGCATCGCGCACCTGCTCCGCCAGCTGCATAGCAGCGGACTGCACGCCCTGGCCCGAAGCGATAACATAGACATCAACAATACGTGACGGTTCAAAATCAGGGTTTACCGCCTGCACCAGCAGTACCAGACGCTCCATGCCCATAGCGAAACCGACGCCCGGCGTAGCGCGTCCGCCCAGCTGTTCAACGAGGCCGTCGTAACGGCCGCCGGCACAAACGGTGCCCTGCGCGCCCAGGCTGGTGGTTACCCACTCAAACACGGTGCGGTTATAGTAGTCGAGGCCGCGCACCAGACGCTGGTTAATGGTGTAAGCGATACCGACGCTATCCAGCAGCGCGCACAGGCCATTAAAATGCTCGCGTGATTCGTCGTCGAGATAGTCGCCCAATGTCGGCGCATCGTTTAACAGTGCCTGTACGTCCGGGTTTTTGCTGTCCAGCACGCGCAGCGGGTTGCTGTACATACGACGCTTACAGTCTTCGTCCAGCTTCTCTTTATGCTGCTCCAGGAACGCCACCAGCGCGTCACGATAGTTAGCGCGCGCGTCGAGGGAGCCGATGGAGTTCAACTCCAGCGCAACGTGATCGGCAATGCCCAGCGCTTTCCACCAGCGGGCGGTCATCATAATCAGTTCGGCATCAATATCCGGCCCCTGCAGGCCAAACACTTCCGCGCCGATTTGGTGGAACTGGCGATAGCGGCCTTTTTGCGGACGCTCATAGCGGAACATCGGCCCCATGTACCACAGACGCTGCTCCTGGTTATAGAGCAGACCATGCTCAATACCTGCACGTACACAGCCAGCCGTCCCTTCCGGGCGCAGCGTCAGGCTTTCGCCGTTGCGATCGTCGAAGGTGTACATCTCTTTTTCTACTACGTCGGTCACTTCGCCAATCGCACGCTTAAACAGCGGCGTATGCTCGACGACCGGCAGGCGGATTTCACTGTAGCCATAGCTGGCCAACACCTGTTTAAGGATCCCTTCGATACGCTGCCAGACAACGGTGTCGGCCGGCAAATAGTCGTTCATGCCGCGGATGGCCTGGATGTTCTTCGCCACGTCATTTCTCTCTATATGTAAATTGCACCAGGCAAATTGCCTGGCCGTTCTGGTGATAATCCCAGAAACCTAAAACAGAAAAAAACCTGCGCGGCTTCAGCCGTTCAGGTTCATTCAGCGCGCCACTGGTGTGACGCTGCCGTTTACTTTTCTACCTGCTGCACGTTAATACGGCGGGTTTCGTCGAGCATTGCCGCTTTGGCGCGGATGCGCGCTTCAAGCTGATCGATCATATCGTCATTATCGAGACGATCGCGCTGACGTACACCGTCTTCATAAAAGCCGCTTTTCTTATTGCTGCCGGTTACGCCAAGCGTGGAAACCAGTGCTTCGCCCGGCCCGTTAACCACGCAGCCGATGATGGAAACATCCATCGGCGTAATGATATCTTCCAGCCGCTGCTCCAGCGCATTGACCGTGCCGATAACGTCAAACTCCTGGCGCGAACAGGTCGGACAGGCGATAAAGTTGATGCCTCGGGTACGAATACGCAGCGATTTCAGAATATCAAAACCGACTTTGACCTCTTCAACCGGATCGGCCGCCAGTGAAATACGCAGCGTATCGCCAATCCCTTCCGAAAGCAGCAGCCCTAAACCAATGGCTGATTTTACTGCGCCAGCGCGCGCGCCGCCCGCTTCGGTAATGCCCAGATGCAGAGGCTGATCGATCTGCTTCGCCAGCAGACGATAAGACTCGACGGCCAGGAAGACATCGGAGGCTTTTACGCTCACTTTAAACTGATCGAAGTTAAGCCGATCGAGATGATCAACATGACGCATCGCCGACTCCAGCAGCGCCTGAGGCGTCGGCTCGCCATACTTTTCCTGCAGATCTTTTTCCAGTGAGCCGGCGTTGACGCCGATACGGATGGGGATATTACGATCGCGCGCGCACTCAACAACCTGGCGGATACGCTCATTGTTGCCGATATTGCCGGGGTTAATGCGCAGGCAGTCAACGCCATATTCCGCCACTTTCAGCGCAATACGGTAATCAAAGTGAATATCCGCGACCAGCGGAACATTGACCTGCTGCTTGATAAGCTTAAAGGCTTCTGCCGCGTCCATGGTAGGTACTGAGACGCGCACTATATCTACGCCGACACGTTCCAGTGCTTTAATTTGTTTAACCGTCGCTTCCACATCCGTGGTACGCGTATTGGTCATGGATTGAACGGCGATAGGCGCGCCGTCACCCACTGGCACCTTGCCGACGTAAATACGCGTTGATTTGCGACGGATAATGGGTGCTTCGTTATGCATGCTGTTTCTCCATAATTGCCGCAAAGCACAAAGGGCTTACTGTGCCCCAAGCGTCAGGCGGGCAACCTGGTTGGTACGAATAAAACGACTTAAATCAACGGGCTGGCCCTGGTAATGTACCTGTACAGCCGCCGGCGCGCCAATCTTCAGACGATAAGGCGCGGTGCCGGAAAGGCTGAGTTTACCACCACTGCGCTGCATTCCGCTGAACAGTTTTTTGCCGGACGCATCGGTGACTTCCAGCCAGCAGTCCGCATTAAAATTCAGAACCACCGTGTTGGCGTCTGCGGCAGGTTCGCTAACGCTGGCGCTGGCGGTCGGCAAAGGCGAGCTGTTGGTAGCCGCAGGCGCTGGCTCAGTCACCGGCGCCTGGCTTGGCGATACCACAGCATTAGCATCACTCGGGTTCGCTACTGGTGCCGCATTATTCGGCACCGGCGCGCTGGCGCCCGGCGCAGCGGTATTGGCCGCCGCGCTGGTCGTATTGTTTACTGGCGTATTGGTTAACGGCACGCTGGTGCCCTGGCTGTCAGCCTGAGGCGCAGTTTCAACGCTACCGTCGTTTAACGGAATCGACTGGCTGTTATCATCGCCAGTGCTGCTCTGATCGGAGAGCGAGACCAGATCATCCTGTGCGGCTTTATGATTTTGCCACCACCAGGCGCCGGTCAAACCGACCACGACAAAGATGACCAGCCAGGTAAAAATCATCAGCCAGCCATCACGTTTTTTACGACGTTTGCCCAGCGAGAAGCTCTGCATCGGCTCGACTTTTGCTGCACGTACCGGCGCCTGCTTTGCCATCATCGGCAGCAGTTCCTCTTCCGGAACATGCACCAGGCGAGCGTAAGAACGGATATAACCGCGTAAAAAAGTCGAGGCCAAATCGGCTGGCGCCTTGTCCTCTTCAATATCTCGCACGGTGGTAAGTTTCAGGCACAAACGCTCAGCAACATTTTGCTGCGTCAGCCCCATCTGCTCACGGGCGGCACGCAGGCGAGCGCCTGTGGAATTTGCTGCTGTTGTATCTTGAGTGGCTTCAGTATTCATTAGCTAGAAAATGCTGGTACTGTATCGATTGTGGAAAATTTTGCGCCAGTTGTTGACCGTAACGTTCTTTATCTACGGTCCGCTGTTCCAGCGCAGCGAAACGAATCTCCAACCACAGGCTCTCTGCTGTTGCAGGCGCGCTGTGATGATATACCTCCAACAAAAGCCGCGTTTGTTCAGGCTCCTGTCGTTCAAGATGCTTATTAGCTTCGGCCAGTAGCACGTTCGCTTTTTGCCGATCGCTTTGCAGCGCCTGTAATAACGCTTGCTGGGCAGCCGGGTAATTTCCCTGCTGCAGATAGCAATAACCGGCGCGTTCCTGGCTATCAGCCCTGGCTGCGGCAGAATTCTGCTGTGCGGCCAGAGTAAATTGTTGATGCGCCGCATCATACTGCCCTAAACCGCAAAGAAACGCACCGTAATTGTTAAGTGCATGATTATTTTCCGGGGCGTATTCAAGTGCCGTCTGAAAATAATGCTGCGCCATTGCGCTATCGCCCTCTTGCTGATAAAGACGCGCCATCGCCAGCAAAACGCGATAATCCTTCGGCGCATCCTGCAACGCACGCTGTAAATTGCGCCGCGCTGCGGGCAGATCTTTCTGCGAGAGATAGATCAGCCCAAGCTGCAGGCGGATCTCTCCGCTGCCACTGGCATGTTGATGCCCGCCACAGCCTGCTAACGTTAGCATCGCTAACATAACCAGCCATCGTAATCCTTTACGCATACTGCCTCCTTCTATCCTGAAGTCTGGTATGTTACGCCAAACTCAGCAAGGGAGGCAGGCTGCTACGCTGGAAACCCGCTTTTCTTGCGCGGTTTCAGAGCGCCTTCACAGATATTTGTTCGCCAACCATTTTCTTGCGCAGCGTACGCTTGGTGCGGTCAATAACATCGCCCGCCAACTGTCCGCAGGCGGCATCAATATCGTCACCGCGCGTTTTACGCACAATGGTAGTAAAACCATAGCTCATCAGTACCTTAGCGAAGCGATCGACCCGACTATTGGAGCTGCGGCCATAAGGCGCGCCCGGGAAGGGGTTCCAGGGGATCAGGTTGATCTTGGATGGCGTATCCTTGAGCAATTCCGCCAGCTGATGCGCGTCGTCAGTGCTGTCATTGATATGATCGAGCATGACATATTCAATGGTAACGCGACCCTGATTGGCATTGGATTTTTCCAGATAACGGCGCACCGAATCCAGGAACATCTCAATATTATATTTTTTATTAATCGGCACGATTTCATCGCGGATCTTATCGTTCGGCGCGTGCAGGGAAATCGCCAGCGCGACATCGATCATATCGCCCAGCTTATCCAGCGCAGGCACGACGCCGGAGGTGGAAAGCGTTACGCGTCGTTTGGAAAGGCCGAAACCGAAGTCATCCAGCATGATTTCCATCGCCGGCACGACATTCGTCAGGTTCAGCAGCGGCTCGCCCATTCCCATCATCACGACGTTGGTAATCGGACGCTGACCGGTGACTTTCGCGGCGCCGATAATTTTCGCGGCACGCCACACCTGACCGATAATTTCAGAAACGCGCAGGTTGCGGTTAAAGCCCTGCTGCGCGGTTGAGCAGAATTTACACTCCAGCGCACAGCCTACCTGGGATGAAACGCACAACGTGGCGCGGTCGTCTTCAGGAATATAAACCGTTTCCACCAGCTGATCGCCAACGCGAATCGCCCATTTAATGGTGCCATCGGCGGAGCGTTTTTCTTCAGCCACTTCCGGGGCGCGGATTTCAGTTAGCTGCTTAAGCTTATTACGCAGCACCTTATTGATGTCGGTCATTTCATCGAAGTCATCACAGCAGTAGTGATACATCCATTTCATAACCTGATCGGCACGGAAGGGTTTCTCGCCCAGAGAAAGGAAAAATTCACGCATCTGCTGACGATTAAGATCGAGCAGATTAATTTTTTCATTTTTCGGGGAAACAACAGCGGGAGTTGCGGACGACGGCGTCACAATGTGTTCGGACATAATTTTCTCTGGCCTCGTTATTAC
>NZ_CALNWY010000012.1 GCF_940807255.1 Mixta sp. Marseille-Q2659 | reverse complement strand
AGCCAGCCGTGGCTGACGCGCGAAATATGCTGCACCATCGCCAGCACAATATTTTGATCGTTTTTATCGTAGCTGATATCCGCCACGGTAAGCTGGCCGCAGCGGTCAAACAGAGTAACAGCGTTATTCTGCTGGGCGGCACGGCGAAAGGGCAAATCAAACAGGTCGTGATGGGCGAGTTTGGTAAGAACGTCAATTCGCAGAAACGCGTGCTGGGGCTGTTTGACCGCTGCGGCCAGCTTACCGTGGCGGATATCAGCTACGATAAAAACGATCAAAATATTGTGCTGGCGATGGTGCAGCATATTTCGCGCGTCAGCCACGGCTGGCTGGCTGAATACCAGATTTCCGTAAAGGTGAAAAAAGAAGATGCGCTGGTGGAGGTGAATAAGAAGCAGGGCATCATCAGTTATATGGTCGGCGTAAAGGGCAATATCATCAGCGCCAGCGATACCTTTATGCTGATGGGTAACAAAGGCTTTACCGAAACCACTTACGATTACGATAAACAGCTGCGCCTGAGTAGCAGTGTCTCACGCGGTTCGGATGCGCAGGCTAACGGCGAATATCGCTATCGCTGGAGCAAAGAGGGCTTGCTGCTCGGCAGCACCTCGCCGCAAAGTCAGGAAACTTACACCTATGATAAGCAACAGCGCGAGCTGGGCTTGCGTATGGTTAACAACACCAGCAACGGCACCGTGACCACGCTGGATGAATGCCAGAGCTGGGATAAGCCCGGCAACTGTACCTTGAGCTATTCCCGTGAAACGGAAGTGGCCGGACAGGAAACTACTGAACGCCAGCTCAGCACCGCCTACCGTTTTGAATACTGGGATAGCGAGCCGGAGTAGGGCGACAAAAAAGGGCGCCGAACGGCGCCCCAGATTTTATTTCACGCTTTTGCTAAAGGCATCAACGGCCAGGATGGCATTCGCCACCGCTTCTGGCGTCAGGTTCGGATTGAGGTTTTTCAGCGTGTCGCCTTCGCTGTTGGCCAGCGCGCCGATTTTTACTAGGTTTTCCCAGCTCTCATTTTCCAGATGCATTTCCGCCAGCGTGGTCGGCATTTTGATGGCCCGATAGAAGCGGATATAGCGGGCGACCTCCTCATCAGGGCGCTGCTCCAGCACCATCTGCGTCAGCGTGCCGTAAGCCACCTTTTCGCCGTGCGTCAGGTGGTGGATATCGCCTTCAATGGCGGTAAAGCCGTTGTGGATCGCGTGCGCGCCCGCCAGCCCGGCGTTTTCAAAGCCCAGGCCGGAGAGCAGCGTATTGGCTTCCACTACCGCTTCAACCGCTGGCGTGACCCGTTTTTGCTCAACGGCGGTCCAGGCGCTGTAGCCCCAGGTCAGCAGCGTTTCCTCACAGGCGCGAGCGATCGCCATACCGGCAATGGTTGGATCGCCATTAACCATCGATTTACCGTGCGAACGCAGCACCGCCTGCGCCTCAACATAGGTTGCCAGCCCGTCGGCGATACCGGAGGCAAACAACCGTACCGGCGCCTGCGCGCAAACCCAGGTATCAACCAGCACCAGATCGGGATTCTTGCTGTAAAAACGGTAGCTTTCAAAGACGCCGTTATCGGAGTAGATCACTGAGAGCGCGCTGCAGGGCGCATCGGTCGAGGCGGCCGTCGGTACGATCGCCACCGGCGCCTGTAGTTCATCCGCGACCGCCTTGGCGGTATCCAGCGTTTTGCCACCGCCCAGACCAACAATCACTGCGGAGCCGCTTTGCCGCGCGACGTTGGCTAAGCGAGTAATTTCATTACCGGAAGCTTCGCCATTAAATTTTTCATAGCGCTGCTGAATATCATGCTGCTTCAGCGTCGTCTGCACCTGCTCGCCAACCAGTCCCCAGACAATGTCGTCAGCAATGAGAAAAGCGCTGTCACCCAACTCTTTCAGATAGTCCCCCAGTTCCGCCAGCACGCCAGCGCCCTGAACATATTTACGCGGGGAAGAAAAAACAAACTTACTCATACCGGCTCTCCTTTAGCTATGGTTGAAACATCATGGCTAAAGCCTGGCAGGTTTCTGTGGGTTGGGTTGAGGATCCGTGGGAAAAGCGCGAATTGGGCTAGCCGTAGCGCTGCTGATGGGCTTTTTTACGCTGCAGATAATCTTCATCGGCACGGATCTTATCCCAGTAAGCTTTAAAAATGGTCGCCGACTCCACCTTTTCCTGATCCAGCTGTTGCGGCAGCACCTGCCGCTGCGCGTCATACTTTTTGCCGCCGGGATGGTTGGCATAGCGTCGCGCGCGGGTAAAGCCCATCTGGATAAATTTGCGCGCCATATCCATCCCGACAAAGTCATCCTGTTGCCGGTAAGCCTCAAACAGTTCCATTATTTTTTCTGCTGATTCGCGTGCAATCGCCGGGGTACGAAATCGCCAGTGCGGTAAGATTTCCGATTTATAAGGCTCGACAAGCAAGACGCCCTGTTCGCCACGGCCTACCTGGTACAGCTCCGGGTGCTGGCGAAAATCGATGCTGTTAAAATCCTGTTGGTAATCAAACTCTCTCATTGCTCCTCCTGCCGTCGCTGCGTTAAGTTTAGCGTTCGTTATGCAACTCTGCTTATCTCGGAACGGAGCGCATTATGACGGCTTTACTGGCGGGGCAGGCGCTGTCGCGCCGTTAAAGAACAGGGCATCATCACGATGCCCTGAAAAATTAAGGCTTGCGCGCCACCAGCACGGCGCGTAATGGCGCAGGATAACCTTCAACGGTTTTGCTGTGGTCGTTGGGATCGAGGAAGTCGGCCAGCGACTCGGTGGTCATCCAGTCGGTGCGGCGCTGCTCCTCGGTGGTGGTGCGGGAATAATCCACAATGCGCACATCAACAAAGCCGCATTTTTCCAGCCAGCGCGCCAGCGCCGCGGCGGAAGGAATAAACCAGACGTTGCGCATTTGCGCATAGCGTTCGCCCGGCACCAGCACATCATGTTCGTCGCCTTCAATCACCAGCGTTTCCAGCACCAGTTCGCCGCCGCTCACCAGCTGATTTTTTAGCTGGTAAAGATGATCAAGCGGCGAGCGGCGATGATAAAGCACGCCCATGGAAAACACGGTATCAAAGGCTTTCAGCTCCGGCAGCTGCTCAATGCCGACCGGCAGCAGATGCGCGCGCTGGTCGTTGCCAAGCAGCTTGCGCACCGCTTCGAACTGACAGAGAAACAGCTGGGTAGGATCGATACCGACCACCATATTGGCGCCTGCGCCAAGCATGCGCCACATGTGGTAGCCGCTACCGCAGCCCACATCCAACACCAGACGGTCGGTGAGCGGCGAAATGTGCGGCAGAACGCGATCCCATTTCCAGTCGGAGCGCCATTCGGTATCGATGTGCGTACCGTAAAGCGAATAAGGACCTTTGCGCCACGGCATCAGGTTGCGCAATAGCTTTTCAATGCCCTGGCGCTGGCGATCGCTGAGTTCGTCGCTGTCGGCGCTGACGCTCTGTTGCAAATCCAGATGCTGCGGCGTCAGCAGCGGCAGATTGTCCACCGCCTTCGTCCAGTTGCGAAAATGGCCGTGCAGATTTTCGCGCTGCCAGAGAGCAAGCTGCGCTGGCAGCACTTCAAGCCAGCTGGCCAGCGGCCCCTGAGCGATAAGCCGATAAAAATTGCCGAAATCGATCATGCCGCACCCGCTTTTAACGCCACCAGCGATCCAAAGTTAAAGCACTGGAACCAGAGTTCGCTGTGCTGAAAACCGGCCTGGCGCAGACGCGCCTTATGGGTCTCTACCGAATCGGTCAGCATGACGTTTTCCAGCATGCTGCGCTTCTGGCTTATTTCCAGCTCGCTGTAGCCGTTGGCACGCTTGAAATCGTGATGCATGTTAAACAGCAGTTCGCCTACTTCGGCATCTTCAAAGCTGAATTTTTCCGACAGCACCAGCGCGCCGCCGGGCTTCATCCCCTGGTAGATGCGCTCCAGCAGCAGCAGACGATCGGCGGGCGCCAGAAATTGCAGGGTAAAATTGAGTATCACCAGCGAGGCGTTTTCAATATCGATATCGCGAATATCGGCCTCGATCACCTCAACCGGCGTGCTGGCGCGGAAGGCATCAATATGGCGGCGGCAGCGCTCAACCATCGCCGGCGAGTTATCCACGGCGATAATTTTGCAGCCATCAACCTGCACCGAGCGGCGTACCGAAAGCGTGGCGGCGCCCAGCGAACAGCCCAGATCGTAGACTTGGGTATTGGGCTGTACGAAGCGTTCGGCGAGCATGCCGATCATGGAGATGATATTGGAGTAACCCGGCACCGAGCGCTGGATCATGTCGGGAAAAACTTCAGCTACGCGCTCGTCAAAAGTCCAGTCGCCCAGTTTATGAACAGGCGTGGAAAACAGCGTATCGCGATTAGACATAGGAGGAAAATCCGGTCAACTACGGAAAAGGCGGTATTTTGGCAGAAAGCGCGGCAGGCTGCATCTTTTGTGGCGGCCAGCGCGTGTTTCCCTGTGCTGCGTCAGCCCCGATCCCTTAAAACAGCGCGGCCTGCTGCGGCCAGTCCGGCGCGGTGCCCACCTGCGGCAGCGCCTGTTGCAGACGTGGCCACAGCGTTTGCACCAGATCCAGCACCTCGCCAATGTCGGGCGTATGAATAAACAGCCGGGCGTGCCCTGTGCCTGCCAGCCGGGCAGGGTAGCCAGCCAGTCGTTAAACCACTGCTGATTTTCCTGCGGCGAATCACTGCCGATAAAGCGCACCATTGGATCGCTGGCGGTCATAATGGCGTGCGGCGGCACCTTCGGTTTTTTTGACTGGGCGTCCCGCGTAGCGACGCTGGTGGAACGGGAGGCATGTACCGGGCGGCTGTCGAGGATCACAACCCTCTAATGATACAGCCCACCTGTAACAGCATCTAAGAATTCTCTACACACACCTAAAAAAGACCTCACAGGAAGCCTTCTGAGCGGTTTTATCCTTAAGTTAGTGTGTCTGTATGGTTATATACAGAAAAGCCTTAGAATCGACCACAGAGCGTTTTAGCAGAATACACAGACTGTCTAAGGGCTAAGGGCTGTGACTAAGGGCTGTGACTAAGGGCTATGACTAAGGGCTAAGGCTATGCAATTTAATTTCTTTATCGTTAAGATAAAAAATACTCATAAAGACTCCCTGTAGACCCCATAGATACTGGTGATTAGTTTTTCTCATGGTAACGATAAAAATTTCTCATTTGAAACCGTATTGACAACATTGTATGCTTGTTCTTATGGGTTTTCAGTTAACAGTTCTCTCTTAACAGATCTTCTCTACAGTATTCTGTACAGAAGCACCTTCACAGTTGTGGCGAGTAAGCGAGCCACCTGAGCAACTGAGACAGCGAAGCAAGTTGCTTCTTATCACAATATCTTCTCCCTGCTATCAACTGTGATAAGAAATCTGATCAGATCAGTCTTTCCTCTCTAAAAAGTACAGCGAACCCCACACACCCTATAGACGAAGTCCAATAATTCTTGTTTACCCGTCTCTATGTCATCAAATAGCTGTGAGTTATAGATCCCGTCCTTGCCAGCAAACAGATGCCGATGCTCCGGTTTCACTTCTACAGATGTTGCTCTTTTCAGTGTCTCCGGTGTACACCTGATCCGATACCGGTCACCATACTTCTGAAGCATCAGAATACCCGTTGATGTATTACCTTTCTTCCTGACCAAGCTCACCACAGTCCAGCCTCCTTTGTGATAGTAACTATGTCTTAAAATACCCCCACGAAATCCTCGAAATTATTCTGTAACTCATTCTAATCATTACACTTTTCCGACTTTTCTCCGTGACAAAAAAAAGGCCCCTTTTTACCATCTCTTTCGAGATACTGTAGATTCTCCTGATTCACATATTGTGCATCCTACTAATGGATTTTAAAATAAACATACGTTTATCGTGAATGAGGTTAGGGATGGGTATCACATTAGCCAGTGCAGCAACCGCCGTTGGCATCATTGATAAAGCATTAAATATCACTAAAAAACTTTCTGACAACAGTCCTGAACTTGATAAAGCTACCCTCAAACTTGAGTTAGCGAACTTGATGACTGAACTGGCGAGCGTGAAGATGGAAGTGGTCTCTCTTCAGGCACTTGTATTTGATGCGGAGCAAAAGAACAAAGCTCTTGAAGAAAAGCTCAAAGACAACGAGACCTTTGTCTTTAAATCTGGTGTGTACTGGAAAGATGGCGATGATACGGCCTTTTGCCCAAAATGTTGGGAAAACGATGGCAAGAAGATTCATTTACTTGCTCGTGAGCATCAGTATGTGGGTTTAGGGCAGGGTATTGAAAAGCCTAACTGGAATTGCCGTGTATGTAAAACCACGTTTGAGCGGGTCTAAAACATATGTATGTTGTCTTTTATTGGAATCATATCTGGCTTTAAATGCAAACAAAAGGTTGACAAATGTTACATAAATGTTAACATAAATTATACCCGATGAATAACCCGCACTCATCGCGTACCAATCATGTATGAATACCTCTCGAACAAACTCTTCAATGTCACCTGACAGATTACTTTGATTGTCCCTGCAAGTTGATGCGGGTCGTAAAACCATTGTTAGCTCTCATACATGGCTAACGGTTTCTCGTAGGGACAATTCTTTTTAACAAGGTGACATTGAAGAGTTTTTTATTGTCCGTTTGACAGTAGCTCTACTATCCCGCAACCAACTATCACAATTGAGGTTTTAATGTATGAAGCATCAAATCATCAACCACGTACTTTCGTAAAAGCCTATCACGATATATTGTCTGATCCGCGATTCAATCTGAATGATAAAATGGTTTACCTGACACTTCTTAGTTATCAGGAAGCAGGCGTCCAAGTTTTCCCTTCAAACGCAAAGATTGCTGAATCCCTCGGTGTATCTGAATCCTCTGTCAAAAGATCAACATCTGCTCTTGAGAAGGCTGGATTCATCTCGAAGAATCGCAGGTTTAACAAAACCAATCTCGTGACTGTCAATAAGTGGACAGGTCAAAATGACCCATCAATCAGGTCAAATTGCACCGTCCAGACAGGTCAAATTGCACCATCCAGACAGGTCAAAATGACCTCCTATAAGAATAGAGATAATAATAAGAATAAGATCAGTTTAGAAGAAGAAGGTCAAAGGCAAAACCAGGACGCTTCGCTATCACAGGTAAACATGGGATTGAATGAGACCAGAATCCATTGTGATAAGAGCGTTAGCGATCTTAATCTTGATGAAGGAATCTCTGAAGAGAACTCTTTAAATAGAGAAGAACTGGTGACAAAGACATACGCCAGTATGCCTCTCGCCCCTGCTCAAGATGACTTCGATGATGAAGACGATCTCATTGATGATGATGATGAGCCGTATTCTACTCCAATAGGTCTGGACGATGACCCTAAAACACGCTTCCGTGATTTATTCCTCAGCAGCCCGAACAGGGTCACTGCTCTGAAGAAACCAAAGCGTTTCAGCAAATCTAATTCTTATATGAGTAATCCCAATTACTAAGCAGGAATTAACACGATGAACCTCTCGTGATGGCAGTAACGAACACGTCCAACTTGTTGACCTGTCAGAAACACACAGTAAGTTCATAGCTTAAACATCATACTGAACAGAATTTCTATGGCTCTGTTCAGTAATTTACAATAAGGAACACAACACAATGAACATCACCCCTGAACAGTCAGATCTTTTCACCCGACTACGTGACCACTCCCATAACAAGGAACAGCTTATTACCCGTATCCTTCAGCTAAAGCTCTCTGGACACACACACGCAGAGATCGCCAGTCAGCTTGGCTATTCAAAGATCTATATCGATAAACTTCACAGTGAAGCTAAGAGGGAGTTCGATAGACAGCAATGTTCGTGACTATCCTTGACACCGTACTACCCCCTCTTTATCGGTTCATCCATGACCTCTACAGCCACCCTGTGACATTTCCAATCCTGATCCTCTTATGGCTGTTCACCACCACCAATAAGAAGAAGAATTCAGGTTAACTTATTGATCTGTAAAGACATTTTTTAGTGTGTCTGAGCCTCCAGATACACAGATCCTCTCGTCGGTATTACCCGTCTATTTTTCCATCAAAAAAACCAAAAGGTACTCCCTTAATGACACAGACCAATCCTACTGTGACCACAGACACAGACACACCCGCAGACCAGGATCAGTCATTCGCTTATCGGTTTCTTGAAGCAATTCTCCGCAAAGACGACGTTACACTTCGTAGCTTTGGCGTAGACGACAAGACCACTGCTCAGATTGACCTTAAAACTCAAATCGACGTAGCCCAAAAACTGTTAGCCAGTGACAACAACAGCAGACGCGCTATGTCTAAACGCTTACTTGCAGCAAAGGCAGGACTACCCACCAAGATCCAACCCGTGACCACAACTGAACAGAATGCTGATGAAGTAAAGGCAACTTTTCACAGATCCGTGCCTAAAGCTAAGCTAAAAGCTGTCAAGTAATCTGGTCTCAAAACCATCTCCTTTTAAGACCTCTCAAAAATCCGCTAAAAGACCTGTTCTCATTGTCTCAAAAGATTGTTTTCAGGTTATAAGACAGGTATAGTTATGAGACTAACTTTTAAGACAAGGATCATCACTATGTCAGTTATTGGTTACTGTCGTGTCTCCACAAATGACCAGACAATCACTAACCAACAACAGCAGATCGCTGAATCTGGATACCAGGTCACTAAATGGTTTACTGACAATGCTGTCAGCGGTGCTGTGAAGGCTTCAGAGCGTCAGGGCTTCAGTGACATGCTGAACTATGTTCGTGAAGGTGACACACTGGTCTGTGTCGCTATTGACCGTCTTGGACGAAACACGATAGACGTTCTCCAGACAGTTGAACTCTTACAGTCGAAAGGCGTTAAGGTTATCAGTCTGAGAGAGGGTTTCGACCTCAGTACCCCCGTTGGCAAAGCCATGCTGACGATGATGGCAGGTCTTGCATCACTGGAAAAGGATCTGATAGCAGAGCGCAGGGCAGCAGGTATCAAGCGTGCTAAGTCTGAAGGGGTTCATTGTGGCAGACCTCGGAAAGCTACGTCTGAACAGGTTACTCAGATGATTAACGCTGGTATGTCACCACGTGAAATCATGTCCCAGCTACAGATAAGCAAAGCCTCTTTCTACCGACTCAAACAAGGTAGCTGACAGAGGCTATGTCTGGGTAGACCCCTTGCAAAATCGGTGCATGGGGGGAATCACCAGCATCTTTATATATCCCCTCAGATATTTTATTTCCTTTTGCAAGGGTATGCCCCGTTCTGTATGAAACGTCTAAGTGCATATTCGTCTAAGCCACAGATATTTTCACCCACCAGCCACAGTGACCAGAACCAGACAGGTCACTATTTTTTAGAAGAAAGAGAGAAAAACACAATGCCAACTCAGCACTATGCAGACGCCAGAGAGACCGCTCGTCTTAATGCTATTCTCCGAGAACAAGACAGACAGCGTGAGATAAAGAGACAAAGGTCACAGAAGGCATTAAAAGCTCTGGCAGATAGTTTCAGAAAGCCACCTGCTGATCCGAACAACTTCTACTGCAACTCCGACGGTTACAGTGTAAACACCTACAGCTTGCCTATCTCCCTTTGTTAGTATGGTGACCAGATGAAGAGAGGAAAGGTCTTCCCTACACAGCAAGGAAGGGTGCTGTGATGCTAAAGAACGATCTGATCCCACCAGCCAGACCACGTTTAATCCATCAGAAAACGTTAAAATAATGTTGACAAAGTGTTACAATACTGTTAACATTTAACTATGGGATGTGAACTCTCATGACTCATCCACTCTGCTGTACACATAGTGCGGTGTTGACTTCACCGCCTATCCTCGGATGACCCCCTATCGCAAAGCCCGTTTGAAAATCCTGTAGCGTATCTTGCCGTCCACTCCAGCGGTATCAAGCGCAGGTGCAAAGTCCACTCCTCCGTCTACCTGAGCGGGAATCCGGTTAAGAGTGGGCTTTGCGATATTTGGTCATAAGTATCAATCCTGATGTATTTCTTCAGTCTCAATAATTAGCGCCTTCCTGATGATCGGGTTGGCGTATTTTTATATCTATAGGTTCCCGCTAATGATTTCCGCTCTATTAACTACCGTTTTTGTTATCGCTGTTTGTCGCATTGAAACTTATTACCGTGATGAGGTCACTAAATAATGGATCAGATTATTCAATTCACGCCCAGTGGCTTCGTTATCGACTTTGAAACAATTCAGTTCGCTACTGTCATGCATTATTTCTATGGCAACCCTGAACTTATCCTCTCTTCTTTTGTTGACACTATTCATTCTGCTGGCTTCAGCTTAGAAGAATCACAGAAAGAAGCTGATCGCTTATACCTCCAAGTCCGAAACACACTCGACAAGATTATTGACCGTTACAGAAAGATGCCGATCCCGTCCAGCAGCAGCGTCCACCACACCATGAGAGAGATTCAATAATGAACGTTCGTAAAATGACCTATGAAGAGTCCCTGCAAGAAGCCGAAAGACAGAAACTCCTTGCACAGCTTGCACATAAGCCCACGCCAGTCGGCACCAACGCTTTCCGATCCGATTTTGACCCAGCCACAGGGCGTTATAAGCTCGTCCCAGTTACATCCAATGATGTAGACGAAGAATATATGCAGCGTATAGATCTGGAAGCTCAACAGGAATCTGCCCGTATTCAGGTTAATGAGGAGAAGGCCTCTTTATCCGCGCAGTTAGACTTTGATGCTCTGTTTCCTTCTGAAAAAAGAAAGCGAATCGAGGAGTACTGGACGCCAATTATCCTCAAACTTGACAAGGAACACGCTGAAGCATGTGACCGTGTGACCGAATTCGAAGAGCAAGAAACAACTTTCCGCGCTAAGCTACAGGCTGAATACGTTTACCAACTCAAACACCCCGACATTCTCAAGAAAATCTGTCGTGGTGACTACCACTTCAACGAAATGCTGAAGAATGGTCATCTTGTAGTTGAAGGTTATAAATTGGTTGAGCGTCGTTCAAATGGTGGTGGTATTAGGATTATCGGTGATGAAATTGCACCAGCACAGGGTAGCTTCACCCTGGTATACATTCCTAATGATGTACCTAATCTGCTCTCCTACGCTAATAGCGATCTTGCCTTGGAATACTCCAAAGCGGAGTACGATCGCCAGCTACAGCGTCTTATCGAGAAGCGTAAAGAAATCGCCCGACGACTTACAGACGCCAAGAAACGAGCAAGAGAGCAGTTACAGGCTATCCCAACATTCGAACAATTAATTAGTGATGTTGTTAAACGTTCTACCCGAAAATAATTCTCCAGAAGGCTCACGTATCCCACGTGGGCTTTTTTTATATATGAGGAAAAAATCTCTAATGGTTCATCTCTTCAAACCTGGCAACAAATATGCTGTTGGTCACGGTAGGCCACCGAAGCATACATATATCAAAGCTATTGAATCTGGTGATTGTTCTGATATTCCAGACGGGGCACTGAAGGCAATTGCACAGAGTGACCGAAAACTACTCAAGTTCTATGGCATTCCACATAAACAAATCTCAGAACCGGTAAAGCTTATCGCTGCTGGTTACCTACATCTCAGAGGCGAAACACATGAATGAGCCAAGTAACAATTGATGAATTTATCATCCAGCTTACTCTAACAGAAAATGTCACCAAGAGCCTTCAGAAGCTTGAACGTCAAATCCTTCCAGCAGCTAACCGTATAGAGAAACGTCTTGATCGTGTGTTCTCAAAAGACCGATCAAAGATGATGAACTCTACATTCAAGAATATCGAACGTAGAGCAAATGAGACATCGCGCAATATCCACAGGTCACTCTCACGTGCTTTCGCTATCGGTAACGCTGGCTCTGGACTGTTCAACCGCTATGAATCAGAAGGTAGACGTGCCACCGATCGTGTCAGGGAAATGATCCGCAACGCATATCGGATCGATCCTCGTTTAGTCTCACCTCTCCCTGTTCCCCGTCCACGTGGTGCTAATGCCCGACAGCGTATCAGTGACCTTGCTGATCGCCAGAGAACAAGCGCTATGTATGGAAACCTCCAGCTACGTGACCAGGCAGCAGCACAGCGCTATAACTCCCGCTTACAGATTCTACAGATGCAGCACACAGCGTCTAATGACCTCGCAGGCTTCAGGACATCTCTGAGACATCTTAACTACGAGTTCAGCCAACTATCACGAGCAGCCTCACAGCAACGCGCTCAGCAGCGTCTTAACGCTATTTCTCAGCGTAACATGGTCTCTGGTATAGACAACCTCTCCACACCGCTCACAGGGCTTATAGGGGGGTTCTTTGCACTCTCTAAAGCAATGGAATTCTTTCGTGATAGCATCGAAGAGGGCGCTAAACGTCAACAGGCTGCAACGATGGCAACAGTAGCCTATGGCACACAGGCAGAAGCTACACGGATGACCCTTAAAGCAGACGAGGTCTCGAATAACTACGGCCTGGACACTGTGACCACACGACAGCAGATGGCTCAGATGCGTATGACCATGCCTAAGTCTTTCAGCAACGATCAGATCGCTAAGTTGTTCGAAAACGAGTCTGTTTTTGCCCATACAACAGGTATGAACGCTGATGCTGTCGGACGTCTTAACTATGCTATGCAACAGATCGCAGCAAGCCCTAAGCTGAATGGTCAGGACTGGCTACAGGTTGTTAACGCTGCACCTGCACTTGTTAACAAAATGGTAGCAGCGTTTAACGTGAAAGACGCCAAAGCCCTGAAAGACAAGATGAAGACTATGGCAGGTTCAGACATCGTTACAGTAATGCTGAAAGCCCTTGAACCGACACCTGAACAGGTCAAGATGGCTCAGCATAATATCCTTGCTGCTCAGGGGCGTCTGAGTAACAGTCAGAAAGGGGCTATGGAAAAGTTCTTCAAGGGATTTGAGAAACCGTTATCACGCTTCTACGATACTCTTGGCGAATCCATCAATAACAGTGGCGGTCTTATCGAACGTGGCGGTGTAGCTGTTGGCTGGTTCATCGACAGACTGACAGACATTGTAGAGACGCTTGATACAGTCAGCATGAACATCGACGGTTACCTTGGGCTATTTGGGGAAAAGTGGAGCAGTTTCGTTAACAAGCTCTCTCCAGATACACAGAAAGCGTTAAAAGGTCTTGGTGACATCTTTAACACCTGGTTCGACTGGTTGATTGCTATCGCTGCTGTGAAACTGGCTGTTGGTGGAGCCTCTAAGCTCGGTAGGATCGCTGGTATCACCCGTGATGGTTCTGCTGCTGCTGGTTCTGCTGCTGGTGGTTCAACTGTGATGTCTGCTGCCGGTAGAACGTTCGGTATTGCTGCTGCCATTGTGATGGGCGTTGAACTTGGCAACTTGGTTTTTGACCAATGGCTTCCAGCGTTTCAACAATTCGCACATAAACAGTGGGGATGGGGCGGTAAAGATGGAACAGAGACCACTTACAATGGTAACGTTATCAAAGACAGCCCGATTGACAAAGCTCTGAACTGGCTCAGATCCGAGGCTTCAGAGATCGCTAAGAACTGGCATCAGACAAAGAATGCGCCTCTGTTACCGCAGTTCTCATCACCAACAGCAGCTTACCTTCAGAAGCCAATTCAGGTGAATGTCAATATTCCCGACTCTAAGGTTGAATTTGGCCCAGTTGAGCTACGGATGCCTGACGGATCAGTCCAGCGTATCGCTGTCGATGCCATCCAGCAACAGCATGAGTTCCAGATGATGTCTGCTCAGGGTCTTCAGGGGGGCTGGCAGAGTCCTGGTAATAATGCTGGATTCACTCCAAGCTCACTGATGAGATCAAACTAATTTGATCGTATCTAAAGGCCGCGTAACTTATCGTATCGGATAACGTAAGTTAGCGGCTAACTACTAATGTTCCGGTGCGGCAATCGATTGACGAGATCGTCAGTAATAGAGTAATATTACGCCAAGCTAATATCGAATGCACACGAACCAAAACTGAGGAGGTACATGTGGCGATTACAAGCAGTATGTTTGGCCGTACTATCCTGACAGGTAAAGACGCCGAACAGATGCTCAAGCAGATGAGCAATTCTAAACCTAACGAGAACGCTAAACGCTCGTTACAGGAAGCTCGTGCTTTACGTTCTAAGATGTCTAAACGCGGATAATCATTAAAGGGCAGGTTGTTAGCAAAATGGATAATGCAGTACAACCTGACCTTCGAATAATGCCTTTAAACCAATTCCATAATCATAAGCGTTTTAAAAGCGGTGATATACAATTTCAGCCGTTGAAGACGTTTCTTCAGCAAGATGCTCTTTTGTTCCAAGATGGATGCATTGCACAAACGTACGTTGTCATAGATGATAATGAGCGTGCAGACAAGGAAGCCAACTCCGAATCCTTTGCTTATAAAATAAAAGGTTATATCACACTTACCTGTAGCCAAGTTAACCTGAAAGAATATGACTTGGGCGACTGTGCGCGTGCAGAAAGATATGAGTTTCTTCCAGCCGTCAAGATTGCACGTTTAGCTGTTGATGCAAATAGCCGTGGATTAAAAATTGGCTCTATGCTTTTTGGCTTTGCGCTATCAATGTCCTTGGATGATGTCCGTCCTATGGTAGGTTGTCGTTTCTTGATAACTGATGCCAAAAGAAACGCTATAGGCTTCTATCAAAAGCAGGGTATGGAACTGCTTGATACAGAAGAAAATCAACAGGCTGAACATCCTATTATGTTTATAGACCTTTTTACCCTGCTTTCAGATTAATTGCTCGTTGGACTGCTCCAACGGTTTTAAGGTCTACAGTTCATTTCTCGGTACGATGAAACCACAATGTGGCCAAATCCAAGGCATAACGCTTTCCCTAATTAATAGCTGTTGTCCGACTCTCTTACCCAATCGGGAGCCTCTTCCAGCATCACGTGACGCGGTTTTATATCATATCCCTCGAAATCAAAGCCATAATCACCAATCACAGGGAGTATCTCCATCCACATTGCACCATCAACAACTTTGTCTAACGGATAGTTATCAAAACACAGACCATTGTGAAGATCTATCCTGCATACCTTTTTCCCAGTATCCACAAAGATGCTTTTTACCAAACGCTTTATGATTATCTGGGCTTCGATACGATCCTTTTTCACAGACAGATTCAGATGGCTTATTGTCTCCATCTTGCTTGATTGTTCTCGTTGATGTTGATCAGAGATCTTCTTTTCAGCTTCCTTAATCTGTCTGTTCAGTCCACGCACCTCGTTAGCTATCAGATCTGTATCGTCGGTCATCATAGCCAGCCGTATAAGCCTCTCCCGCTGCTTCTGAAGCGTTTCAAGCTCAGACTGAAGCTGACCTATTACACCAGCGTTATCACCGCTCAGAGTGAGTCTGTGTGTGTTATACAGCAGTCCCTGAACCAATGCTCTGTCGGTCTGTAAACGTGATATACCTCTTGCATTACAACGTCCCTCCTGTCTCATCGAACAGCGATAGTTACCTGGTCTCTTTTCAGTAACTCCGCTAACTATCATGACAAAGCCACACTTAGCACAGCGCATAACGCCCTTGAACAGATTCGTCAGCAAGGGCTTATCAGACGAAGGTTTACGTCCAGTACCACCAGCTTTAAGTTGCTGGACAGCGTAGAACTGCTCTTCCGTGATAACTTTTGGGTAATAGTTCGGTATCTCTTCAACGCCTTTTACGACCATCGACCTTGAAGGCACCTTATAGCCTATCACCGCTCTGTTGCTAAGGAGTTCGGTTACTGCCGATTGTGACCAGCCACCTTTGATGGGTTTGTATTGATTCAGGGTAGCGAAACCTTCACTGTTCATCTGTCTGGCTATCTTAACGTGTGACAGACCTTCAAGACGAAGCTGAAACACACGCTGAACCGCTTTGATGTTCTCAGGTATCTGTTCAAAGCTCTGACCATCTTCAGAGACCCTGAGCCATGCTACGCAGCGTCTCGACATAATCTTCCCTGTCGATGCAGCCTGTGACCTTTTAGAAGCCCATGCAGCCCTGACACGCTCAGCCTTTATACGTGATTCTTCGTGCGCTCTTTCCATTACCAACAGCGCTTTGATCATAGATAGTGAGTCTTTAAGGCTGTCTCTGGTATACCATTCGTTATCCACCAGCGTGACCACTTCTACACCTGCTCTGAGTATCTTTCTGAGTTGTTCACCTGCTGCATCGATGTCTTGTCTCGACACACGGTCTAAGCTTTCCACCAGCAGCACAGTCCCAGCTTCGATATACCCCGACTCAACAGCAGCAAGGAACTCACCGAAAGCACCAGACCTGGCATTAGCACCAGAGTAACCACTGATCCCCAGGTCCTGGAACCTCATAGTCTGGTCAAGTTCATACTCTGGATTTCTTTTGAGCCAATCACTGATGTACTTAGACTGGCGTCTTGTACTGTCACCAACTGACTGACCCTTTGTAGAAAATCTCACATAGGATATTGCTTTAGGCATGTGACCACCTCTGAACACTCAACTGAAAAGGAGTGTATCATAAGGCAGGTCTTATCAGGATCACGCGGTTTACGCCGCGTTGATGTAGACCACGATTGAGCGCGCGCTCTGCCTCGCCTTTGGCGAAGAACGCCGGATGACGCACCTCAACGCCGTAGCGAAATACGCCGGGCAGACGATCAAGAAACGCCCACAGCGTCGTCAGGGAATCGGGGCCGAAGGCGGCGGGCAGCTGCAGCCAGTATTGCCCGATGCGCGCGCTGAGCGGATCCAGCGTGCGGAAAAATTCATCGACCAGATCGTCGCAGTCACGCAGCGCCGCCTGATGGCTGATGCTGGCGGGAAATTTAAAGCAGAAGCGAAAATCGTCGCTGGTCATCGCCTGCCAGCGCAGCACCACTTCAGCTCTGGGCAGCGCATACAGCGTGGTATTGCCTTCCACGCAGTTAAAGTAGCGTGCATAATCGGCCAGCGTTTCCAGGCCATAGCGTTTCCAGTGCGGATGTTGCCACTGCGGCAAACCGAGACGAAATGTCATGATACTCCCGTAGCGGACAAGGCCGGGTTAATCAATCCGGCTCAGCGCTGGCCGATGAGGCTGGCGCTGAGCGTTTAGATGGCATACGCGCGGAACGGAAATGATTTCCGCCGTCCGCATCGAGCCACCATTTGATAAGCAGCCTTATACGCGGTTAATCGCCACGTCATTAAGGCCGAGTGGCGCCTTAACCGCTGCGATGGCCCTCCGGTTAGAGCGCGGCGATAATCTCATCGGTACGACGAACTTTCGCAATGCGCGGGAAAATCCACTGCAGACTGCTGTTGTGCTGCTCGGTACTGCCCGCGCTGCAAATATCCTCGGCAATCACCAGATTGAAGCCCAGCTCCCAGGCGTTACGCGCGGTAGATTCTACGCCAATATTGGTGGAAATACCGCCCAGCACAATGGTATCAATGCCGCGACGGCGCAGTTGCAACTCCAGATCGGTGCCGTAAAAGGCGCCCCACTGATGCTTCACCACCTCAATATCGTTCGCCTCGACGCCCAGCGCGGTGGGATAATCCCACCAGTTATCTGGCAGCGCGCCATGCCCCAGCGGCGCATCCACTTCCTGCTTAGGCGCATCGCCAAAATCGGGCGCCCAGCCTACGCGCACCAGCACCACCGGCGCGTTCGCGGCGCGGAATTTGGCAGCCAGCTTTGCGGCGCCCTCGACCACCTGCTGAGCGCTGTGCGGCCCGCCGGCAAAAGGAAGAATACCTTCCTGCAAATCGATTAAAACCAGAGCGGTTGCTGTGGGATTGAGTTTCATCTTCTTCTCCGCAAATTAATAAAACCGTTAGACTACGTGAGTCACCCGCCAGCGGGCGAGCGGAAAAATGTCGTTAATCCATGAATTTTGTGAATTTATATGTGCATGGCGCTAACATTAGTGCGAACCGGGTAACAAATGCGCGCGCTTTGCCCTCTGCGCGCCGTTCCCCCTTATCGTGCCTCGCTTTTTACATTATAATGCCTGCCTTTTTGCGGCAGCGTCTGCCTGACGGTTATCCGCCGGATGACCTGACTCCAAGACGACACACCAGCGCTGCCCATGCGCAGCGGCGAAGTTAAAAGGATAGCGTTATGCGTACAGAATATTGCGGACAGATCAATCTGTCTCATGTTGGTCAGCAAGTGACTCTCTGCGGTTGGGTTAACCGCCGCCGCGATCTCGGTAGCCTGATCTTTATCGATATGCGCGACCGTGAAGGCATTGTGCAGGTCTTTTTCGATCCAGACCGTCAGGAAGCGTTCAAGCTGGCCTCCGAGCTGCGTAACGAGTTCTGCATTCAGATTACCGGCGTGGTGCGCGCCCGTGACGAACGCAACAAAAACCCCGATATGGCCACCGGTGAAGTGGAAGTGTTCGCTACCGAACTGACCATTATCAACCGCGCTGAACCGCTGCCGCTGGATTTCAACCAGGTCAACACCGAAGAAGCGCGTCTGAAATACCGCTATCTTGACCTGCGTCGCCCGGAAATGGCGCAGCGCCTGAAAGCGCGCGCCAAAATTACCAGCTTCGTGCGCCGCTTTATGGATGATAACGGCTTCCTCGATATCGAAACGCCGATGCTGACCAAGGCGACGCCGGAAGGCGCGCGCGATTATCTGGTGCCGAGCCGCGTACATAAAGGCAAGTTTTACGCGCTGCCGCAGTCGCCGCAGCTGTTCAAACAGCTGCTGATGATGTCTGGCTTCGATCGCTACTACCAGATCGTAAAATGCTTCCGTGACGAAGACCTGCGCGCCGATCGCCAGCCTGAATTTACCCAGATCGATGTGGAAACCTCCTTTATGACCGCGCCGCAGGTGCGGGAAGTGATGGAGCGCATGGTGCGTCAGCTGTGGCAGGAAGTGAAAGGCGTCGATCTCGGCGAGTTCCCGCAGATGACCTTTGCCGAAGCGATGCGCCGTTTTGGTTCCGATAAGCCGGATCTGCGTAACCCGATGGAGCTGGTGGATGTCGCCGATCTGGTGAAAGAGGTCGAGTTTAAAGTCTTCTCTGGCCCGGCCAACGATGCCAAAGGCCGCGTGGCGGCGCTGCGCGTACCGGGCGGGGCGCAGCTCAGCCGTAAACAGATCGACGAATACGGTAAATTTATTGAGATTTACGGCGCGAAAGGGCTGGCTTACATCAAAGTTAACCAGCGCGCGCAGGGCCTGGAAGGCATTCAAAGCCCGGTGGCCAAGTTCCTTAATGCGGAAATTGTGGAAGCGATTCTGGAACGTACCGGCGCACAGGATGGCGATATGGTGTTCTTCGGCGCCGATAAAGCGGGCGTGGTAGCCGATGCGATGGGCGCGCTGCGTCTGAAGCTGGGCCGCGATCTGAACATTACCGATACGAGCGCCTGGAAACCGCTATGGGTGATCGACTTCCCGATGTTTGAAGACAACGGTGAAGGCGGCCTGAGCGCAATGCACCATCCGTTCACCGCGCCACGCGATATGACGCCGGAACAGCTGAAAAACGCGCCGGAAACCGCTATTGCGAACGCCTACGATATGGTGATCAATGGCTACGAAGTGGGCGGCGGATCGGTGCGTATTCACAACGGCCAGATGCAGCAAACGGTGTTCGGCATTCTGGGCATCAATGAAACCGAGCAGCGCGAGAAGTTCGGCTTCCTGCTGGATGCGCTGAAGTTCGGTACGCCGCCGCACGCAGGCCTGGCCTTTGGTCTGGACCGTCTGGTGATGCTGCTGACCGGCACCGATAACATTCGTGATGTTATCGCGTTCCCGAAAACTACCGCCGCCGCCTGTCTGATGACCGAAGCGCCAAGCTTCGCCAATCCGGCATCGCTGGAAGAGCTGGGCATCCAGGTGGTAAAAAAGGAAAAGCCAGAGAGCCTGTAAGATGACCTTTAAGCAGCCCGTTTCGGTACTGGTAGTAATTTATGCACAGGATACCGGACGGGTGCTGATGTTACAGCGCCGCGATGATCCCGAGTTCTGGCAGTCGGTCACCGGCAGCCTGGAGGCGGGAGAGACGCCCTTTGATGCGGCGCGGCGCGAAGTGTGGGAAGAGCTGGCGATCGATGTGACGGCCGAAGGGCTGATGCTTGACGATTGCCGGCGGCAGATTGAGTTCGAAATCTTCCCGCACTTTCGTCATCGCTATGCGCCGCACGTCACGCACAATAGGGAACACTGGTTCCGGCTGGCGCTGCCCGGCGAACGCAGCATTATGTTAAGCGAACATCTGGCCTGGCAATGGCTGGATGTCGCCGAGGCTGCCCGCCTCACCAAGTCCTGGAGTAATCGCCAGGCAATTGAAGAATTCGTCGGCTAACCGCTGCCGACAGCAGCGCAGCGCACTGTAAGGTGCATTGCTGTTTATAGCGAGCGCGCTGAAGCCGTCAGTCAGTGTGGACTGATACCAAATCAACAGCGTCAGACATCAGGTGCGTGATCTCCCTGCGGGGAAGCGGGCCTGATGGCGTCTGACCGGTGTCAAACTGGAGAGAGCAGAGTTATGGCAGGTCATAGTAAATGGGCCAACACCAAACACCGCAAAGCGGCACAGGATGCCAAGCGCGGTAAGATTTTTACCAAAATTATTCGCGAGCTGGTCACGGCGGCGAAGCTGGGCGGCGGCGATCCCGCGTCCAACCCGCGCCTGCGTGCGGCCATGGATAAAGCGCTGTCCAATAACATGACACGTGACACCATGGATCGCGCTATTGCACGCGGCGTCGGCGGCGACGATAACAGCAACATGGAAACCATCATTTATGAAGGTTACGGTCCTGGCGGCACCGCGGTAATGGTGGAATGCCTGAGCGACAACCGTAACCGTACCGTTTCCGAAGTGCGTCACGCCTTTACCAAATGCGGCGGCAACCTCGGCACCGACGGTTCCGTCGCCTATCTGTTCACCAAAAAAGGCGTTATTTCCTATGCGCCGGGCCTGGATGAAGATACGGTGATGGACGCGGCGCTGGAAGCAGGCGCGGACGACGTGGTGACTTACGACGACGGCGCGATTGACGTCTTTACGCCGTGGGAAACCTTCGGCGCGGTGAAAGATGCGCTGGATGCGGCCGGATTGAAAGCGGAAAACGCTGAAGTGACCATGATCCCGTCTACCAAAGCGGATATGGACATGGAAACGGCGCCGAAACTGATGCGTCTTATCGATATGCTGGAAGACTGCGACGACGTGCAGGAAGTCTACCATAACGGTGAGATGTCCGATGAGGTGGCGGCGACCCTGTAATGGTCGTTCTCCCTCTAAAACCTGACGGAGCGGCCTGATGGCGATTATTCTGGGCATTGACCCTGGTTCACGTATTACCGGCTATGGCGTGATCCGTCAGGTGGGAAGGCAGTTAACCTATTTGGGCAGCGGCTGTATTCGTACCGGCGTTGACGATCTACCGTCCCGCCTGAAGCTGATTTACGCGGGCGTCACGGAAATCATTACCCAGTTCCAGCCCGACTATTTCGCCATTGAACAGGTTTTTATGGCGAAAAACGCCGACTCGGCGCTGAAGCTGGGCCAGCGGCGCGGCGATTGTCGCGGCGGTGAATCAGGATCTGCCGGTATTTGAGTACGCGGCGCGCCAGGTGAAGCAGACCGTGGTTGGCATCGGCAGCGCGGAAAAAAGCCGTGCAGCATATGGTGCGCACGCTGCTGAAGCTGGCGGCCAATCCGCAGGCTGACGCCGCCGATGCGCTGGCTATCGCCATTACCCACTGTCATGTGAGTCAGAATGCCAACCGCCTGAGCGATACGCGTCTGACTCTGACGCGCGGCAGGTTGCGTTCGTAAGTCATTATCAGGCTGGATATTCATCCAGCCTTTTTTATGTTATAACTCTGACACTTTCTCTCCCCCTGAATCAAAGGAAGCTACTGTGATAGGTCGTCTGCGAGGCATTATTCTGGAAAAACAGCCGCCGCTGGTATTAATCGAAGCGAACGGCGTGGGCTACGACGTCCACATGCCTATGACCTGCTTCTATGAGCTGCCCGAACTCAATCAGGAAGCCATCATTTTTACCCAGTTTATCGTGCGTGAAGATGCGCAGCTGCTGTATGGCTTTACCAGCAAGCAGGAGCGGGCGCTGTTTCGCGAGCTGATTAAAGTTAATGGCGTTGGGCCAAAGCTGGCGCTGGCGATCCTCTCCGGTATGTCGGCGCAGCAGTTCGTGACCGCCGTCGAGCGCGAAGAAGTCGCGACGCTGGTGAAGCTGCCTGGCGTCGGCAAGAAAACCGCCGAGCGTCTGGTGGTGGAAATGAAAGACCGCTTTAAAGGCATGCATGGCGACCTGTTCGGCGGCGACGCCACCTTTACGTTGACCAGCGAAAATGCGCCGGTTGACAGCAACGATGCCGAAGCCGAAGCGGTTGCCGCGCTGGTGGCGTTGGGGTATAAACCGCAGGAAGCCAGCCGGATGGTCAGCAAAGTGGGCCGCCCGGATGCTGATTGTGAAACCCTGATCCGTGAAGCGCTGCGTGCTGCGCTCTGAGGTAAACCATGATTGAAGCCGATCGCCTGGTGTCAGCCGGCAATGTCAGCGAAGAAGAAATTATCGATCGCGCGATTCGTCCGCGTCTGCTGGAAGAATATGTCGGCCAGCCTCAGGTGCGCGAACAGATGGAAATCTTTATCAAGGCGGCCAAAATGCGCGGCGACGCGCTGGATCACCTGCTAATTTTCGGCCCGCCGGGGCTGGGTAAAACCACGCTGGCGAATATCGTCGCCAATGAGATGGGCGTTAATCTGCGCACCACTTCCGGCCCGGTGCTGGAAAAAGCGGGCGACCTGGCGGCGATGCTGACCAATCTTGAGCCGCACGACGTGCTGTTTATTGATGAAATCCATCGCCTGTCGCCGGTGGTGGAAGAGGTGCTGTATCCGGCGATGGAAGATTATCAGCTGGATATTATGATCGGCGAAGGCCCGGCGGCGCGCTCGATTAAGCTCGATCTGCCGCCGTTTACTCTGATTGGCGCCACCACGCGCGCGGGCTCGCTCACTTCGCCGCTGCGCGACCGTTTCGGCATTGTGCAGCGCCTGGAGTTCTATCAGGTTAAGGATTTGCAGCATATCGTTGGCCGCAGCGCCGCCTGTCTCGGCCTTGACCTGAGTGCGGAAGGGGCGCTGGAAGTGGCGCGCCGCGCGCGCGGTACGCCGCGTATCGCTAACCGCCTGCTACGCCGCGTGCGCGATTTTGCCGAAGTACGCGCCGAAGGCGTAATGGATGGCGAAGTGGCGGCGAAGGCGCTCGATATGCTGAATGTCGATCATGAAGGCTTCGACTATATGGACCGTAAGCTGTTGCTGGCGATTATCGATAAGTTTACCGGCGGGCCGGTAGGGCTGGATAACCTGGCGGCGGCGATTGGCGAAGAGCGCGAAACAATTGAAGATGTGCTGGAACCCTATCTGATTCAGCAAGGCTTTATCCAGCGCACGCCGCGCGGACGTATCGCGACGCAGCACGCCTATAAGCATTTCGGTATTACCCGCGACGTTTAAATAACAGCTTCCAACCCTGGAACCTGAAAAGGCCATTGCCGTGACGTATAAACACCAGCAGCGTTGATGTTAAACAGATGACAAAGCCTGCGGTAAAAGTAAACAGGCGACATCTGAAGCTAAGGTGAGAGAGGTCCCGGCAAGGAGTAAAGCGTCACGCGCCATGGAGGGCGCGGGCCGAGCCTGCCATGGATGTCGGCCTTTGCGTCTTTACGGAAGGCCGGGACCTCTCTCGCAGACACCTTGTTAACAATCTCACGCCAGCATCTGCTGGCG
Organism: Mixta sp. Marseille-Q2659; assembly: GCF_940807255.1. Classification (GTDB taxonomy): domain Bacteria; phylum Pseudomonadota; class Gammaproteobacteria; order Enterobacterales; family Enterobacteriaceae; genus Mixta. Next base: position 101,719 of record NZ_CALNWY010000012.1, on the reverse strand, counting down.
TTTTTAATGATACAGAAGTGAGGCTTACACCGGCGCTTTTTTCATCAGGCTGAAAATAAACAGCAGCGCCGCGCACAGCACCACCGAGGGGCCAGCTGGCGTGTCGTAAACTGCCGAAAAGCTCAGGCCGCCGGTCACGGCGATAATGCCGACGCCAACCGCGGTTAATGCCATCTGCTCCGGCGAACGGGCAAAGCGGCGCGCGGCAGCGGCAGGGATCACCAGCAGGGACGTAATAATCAGCGCGCCGACAAACTTCATCGCCACACCGATAGTCAGCGCGGTAATCAGCATCAACAGCATTCGCGTACGCGCAATGTTTACGCCGTCTACCTGCGCCAGCTCCGGGCTGATCGTCATCGATAACAACGGACGCCATTGCCAGGCCAGCGTTGCCAGCACCAGCGCTACGCCGCCGCCGATAATCACGAGATCTTCCGGCGTCACCGCCAGCAGATCGCCAAACAGATAAGCCATCAGATCGACGCGCACGTTGGACATCAGGCTGACGACGACCAGCCCCAGCGACAATGCGCTGTGCGCCATAATCCCCAACAGCGTATCAATGCCCAAATGAGGGCGGCGTTCCAGCCAGACCAGGCCCAGCGCCAGCAGCAGCGTTACCGCAATCACCGCATAAAACGGATTCACATTCAGCAGCAGGCCGAACGCCACGCCCAGCAGCGAAGCGTGCGCCAGGGTATCGCCGAAATAGGACATGCGGCGCCAGACCACAAAGGAACCCAACGGGCCAGCCGCCAGCGCCAGCATAACGCCGCCCAGCCAGCCGGGAAGTAACAGCTCAATCATTATCGTTCTTGTCCCTTACGCAATACTATTCGTCCCTGCAAATCGTGACGATGGTTATGATGATGACGGTAAATTGCCAGCTGTTCCGCGCCGCGCGGGCCGAACATGGCAATAAATTCGGGGTGACGAGAGACCACTTCCGGCGTACCGGAGCAGCAGATATGGTGATTCAGACACAGCACTTCATCGGTTTTCGCCATCACCAGATGCAGATCGTGCGAAACCATTAATACCGCGCAGTTCAGCTCAAGACGCAGCTGATTAATCAGATCGTACAGCGCCACCTGGCCGTTAACGTCCACGCCTTGCGTAGGTTCGTCCAGCACCAGCAGACGCGGCTGGTTAAGCAGGGCACGTGCCAGCAGTACGCGCTGCGTTTCGCCGCCCGACAGTTTTTGCAGCGCGGCATGTTGAAGATGGCCTGCCTGCACGCGTTTCAGCGCCGGTAAAACGTCCGACTTACGCGTGCCGGGACGCAGCCGCAAAAAGCGTTCGACGGTAAGCGGCAATGTAGGATCAAGATGGAGTTTTTGTGGCACGTAGCCGATGCGCAGCGGGTTATCGCGCTTAAGTTGGCCGCTGTCAGGTTCGATCAGCCCCAGCACCACGCGAACTAAAGTCGATTTTCCGGCGCCGTTGGGGCCAAGCAACGTCAGAATCCGTCCTGGTTCCAGCGATAAAGAGATATTCGACAATACCTGACGCTGGCCAAAACTGACGGAGATATTTTCCAGACTAATCAGTGAGGTCATAGTTATTAATGCTTGCAGAAGTTATCGGATGTTATAATATCACAATCCATCACCCGCCCACGATGGATTGAAGCATTATGTTACAGAATAAAAAAGCGTTATTCCCCCTGTTATTCTCCCTTGGTTTTGCCGCTTCGCTTAGCGCTCCTGCCAGCGCTGCGGTTGTTGCATCGATCAAGCCGTTGGGCTTTATTGCTGCCGCCATCGCCGATGGCGTTACGCCGGTAGAAGTTTTGCTGCCGGATGGCGCTTCCGAACACGATTACGCGCTGCGTCCTTCCGACGTCAAACGCTTGCAGGGCGCGGATCTGGTGGTATGGGTTGGCCCTGAAATGGAAGCCTTTATCAGTAAAACCGCCAGCGCATTTCCTGCACAAAAAAATCTCGAACTGGCCAGTTTGCCAGCGGTGAAACCGCTACTCATTACCGGTGCCGAAGAGGAAGATGAGCATCATGATGAAGCGCATGAACATCACCATCATGGACAATATAATATGCACCTGTGGATGTCGCCGGAAATAGCGCGCCAATCTGCGGTTGCAATCCATCAGAAATTATTGGAACTTATGCCGCAGAGCAAAGACAAACTGGACGCGAACCTGGAGCAATTTGAGTCAGAATTGGCTACCAGTGATGCTCAAATCGCGCGTCAGCTGGCTCCGGTGAAAGGAAAAGGATATTTCGTTTTTCATGATGCTTATAGCTACTTTGAAAAGCACTACGGTCTCACGCCGCTTGGCCATTTTACCGTTAATCCTGAAATCCAACCGGGTGCGCAGCGTTTACATCAAATTCGAACACAGTTGGTTGAGCAAAAAGCGACCTGCGTTTTTGCTGAGCCACAATTCAGGCCGGCCGTAATCGATGCCGTTGCCAGAGGAACTCAGGTGCGTAAAGGTACGCTCGATCCGCTGGGAATGGGTATCAGCTTAGGAAAAGACAGTTATGTGAAATTCCTCTCACAGCTGTCGAGCCAGTATGAAAGCTGCCTGAAAGGAGCATGAGGAATCCCTAAAAGTGCAACAGATAGCCCGCTCTGTCGCCCTGGCGTTTAATAATCTGCCGCGACCCCACCGCGTTATGCTTGGGTCGCTGACCGTTGTTACTTTGGCCGTCGCTGTTTGGCGGCCTTTTGTTTACCATCCGGGCGAAACGACGCCCATCGTCAAAACCATTGAAATCGATAAAAACGAGCTGCGCACGCTGTTGCCTGAGGCCAGCGAGCCGCTCGATCAGCCCGCGCCTGAAGATGACCTGCCAACCGATGAAATCGATCAGGATGTGACGGCGGAAGCCGGCACGCATGACTATGTGGTTTCCAACGGCGATACGCTGAGCAGCGTGCTGAATCAGTACGGCATCGATATGGGCGAAATTAGTCAGCTGGTGAAGACGGATACCGATCTGCGCAATCTTAAGGTAGGGCAACAGCTATCCTGGACGCTGACCGACGACGGCCAGCTCCAGCGGTTGACCTGGGAAATCTCCCGCCGCGAAACCCGCACCTACGATCGCCTTGATAACGGCTTTAAAATGTCCAGCGAGCTGCAAAAAGGCGAGTGGACTAACCGGGTGTTATCCGGCGTCGTGAATGGCAGCTTCGTCAGCAGCGCTCAGCGCGCCGGCCTGAACAGCGGAGAAATCAATAGCGTGATTAAGGCGCTGCAGTGGCAGATGGATTTCCGCAAACTGCGCGCTGGCGATAAATTCAGCGTGCTGATGTCGCGTGAGGTACTGGACGGTAAGAATGAGCAGAGCCAGCTGTTAGGCGTGCGTCTGCGCACCGGCGGAAAAGATTACTATGCTATCCGCGCCGAAGACGGCAAGTTTTACGATCGCACCGGCTCCGGCCTGGCGCGCGGCTTTATGCGCTTCCCGACGGTGAAGCAGTATCGCGTCTCCTCCAACTTTAATCCGCGTCGTCTGAACCCGGTAACCGGCCGCATCGCGCCGCACAAAGGCGTCGATTTTGCCGTACCGACGGGAACGCCGATTCTGGCGGTTGGCGATGGCGAAGTGGTGCAGGCGAAACACAGCGCGGGCGCCGGTAACTACGTGGCTATTCGCCATGGCCGGCAGTACATGACACGCTATATGCACATGAAAAAGCTGCTGGTTAAACCGGGCGATAAAGTGAAACGCGGCGATCGTATCGGCCTTTCCGGCAGTACCGGACGCTCAACTGGCCCGCATCTGCACTATGAAATCTGGATCAACAACCAGGCGGTGAATCCGCTGACGGCGAAGCTGCCGCGCACTGAGGGGCTGACCGGTAAAGATCGTTCAGAGTTCCTGGCGCAGGTAAGAGAAGTGCTGCCGCAGCTGAAGCTGAACTAAGCGCCGTTTTTTGCGAAGCGGAGGCGTCCTTAAGCAGGGCGTCTCCGCTTTTTTGTCTGCTCTTCAGGCGCGTATCGCACAATTTCTCCGCTATTTATCCCCGGTTTAGGCCCAGTCAGCGGTAACCATTGCAAATTTACCTGCCCGCACTATCATTAGCCGGTTATTGATTGAGGCGAGTGCATGGAAACCAGCAAGAAAAACACCACAGAATTTATTCCCGTCTTTCAGAAATCCTTCCTGTTGCCAAAATACTGGGGTGCCTGGCTGGGTATCGGCGCGTTTGCTGGCATGGCGATGTTGCCTGCGGCAATACGCGATCCCCTTCTTGGGGCGGCGGGTCGTCTTGCTGGACGTTTTGCCAAAAGCGCGCGGCGTCGTGCGCAAATCAATCTGTTTTATTGCCTGCCGGAACTGTCGGAGGCGGAGCGCGAAACCATCATTGATGAAATGTTCGCTACCGCGCCGCAGTCGATGGTGATGATGGCCGAGCTGGCGCTGCGCAAGCCGGAGCATGTGCGTCAGCGCGTACGCTGGCATGGCCGGGAAATTATCGATGCTATGCAGGCGGAAAAGCAGAATGTCATTTTTCTGGTGCCGCACGGCTGGGCGGTGGATATTCCCGCGATGCTGCTGGCTTCGGAAGGGCAGATGATGGCGGCGATGTTCCATAATCAAAGCAATCAGCTGATCGATTATATCTGGAACCATGTGCGCCGCCGCTTCGGTGGTCGTATGCATGCGCGCAACGATGGCATCAAGCCTTTTATCAGCTCGGTGCGTCAGGGTTATTGGGGGTACTATCTTCCCGATCAGGATCACGGCGCGGAGCATAGCGAGTTTGTTGATTTCTTCGCGACCTATAAAGCTACGCTGCCAGCGGTGGGGCGACTAATGAAGGTGTGCCGCGCGCGCGTGGTACCGTTGTTTCCGGTCTACAATGCGCAGACGCACCAGCTGGATATTTATATTCGTCCGCCGATGGATGATTTGCTGGATGCCGACGATCGCACGCTAGCGCGCCGTATGAATGAAGAGGTGGAGATTTTTGTCCGCCCGCACCCGGAACAGTATACCTGGATCCTGAAGCTGCTGAAGACGCGGCGAGAAGGAGAGATCGAACCCTACAAGCGTAAAGAGCTGTTTCCCCGCAAATAGCGATCGGAATTGATATTAAAAAGCCGTAGTTTTGCTACGGCTGAGATATCTGCGCGAAAGGCCCCGGGCCTTCCGTAAAGACGCAAAGGTCCATGACAGGCTCGTCCCGCGCCACCTCTGGCGCGGGACGCTTTACTCCTTACCAGGACCTTTCTCGCTTCAGCTGTCGCCTGCTGCAGACTATGCCGCAGCAGGCGCTACGGCTTTTTCACATTGAGGCGACCGTGCTGCGTCGCTGGCGCTCGCGCAGAAAAGCAGTCACCAGCACCAGCCACAGCAGGCCGCTCGCCAGATTAATCAGGCTGAACCAGGCGCTGCCGCCGTGAAAATAGCCATACTTGGTCAGTTCGATGCCCAGAGCAAAAGCGATAATGCTGACCATGCCGAGCATCGCGGCAACGCTGCCTTTCCCCGCCGTGCTGGAAAAGAGCGTAAGCCGGTAAAGCCCGGCGTTGACCATACCGGCGCCGTAGGCGTAAAGACTCAGTCCGGCAGTTAGCCATAAATAGCTATGATGATCGAGCAGACTGGTTAAGGCCGCCAGCCCCAGACCGGCGAGAATCGGCCAGGCGCCAAAGCGCAGCGGGCCTTCAATCGGCACGCGGTTAGCCAGCTTGCCCAACGTCAAATTACCGGCAATCATCGCCAGGAAAACCGGCAGCTGTAGCAGGGCGTAATCCATGCGTGATAAACCTTCATCCTGAATCAGGATCACTGGCGACAGCGCCACCCAGGCCAGGATAGGAATAAATACCAGCCCGATCGCCAGCGAACCGCGCATAACCTGGCGGTCGCGCGCCAGCGCCAGATAGCTGCGTCCCAGATTGCTCAGGCTGACGGAAACATTGCGATCTCCGGCGGTTTCCGGCATCGCGCGCCACAGACCGGCCAGCGCCAGCGCGGCGAGGATGGCAAACAGCCAGAACATGGTGCGCCATTCGCCAACGGTCAGAAAGGCGGCGCCTGCCAGTGGGCCAGCCAGCGGTGCCAGCAGGGCGACGTTAGCCATTAGCGCCATAATGCGCACGCTGCGCGCTTCATCAAAAGCTTCCTGAATGGCAGCGTAGCCTACCGCACCAATAAAACAGAGGCTGACGCCCTGAAAAAAGCGCAGCGCGACAAACTGTTCAATAGATGAAATCCAGTGCGTTAATACACAGCAGATAATGAAAAACAGCACGCCCGACAGCATCACCGGGCGTCGGCCATATTTATCGGACAGCGGCCCCAGCAGCCATTGCAGCACAATGCCGCCGATCAGATAGGCGGTCAATGAGGTCGAAACCCATTCGGCCCCGACGTTAAACTCGCTGGTGACCAGCAGCATGCCGGGCTGGATCATGTCGTGCGCAATATAGGTGGCGAACTCAAACAGCACCAGCGAAAGGGGAAACAGTAAATGCCTTAAGGTCAGGCGGGAAACCGGGGTATATGCGGCCATGCAGGTATGCTCCAGAAATGTAAAAACGCGACCGCAAATGCGGCCGCGTCAGTATAGCGATCAAAATAGTACTACATGTGAATTATTCTTGATGCGCGAAAGCGGCAATCGGGTTAATCAGCTCGCCCGCAAACTTCAGGTTTTCCGCCGGATCGGACAAATTAATCATCTGCTGATTATTCGCCAACTGCAGCCGGTTCAGACAGGAAAGCGGGAAGCTGGGGGCAAACAGGTTGTAGCGGGCGAACTTAGGCGCCAGCTGCGGATGCGCCTGCTGATATTCATGTACGCACTGCGCCACGCACTGCCAGAAACGCGCTTCCGGCAGTGTCCCGCTGTCGTCCAGAATGGCGGACACGAAACGGAAGATGCAGTCGAAGACATCGGTAAAGATCGACAGCACCTTCAGGTTTTCCGGCACGTCCACCGCCAGCCGCTGCGCCTTCTCCGGCAGCACCGCATCCGGGTTCAGCACCGCGATTTCCTCGCCGATATCTTTCATATACGCGCTAACCGGCACGTTGTTTTCCAGCAGCAGGATCAGGTTTTCGCCGTGCGGCATAAACACGATATCGTGCTGATAGAAGCAGTGCAGCAGCGGGCTCAGGTAGCAGGACAGATAGCGTGAAATCCAGGCTTCCGCCGCCAGGCCAGAGTCGGCGATCAGCGCAGGCAACAGCGCCTTTTGATGCTGGTCGATATGTAGCAGCGACGCCATGGTCATCAGACGCTGATTTGGTTCCAGGCGCGCCACCGGATTATCACGCCACAGCGCGGCGAACATCTTTTTCCAGGCGGAATCGCCTTCAATGGCGCGCTCATAGTAGCGGTTGTGGTAGCCAATCGCCGCCACTTCGCGCAGCAGGCGGAAATCGCATTGTTGCAGCCACGGATCCTGGTTAACCACGCTTTCCAGCCACTGATTAACTGCTGGCGTGGTGGCCATATAGTAAGGCGAAAGGCCGCGCATAAAGCCCATATTCAGGACGGAAAGCGCGGTTTTCACATAGCGTTTGCTCGGCTGGCTACGGTTAAAGAAGGTACGGATGGACTGCTGCGCCTGATAGCTATCTTCACCTTCGCTCAGCCAGACGATATCGCGGGCGGCGATGTCCGGGGCGAACACCGTCAGCAGCTTATTTTGCCACTGCCAGGGATGAACCGGCATAAACAGATAGTCCTGCGGATTAACGCCCAGCGCCGCCAGCTGCTGGTTAAAGCGCGCCAGCGTCGCCTCGCCCAGCTCCTCCTGCATCAGCTGCTGATAGCTGAGCGAATCCAGGCTGGAAAAGTGCGCGTTGCGCGTATGCACCGCTACCCATACCAGACGAATCGGCGTTGCCGCTTCCGGTGCGTAGGCCAGATAATCACGGGCATCAAAGCCGATACGGCCATTGTTTGCTACAAAGCAGGGATGACCTTCGGTCATGGAGGCTTCCACCGTCTGGAAATCCGCTTTCACCAGCGCCGCGCTGTCCGGGTTGCCCTTTTGCAGCTTATAGACGCTGCTGCAGAGCGTGCTGGTAATCTCTTCCATATAAATCGCCAGCATCGCGGCGGGAATGCCGATCTGCTGCTTAAACTCGATGATAAACTGCAGCGCATCCAGCGCGCGCGGTTCGCCGTTTTCGCTTTTGCTTAGCGAATCCGCCTCGATCTGCCAGTGATCGAGCGCCAGACGGCGGGCGCGGAACTGGTAAACCGCTTCGCCACCCGGCACCGCCAGCTGATAATCGTGAGGGCCTACCGCTTCCGGGGCGATCAGTTTTTCATGGGCGAATTCAGCAATTGCTTTGCGCACCAGCAGGCGGTTAGCCAACGCCCAGTTGTCGCCGGTGAGATGTTGGCCGTTGGAAAGGGGAGAAGCTGTTGTCATGGTTAATTGTTCCTGCAATTTTGCTTGCTGATAATCTTCACGCTGGCAAAAGGCGAGCCAGGCGGTTTTGTGTCCCATATCGATGGTGTGCTGATAGCGGAAACCGGCACGTTTATTCAGGCGATGAATTTTTTCATTGCGCACGTCCGGCTCGACCACCACGCGTTTTACCTGTGGCAGGCTGAACATGTAATCCATCACGGTGCTGAAAACCTGCCAGCTAAACTGCGGCAGCGGCTTGTCGGCTGGCGCGATCAGAATGTGCATGCCGTAATCATCGGGGCGCGCCGGATAATGTTTGCCCACCTCATCCTGCTCTGCGCGATAAAACTCCATCAGAAATACCGGCTCGTCGTTGCAAAGGCCGATAATCGCCGCGTTGGGATCGCTGGCGGTCAGCTGCTGATAAAATTGGGCGACCTGCGCCAGCGTATCCTGTTGCATCCCCCAGAAGCGCGCGTAGTCCTGGGTAACCCAGCGATGAATGAGCGGGGCGTCTTCCGCCGTCATGGGACGCAGGCTAAATTCGCCCGCTTCGCGGCGGCACTGGTATAGAAAACTCATCTTATTGCTCCGATTCCGCCGGGAAAGTCTGGAAGGCGATGCGCTGCTCTACCGTATAGATCTCCCGTCCGGCGATTTCACGGATCAACACCGAGTTGCGATAGCAGGCCATGCCAAGATCGGGCGTAACAAAACCGTGCGTGTGCAGCTCCGCATTTTGCACAAACACCGAGTTCTGCCGATCGATGCTGTAGTTGCGCTGTACGTCGTAGCGTCCTTGCTCATCCCAGCGCAGGCGGTGCGTAATGCCTTCGATAAACTGCGGCGGCTGATAGTGATAGCCGGTGGCCATCACCAGACCTTCGGTGCGGCGGGGAAAAAGTTCATCCTGCTCGCGCTGATGCAGCGACAGCTCCAGCTCGTTGGTCGGCAGGCGGCGCAGGCCGGTCAGGGCCGAGTTGGTAAACAGGCGTACCTTCAGATCGCCATCCAGCTGCTTGATATACATCAGGTCGTAAATGTCGTTAATCAGGCTGCTGTTAATGCCCTTAAACAGGTTTTTATGTCCGGCGTTCAGCTGGTCACGCTTGCCCGGCGGCAACGCATGGAAATAGTCGATCCATTCCGGTGAGGTCATCTCCAGCGTCAGCTTGGTATATTCCAGCGGGTAAAAACGCGGCGCGCGCGTAATCCAGTTGAGCTGGTAATCGTGACTGTCAATCTCACTCAGCAGGTCGTAGAAGATCTCCGCCGCGCTCTGGCCGCTGCCCAGCACGGTAACGGAGCGTTGCGCCTGCAACTGTTTTTTATTCACCAGATAATCGCTGGAATGCACCACGCGATCGCGCAGCGGACGACTGCATTCCGGTAGCCAGGCGACCGGCCCGGTGCCCAACACCAGCTTGCGTGTAAGCCAGCTGTGCCGTTCGCCGCTGCGGGTATCGACGGTCTGCAGCTGATAGCAGTCGCGCCCTTCATCGTAGCTGACATAGTCGACGCGCGTATTCCAGCGCAGATTGTTCAGCTGCGAACAGGCCCACTGGCAATACTGGTTGTACTCTTTGCGCATCAGAAAGAAGCTTTCGCGGATATAAAAGCTGTAAAGCTTGCTTTTCTGCTTCATGTAATTGAGCAGGCTAAACGGGCTGGTGGGATCGGCCAGCGTCACCAGATCGGCCATAAAGGGCGTTTGCAGATGCGCACTTTCCAGCATCATGCCGGTGTGCCAGTCAAAGCCAGGATTCTGATCGAGAAACAGGCCGTTGACCTCCTCCAGCGGTGAGGTCAGGCAGGCCAGACTCAGATTGAACGGCCCGATACCGATGCCGATAAAGTCATAAATGGTGTCGTTCATCATTATGTCCTTACTGATTTGCGGCGGTTAACGGTTGATTACGGGACAGCTCGCGCCCGTAATGGGTGATGAGGGCGATCACGTCTTCCATATCGGCGACGGTGGTAGTGGGATTGAGCAGCGTAAATTTCAGGTACTGGCGTCCATTGACTTTTGTCCCTGCTACCACCGCGTTACCGGAGCGGAACAGCGCTTTACGGATCTGGGCGTTCACGTCATCTACCGTTTCATCGCTCAGGCCCGGACGCGGAATAAAGCGGAAAACCTGGGTGGTGAGTTCAGGCGCGTGCAGCACCTCAATGGCCGGATGCGCCTTTAACAGGCGGTGCGTCTGCTGCGCAAGCGTCAGCACGCTGTCGAAGGCGGCACCCAGCTGTTCGGCGCCCATAATGCGCAGCGTCAGCCACATTTTCAGTGCGTCAAAACGGCGCGTGGTCTGGATACTTTTATTTACCAGATTCGGTGTGCCTTCCTGCTGGGCGCTGAGCGGATTGAGGTAATCGGCATGGACGGTTACGTGGCTGAGATGCTGGCTCTCACGCACGAAAAACGCGCCGCAGCTGACGCTCTGGAAGAAGGATTTGTGGTAATCCACGGTCACGGAATCGGCCCGCTCAATGCCCTGTAAGCGCTGACGATGCTGCGGCGAAACCAGCAGGCCGCAACCGTAGGCGGCATCCACGTGCATCCACAGCTGATAGTGACGGCAGATATCGCCGATGGCGTGCAGCGGATCGATACTGCCGAAGTCGGTAGTGCCCGCGGTGGCGACGACGGCAATCGGGATCAGGCCGTCCTGATGGCATTGCTGGATCGCCTGTTCCAGTTTGGCGGCGTCCATCCGGTAATGCTCATCATGATCGATGGCGATCACCGCATCATAGCCAAGTCCCAAAATAGCGGTCGATTTTTGAATACTGAAATGGCTCATTTTCGAAGTGAAGATGCGCCACTTGCCCGCCTCTGCGGGCAGGCCGCGCTGTTTAATCAAATGGCCTGAATGGCGACGTGCGCACCAGCTGTCCCGCGCCAGCAGCATCGCCATCAGGTTGGACTGGGTGCCGCCGCTGGTAAAAATACCGTCCGAACCGGCAGGCAGGCCGATACGCTGCAGCGTCCAGTCGATCACCTTCTGTTCGATCAGGGTGCCGCCTGCGCTCTGATCCCAGGTATCCACCGAGCTGTTGACCGCCGCCATAATCTGCTCCGCCAGCAGCGAGGGCAGAACGATAGGGCAATTCAGGTGTGCCACATATTTGGGATGATGGAACCAGACGGCATCGCGCAGATAAACCTCCGCCAGCTCCTCCAGCGCCGCCTGGGAATCGCCCAGCGGCTGCTCTAAATCAATGGCGCGCAGCGCCGGAGCCAGTTCATGCGGCAGAATTCCGCTGAACGGCTTCTCCGTTTGTTGCAGCTGCTGGCGAATTAGCGCCAGCGCGCTCAGGGTTTGTTGCGCATATTGCTCCAGCTGAGCGTCGTTAAAGAAAAATTCGCTACCGCTGGCAGATGAATAGTTGCGATCGGCTGAAGCGGTGTTTTGCGTTGTTGCGGAAACTAAAGCCATTTCCTGACCCTTTTTTTGAGCGTAAGAAACCCGTACCGACATTAAAAAAATGGCGGCCCTGTACGTCCGATACCTGACGGCATCAGTTAAAATTATTTAATGTGTAACACGACGGCTTAGTTAGCCGCCAAAAATGAAACGCAGGCTGATAACCTCAGATAGCAGGAAAGCCTCCCATTTTATGCGGTTATAATGCCATTATGTTATGTGAATGCTACGATTGAGAACGAAAATGTGATTATAAATAGTAATCATTATCATTCAATAAGATTTTGATGACAAAATTGGCATAAGATTCATTAATGTTTAAAGTGTGACATTGATCACATTTTATGGAAAGTTAACAGGATGAAAAGCGGGAAAAACAGGCTACGGCTTAGCTGTTTCGACCCTGGCAAGCGAGGCGTAAGAAGACAGAAAAAGACCAGCGCAGAGTAAAGCGCGATCGACTGAGGTAAAGGTAAAAGGGAAGGGAGCAAAAAGGGAAGCGGGGTGTATAAGAGAAGCAGGCTACCGTAGCGGCGCTACGGTAGCCTGAGCTATTATTCGACGCGCAGTACGCGGCTGGTATTGGTGGTGCCGGTGGTGCCCATCACATCACCCTGCGTCACGATGACCAGATCGCCGGAGACCAGAAAGCCTTTGTCACGCAGCAGATTGATCGCATCATGCGCCGCTGCGACGCCGTCGTTATTACTGTCGAAGTAAACCGGCGTAACGCCGCGATAGAGCGCGGTCAGATTAAGCGTTCCTTCGTGGCGGGACATAGCAAAAATCGGCAGCCCTGAGGTGATGCGCGAAGTCATCAGTGCGGTGCGGCCCGATTCCGTCATAGTGATAATCGCCGTCACGCCCTGCAGATGATTGGCTGCATACATCGCCGACATGGCGATCGCTTCTTCAACATTATCAAACTGCACTTCCAGGCGATGTTTCGATACGTTGATGCTGGGCACTTTTTCGGCACCAAGGCAAACTTTCGCCATCGCGCTGACGGTTTCAGCAGGATACTGACCGGCGGCGGTTTCGGCGGAAAGCATGACCGCATCGGTGCCGTCCAGCACGGCGTTAGCCACGTCCATCACTTCCGCGCGCGTCGGCATTGGGTTGGTGATCATTGATTCCATCATCTGCGTAGCGGTAATGACCGCACGGTTCAGCTGGCGGGCGCGACGGATAAGCGCTTTCTGAATGCCGACCAGTTCTGGATCGCCGATTTCCACGCCTAAGTCGCCGCGGGCAACCATAACGACGTCAGAAGCCAGAATAATATCGTCCATCGCATCCTGGCTGGAGACTGCTTCAGCGCGCTCAACCTTGGCGACGATTTTCGCATTGCTACCCGCTTCCTGCGCCAGACGGCGCGCAGTATTAAGATCTTCGCCGCAGCGCGGAAAGGAGACCGCCAGATAATCAACGCCGATTTTGGCGGCGGTAATAATGTCCGCTTTATCTTTTTCGGTCAGCGCTTCGGCGGACAGGCCGCCGCCCAGCTTGTTAATACCTTTATTATTGGAGAGCGGGCCACCAACGGTCACTTCGGTAAAGACCTGGCTGTCGCGCACTTCCAGCACCTTCAGCTGTACGCGTCCGTCATCCAGCAACAGCACATCACCCGGCACCACATCTTCCGGCAGGCCTTTATAGTCGATGCCGACTTTTTCCTTATCGCCTTCACCTTTGCCCAGACTGGCGTCAAGCAGGAAACGATCGCCCACGCTGAGGAAAATTTTCCCTTCTTTAAAGGTAGATACACGAATTTTTGGCCCTTGCAGATCGCCAAGGATTGCGACGTGCCGCCCCAGCTTCGCGGCAATTTCACGTACTTTATCCGCACGCAGCTGGTGATCTTCTGGCGTGCCGTGGGAGAAGTTCAGTCGTACAACGTTAGCCCCGGCGGCAATGATCTTTTCCAGATTATTATCGCGATCGGTAGCCGGGCCTAAAGTGGTAACGATCTTGGTTCTTCTGAGACGTCGAGTCATGGGTTTTCCTTGTGTGGTATGAGGACCTGAAGTGAAGCATAGGTATTCACTTTGAGGGTCACAAATGCTCGTTAATGCTAAGATGTTCTGCTTATTTATTCATTGTTATGTGCCAGCCCCTATCTGTATCAGCCTTCAAGGGGGCCGTTAATGACACTCTTGATTGATACAATACTGACACAAGCGCCCAAAGTCACCTTACTGACTACTTTAGCGAAACCTAATTTGATTCGACGCAAAGCATCCGGGCGTTACACTATGCGCCTTCGTAAAGTAGGAAGTACCGCGCCTATCATCAGTATCGGTCTGAAGACCACAGTCAGGAGTCTCGCTATGTCCCGTTTAAATGAACTCTCAGCCACCGCTAAAGCCTTTTTGCTGGATAATCCTGAGGCCACCGCTGAGGAGCTGCGAAAGCATCTTAAATGGATGGCTGAATGTTTCCTTACTGATGCCACTAACGATTACTGGGATGGGGTCGAAATAGCGCACCTTCATGATGCCAAGGCTAACTTACGAGAGATAGCAGCTACTCAGGCACTATCTGTTGACCAGCAGAAGCATATCAGGGAAGCCATTAAGTTAATCTCTGCGGCACAGCAACGGGTCAATGGAGGCGACACTGGACCACTGCTAGACATCCTTGGACCTCAAGGTGAACACGGCGACAATCATGATGGTCACGGTGTGTCGATTCTGGAAGGAAAGCAGGGTGGTAGCCCGTCAGAATTCACGAGAGAGCATCAAGAAGCGGGCTTGAGTTGGGATGAATTATCATCAGCCTACAGAGAAGAACACAAAGTAAATCAGACTGAACGCAATCAGAAGGATTTACTCTCGACCCATAAGGCAGTCGGTCGGTTTGCAACAGGGATAAACTTCAGGGCCTATACGCGACCAGAGGTTAGCGCTGTAAGGGATGCAATGATAGCAGCCAACCTTGCGCCCTCTACAGTCAACAAATTGCTGACACGGTTGTCTACGGTTATCGCTTGGGCCTGCCGTAATGGTCACATTCAGGATGATTACACGAAGGGCCTGAAGCTGAAGAACATTGAAAGTACACGCAGAGCCTTCTCAGAAGATGAACTGAGTAAGGTGGTTACCACTATCCACGAGGAAACCAATGCGGCTAAAAGATTCTTTGGTCTACTGGCGGTCATCACAGGCGCTCGCTGTGGGGAACTCACTCAGCTTACCAAGGCTGATATTTATGAGGATGGTGTTAATGGCCTGCTATGTATCGACATTAACGCTAACAATGGGAAGGCCCTGAAGAATAAAGCGAGTGCCCGCGTGGTTCCTTTGATTGATGGAGCCTTTGGGTTCCGCTCTGAGGAATTCCGTGAGTATGTCGCTTCGCTCCCCGATGAAGAAAACTCATCGGTCTTCAGGATGTCCCGTGATGTTGCATCCAAATGGTTCAATGAGGTCATTCTGCCGAAGGCCATAGAGAACCGCTCAGGTGACCTTGTGCTTCATTCTTTACGACACACGATGGCTACTTTGCTGAAACATGCTGGGGTCGCTGAGAGTACCGCTCAGGATGTCTTAGGCCATACTAATCAGTCGATTACGTTTAATCTTTACGGAAAGACCAAGAGTGTGATCTTAATGGCTGAAGCCTTGAAGAAGGCTTTACCTGAACCGGCTGGCCTTCAACATGAGGCAATGCATCGGGGACCCTAATGAGCCTTTGACGAACCGCCTTGAGCGGGTACGTGATGAACTGCTGATGGCCCACAAGGAGCCTGTGGTTGATGCCAGCGTGGTCAAGCGCATTAATGGGCTGGACGATGAGTTAGACGCGCAGTTCCTGAATGGGTGAGATGTAGCTGAGGTGTCATTCAGGACCGAGTGGCACCAACTGTTAAATCACAATACTGAGGAAGTAACCAAATGAAACACGAAAAGATTAACTTTGCGGGCACCGAACTGGATGCAGTGATAGGCCATCCTGAGCATGAGCTGCTGTTTGTCGCTAAGCAGGTGGCAGACGCAGCTGGCCTGAAGGAAGGTAGCAACCGCATCATGATGTTTGCTAAAAGCAATGAGGGCCTCATGCGTGTCTCAGAAATGCCTGTGTCAGTAACACAGACACTTATCGATTACCCGCGCATTCAGGGCCGCTCTTGGTTAATCAGCGAGTCCAGCGCGTATACCCTCCTACTCTCAGGCCGCGCACCGCAATCCGAGCCGTTCCGTAAGTGGGTCACTGAGGAAGTCCTGCCGTCAATCCGCAAGACTGGCTCCTACGACCTCGCAAAGTCCGACACGCCGGAAGCCAAACAGGTAGCCGATGATTTCGCCGCGATGCGTGCTGCACTGGATGGGCTGACCGCTGAGGTGAAATCCCTTAAGACTCTCATTGAGGAACTCAAAGCCCAAGGTCCCGCTGCGGCTGCTGAGGCTTTGTCAAGTTAAATCTGATACGACTCACTATAGGGAGACTACATAAAATAAATTATTAAGGTCATCCGTTCACCAGTAACTAATTTCACGTTCATCACTTACCAAGACCACCGAAGGGCGATTGGAAACCTCCTTCAACAAGCGTCGAGCTAGTTCAGATGGTAAATATATGAACATCCTTCAACGTAACTCACCGTACCCTTCAGGGCGGGTAACAGTAGACACCACACGGGCTTTCAGTGCAGCAAGCTGATTAATGATGTCCTTCTTTAGTGGCGCTAGAAATAGCGATAACAGTGCTGGGTGAGTGAATTGATTACGAGTACGTGCGTTTAAAGGCGTAAGCTCACAGGGCGGAAACTCAGAGTAGTACCTTAATGTTATCAATTAGGGCTCTGAGGGCCCGTAGATGACCTTGAGTTAGGAGATATTATTGTTAATAAATAATCTCCATCCTAAAGGACAGCTTTAGGACCTGAAGATAATCATCAAGGAGAATTCTTGTTAATTAAAGGGTCTTGATGACTACCTTCAGTTTGTCCTGTTGCAGCCTGTGACCTTCAGTATTTCTCTTCAGAATCCATGCGACTCACAAAAGGGGATGATGGCAAGCCTTACTGATTTACCCTCTACTTCTTGTTTATCCGTAATCATGTCCATTGGACTATGGTCCCGATAAGCTCGTAGGGTGGATGCGCTCAAGCATCACTCATTTCCATATTGAAGTTGTCCCTTTAGCTTTACCCTCAGCATTTAAAAAGGCCATCGCAGGCCGACCAACTGTTATCAACACATACATCTACTTAAACCAGTCTTTATGAACGTGTCTTCATGCCGCTGCCGGTTCCCTTTGTCGAGGGGCTGGTTGGCTGGTAGTGGGTGCGAACATGAGGGCACGACCATAAGGAATATCGGCACTATGAATAATTCAATTATTAATCAGATGTTTAACAACCACGCCGTCCGCATTGTTATGAAGGATGGGGACCCTTGGTTTATCGCTAAGGACGTCGCTGAGTCTCTGGGATATGCCCGACCAGATAAGGCAGTCTACGACCATTGCAAGAAAGCTGGAAATCTACCTCCTAAAATGGAGGGTAGTTTGGATAGTCGCCTGAAGGTTATCCCTGAGTCTGACGTTTACCGTCTTATCTTCCGTTCAACCCTTGAGTCTGCTGAGCGGTTTGAGGAGTGGGTCGTAGAGCAGGTCTTACCGAGCATCCGTAAGCATGGCGGTTATATCCAAGGGCAGGAAACATTGAGCATTGAAGACCAGCTTCTCATCAAGCAAACCACCGAGGCAATGGCCCGCTCAGTACCCGTTAAGATGGCTCTGTTGCTCTCTACGAAGCGCTCTAAGACTGACGAAAAGACGCTACATAATTTCATCACTGGCGCTTGTATGTCCTCTGTGCTGGCTGAGGAAACGCCCTGCGATACGCTGGCTCGTGTGGTCAATGTCCTCTACCAAGAAGGACTCATTCACCATTGCAGAAAAGCTGTGGTCCGGGGAGCGATGATTGCTAACCGTCAATGGCGTGATAAGCAACTAGTATTCCTTGGTGTGAATCTGGTGGCCGCATGAGTGAACCCCGGATGATTGATTCACGGACTCACGAGGGCCACAAGGCGCTGGGCTTCACGCTTTTGACTGGAAACTTTTGACCTGCTGGGTATTAATTCGGAAGGATGTGAGGCCGAAACCACGAATCAATAGTATTGAGCATTAATAGAGCTAAAACGAGTGGGCACTTTATCCAATGCCTGCCAGGATATTAGCTCTATAGCTCCTTTTATCGTGCAAAAAAGTTAATCGTCTTCGTCATCACTGAGGTCGCTTTCATTAACGTCACTGTTGTAAGGGAATAATACTACTTCATCTTCAGGTATTACGGGCTTACACTGCGCAAGCTTGCTGCTATCAACAAAAGATGTGGCCATGACTTTACTTTTAAAGTTATTGTCTTGAATCCAATTTGAATTCCACACATGCTCGTGTGGGGGGTTAAGGTTACCCAGAACGATTGAGCAAAGCGTTTCTTTATACTCAATCTCTTTTTTGATGTGGTACGAGATTCTTTGTAGCCAAATGTCTAAGATGCCAGTGCCTAATATCGGCTCAAACTTTGACTTAATCTTTTCCAGTAATTTTATTTTTTCTTTATCGTCTTTGACGAACTTGAGTGTATTACTCAAAACTAATGCACAAGAAGCAAAAGTTCTTGGGTTGTTAATCATTATGTCTGTAATGATGCTAACAATTGGTTGAACATCTTCTTTAAGGTCAGTTATCCGGCATAAACGTTTGTTAATCTTTGCAAGATAACTTTCAAGTTGACCTGAATTCTTATGCCTTCTAGAAAAAATAGCTAGCTTCAAAAGTGTTTTTTGAATAGTGGTAGCACTGACAGTTTTTCCAAATAGCATCAAGGCTTCTTGTTTGTCAGGCTTCATCGAGTTAAAAATTATGTCCTCAGAAAGAGA
Source organism: Mixta sp. Marseille-Q2659 (assembly GCF_940807255.1). Taxonomy (GTDB): domain Bacteria; phylum Pseudomonadota; class Gammaproteobacteria; order Enterobacterales; family Enterobacteriaceae; genus Mixta. The sequence goes on along the minus strand of NZ_CALNWY010000012.1, from coordinate 83,039 downwards.
TGTTTTAGAAGCATTTAGATGTAGACCTAATCCCTGAAGAATAACTGTGAGATATCTAGCTACTGCCTCTGCATCTTCCTTACTATTGGTAAAAATGCGATAATCATCACGATATCGAATAATATGGTAATCATCTATTTTTTCTTCTTCTAACTTCTTCCCTAGTAATTCGTCAGCATAACCTAAGATAATCTCCGCGATAAAATCCATAGGCGCAGAACCTTGCGGAATACCATTAGTTTGACCCCAGCGCATTTGACGTAAAGCATGGTCTATTCGATTTCCAAGGTTATCATTAATACCTCTTGCATCTTTAGATTTTTCTTTTGTGTGGATTGCCCAAGGAATCGAATGAGTGTAAATTGATGGATAAAAATTTGCTATGTCAGTAATAAAAAGATATTTAAAATCAAGTGACTTATTTATAGATTCTTGTTCTACATCACTCCACCAGCCCGTCACAGTCTCAGCAGTATCAGAAATGTTATCATCTTCTGACATTCTCGGTAAGCTCGCACAAACTATCTTCTCATTAGCTTGAAACTCATCAAACCTTTCCAACAAAAGTTTCCATTCAGCTTCTTCAGTTATCTTATGGACGAGATGAACATAAATAGCTGGATGAATCAATTCAAGTGGTCGCCATGAATAATGGCCGTCTTTATTAGTTTGCAATATGTAGTTTGCGTTTTCAAAATTGCATGCATGCTTATATCCGATGTCGCCGATGCCGTTTTGCTTTTGATTAAGAGCATCACTTACAGCTTGAAGTAGAGGCTCAAAATCGAAGTAAGCTGGTAACGGAAAACTGCAATAGCTTTTATGTTTTAAGAAAAAACGTCTGGCATCATCTGCCGTCATTTGAGTAATTATGGACATAATTTAACCTCCAAGATCAATAGTTTAGTGAAAATATGAAGCCATGTTGTCTATTATATGTTTTGCATTACTGAACGTGACAATGTTTGAATATGTAGAAAAAATGAATCTAGCCACACAGCATTAAGTACGTATCCTGCCACAAACAAATTAACACGAAGAAGGACCATCATGTCCACTTTTGATACTAAATAGCCAATCAGCTAAGGCATGGATTATTAAAAATTTGTGGCTGTATGTACCGGATTGCATCAGAGACCGCTAAGGATGCCGATGGTATCGATGTGAGCCTACCGCTCATCACTCAGTTAGCTTGGAAAGAGCCAAAGCATGATTAGACAAAGGGTACCCCTCAAGGATGCCCTTAGTTCTGCCATTGATAGGATTCAACGATAGATAATTAAATTAATGGGAGTATGACCAATGAATACGCAGATTCTTCTTCACGATTACCATGTGGGGCTATTGGTTATAAACCTTTTGTTAACCCACTGGCTTGAGACTGAGGATTGGCCTTAATGAAAATCCTACAAAAATTTTAGAGGGGGTATGTAATAGAAGAACTTTACCCATAAAACCCCCATAGGCTTTTCAGCGAGTAACAAAGGAGACCCGTTCAATGTGCGTTAGGTTTGGTCATTGGTAACGAAGGGAAGCCCTTCAAGTGACACAAGAACGCCACGAAGTGATACAACAGGTGACACAAAGGCTTGACGCCAACCCCACGCTCAGGCCAGACTACAAGCCACTTCAGGCAATCTTAATGCCGCACTACCATCGCTGGGTTCTTCTGAGACGTCGAGTCATGGGTTTTCCTTAAGGTGTAGAGACCTGAGTGATGCGTAGAGAAAGCATTAACGTTTTGTTTTGATTATTGATCAGGTACAGCGGGTTGATTTCCTTTCTGTTGCTCTTATCGTGAGCGTTAAGCCTGAATAATGTGCCCGTCGAATACAATACTGACACCCGCTGCGAAAGTCACCCTTCACCGTCATTAGAGAAAAACTTCGTTGATAAACGACAATTTCCGGCACGTAATGGCGTAAAAAAGCGGGCAATAAGAGGAGAATTCCGGCGGTAAAAAACGTTATTAGCGTAGCCTGTTACGGCAGGCTGCGGCGACTTAACGCGGTATCGAAGGAGCGTTGGCTTCCTTATCCAGCCGCGAGGTTTTTAATGCCTCTTTAACCCGTTTGAGGTTATCGCGAAAGCCGGCGCCGTGATGCAGGGTAAAACCGGTGGCCAGCACATCCACCAGCATCAACTGCGCCATGCGCGACACCATCGGCATATAAATATCCGTATCTTCCGCCACGTCGAGCGCCAGCAGCAGCGAGGCTTCCCGCGCCAGCGGCGAGCCGGAGGCGGTCAACGCCAGCACAACCGCGCCGTTCTCGCGCGCCAGCTGCGCCAGTTCCGGCAGCGATTTTGTATGCCCGGTATGGGAGATCAACACCACCACATCGCCCGCGCCGCTGTTAATACAGCTCATGCGCTGCATCACCACGTCGTCGGAATAAAATACCGGCACGTTAAAGCGGAAAAATTTATTCATCGCGTCGTGCGCGACCACGGCGGAGGCGCCCAGCCCGAAAAAGCTGATCTTTTGCGCGCCAGCCAGTAGCTCTACCGCACGCTGGATCGCATTTTTATCGAGACGCTGGCGAACCCGTTCCAGACCGGCCAGCGCCGAATGGAAAATTTTATCGCTGTAGACGTCGACGGCGTCATGCTCGTCGATATTATGGCTTACCCAGGGCGTGCCGGTCGCCAGGCTTTGCGCCAGCTGTAGTTTAAAATCGGGGAAACCTTTGGTGCGCATTCGATGGCAAAAGCGGTTTACCGTGGGATCGCTCACGCCAGCGGTATCCGCCAGTTGCGCGATACTGGAATGGATTGCGGCTTCAGGCGCGTCCAGTACCACCTCCGCGACTTTACGCTCTGATTTGCTCAGGAGCGGGAGCTGCGCCTGAATTCTGTCCAGCATATTGTTCATGGGATAACGCTCATCACTTCTGACAATTTCATTCACAGCTGCATCCTATGACGATTTATTGCGAATATACCGCGCTAAAGCAATAACATGGCAGCGCAGGTAAAACGCATCCCGGCGTTTTTTGTCAGAATATGAGCTGTGTCCGATTTTCGTCGTGCGAAAGCGTAACAAAAGTTCGGGAAAATGCGGTGCAACCAGGCGGAAAGCGTTGCTAAAGTAACCGTTTAGGGCAACAGAAGCGGAGTTGGTTTACCCGCATCGCGCAAACACAGTACATTGTGCTGAAATAAAATTACAATAAGAGAGGGGCCTGTCAGGAGCATTACGGCCCGGCTCATCCTGCAACGAGGAGATAAGAATGGCGGTAATACAAACAGCCCAGGCATGCGATCTGGTTATTTTCGGTGCTAAAGGCGATCTGGCGCGCCGTAAACTGCTGCCTTCCCTGTATCAGCTGGAAAAGGCAGGGCAGATTCATGAAGACAGCCGAATCATCGGTGTCGGACGCGCAGAGTGGGACAAGGCGGCGTATACCAAGGTAGTACGCGAAGCACTGGAAACCTTTATGAAGGAAAAAATCGATGAAGCGTTATGGGATCGCCTGAGCAATCGCCTCGATTTTTGCAACCTCGACGTTAACGACACTTCGCACTTTGCGCGTCTGGGCAAAATGCTCGATCAGAAGAACCGTGTCACCATTAACTATTTCGCGATGCCGCCCAGCACCTTCGGCGCGATCTGCAAGGGCCTCGGACAGGCGAAGCTGAACGCCAAACCGGCGCGCGTCGTGATGGAAAAGCCGCTCGGCACCTCGCTGGAAACTTCGCAGGAGATCAACGATCAGGTTGGTGAATATTTCGAAGAGTGCCAGGTGTTTCGTATTGACCACTACCTGGGCAAAGAAACGGTACTTAACCTGCTGGCGCTGCGTTTTGCCAACTCCCTGTTTGCCAATAACTGGGATAACCGCACCATCGATCACGTACAGATCACCGTGGCGGAAGAGGTCGGGATTGAAGGCCGCTGGGGCTATTTTGATAAAGCCGGCCAGATGCGCGATATGATCCAGAACCACCTGCTGCAGGTGCTGTCCATGATCGCTATGTCGCCGCCGTCCGATCTCAGCGCCGACAGTATCCGCGATGAAAAAGTGAAAGTGCTGCGTTCGCTGCGTCGTATCGATAACACCAACGTGCGTGAGAAAACCGTGCGCGGTCAGTACACCGCCGGTTTTGTGCAGGGCAAGAAAGTGCCGGGCTACCTGGAAGAAGAGGGCGCCAACAAATCCAGCAATACCGAAACCTTCGTTTCTATTCGCGTTGATATCGATAACTGGCGCTGGGCCGGCGTGCCTTTCTATCTGCGTACCGGTAAACGCCTGCCGACCAAATGTTCAGAAGTGGTGGTCTATTTCAAAAACCCGGAAATGAACCTGTTTAAAGACTCCTGGCAGGAACTGCCGCAGAACAAGCTGACGATTCGCCTGCAGCCGGACGAAGGGGTGGATATTGAAATCCTCAATAAGGTGCCGGGCCTGGATCATAAACATAATCTGCAGACCACCAAGCTTGACCTGAGCTATTCTGAAACCTTTAACCAGTCGCACCTGGCCGATGCCTATGAACGTCTGCTGCTGGAGAGCATGCGCGGTATTCAGGCGCTGTTTGTGCGTCGCGATGAAGTGGAAGCCGCATGGAAATGGGTTGATTCCATTATCGATGCCTGGGCGGCGGATAACGACGCGCCGAAGCCTTATCAGGCAGGCACCTGGGGGCCGGTTGCTTCTGTTGCGATGATTACGCGCGATGGCCGCTCCTGGAACGAGTTCGAATAAATAAGAAAAATGTTAAGTCCGCGTAAAGCGGACTTTTTTTTGTCGGATCCCTATTCAAATAAAAAATGAACCGTAGTTTCAAAACAGGCTAAAGTGCATGGACGCTGGCAGCAAAAATCAGGTATGGTAGTGACCGTTTCTTTTGCTGCGCCTGTGCGCGCCATTATTGCCAGGGGCCGGAAAGCTCGCTGGCCTGACAGGAGAAGTGCGATGAAAAACTGGAAAACAAGTGCTGAAGCGATCCTGACAACGGGGCCGGTTGTGCCGGTGATTGTGGTCAATAAACTGGAACATGCGGTGCCGATGGCGAAAGCGCTGGTAGCGGGTGGCGTACGCGTACTGGAAGTGACGCTGCGCACGCCCGTTGCCATGGATGCGCTGAAGGCGATTATTCAGGAAGTGCCGGACGCTATCGTCGGCGCCGGTACGGTAATCAATACTCAGCAGTTGGCGGAAGTGACGGCGGCAGGCGCGCAGTTTGTGATCAGCCCAGGCATCACCGAGCCGCTGTTACAGGCGGCAGTGGAAGGCACCGTGCCGTTAATTCCAGGCATCAGCACCGTTTCTGAACTGATGACCGGGATGCAGTACGGTCTGCGCGAATTCAAATTTTTCCCGGCGGAAGCCAACGGCGGCGTGAAAGCGCTGCAGGCGATCGGCGGGCCTTTCCCGCAGGTGCGCTTCTGTCCGACCGGCGGCATTTCGCCGCAAAACTACCGTGACTATCTGGCGCTGAAAAGCGTGCTGTGTATCGGTGGCTCCTGGCTGGTGCCGAACGATGCGCTGGAAGCGGGCGATTACCAGCGGATTACCGAACTGGCGCGCGCAGCGGTTGCAGGCGCTCGCTAAGGGATTTGGCTCTCCCGTTGCGGAGAGCGTTATTGTTTCTGCGTCGCGCGTCCCGCGCGACGCTTATTTTCAGGCTTCTTTACGACTCATGCACAGCCTGAAAGGCGATGAGCGGCGCTTATCAGAGTGTCAGCCGCTAACTTCCACCGCCGCCGCTACCGCTACGGCACGATTCACCGCATCTTCCACGGTATCACCCGTTGCCAGCGCGACGCCCAACCGCCGTTTTCCCTGAATTTCAGGCTTGGCAAACAGCCGCAGCTGCAATCCGGCGCCCAGCGCGTTTTCTACGTTGCCAAAGCTGACGTTGCTGCTCGCCAGTTCCGGCAGGATCACTGCCGAGGCCGCCGGGCCATACTGACGCACCGTGCCAATCGGCAGACCGAGAAAAGCGCGCACATGCAGCGCAAACTCCGACAGATCCTGCGAAATTAACGTTACCATGCCGGTATCATGCGGACGCGGCGAGACTTCGCTAAACACCACTTCATCGCCGCAAACAAACAGCTCGACGCCAAAAAGACCATAGCCGCCCAGCGCCGTCACCACTTTTTCCGCAATTTGCTGAGCGCGCTGCAGCGCCAGCGGGCTCATCTGCTGTGGCTGCCAGGATTCACGGTAGTCGCCATCTTCCTGACGATGGCCAATTGGTGCGCAGAAGTGAATGCCGTCTACCGCGCTGATGGTCAGCAACGTAATTTCAAAATCAAATTTCACCACGCCTTCGACAATCACCTTGCCAGCGCCGGCGCGTCCGCCCTGTTGCGCATACTGCCAGGCCAGCTCCAGCTGCGAGGCATCGCGCACGAAGCTCTGACCTTTACCCGAAGAACTCATTACCGGCTTTACGATACAGGGGAAACCGATCTCTTGTGCCGCCGCGATAAAATCACGCTGGCTGTCGGCGAAGCGATAGCTGGAAGTCGGCAGCGCCAGCGTTTCAGCCGCCAGACGGCGAATACCTTCACGATTCATGGTAAGACGCGCCGCGCGCGCGGCTGGCACCACGCGCTGCCCCTGCTGCTCCAGCTCAATCAATGTATCGGTCGCGATCGCTTCGATTTCCGGCACCACATAGTCGGGACGTTCCTGGGCGATCAACGCTTTCAGCGCCGCGCCATCCAGCATATTAATGACGTGGCTGCGATGGGCAACATGCATGGCAGGCGCATCGGCATAGCGATCGACCGCAATAACTTCCACGCCTAAACGCTGGCATTCGATAGCAACCTCTTTGCCCAGTTCCCCTGAGCCCAGCAGCATCACACGCGTCGCGCCGGGACGCAGTGCCGTTCCAAGAATCGTCATAGTACCTACCTGAAAAGTGAACGATAAAAACGCGCGCAGTATATACGAAAACGTTTGCGCTGGCAGCCATCGGCAAAACTTGATCTCAAAATTTTGGCTGATATACTGTATAAAAATACAGTATATCGAGGTGAGTCATGGCTGTTGAAACGAAATTTGTTGTGGTCAGAAAAGGTGAAGAAAAAATGACATTTGCCAGTAAAAAAGAAGCCGACGCATACGACAAAATGCTTGATATGGCTGAAGCCTTTACTGACTGGCTGTTACAACACGATCTGCCGTTTGATGAAGCGCAGGTTGAAAATCTGGGTCTGTTCCTGGCGGAACAAAAAGATGCCGTACAGCATATTTTGCGCACCAGCAAACTGCCTGACGCGCAGCCGGCAGCGAAAACCGTCGCAGCAGAAAATGATGGCAAAGCTGACGAGAACGTCACTAAAAAAGTCCGCGCGGTCAAAGCGGCCTGATTGCTGTCCGGTGTGACATTGCAGCTCAGCGAATATCAGCCACACTTTGTGATAAAGACGTTGAGCAGCAGGAAGGGATCGAGCCGTTAGCGGCACAGCCGTAACGCGCCCGTAGCCGCCGCGCCAGCATTTCTGGCGCGGCGTTTTCTTCTATTTGCTCTCTCTTACGCTTCTTGACGTCCATTGCTTCAGACTAAAGCGCATATCATTAAAGGAGAGACTATGAGTAACTGGCTGCAGCAAGTGCAAAAAATGTTGAGTAATACGGCCCTTGGCAACGCGGGCGCAAAAGCGCAGGGCGGCAGCGAAGGACTCAGTAAAATGCTGGCGCCGGGCGCGCTTGGCGGGCTGGCAGGCATGCTTATCTCTAACAAATCCTCACGTAATCTGCTCAGCAAATATGGCAAAAACGCGCTGGTTATTGGCGGCAGCGCGGCGGCAGGCGTACTGTTGTGGAATAAATACAAACAGCGCGTACTGGAAGCGCATAAGGATGAGCCGCAGTTTGGCCAGCAGGCCACGCCGGTCGATCAACGGGCGGAACGGCTGATTACCGCGCTGGTGTTTGCTGCTAAAAGTGACGGTCATATCGACGGTCAGGAGCGCCAGGCGATTGAGCAAAATATTCATCAGGCCGGCTTTGGCGAGCAGGCTGAAGCGCTGATTCAACAGGCGATCAATCGCCCGCTCGATCCGCACTGGCTGGCGCAGGGCGTCAAAAATGAGGAAGAAGCGCTGGAGCTTTACTTCCTGAGCTGTGCAGCTATCGATATCGATCACTTTATGGAGCGTAGCTATCTGAAAGAGCTGGGCGATGCGCTGAAAATCCCGGTTGACGTGCGGGAAGATATTGAAAAAGATATTCGCGCAGAAAAAGAAGTTGCCTTCCTGATCCCTCTGATTACGGCCTGCCACGTCCTGATGGCGGGCTGTACGCCTTCCAACACCTGCTTTTTACCGTTGCCGCTTGGCAATCATGGCCTTAGCTGCCAACCTTAAAGCACGTATGTCTGAAAACAGTAATTGCTATGATGCCACCGAAAGCAAAGAAAATACCTCATGAAATGACGCTTCACGACGATACCCGCGTCGATAACTATTACTGGTTGCGCGATGACCAGCGAGAAGATCCCGACGTGCTGGACTATCTGCACGCTGAAAACAGTTATGGTCATAAGGTCATGCTGTCGCAAAAAGCATTACAGGATCGTCTGTTGAAAGAGATGGTGGGGCGCATTTCGCCGCAGGATTACTCCGTACCCTATGTGAAAAACGGCTATCGCTATCAAAGCCGCTATGAGGCCGGTAACGAATACGCCATCTATCTCCGGCAACCTGCAGCAACCGAAACGCCCGATGAGTGGGAAGTGTTGCTTGATGCCAATCAGCGCGCCGCCCACAGCGAGTTTTATACTATGGGCGCGCTCGATGTGAGCCCTGATAACCGTATTATGGCGCTGGCGGAAGATTTCCTGTCACGACGTCAGTACGGCATCCGCTTCCGTAATCTGGAAACCGGTAACTGGTACCCTGAAGTGCTGGAAAATGTCTCCTCCAGCTTTGCCTGGGTAAACGACTCTAAAACCCTTTATTACGTGCGTAAGGACAGGCAGACGCTGCTGCCTTATCAGGTCTGGCGGCATAACGTCGGTACGCCGCAGCGGGATGATGAGCTGGTTTATGAAGAAAATGATGACACGTTTTACCTGAGCGTCCATAAAACCACCTCGGAACATTTTGTTCTGATTGCGCTGCACAGCACCACCACGACAGAAATCCACCTGCTGGATGCAGAATATGCCGATGCGCGCCCGCGCGTTTTCGTGCCGCGTCGCAAAGGCCATGAATACACGCTCGATCACTACGATCATCGTTTCTGGCTGCGCTCTAACCGTGAAGGCAAAAACTTTGGCCTCTACAGCACCAGTTATCTGGATGAGTCGCGCTGGGAGACCATCATCGCGCCGCGCGATCATGTCGTTATGGAGGACTTCCAGCTGTTTCGTGACTGGCTGGTGGTTGAGGAACGACAGCGTGGCCTTTCCAGCCTGCGACAGATCTGCTGGCGTACCGGGGAAACCTTCGGCATCGCCTTTGACGATCCAGCTTATGTCACCTGGCTGGCCTACAATCCTTCGCCGGAAACCAGCAAGCTGCGCTATGGCTACTCTTCAATGACCACGCCGACCACGCTGTTTGAGCTTGATATGGATACTGGCGAACGGCGCGTGCTGAAACAAACGCAGATCAACGGCTTCGATTCGGCTAACTATAAAAGCGAGCATTTGTGGATTAAGGTGCGCGATGGCGTAGAGGTGCCGGTGTCGCTGGTTTATCACCGCAAGCATTACCAGCCGGGGAAAAATCCGATGCTGGTTTACGGCTACGGATCTTACGGCACCATTATGGATGCCGATTTCAGTTCCAGCCGTCTTAGCCTGCTCGATCGTGGCTTTATCTATGCGTTAGTTCACGTGCGCGGCGGCGGCGAGCTGGGGCAACAGTGGTATGACGATGGTCGTTTGCTGAATAAGATGAATACCTTTAACGACTTCCTCGACGTCACCGATACGCTGGTGCAGCAGGGCTATGGCGATGCGCAACGGCTTTATGCGATGGGCGGCAGCGCAGGCGGCCTGCTAATGGGGACGATAATCAACTTGCAGCCGGAACGCTTTCACGGCGTCGTGGCGCAGGTGCCCTTTGTTGACGTGGTGACCACCATGCTCGATGAGTCGATTCCGCTGACGACTGGTGAATATGACGAGTGGGGCAATCCTGCTGATGAACAGTATTATCACTATATGAAGCAGTACAGTCCTTACGATAACGTCACCGCGCAGCCCTATCCGCATATGCTGGTGACTACCGGACTGCACGATTCTCAGGTGCAATACTGGGAACCGGCCAAATGGGTTGCGAAACTGCGCGATCAAAAAACCGATGAAAATCTGCTGCTGCTCTGTACCGATATGGATTCGGGGCACGGCGGGAAATCGGGCCGCTTTAAATCTTATGAAGGCGTGTCGCTTGAGTACGCTTTCATTATTGGCCTGGCACAGGGCACGCTGCACGGCGCCAGCAGCTATTAATCTTCGGTCTGATTAACCTGCTTCTGCAACGCGTCACGCAGGGCAGGTTTCAGATCGGGAATCGAATTCAGCATCCAGCGCAGGTAACCGGGATCGCGTTTAGCAACATCAGCAATCGCACGTCCGCGATATTTACCAAACGGCATCACGTCTGCCGCGGTTTGCTGCATGCGGCCCGCCATGCGCGGCGCATCCCAGCCGGACGTTTCCATAATGCGGATCAGCAGCGCGGCGGTAACATAGCAGTCGTACAACGCCCGGTGCGCATAAAGGTCGGAAGGCGGCGTCACCTCCAGCTGTAAATGCTGGCGTAGCGCCTGATTGCCGTAGGTCAATCCCGGCCACAGCTGGCGCGCCAGCTTCATGGTGCAAATCCATTCGCCGTGCATTTCGGGCAGCATCCGGCGATCGAAGCTGGCATTATGCGCCACGTAGTAAGGGCTGCCGTGATAACGGTGGATTAACGCCTCTATTGGCGGCTTGTCGGCCACCATCGCTTCGCTGATACGGTGTACTGCCATTGCCTGACGGCTAATCGGCCGGTCCGGGCGTACCAGATCGCTCATGGGGTTAACGATTTTTCCGTCAATCACGTCAACGGAAGCAATTTCAACGATACCGCCCTGTAAACCGCAGGTTTCGGTATCAATCACGCGTAGCATAAAGCCTCTTAGCGCAGGCGCGCTCGGTTATTTCTTCGGTTCCCAGGGCAGGCGGGACAGATTAAGCGAGGTTTGACGATGATGCATCAGGCGCTGACGAAACCAGTCGCGCAGCGCTTCCGGCTGTTCGCGTTCGACAATTTCTGCCACCACCGGCATATTGTAACGCTCTTTAAAGGCGACGCCAGCCGCCGCCAGATCGACGTTCACTTTATCTTTCTCTTCCTGCGATATTGTTGCCAGGTTGTTACTCACTTTTTGCTCCTCTGTATAAGCGTCGCATTCGCTGTTTGAATCCTCGTTATTGCCTCGACAGGCTCCGGCGTGGGAGGTATGCTGCGGCCTCGTTGGTGACAACTACGATAGTTTACAGGATGAAATCATGTTGAAAACCCGCTTCTCTGCTTTACCTGGCGTAGTTGCCCGGTAATGGCAGTCGCCTTTTCGCCAGCAGCACTGGCCCATGCCCACCTGAAATCACAATATCCCGCAGCTAATGCCCATGTTGAGGCGTCGCCACAGGCGCTAACGCTGACCTTCTCCGAAGATATTGAACCGGCTTTCAGCGGCGTGGAAATTATCGGTGCTGGCCAGCAAAAGATGCCGACCGCAGAAGTTGAGCGTGCGCCAAAACAGCATAACCAGCTGATTGTGCCGCTTGAGAAGCCGCTTACCAGCGGAAGCTATCAGGTGGACTGGCATGTTCTCTCTGTCGACGGTCATAAAACCAAAGGAAGCTACACTTTCAGCGTGAAATAGTTATGACGCTGGAGACGCTCTATATCTTCTGTCGCTGGATTCACTTCAGTTCGCTCATATTATTTACCGGCAGCGCTTTTTATAGCGCGCTGCTGGCGCCGTCATGCTATCAACCTGTATTGAGCCGAAGACTTATGCCGTTGCTGACCGGCGCGGCTGTATTGACGCTGCTTAGCGCGCTGTCGATGCTGGCGGTGCAGACTGGCCTGATGAGCGGCGACTGGCGCAATATTGCCCAGTCGGCAATCTGGCTGGCGGTGCTGGGCACCGGTTTTGGTCAGGCCTGGTGCGGACAACTGCTGGTAGCGGCGCTGGCCTGCCTGATAGTGATCTGGCGACATACAATGCAGCAGCGTTTGCTGTTGCTGTGCGGTCTGCTTCAGCTTTGCGGACTGGCAATGGTTGGTCATGCGGCAATGCTCGACGGCTGGCTCGGCACGCTACAGCGTATTAATCATGCCATTCATCTTACTGGCGCGGCGTTTTGGGCGGGCGGCCTGTTGCCGCTGCTGTGGTTAATGCGTGATGCGCGGCAGCCCGCCTGCCGCAGCGATGCTATTCGCACCATGATGCGTTTTTCACGCTATGGACACGGGGCCGTGGCGTTTACCTTGCTGAGCGGCATAGTTAATACCGCTTTTATTACTGGCTGGCCATGGCCTGCCGACAATGCGTATCGACAGTGGCTGGCCTTAAAAGTAGGGCTGGTGGCGCTAATGGTATTCATCGCACTGTTTAATCGTTACTGGCTGGTTCCGCGTTTTGGTACCACGGACAGCAGGGCGCAATTATGGTTTGTACGGACAACGCAGCTGGAGTTGCTGATCGCCGTTCTGGTGGTCGCTATTGTCAGCCTGTTTGCCACCTTACAGCCATAAAAGATAAGTTGAGTAGGACAATAAGGTAACCTCATGAAAAAAATCATTGGATTATTACTGGCGATGGGATGCTGCACCAGCGCGCTGGCGGCATCGGAAATTATCACTATCAGCCGCTTTGAAATTGGTAAGGATAAATGGCCGTTTAATCGGGAAGAGGTGATGCTGACCTGTACGAAAGAGCATGCGCTGTTCGCGATTAATCCCAGCACCTTAATGCAGTATCCGCTGAACGACAAAGCGGCGCAAAAAGTGGCATCAGGCCAGGCGACGGCGCAGCCAATTAGCGTGATTCAGAGTGACGATCCGCAACGCCCCGGTCAAAAAGCCAGCCTGCAGCCGATTATCGATCGCGCTGAGAAATTGTGTCATTGAGCCCTGTAGCGCGGCATCGCCGCGCTCGTTCGCTGTAGCTAACTCTGGCGCTAAAAGACAGGGCCTTAGCGCGGTTCTGTCGCTGAACTCACACTCTGAGACTCTTCTTTGCAGGCTAATTGCATGCGGCTGGAAAATCCGCACGTCTGTTCTACGCTATAAAGGGCAAGGCGACATCGCCTGCATTAATGCCAACTTTTAGCGCACGGCTCTCACAAGAGCCATTTCCCTGGACCGAATATAGGAATCGTATTCGGTCTTTTTTTATTCTATTGTTTTATAAGTGATTTTTTGGGGTTATCCCGAAATTTTTCCGAAAGTGTGTATCCGCTTTAAACCACCACATTCCTGACTGCGTGAAGCCAGATATTCCTTCGTCTGAGCCTTCTGTCGCCATCTCAGACACCGTTCCCGCATTCCGTCTCGGTGCTGCCTGGCCCGCTCAGTCACGAGAAGGGCCTGCAAAATAAATGAGCGGCGGGGCTGGCTAAACAGGCCGGGCTTAGTGATGAGAATTTTGGCGACTTTGCAGAGGAACTGATTAATTAAGTCCGGGAAGAAGAAAATGAAAACACGCTGAACCCGCTGTTAAAATATTGGCCCGATAGGCGTGAAACTTGGCCTTATTGATGTGTGGCTGATTAGCCCGATCGTTATAATAATGCTTTATCAGGCCATAATGCTTATGGCTTCTTACCTTCAAAATCAACATTCGGGAGAATTTAACATGAAAATTACACAGATTCGAAATGCGACCCAAATTATTGAGTTTGGTGGTAAGAAATTTTTGATTGATCCTATGCTTTCTGCCAAAAATACATGGCCTGGATTCGAGGGAACGGCCCGTTCGGAAATTCGCAACCCTATGGTGGATTTGCCGCTGGAAATAAGCTCACTGCTTGAGGTTGATGCAATTATTATTACTCATACGCATCCGGATCACTGGGATCAGGCCGCAGTAGATACTATTCCTAAAGATAAACTGATCTATGTACAGAATGAGAACGATGAGGCACTGCTTCGCTCTCAGAGCTTTAAAAATCTGGTGGTAATGAATAAAAACAGCAGGTTAGGCGATGTTGAGTTGATCAAAACTGAATGTCAGCATGGCTCAGATGAAGCCTATTCTAATCCTCAGTTAGCTGAACTCCTGGGAGATGCCAGCGGCGTTATTTTCCGCCATCATCAGGAAAAAACATTATACCTCGTGGGTGATACCATCTGGATCAAAGCTGTTGAAGATAACATGCGTAAATATTTGCCGGGCGTGGTGATTATGAACACTGGCTGGGCGCATGTCCTGGGTTATGGCGCAATCATCTTTGGTAAAGAAGACCTTATAAGGGCACATCTCGTCTTACCAGAAGCCCGGATTATTGCTACCCATATGGAAGCCGTTAACCACTGTTTAGTGACACGGCAGGAAATACGTGAATATGCTCAGATTAATCATATCCAGGATTTTGTCTTAGCACCTGAAGATGGGGAATCTGTCACATTTTAACGGCCGGTATGATCCAGGGGGAGCAATGACCACGGTTTCGGTTGCCATTATAGTCACTGAAGGTTTCAGTACTTTTCACGTTTCAGTTCCGCTGATTCTTTTCGGGGACACGACTTCAGGTAATGACTCCAACTTACTGATAGTGTTTTATGTTCAGATAATGCCCGATGACCTTGTCATGCAGCTCCACCGATTTTGAGAACGACAGTGACTTCCGTCCCAGCCTTGCCAGATGTTGTCTCAGATTCAGGTTATGTCGCTCAATGCGCTGAGTGTAACGCTTGCTGATAACGTGCAGCTTTCCCTTCAGGCGTGATTCGTACAGCGGCCAGCCATCCGTCATCCATACCACGACCTCAAAGGCCGACAGCAGGCTCAGAAGACGCTCCAGTGTGGCCAGAGTGCGTTCACCGAAGACGTGCGCCACAACCGTCCTCCGTATCCTGTCATACGCGTAAAACAGCCAGCGCTGACGTGATTTAGCACCGACGTAGCCCCACTGTTCGTCCATTTCAGCGCAGACAATCACATCACTGCCCGGTTGTATGCGCGAGGTTACCGACTGCGGCCTGAGTTTTTTAAGTGACGTAAAACCGTGTTGAGGCCAACGCCCATAATGCGTGCACTGGCGCGACATCCGACGCCATTCATGGCCATATCAATGATTTTCTGGTGCGTACCGGGCTGAGAGGCGGTGTAAGTGAACTGTAGTTGCCATGTTTTACGGCAATGAGAGCAGAGATAGCGCTGATGTCCGGCAGTGCTTTTGCCGTTACGCACCACGCCTTCAGTAGCGGAGCAGGAAGGACATCTGATGGAAATGGAAGCCACGCAAGCACCTTAAAATCACCATCATACACTAAATCAGTAAGTTGGCAGCATTACCCGACTTCAGATCAGAAACTGTTTACACGTCTGTTATGCGCTGAAACCCCAGGACTCGTCTGGTCACAGGAAGGAACTGCAATACAGGCGGAATATGGTCTGGAGGTTCTGACACAAGTTGATACCGTAATTGTTCCTTTCTGGGGTGATGTACAAGAACGCCCATCCCAGTACCTGCTGGATGCTTTAGTTAAAGCACGAAAAGAAGGTGTTCAGATTGTGGGACTATGCCTGGGCACTTTCGTACTTGCTTATGCAGGGTTACTGGACGGGCGCAAGGCAGCAACGCATTGGGAATATGAAAATGATTTCCGCTCACTGTTTCCCACCGTTCAGTTAAATCTTAATCAACTCTATGTTGAGGATGATGGTCTGATTACTTCGGCCGGTACAGCAGCAGCGCTGGACTGTTGTTTATATATTGTTCGTAAATATTTTGGCAGCGTCACTGCCAATCAGATTGCCAGAAGAATGGTTACACCGCCCTACCGTGAGGGCGGTCAAGCGCAATACATTGAGCGTCCTGTACCTCAAAAGACGGCCGATAGCAGGATAAATATGCTGCTGGATTATTTGCAGATGAACCTGAAAAACACACACAGTATTGATACGTTGGCTGAATATGTATCAATGAGCCGCAGAACGCTTACAAGACATTTTTATAAAGCGACAGGTATGTCCGTCGTTGAGTGGATTACAGCTGCAAGGTTGCATCGAAGTCAGGAGTTTCTTGAAAGTATGGATATACCTATTGAGCAAATTGCAGAACAAGTAGGATTTCAATCAGCGGCAACTTTCAGGCAACAGTTCCGGGAAAAATTTGGCGTTAGCCCTCGTGAATGGCGTAAAACATTCCGTAATAAGTGATACAACCATCCTTTTTCGCCATCCAGAAGGTGCCTTATTTTAAAGCGCGATAAATAGAAATTACTCGAATTTCACCATCTGGCGTTTTCAGCCAAGCGCGTAAATCATACAGTTCCGCTGCCTGCTAATTTATTAATGAGCTAGCTCTCCTGCCAACCCATTTATACAGATAATGACCTAATTAGCCTGCTTTGCCATTTCCAGAAAATAATTGGATATGATAGCTGTCAGACACACTTCTTGAAGCAACCAGCACGCCAGTTTTAACGGTAAGCAATATCTGGCTGTTGAATTGCCATGCATCAATCAGTATGGCTGGCTGGTGGAGGCGTTTTGTACATAGTGTCAATACTGATGCCTCATTTTTCACAGATATAGAGCAAATGAAAGGGATAAGGTAAATAGTGTTTCAATGAACAAGAAGGAAATTAAAAACAGAAACAATAAAAGGGCCACTTTTGTGGCCCTGATAGCATTCAACCCATCATCAAACAATATTTAACGCTGTAACGTTAATATCAGAACGTAAAATACCGTGTTTTTCGGATTGTTCATCAAAGAAGTGGTTTAACGCACGTGCGGCGCTTTCACCCTGGATCGACAAAGACAATTCTTTAGCTTGTCCGCCTTTTTTAATAATGAATTTAACAAACCAACTCTTTTGTACTGTACTCACTCTTTGCCCTCCTGAAGTTAATACGGGCCGCTCCCGTGTCTGTTTAATCGGCAGTTGTGGCCGAAACTTTAATCAGTTCGGGGTTTTTCCATCATAAAGGACTGCTGATGAGAAGCCAGCGCATTCAGTTATCTGACTCATTGTCAGATATAGCTGGCTTAACGTTTATTAAGCCACAAGCCACAAGCCACAAGCGGGCAGGGCATGCAGTCAGCCGATCAGTTAACGGACAATCCGGCATCAACGATAAAATCCTGTCCCGTGCAGCCGCAGGACTCTTCGGAACCCAGAAAAAGCGCCAGACGCGCGCAGTGCGTTGCATCCAGCCGGATTTTTAAGGCCTGTAGCTCGATAAACTGGCTTACGGCTGCCGGATTAAGTTTTGCCCACATCGCATCCTGTTTAGCGGTGCGGATAGCGCCCGGCACCAGGCTGTTTACGCGAATGCCATGAACGCCCAGCTCCTGGGATAAGGAACGGGTAAAACCGTGAATAGCCGCTTTAGAAAGAGAGTAACAAACGCGCCCTGGCCTTCCGCGCATCCAGATAATCGATCCCATATTGATGATGCTGCCGCCGCCTTTTTTGGTCATACCTGGTACGACGGCCTGAATCGCAAAAAGTTGATGCCGCAGATTCACGTTAATGCTGTGGTTAAAATAATCCTCGGTCAGATCCTTAAGCTGATGATGCTCATCGCTGCCTGCATTGTTAATTAATATATCCACATCCCCAAGCTGCGAGGCTATCTGGGCAAAAGCGGACTTAAGTTGCTCAATATTTGTTACATCGCACAACAGGAAAAGGCAGTTCAGCTCCTGCGCCAGTTTTTCACCCGCCTCGCGATTCAAATCGACAAATGCTACCCGTGCGCCCTGGTTAACATAGGCGCGTACCAGTTCTTCACCAATCCCGCTTGCTCCGCCGGTAATCGCGACGATTTTATTTTTAAGCGAATGATATTGAACGTTATGTTGATAATTCATCAGCGTTTTTTCCAGACAGTTACAGGCACAGGCTGTCAATTATGCAGCCATTATTTGCCAGGTTATACCGCCAGCGATCAAGCTTTCTGCCCTACTGGTCGGTTAACAGGCAATCGCCCGATCCTGATGGCAAGCGCCTTATCGCCAGCATCAGCAGCCGCAAAAATGACTTTTATACGTAATTGTTCACAGGCTATCCCCATTTTCTGTGGGTAAGTTTCTGCAATGCGGCGGTAGGTAGAAGCTCATTAAGAGGATGGGCGGGGGACTTTCGTCACCACGCCCGCAAGCTGAAGCGCCAGAGCAGGGCTGGCAGAAGGAAGTGAAGAATGAAGCTGTCGCCGTTAGCTTTTCTCCGGCCAGGCCACGGCAGGAATAGCGTTTAGTTTAGGTTTAGCAAACAGATTGCCCTGGAAATTGCAAACCCCCGCCGCCTCCAGCCACATCCACTCTTCCGGCTTCTCTACGCCTGCCGCAATCACGGTAATTTCCAGCGAAGAACAGCATTTTATTATTGCCTGCACAATCGCCTGTTTAGGTCCGCTTTTATGTACATCCTGAATAATGCTGCGATCGATTTTAATTTTATCGGGCTGAAAACGTGCCAGTAATAAAAGGCCAGCGAAACCTGCGCCGAAGTTATTTATCGCCAGGCTAATGCCTGCCGCTTTAAGTTGTCTGATTGCCTTTTCTACTTCTTCCGGGCGCGAAACCACTTCTTTTTCAGTGACTTCAACCACAATTTGTTCTGGTATCAAACCCTGTGCCTTTATTTCGCTGAGCAGAAAATCGACGGCATTTGGCACCATGACCAGCGTCATCGGCAACAGGTTTATTGATAATGACTGGCCCTCTATTTCCAGTTTTCTTGCCAGCGCAAAGGCGTGCTTTTTAGATTTAAGATCTGCTTCATAAATCTCATCGTGCGACTGTTGAGATAAAGATTCAATAACTGCATCGGTCGGGGAATTCACCATTAACGCTTCCAGTGAGACAACCTGACAAGCGAAGGGATCAACTATGGGCTGAAAAGTAAAACCAGCTGCCGTATCAGAAGAATCTGCGCTTATATCATCCTGAGCAGTCTCAGTCGTTATGAAATCCCAGTAATCGGCCGAGGGAATTTCAAAATAGTTCTCCTTTTCGGTCGCTTCGACAAAGGTACGAAGAAACTGTAACGCTCTGTCATCATAGGTGAGCTGATACTTTGACGTGCCTTTATCCAGTACGGCCTGAAGTACAGTCGATTTCTCATGTTCCCTGAGATCGAAAAGCTCCATGCCGGCATTACCAAAGCGGCGGGCAGGGGCGTAATCTCGTAACAGCTCAACGAGATTATGATGGCGCGGATCCTGGCAAATGCCTTCATAAATAGAAAGCACATCCTTTTCAGGGCCTTCAAGTACCTGAAAGAAATGTGTGCCATTAAACAATAAAATGCCAGTGACTTCGTACATTTCATTGTTTTTATTAGCTTTTACTGCCAGCTCTTCCAGCGATTTTACCGGTACGTCATCGGAAAGATGGCTGCGGTAGATAATTGTCGACAGCATTCTGTGTTCCATGGTTTTTGCGTTTATGTTGCACACCTTAACAGAAGCCGTTGCGGTATTGTCCAGCGCTATTGCAGATTTGTCACAAACTTCTCCCTCTCAGCTAAGTAAAACCCGATCGCTTTAGGCATGAATACAGGTTTAAAAAAGAGGTTAGCTACCATGCCTGCTTAATTAAATGATTGTATTTTATTTAGTAATTTCTTAAATCACAGCGGATGATAGCGCTGATAGAGAGAAAAAGATGAAAAAATGCACTTTTGGGAAAGTGACACATATTTTTAAGTGATGAAATAGCATCTGTGTTTGTTTTTTGGTCTGAAGTGGAGGGGTTTATGCTGCGGATTCCGCAAAATTGTATACATACGCGCTCTACACCGTGCTGGAACAAAGATGATACGCCTGCCGGATTATTTAAACGTCATTTAGATCATAATACGCAACCTGGCGTCTATCCGCGTTTGTCAGTGATGCAGGGCGCGGTCAAATATTATGGCTTTGCCGATGCGGAATGTTCTGAACCAGACAGTGAATTACTTATCGAGGCGGGGCAGTTTGGCGTGTTTCCACCCGAGAAATGGCATTACATCGAACTGGTGACCGATGAGACCTGTTTTAATATCGAATTCTTTGTGGCGCCTGAAGTGTTGTTAAGAAGCAAGGACACAGACCCGCACGCCACTTTGCAGAAGTAAGGTAAATATCATGCAGAAAGCGACCTACACCGTAACGGTTACAAATAACAGCAATGGCGTTTCAGCTGACTTTGAAACAGAAATTCCTCTTAGTTTGCTTATGCCAGACGTTGCGGCTGATGTATTAAAAAATCTGGTTAACATTGTTAGAGGATATGATACCGAGGATGAATCCGAAGTCTGTGGCTGGTAATTTTAAGAAGTTAATGGGCATAGCCTTTGTAACCGATATAACCACTACCGTCATTACGCGCTGGACCAGAGAACAATAAGATATGCCGCTGGTTAAGCTATCCCTGAATGATCTTGATGGGGCAGGTTAATTTTTGTCATTTTTTAAGGCTGGTTGAAAAAACAAACTGGCAGGAAACCTGCCAGTTCTGAGAGCGATTATTTACGACCTAACAAATAACCTAATACAATACCTGCCGCCGCTGCAATGGCCAGGCCGCCAAACGGATTGGAAGAAACCTGGCTCCTGACAGTATCTGCCGCATCTTTAACGGCATAGCTTGCCTGGTTGGCATATTTGCGAGCCGCGCCCTGCGCTTCATCGTCATAGCTGTTGGTCACGCGACCGTACGTTTCCTGAGCCTTTCCTGCACCTTCACGCACTTTGTCTTCAACTTTATTAAACATATTTTTCTCCTTTAAACGTGTTGAGTCATTTCAGTCTAGCAGAAATAAAAACAAGCGCTCTGGAGCGGGAGGGCGCATTCCAGATAAAAAGAACCTTTAAAGCAGCGCAGCAAGGCGAATTTCTTTACAAAGTGAAGCAGGAGTTCATGTATCAAATGTCATGCCAGCCCTGAAGATACAGCGTAATGAACCTGTATTGTTATACTTAAAGTCGAAACGCGCGGCTAATAAATCAGACTTTCATTGCCCTTAAAAATTAAAAAAAATCTGTGGAGTTATCGTGTGGTTACCTCTTAATTCGGTGTTGATAACAGATTAATGGCCGTTACCATTTGTATCAGGTTTTGTTTTTGTGGCCTCTTTTTACTTATTTTATTAATTAAAACATTTTTTATTCTTTTAAATTGGTACCATTTATATGTTTTTTTCAGCGCTTTTAAATATCCCCGATTCTGGCTGTTACATATTCTTTCTTTATGTAACGCTGATGTCGTGGAGGTGAGATCGGAAGAGCCAATGATTTCCCGATCGAGGCACCAGATTTTCAGGCCAAAAATATCCCGGTACAGAGTCCAGCGATCCGCTTCAAACTTTACTGGCAGGTTATGATTAACAATAAACTGTGTCGCACTATTGTTGATAATGTAGCCATGGCTGCGACTCCCGTAGGCCATGCCATAAAAGTTTACTGTTTCTCCTGCTTTCTTTGCTATTAAAGGATTATAGTTATCAATGCCGGAAAGGATGTAGATCTCAGGTTTTTTCTTACTTATGCACGGCTTGATAGCGGCTAGCGTCTCTTTTAAAGAGTGATAAAGTACAGCGTCATCTTCCAGTATAAGCGCATAATCTAGCTGGTTTTGTATTAAATCTGCATAAATACTTAAGTGGCTTAAGGCACAACCTATTTCACCGGGCGTTAAAGCACAGGTGGGATAATCGGCCGTTACCGTTGAAATAACCTCATTCCCGATTTCTTTTCCATTAATTGCATTTATTATTTGATAGTTCAGTTGATGATTTTCACATTGTTTGATAATTTGCTGCCTTCTGTTGATAGCGCTTGCTAAATTGATGACATAGGTTTTCATAATCTTTTGAAGGTAGATGATCTATCGGATTGCCAAAAAAACTGCTTTATAAATAGTGTTTATAAAACAGGCGTCGATTTAGTGTAATATATATTTATATTGAGTTCTTTTGGCAATATCACTAAATAAAATAAGTTATTTATCATTTGATTTTTTTATTTAAAAAGATGAAGCAGGTGCTGTGTTGCTTCTGTTTGAACTGAAATTGACAGTTTGTTTCAACAATGTCTCACAATTGTTTGTTTTATTTTCGCTGTTTGTTCTGTTGTTGAGCTAATAATGTAATATTTTAAATAACGCCAGTTTTTTCTCAGAAAAAACGCATTTTACGCTAATTATATTATTGCGAACATTAATGGTGAGGATTAGAATAGCGTCCTGCTGTGGGTCGTTAGCTCAGCTGGTAGAGCAGTTGACTCTTAATCAATTGGTCATAGGTTCGAACCCTATACGACCCACTAACTAAATCAATCACTTGGCGTTAATTATAAAACTCCCTTCTGCCGAGTGGGACATATTTGGGACATGGTCCTCAAATATCACATCGATTTGCTTAGCGTGTTCCGTTAAATGATTAGGTGCCAGGTGAGCATACCTGCGCACCATTTCTATTGATTCCCATCTCCCCCTCTCCTGTAAAACAGAAAGCGGCACACCAAGCTGTATTTGCCAGCTTGCCCACAGGGTATGATTTCAATCTTTGCTTACAGCCTTTCTGAGCTTTTTGTCGTCGAAGCCTGAAGAGTTAGGCGCAGTCATCATCATGCTTAATTGGCTCATCAATCAGATCCAATTATTTATTGAGTGTAATTTAAGTTATTACCTATAATATTACCTACTGTAGTGTTGAAAGGGATTTTGAACAATGAAAAAGGTACTAACTACTACTGGGATAGCCGTTATACTTGCTACTGCTTATTACATTTATTCATCCGAAGATAGCAGACCTGAATTTGTCGTCGCTGCGGAAGCCGAAACCAACAATTTTCTTCAATATACCTATGGTCCTGGAAAATGTGTCGCTAAGCCGGATAAGAAGGCTGGCTGGAGCATGGCGTGCAGCTATGAAAAAGGGAAACGTGTTGTGCAATATCATGTTTACCCGGCAGATAAAGCCCCGCATGAAACGGGGAACCGCTTTTATCTGGAAGCGACAAATCAGCTGGCTGTTGAAAGCGCCAGCCAAAGTATGGGACGCTTCCTGGGCATAGGCACCAGCAAATTCAGCGGTGCCTGAAAGCGTCGCACCCGTCTGCGCTATACCGATTGAAAGGAGATAAATCATAAACGGAAAACGTTATCTCTGGAGTCTCGACACCTTGTAGGAAATCAACGTCCTGAAGGTGAAAAATGAGCAACTTTAATACCCGTAAAGATCGTCTGCCGAACGGTAAGGCGAAGCCCCACAATCTTAAACGGTGGGAGCGTTATCCTGACAGAAGCGTTTTTTATAATAAAAACCCGGCCTGGTGGAACCGCATCTACACCACCAAAATACGCCGGGCTAATGATGGCGCTAATATTAAGCGCATCATGTACGGAATCCATCCTGATGGCATCGCCTGGATGCCGGATCGTAAGCCAATGAAATGGTATTACTAATCCCATAGCCCGCGTCAGCGGGCTTTTTCATGGCGTACAGGTTTGCTGGCAATTTTCTTCTGCCGCACATTATTTCATGTTGATCTGTCACATGACGTCATATTGCATCATCGATATGATTCGCAAAGGGTTTATCAATGGAGCAGGATATGAAAAAATTTGCGGTTATTGCTTTGGGTTTATTAGTCTCCGGCGCCGTTTCGGCCGCAGACTGGGTTGGTCTTATGATCAGGATGAGATGTGCGGCACTGCACAAAAGTTTATTCAGAACGAGTCGGATAACGCAGTTGAGTTTGATTTTCCCTACGATGGCGGTTCAAAGATGACACTCGTTCTGCGTTCTAAAAAGAGCGAGTTAAAAAAGGACAACAGGCAGAAGATCTGCCGCTAACGGAAGCGCTTCTGTTTATCAGCAAAGGGCAGTTCATATGCAGCGCTTATGAGGATTGTCATATTTCCGTCAAATTGGATAACGAAAGAATACAACAATATGCCATGGCAGAAGCTGCTGACGGCAGCGCTGATATTATCTTTTTTATTAACTCAGCGCCCTTTATTAACAGGGTAAATTCGCATAAGAAACTGATTTTAGAAGCGCAGTTTTTTCAGGAAGGTGCGCAGCAGTTTAAATTTGACCTGACCGGGTTCAATAACTCCCGAACATAGCGATATCCATAAAATAAACCTCGCACCGCCGAGGTTTCCCAGAAAACGTTAATCCTGACGAAGCCAACTGACACTACTCCTCAGATTCTATCCTGTTCGATCCGTTCGAACAGTGGAATTTACCGTTACGCTAACAGGGCAAAATAAATAAATTTTATCGGAAATGTCCTGTTTATTTTTATTAATAATAATGCAGCCAACTAATCCTTTTCCTAAACCTGACGGGCAGGCTACCTATTTGCATTTGGGTTAAGTAATATCGCTAAACGTTACATTCCGTTACTCAAAATGTAATCTCTGACAGCTTAATTACGATGCTGTGACAGATTTTACACATATGAATTATCCGAGCGAATTTTACCTATGACTAATGCGTATCAGCTAACACAATGGGTCAGCCATCATGAAAACTAATCGTGTCGAACTGATTGATTATCTGCGCCTGATTGCGGCGCTGGGCGTTATTTTATTCCATTATACTTTCAACGGAATTGATAATGGTAAAATATCATCCATTAGCCAGATACCGGCGCTCACGCAGTTTACTAAATTTGGCTATCTGGGCGTTGAACTCTTTTTTATGATTAGCGGTTACGTTATCTTTTTCTCCGCTAAAAAAAAAGCTTTTCCCGCTTCGTTTCCAGCCGCGCTATGCGTCTTTATCCTGCTTATTGGGCGGGGCTGGTCATCACCTCGCTTTTCATTCTGATGGTGGGTGGCCATCATATGCCGATTTCGCTTAAGGCTTTTCTGGCAAACCTGACCATGCTGCAATCTTTTGTCGGGATATATAATATTGATGGCGTTTACTGGACGCTCTCCTATGAATTAACCTTTTACTTCTTTATTTCCCTTTGTTTATTACTGGGCCTAAAAGGTCACCTGGAAAAGGTGATTATTCTCTGGGCGGGCGCGATTATTATTTCTGTACTGGCTCAAAGCGAAGCGTTGCCTGTTTTCCATGGTTACTACAGCTATTTTATTGCCGGCGCGCTGTTTGCCGTGATAAAAGAGGCGTCGCCCAAAATGAAAGGGCCGGTGATTGCGCTGACGATAGCCATGTTTGTGGTGTGCTGCCTGGTATCGCTGGATAATGCGCAAAAGTCGGCGTTGATTCGCAGCGTAGACTATCCGCCAACGATCATCCTCTCCTTTGTATCGCTGTTTTTCCTTGCTTTTATTGCCGCCGACTATACCCGTTTAGGGCAGGTCAGCTTGCCTGGCTCAAAATTCGCGGGCGCGATTACTTATCCGCTCTATCTGGTTCATGCGCATATTGGCTACATGCTGATTGATAAATTCGCGACCGAGCAGAATAAACTGTTAGTCTATTTCCTGGTGATCGGTTTCGTGATGCTGCTGGCCTGGCTGATTCATCAGCTGGTAGAGAAACGAATGAGCAATCTGTGGAAAGCCTTTTTCAGCTATACCATTGAGCTACCGGTTAACACTTTCCATCGACTGGTTTTATCACCGGTTGTGAGGCGCTTCCAGCCAAAAGGCAACGCCTGACTGGTAAAGCAGGGGGAGCGGAAACTCCCCTTGTTTCCTTTCGCAAATGACTTAGTCCAGGCGGTATATCAACTGCTCTCAGCAAGCGCGTGATGCAGCAGCGCCAGCGCCTGATTCAGATCGCGTGCTTCCAGCTGACCCGGCGCCGAAGCGCTTCCCGCCATACCAAAAGTTAAGGCCGAGCCGGTCAGCTCGCCGGAAAGCCGACTCAGCGCGCCCATTCCGCCCATAGACATGGTTAACAATGGCCGTTTGGCATAACGCTGAACCATCTCCAGGGTTGCCGACATCATGCGAATCACATCACCCGGATCGTTGGGCATCGCCGCCATTTTAAGAATATCGGCACCCATCGCCTGCTGCTGACGCAGACGTGAAACAATCTCCGCCTGCGAAGGCGTTTTCTTGAAATCATGGCTGGAGAGAATGACCCGTACGCCCTGGCGATGCGCCAGCGCAATCAGCTGCTCTACCTGCGGCGCGGGCCGGTACATTTCGATATCAAGCAGATCCAGCTTACCCTCAGACAGCAACTGACGATAAAGCGCCGCGTAGCGCTCGTCATCGATCGCCTGTTTGCCGCCTTCAGCCTGGGTACGGAAGGTCACCAGCAGAATTTTATTCGGCAGCATGGCGTACAGTTCCTGCGTAAGACGAACCATCGCCGCCGCATCTTTGCCGTTCTTCAGCAGATCCAGACGTAGCTCGATAACGGATGAATCCGTAGTTTTGGCCTGCGCCTGCACAAAGGTCTTTACCGTCTCGCTGTCCGCGGCGGTAGTGGAGACGATGACTTTGGGCTGTCCCTGTCCAATGGCGATATTCTTAATTATCAGTGGATCGCCAGGCGATGGCGGGGAAGGGGAAAAAGAGTTGTCGGCTTGAGCCGAAGCGGAATGCGATATTAACGCCAGCGCGATCATGGCGCTGCCGGCTCCGATAAAATCTCTGCGCTGCATAGCGGTCCTCCTGGAAGTATGCGATAAAGGGCACAGATTTAAGCGTAGTAAAGGATGTTGTCGCCATGGTCTCTCAGACCGAACCCAGTGCGATCGTTCGCCGTCCGGCACACCAATCTGAATTATTATCACGGGAATCCGTACATGCAGAGCAAACCGGCAATTCTTCTGGCAGGCGTACTGGCGCTGGCGCCCGTCTTAGCGCAGGCGGAAACGCAACACAGTCATTGGGGAACGCGCTGGCAGCGTCTTCCCGCCACGCCCGCACCGGTTGTTGGCATGCAGACCGGCTATGCCGAGGTTAACGGCATCCAGCTTTATTACGCCACGCTGGGCCAGGGCTCGCCGGTAATTCTGCTGCACGGCGGGCTGGCGAACAGCGATTACTGGGGCCTGCAGATCCCGGAGCTGGCGAAACACCATCAGGTAATTGTGGTGGACAGCCGCGGACATGGCCGCAGTACGCGCGATCGGCAGCCATACGGTTACGATTTGATGACCGACGATATTATTGCGTTAATGGATCGTCTGCAGTTACCGACGACAGACATTGTGGGCTGGAGCGACGGCGCCATAATCGGGCTGGATATGGCAATGCGCTATCCGCAGCGCGTCAAAAAAGTCTTCGCTTTTGCACCGAATACCACCACGCGCGGCGTCAAAGCAGGTGTGGAAAACAACCCGCTGTTTGCCGCCTATATCGCCCGTGCCGGGGAAGAGTATAAAAAGCTGTCGAAAACGCCGGGTGACTATCAGGCTTTCGTTAAACAGATCGGCCAGATGTGGCAGTCGCAGCCGGAATGGCGCGATGAAGATTTGCGCAAAATCAGCGCTCAGGTAGTGATTGCCGATGGCGATCACGATGAGGCTATAGAGAGAGGACATCTGGAATATATCGCGGCGACCATTCCTGATGCCGGGCTGCTTATTCTGCCGACCGTCAGCCACTTTGCTTTTTTGCAGGCGCCTAAAGAGTTTACCGATGCGGTCATTCACTTTCTTGATGACCAGCCAGCGGCCAGCGCTACCCAGCCGAATTAAACATGACGCGCGGCAACAGCCGCGCGTCAGCCGACAATAAATTTATGCACCAGCCGGGCCAGGATCTCCAGCAGCAGCAGGCTCCCGCTAAAAAGACAGATCAGCATCATAATAAACTTCTTCCGACTCTCCATTCTCGCTGCTCCTGTGAGGGTTTCTCTGCTGCTACACTTTACTGTCAACAGCCTTAACCGCACATCAATATCCACGTTACAGCTGTAAGGAAAACGATCATGTTGTATCAATACCTTAACGGCGATAACTGGCGGCACATTTATCTCGTTGGTGATTTACATGGCTGTCGCGCTTTGCTGGATCGGCAACTGCTGGCCGCGCGCTTTGATACGCAGCAGGATTTACTGATTTCAGTGGGCGACCTTATCGATCGTGGGCCGGACAGTCTCGGCTGTCTGCGGCTGCTGGACGAGCCCTGGTTTCGCAGCGTGCGCGGCAATCATGAGGAGATGGCGCTGGCGGCGCTCTGCGAGGGCGAGGAGCTGTTATGGAAAATGAACGGTGGCGACTGGTTCTGGCAGCTTACAGCACAGCAGCGCGCCGAGGCGCAGGACTATCTCCAGCACTGTCAGGAGCTGCCGCTGATTATACATCTGGCGCAGGACGAACGCCTGACCGTTATCGCCCACGCTGATTATCCGGCATCGCGTTACGCTTTCGAACAGCCTGTTGATGAGTATCAGGTGGTTTGGGGGCGCGATCGTATCCATCGTTTACAGTATGGGCGGGGTGAGACGATTAGCGGCGCCGACGCGTTCTATTTCGGTCATACGCCGCTTGACCAGCCGCTCAGCGGCTGGAACCAGCACTATATTGATACCGGCGCCGTATTCGGCAACCGGCTGACGCTGGTGAAAATTCAGTAGCGCGCCAGCTGCTGGTTGATGGCACCTTATTTTGTTTCGATGCTTTAGCGGCTTATTCACCGTAAGCAGCTTGCTTTGGTGCTTTAGCCGCTTGTTCTCAATGAAACCGTCCGCCTTCGTTCTTGCGCTATTTATTGACTGCAAACAGGTGGCCGTCGTATAGCCGCTGGTTAACTGCGAAACAGTTTGCCGTCGCGCACCAGTTCGCGTGGATAGCTGTTTTTGATCCGCGCGCCCACCTTTTTCGCCAGGCCGATCGGCTGTTGCTGCCAGGTCACCAGCACTTCATCGCGCGGCAGCGGGGCCTGTGGCCAAATATCGCGACCGCGATACCACTCTTCGGCTTCGCTCTCGCTTAGCTCAACGCTGTTTGCGCTATCGGGCCGGGCAAGGGCGATCACCGCTTCGTGCTGCCAGCGATAACCTTTATTAAAGGTTTCCGCCAGCTTAAGACCGATGCGTGAAAAGCGTACCTGACCAATAAGCGGCTCAACGGCGGCAGGAAATAGCCAGATCTCTTTATCGCGCTGCCACAGCGTGAGGTTATCCTGCCAGTGCAGGCCAGATTTGGCTGCTGCATGGATCACCGTCTGGGCATCTTTACGCGACAGTGGGCTAAAGGGAAACTTGCCGACTTTATAACCTGGCGTGGGAAGCGGCGCGACGCCTGCGGTTTTCCGTAGCCGCGCGACAAAGAAACCTTCGCTGTCGAACAGCTGCGGGAATACATGCAGGAAGCCTTCCGGCGTCACGGCCTGTTCCGCGCCGGGGAAAAGATCGGCCAGCGGCTCAATCTCCAGCGCGTCGGGATAACGCTGGCAAAGCCACATCACCACCTGCTGATTTTCCAGCATATTAAGCGTACAGGTTGAGTAGATCAGCGTGCCGCCGGGCTTTAATGCATGAAATGCGCTGTCGATCAGATCGCGCTGAGTGGCGGCAATTTCCTGCGTACTTTCCAGCGTCCAGTTGCGCAGCGCATCGGGATCTTTACGAATGACGCCTTCGCCGGAGCAGGGCGCATCAAGCAGGATCGCATCGAACGTTTCCGGCAGCGCGGCGCCGAATACGCGCCCGTCGAAATGGGTTATTGCCGTATTGCTGATACCGCAGCGGCTGATATTGGCATGCAATACTTTTACCCGGCTGGCGGCATATTCGTTAGCGAGAATCATCCCTTCATTATTCATCAGCGCCGCCATTTGCGTGGTCTTTGAGCCCGGCGCGGCGGCGACATCCAGCACGCGTTCAGGCTGCGGTTGTGCGTTAAACAGCGCAGTGACCGGCAGCATGGAACTGGCTTCCTGAATATAAAACAGTCCGCTCAGATGCTCGGCGACGCTGCCCAGCGGCAACGCGTCATCTTCTGTGCGCCGCGTAATCCAGAAGCCCTCGGCACACCAGGGAATCGGTGTGAGCTGCCAGCCGTAATCAGCCGTCTGGCGTAAAAAGTCCGCCACGCTGATTTTCAGGGTATTTACGCGCAGGCTGCGGCGCAGCGGCTGTTGACTGATGGCGAGAAAGGCTTGCAGGCTGGCCTCATCGGGCAGTGTTTGCTGCATCAGATCAAGAAAAGCTTCAGGGAAGCGGGCTGGGAGGGTTGGGCCACGACAGAGTTCCGGTAGTTGCAAAAAAATCAGGCGGGAAGTGTATCACAGCTGCGTTAAAAGCCGATGAAGCGGGAGCCTGTCAGACAGGCTCCCGCCAGTATCAGGAGGAGGGGATCGCCGTTCCCCATTTACGCCACTCTTTCGGCTCCTCATCCTGCAACAGGAAATGCTTGCCGGAGGAGGCCTGCGGCGCCAGCGGCACCGTCGGCGGCGTGGCAAACTGAATGCCGCCGCGAATAAACTGCTGGAAGGTGCCGGTTTTCACGACGCCGCCAATCAGGCCAAATTCCAGGTTGTAGCCGGAGGCGAGCCAGAAGATAGAGTTATTGCGCACCAGATGCTGATATTTTCGGCTGATACGCAGCTGAACCTGCACGCGATCCGCCATACTGCCCAGCGACGTGCCGGTTACCGTACCCACCTCGACGCCGCGGAACAGCACCGGCGTACCGATGCCCAGCGAGCCCGCTTCCGGCGCATCCACTACAATGCTCAGCCCGTCCAGATAGCGCGAGTCGGTAATGGTGGTTTCCTGAAGCTCAAAGCGGCGATTGAGGGCGCCTTTACCCGGATCGACGTTGACGTACGGCTGGAGCAACGTCTCCAGATGGTTTACGCCGGTCGCCGAGATTTCCGGCGAGACTACCGAGAAGCGGCTGCCGGTACGGGCAAAGCTTTGCACATATTCCGGGTAAAGCACCGCTTTGGCGATCACCTGGTTGTGATCGCGGCTCAGCGCCAGCGACTCAACCTGACCAATATCGATGCCCAGATAGCGAATCGGCATACCAGCAGAGAGTTTGCTGCCGTCATAGGTATGCAGCAAGATCTGGCTGCCGACGGCGCGCGCAGCGGTTTCCGAGCTGTAAAGCACGCGCGTTTCATTTTTGCTGCTGCTGGCGCCGGCCAGGTTGTCAAAGCTGATGGCGCCGCGTAAGGCGCGGTTCAGCGGTGAGGCCTGCACCGTCAGTCCGGCACCGTTCAGCTGCACTTTGGCGCCGCCTTCGGCCCAGAATACGCTATCGGCCGTCAGCAGCTTGCGGTATTCCGGCTTGATATGTACCGCCACCAGGAATTCATTGGTTTTCGGCGTGACATCAACAATTTCGCCCACGGAACTTGCGGTACAGCACTACCGATCCCGGCTGAATATCGGGCAGGCTTTCGGCGCGCAGCGTCAGTGTGGTCGAGGGGCGTTCGCCGGTAATGCCTTCCTCCGCTTTTTCCGCATTAGCATAGAGCGGATAGCGAGCCAGCGGCGCGCCTTTGCCGCCCGGCTCAAGGCGGATGCCGCCGTCCACCCATTCGCTGGCACTGGCACCCAACACTTTCATGCCGTCCAGACCAAATTTCACGTCGAGTCGGCTGTTGATAATAAATTTGCTGTCGCCATGCACCAGCTGGCGATGTTCAGGGGCGATCGCCGCCTCAAACTCCACGCCTTTAGTGGTCAGCGTGCGGCGGATAACCTGACCAATTTGAATGCCGCGCAGCATTACCGGCTGACCAGCGTCGATGCCGTAGCTTTCCGGCGCGCTAAGCCGCACGGTCAGGACATCCGGCTGCTGCAACAGTGCTTCATTGCTTTGACGCACCTGGAAATGATCCTGATGCTCGCCTTCGCCGGGAATCAGTTCCAGCGTGGTGCCGGTCAACAGGTTGCTCAGGTTGGGATTATTCAGGCTGACGCGCGGGCTGCGCATTTCGATGCGCGTACCGCTGCGCATTAAGCCCACCACGGAAGGATCCAGCGTCAGTTCGCCGGTCACTTTGCCGCCGGACTGAAGCGTCATTTTTGTCAGGGTGCCCACTTCCAGCCCCTGATAGGTTAGCGGCGTGCTGCCTTCTTTTAATCCTTTACCGTTGGGCAGATCGAGCGTGACGATAACGCCGCGCTGACTGTGCGCCAGGTCGGGATAAAGGTGATAGTTGCTTTCGCTGGCAGCCTGCTGCGAGGCGGGCGGGGAGTCAAAGGCGATTGCACCGTTGACCAGCGCCGACAGGCTTTCCAGCTCCACCTTCGCGCCGCTCAGGCTGACGTCCGCCTTAACGCCGGAGACATTCCAGAAACGGCTGTCTTTTTTCACCAGGTTAGTAAAGCGCCGCTCAATCAGCACATCAATCGTCACACCTTTATTATCGGAATTAATGGTGTAGTCATAGACCCGGCCAACCGGAATTTTGCGGTAATAAACCAGCGATCCGGTATTCAGCGAACCGAGATCGGGCGCCTGCAAATGCAGCAGCATCTCACCGGTATTAACGCGATATTTAGGCTGAGTATCGAGCGCGACGAAGTTTTCGCGCGGCTGCCCCGATTTGCCCGGCATCATGCCGATATAGTTGCCGCCCACCAGCGCATCCAGCCCGGATACCCCCGCCAGCGACGCTTTCGGCGTCACCAGCCAGAATTGCGCATCTTCGCGTAGCGCCTCGCGCATATCGCTTTTAATACTGACGCGCACTTTAATGGTGCGCAAATCGTCGCTGAGCGCGATGCCTTGCACGGTGCCGACTTCCACGCCCTGATAACGCACCGGCGTGCGGCCCGGCACAATTCCGTCGGCCTGGGCGAAATCGATGGTGACCGTGGTGCCGCGTTCCTGATAGTTGGTCCACAGCAGCCAGCCGGCAATCATCAGGGCGATAAAAGGCAGCAGCCAGAACGGCGAAATTTTACGCTTGTTGGTTATCCGCGCTTTAGTCGGTGTAGTCGGCGTTTGTTGCATGAGCATCCCAAATAAGACGGCTATCCAGCCATTGCACGGCAAGGATAGTTAAGATTACTGCGGCGCCAAAATAGAAGGCGGCCGGTCCCATAGTAAAAGCCAGCAGCTGGTCACGGTTTACCAGCGACATGGTTAATGAAATCACAAACAGATCGAGCATCGACCAGCGTCCGACCCAGGTCACCAGCCGCAGCAAGCGAATACGGGTTTTCAACCCGTGCTGACAGCGGAAATGAATGCTGAGCAGTAAAACCAGCAGCACGATGACTTTGGTAAAGGGCACCAGAATACTGGCGATAAACACAATCGCCGCCACCGGAATATTGCCGGAAGCGAGCGACAGAATGCCGGAGAAAATCGTATCTTCCTGGCGTCCGCCGTTCAGATAAATAACCGAAATCGGCAGCAGGTTTGCCGGGATGAGCAAAATGGTGGCGGAGATCAGCGCCGCCCAGGATTTTTGCAGGCTATAGGGGCGGCGCAGGGCGAGACGCGTATGGCAGCGCGGACAGCGGCCGCGCAT
The DNA here is from genome assembly GCF_940807255.1 of Mixta sp. Marseille-Q2659. Lineage (GTDB taxonomy): Bacteria > Pseudomonadota > Gammaproteobacteria > Enterobacterales > Enterobacteriaceae > Mixta. The sequence goes on along the minus strand of NZ_CALNWY010000012.1, from coordinate 49,521 downwards.
ATCGGCCATCCCGGTATGATGACAGTTCAGGCAGATGCGCAGCTTTTCCGGCTCGACATCCGGTTCCGGCTGTGGATAGAAGCGATGCCACAACTGTTCCAGATTCAGATGAATCATAGTCAGCAGACTCAATATCATCAGCGAGACAAAGGCCACTAGCCCGTAGCCGATCTCAATGTCGGCGTAATCTTTCACCTTAATCGACGCCACAGCCACACCGACCAGATAAATATCCAGCATCACCCACTCTTTCAGGCGTTCAAGCATCAGCAGGACCGGGCGCAGGTTCATCCCCAGCCGATCGCCGAAAAACAGAAAGGCGATGGCCGCTACCAGCGTAACCGGCGCGCCGATAGTGCAAAAGGCGACCATCGCGGCGGTCAGCACATCGCCCTGCATCGTCATCTGCATAATGCCGGTCAGCAGGTTGGCGCGAATAGGCGTTCCCAGCAGGCGGATCTCAATCAGCGGCTCGGTAAAGGCAAAGGGCATCAGCAAAAGCATGGTGATGGCCATCGCCGTCAAACGCGTCATCGACCAGTCGCGGCCGTTAAGGATTTTCGCGTTGCAGCGCGGGCAATGCGCTGACTGAAAAGATTTAACATCCGGTAAGGAAAAAAGGGTATCGCATTGCGGACAACGCTGATAACGTTCATGGGGCAGAACGTGACTGATAGTATGTATTTTCATATATTAAAGCAGTGACCCTCAACGTGCAGAAATGCACGGTCCTTAAAAAGTCGCAAAACGGACGCTGAGGGGCATAGCCCGTTTTGATAATCCGATCCGCAAGATCCTAAGGTTATATTAACTATTGCGATCCTTCACCTTGTGGCAATGGATATTTAATGCTTATTTTACCGGACGGCACGATTGTTGCCGTCCGCTTGTTTTTGAGATGGTCAGGAAATGAACAAACAAGAATTTTATCACGATCTAAATCGCGATTTGCGCGCGCTTATCGCCGGTGAAACCAGCTTTCTGGCGGCGCTAAGCAACAGCAGCGCACTACTGTTCGAGCGGCTGGAAGGGGTTAACTGGGCGGGCTTCTATCTGCTAACCGAAGAGAAGATGCTGGTGCTGGGGCCGTTCCAGGGGAAAATCGCCTGCGTGCGTATTCCGGTCGGTCGCGGCGTTTGTGGCACGGCAGTTGCAAAGAAAAAAGTGCAGCGCGTTGACGATGTTCACGCCTTCCCCGGTCATATCGCCTGCGATGCCGCCAGCAATGCCGAAATCGTGCTACCGCTGGTGGTGGATGGTGAAGTGATCGGCGTCCTGGATATTGACAGCACGGTGTTCAATCGTTTTGACAGCGAAGATGAGGCCGGACTGCAAACCTTCACTGATGGGCTGTGCGAGGTGTTGGCCAACAGCGATGTTAAAAAATTTATTTATCTGAATCGTTGCTAAAGCGCTGGATTTCGTGGCAATTGCCGATGGGGTCATTATAATGTCGCCTGTTCATGCCCGCGCTGGTTGGCAAACCCGTTGTAATCAGGAAATTTCATGGAAAATCAACCTAAGTTGAATAGCAGTAAAGAAGTCATCGCCTGGCTTGCGGAGCGTTTCCCGCACTGCTTTAGTGCCGAAGGTGAAGCGCGTCCGCTTAAAATCGGTATCTTTCAGGACCTCGTCGAACGTGTTCAGGGTGAAATGAGCCTGAGCAAAACGCAATTACGTTCCGCTCTGCGTCTTTATACCTCCAGCTGGCGCTACCTGTACGGCGTCAAAGCAGGCGCAACCCGCGTCGATCTGGACGGCAATCCCTGCGGTGAGCTGGAAGAGCAGCATGTTGAACATGCGCGCAAACAGCTTGAAGAAGCAAAAGCCCGTATTCAGCAGCAGCGCCAGCAGCAACAGGCGAAAAAGCGTGAAGCCGGCGAGGAAACGCCTGCCCGTCGTCCGCGCAAAGCCGTCAGCCGCAAACCTGCTGAAGGCGAGCGTCAGCCTGCGCGCAAACCGCGTGCTAACGATGCGCGTCCTGCTCAGGAGCGCGCTACCGCTGCGCCGCGTCAGGCTCAACAGCCGCGTCCGCAGCCCGTTACCGATACCTCAGCGCTACAGCCCGGTCAAAATATCAAAGTGAAAGCCGGCAAAAGCGCGATGGATGCAACCGTTCTGGAAATCTCTAAGGATGGCGTCCGGGTACAGCTGGCTTCCGGTCTGGCAATGATCGTACGCGCAGAACATTTACAGTTCTGAAACGGAGGCCAACCTGGGCATGAACACATTTTTTAAGATGAGCGTAATGGCGGGCCTGCTGCTGGCAGGTCAGGCCATTGCCGCTGACAGCATTACCCGTGCGGATCAAATTCCGCAGCTGCATGAAGAACCGCAGCACGCTACCGTTAGCGAACGCGTTACCTCACGTTTTACCCGCTCTCACTACCGCCAGTTCGATCTCGATCAACAGTTCTCAGCAAAAATCTTCGACCGCTATCTGAATATGCTGGACTACAGCCATAACGTGCTGCTGGCAACGGATGTGGCGCAGTTTGCCGATAAGAAAACCACGCTGGGCGATGAGCTACGCAGCGGCAAGCTGACGGTATTCTACGATTTATTCAATCTGGCGCAAAAGCGTCGGTTTGAGCGTTATCAGTATGCGTTGTCGGTACTGAACCGGCCTATGAATTTCACCGGTAACGACACGATCGATACCGATCGCAGCAAGGCGCCGTGGCCGAAAAACGTCGCCGAGCTGAATGCGCTGTGGGACGCCAAAGTTAAATACGATCAGCTCAGCCTGAAGCTGACCGGCAAGAAAGATGCCGAAATCAAAGAGATCCTCACCAAGCGTTACAATTCTGCCATTCGTCGCCTGGCGCAGAGCAACAGTGAAGATGTGTTCCAGCTGGCGATGAATGCCTTCGCGCATGAGATCGATCCGCATACCAACTATCTGTCGCCGCGCAATACCGAGCAGTTTAATACCGAAATGAGCCTGTCGCTGGAAGGGATCGGCGCCGTGCTGCAAATGGATGAAGACTACACGGTGATTAACTCGATGGTCGCGGGCGGCCCGGCAGCGAAAAGCAAAGCGCTGAACGTCGGCGATCGCATTGTCGGCGTCGGTCAGCCGGGCAAGCCGATTGAAGATGTGATCGGCCTGCGTCTGGATGATGTCGTCGCGAAAATCAAAGGGCCGAAGGGCAGCAAAGTGCGCCTGGAGATCCTGCCGGCCGGAAAGGGCACCAAAACCCGAACCATCACGCTGACGCGCGAAAAAATCCGTCTGGAAGATCGCGCGGTGAAAATGAGCGTGCATAACGTCGGCAAAGATAAGGTTGGCGTGCTGGATATTCCAGGCTTCTATGTAGGTCTGACCGATGACGTGAAGGTGCAGCTACAGAAACTGCAGAAGCAGCACGTAGACAGCGTGGTGATCGATCTGCGCACCAACGGCGGCGGTGCCCTGACCGAAGCAGTCTCGCTTTCTGGCCTGTTTATTCCGAGCGGCCCGGTGGTTCAGGTGCGCGATAATAACGGCAAGGTGCGTGAAGACAGCGATAATGACGGCGTAGTCTATTACAAAGGCCCGCTGGTGGTGCTGGTCGATCGCTTCAGCGCCTCAGCGTCGGAGATCTTTGCGGCAGCCATGCAGGATTATGGCCGCGCGCTGATTGTCGGCGAGCCAACCTTTGGTAAAGGCACCGTTCAGCAGTATCGCTCGCTGAATCGTATCTACGATCAGATGCTGCGTCCTGAATGGCCTGCGCTGGGCTCGGTTCAGTACACCATTCAGAAATTCTACCGTATCAACGGCGGCAGCACCCAGCGTAAGGGCGTGACGCCCGATCTGCTGATGCCGACCGGTATCGAAGCGGCGGAAACGGGCGAGAAGTTCGAAGATAACGCCTTACCGTGGGACAGCATTGAAGCGGCGAGCTATACCAAATCGGGTGACTTAAGCAGCCTGGTGCCGCAGCTGAAAAAAGCGCACGATGAGCGTATCGCTAAAGATGCGGAGTTCCAGTACATCATCAAGGATATTCAGCGTTATAACGCCATGAAGGATAAGCGCAATATCGTCTCGCTCAACCTTGCCCAGCGCGAGAAAGAGAATCAGGAAGATGATGCGCTGCGTCTGGAGCGGATTAACGCACGTTATAAAGCGGAAGGGAAAAAACCGCTGGCTAAACTTGAAGATCTGCCGAAGGATTACAAGGAGCCCGATCCTTATCTGGATGAGACGGTAAATATCGCTAACGATCTTGCCCATCAGCAGCCGGAACAGCCGACCGAAAAAGCCACAGCGGCAAAATAAATCGGCCATTTACGGCAATCAAATAAGGCACTGCGCAAGCGGTGCCCTTTCTTTTTTGCGCGATTGTTCAGCCGCCCTAATGACCTGCTGAGCGCCAGGTCAAAAAGGTTGCGACAAAATGTAAAGTTATGTCTTTTTAGGCACTTAAACGTTAAGGTTGCTTGAAAAGCGCTGCGATGACCCTACGATGTATATCCGCGCATGGGCGCTTAGTTAACTGAGGAAGATTAAAGTTTATGATGCGTATTGCTCTTTTCCTGCTGACCAACCTTGCCGTGATGTTGGTATTCGGGCTCATTCTTAGCCTGACAGGAATTCAGTCAAGCAGTGTGCAGGGCCTGATGATAATGGCAGGTCTGTTTGGCTTTGGCGGTGCGTTTGTTTCACTGCTGATGTCGAAATGGATGGCACTGCGTTCCGTTGGCGGTGAAGTGATTGAACAGCCGCGTAATGAAACGGAACGCTGGCTGATGGAAACGGTAGGGCGTCAGGCGCAGCAGGCGGGCATCGCCATGCCGCAGGTGGCCATTTACCACGCGCCTGACATTAACGCGTTTGCTACCGGCGCCCGTCGTGATGCGTCGCTGGTGGCAGTATCTACTGGCCTGTTACAGAACATGAGCCGTGACGAAGCGGAGGCGGTGCTGGCGCATGAAATCAGCCATATCGCCAACGGTGATATGGTCACCATGACGCTGATTCAGGGTATCGTGAACACCTTTGTTATCTTTATCTCACGTATTATCGCGCAGCTCGCCGCTGGCTTTCTGTCCGGTAACCGGGATGATGAAGAGAGCAGCAACGGCAACCCGCTGGTCTATTTTGCCGTATCGATGGTGCTGGAGATTGTGTTTGGTATTCTGGCCAGCATGATCACCATGTGGTTCTCGCGTCACCGTGAGTTCCATGCCGATGCCGGTTCTGCTCGTCTGGTCGGCCGTGAGAAGATGATTGCGGCGCTGCAGCGGTTAAAAACCAGCTACGAGCCGCAGGAGCCGGGCAGCATGATGGCGTTCTGCATTAACGGTAAAGGGAAATCGATGAGCGAATTTTTTATGTCGCACCCGCCGTTGGACAAACGTATTGAAGCGCTGCGCAGCGGCCAGTACCTGAAATAACAGGCAAACTGAAAAAAGGCGACCTCCAGGTCGCCTTTTTTATGCCTTCAGTGTGTTTACTGCGGCGGTTGACGCATACGCGACAGGCTGAACAGCGCGGCAACGCTGGAAAACAGACCAGCCAGCAGCAGCGAAGCGTGCGTCCCGTGAGTATCAAACAGATTAAACATCAGTGCCACCAGCGCCGCGCCGCTAGTCTGTCCCAGCAGGCGCGCCGTGCCCAGCATTCCGCTGGCGCCACCGCTGCGATGACGCGGCGCGGCGGAAATAATGGTGTGGTTATTGGGCGACTGGAACAGGCCAAAACCGGCGCCGCATAAAATCATCCGCCAGATAATATCGCCATCGCTGGGTAGGGCGGGAAGCCACGCCAGCGCAAACAGCCCGACCGCAAAAATCGCCAACCCGATACCGCCCAGCAAACCGGCATGAAACCGTTCCAGCAGCCGACCGGCGATGGGCGACATGATCATCGTCGCCAGCGGCCAGGGCGTCAGTAGCAGACCGGTTTCGACTTCGCTTCTGCCCAATACGCTTTGTAAAAAGAAGGGCAGAGAAACCATCGCCAGCATTTGCGCCAGGAATGAACAGACAGAGGTGCAAATTGACAGCGAGAAAATTGGAATGCGCAGCAAATCGACCGGCAGCAGCGGAACCGGCAGCGTAAGCTGACGACGGATAAATAGCGTGCCAATTACCAGCAATGCCAACAGCTCGGCCACAATAATCCGATAATCCTGCCCCTGAGCCGCGCCGCTTAGCGCAGACAGCAGCAGCCCGAAAGTGAGTGCATTCATGATAGCGCTGAGGACATCGAAACGCTGTGCCTGCGACTTCTGCGTATTCTCCGGCAGAAAACGCCAGGCGAGCAGCAGCGCCAGCAGCCCGGCAGGCACGTTAATCAGAAACAGCCATTTCCATGAGGCTACTGCCAGAATTGCGGCAGCCACCGTCGGCCCGGCAGCGCTGGACACCGCCACAATCAACGCGTTAATCGCCATGCCGCGTCCCAGATGGCGTTGCGGATAGATAATTCGTATCAGCGCGGTATTGACGCTCATCAGCGCCGCGCCGCCGAAGCCCTGCATAATGCGCGCAAAAGTCAGCATAGGGAGCGAATCAGAGAAAGCGCATAACAATGACGTAGCGCTAAACAGCAGCAGGCCGCCCTGATAAATACGGCGGTAGCCCAGCAGATCGCCGAGAAAGGAAAAAGAAAGCAGAGAAACGATAATCGCCAGCTGGTAGGCGTTAATAATCCAGATTGATTCTGCCGGACTGGCCTGCAGCTCATTAGCGATAGTCGGCAGAGCGACGTTAGCGATGGTACCATCCAGCACCGCGACGATAATACCTAAAGCAATAGCGGCTATCGCGCCGTAGCGGCGCGGCAGCGGTAGCCCATCCATTTGAGAAGTTGCTGGCATGATAAGAAACTAATGAGGGTGAATATCAACATGCTAATGATTTTTCTTGCGGGTTGCACCTTAAAAGCCGATAAAAAGTGCTGACAGATGTGGCCGCGGTCACGCGGGTATATTGCCTGGCGCCGGAGTAGCCACGTATACTGGAAATGGCGTTCCATTTTTAATAAAACAATTTTAAAAAGGTTTTCATCATGGCGAATGTAGATGGCGATAAACAGCCGGACTCGGTCTCCTCAGTATTAAAGGTATTTGGCATTTTGCAGGCGTTAGGTGAGGAGCGGGAAAACGGCATTACTGAACTCTCACAGCGCGTGATGATGTCAAAAAGTACCGTTTATCGTTTTCTGCAAACCATGAAATCGCTGGGCTATGTCTCGCAGGAAGGCGAATCAGAAAAGTATGCGCTTACCCTGAAGCTGTTCGAGCTGGGCGCTAAAGCTCTGCAGAATGTCGATCTGATCCGCAGCGCGGATATTCAGATGCGCGAGCTGTCGCGCCTGACGAAAGAGACCATTCACCTCGGCGCGCTGGAAGAAGACAGCATTGTCTATATTCACAAAATCGACTCGCTCTATAACCTGCGCATGTATTCGCGCATCGGGCGGCGTAATCCGCTGCACAGTACCGCGATCGGTAAAGTGCTGCTCGCCTGGCGCGATCGCGCCGAAGTGCATGAGATTTTGCGTGAGGTTGAGTTCCGCCGCAGCACGCCGCACACGATCGGTAGCGAAGCGGCGCTGCTGGAGGTGCTGGAGGTGGTGAAAGCACAGGGCTTCGGCGAAGATAATGAAGAGCAGGAAGAGGGGCTGCGTTGTATTGCGGTGCCGGTTTTTGACCGCTTCGGCGTGGTAATTGCCGGAATGAGTATCTCATTCCCGACGATTCGCTTTTCTGAAGAACGTAAACATGAATATGTCGCCATGCTGCATCGTGCCGGTCGCACGCTCTCTTCGCAGCTGGGCTATCACCACTATCCTTTCTGATAATAAAAGCGCGGCGCCGCAAAGGGCGCCGCGCTGGCATCATTCGTTATCGTCCACCACTTCAGATGTTTTCCGCAATATCGGGCATTCCGCTACGCCGATAATGCCGCTGTCGCTGTGGAGATATTGCGCCTTAATCATGCCACGTGCCGTCAGATACTGACACTGCAAACCGATACCGGCGACGTTTTTGTGGCTGCCGGTCAGCACGCCGTAGCCGGTAAACAACAGGCCCAGCCAGATAATCACCAGCACGCTCACAATTCGAAGCAATATTTTCATTTTATCTCCCTGTAAAAATGGCAAGCTTCCCGCTTCGCTGCCAAAACTCAGGCAGCTTAACCTGACGATGAGATGAGATCGATCGGAGGATGCTTAAAGCGGCGCGGCGGCTACCAATTGATACAGGTCCAGGTAAAATCGTCAGTGTAACGAGAGATAAACAGAGGTTGTTATGAATGAATTAAACGGCGGCCTGATGCCGCTGATTAGTGGAGTCCTGTTCGCACTCTTTGGGCTGATTGCGTGGTTTTTCGTGAATCGAGCCAGCGTGCGCGCCAGCGAACAGATTCGTCTGCTGGAAGCGCTGCTCGATGAGCAGAAAAAACAGAACGCGCTACTGCTTCGGCTGGCTGAGCAGGCGGCGGGCGATGAGGAAAGTAGCGGGGACACTCTGCAGGAGCAGGACTTTACACGCCTGATCCCGGAACGATAAGTAAACAGCTAAGGAGCGAAAGGATGAAATGGCAAAATCCCTGGTACGACGAGGCAAAACCGCACCACACGCCAGAAGGCTTTCGCAATCCTGAACCCGAGCTGCGACAGCCCGGCGATCTCCAACGCTGGCGCAAAGAGCGGAAAGCACAGGGATTACCTTTTCCGCCGCAGCAGGGTTATCAGGCCTTTGCACAACAATGGTGCCTGAAAGCCGATCTGAGTGGCGAGCAGGATGCCGTTTGGTGGCTGGGCCATGCCGCGATTATGCTGCGCCTTGAAGGGCGCTACGGTTTAATTGATCCGGTACTGTCTGACAGGGCTTCTCCGCTGCGCTTTCTTGGGCCGAAACGCAAAACGCCCGCTCCGCTTGCCATTCGCGATCTGCCCGCGCTCGACTGGGTGCTTATTTCTCACAATCACTACGACCATCTCGATCGCTCCACGATTAAAGCCATTTTGCGCCGCTTCCCGGAGGTACAGTTTATTGTGCCGCTGGGGCTGGAACCCTGGTTTCGACGCATGGGCGCCAGGCAGGTTATTCAGCTCGACTGGTGGCAGCAAACGCAGCGCCACGGTGTGACCTTTCATGCGGTGCCCGCGCGTCACTGGAGTATGCGCACGCTGCACGATCGCAACCGCTCGCTGTGGTGCGGCTGGACCGTAACAACGGCCACGCTGAACTTCTGGTTTTCCGGCGATAGCGGCTATTCAGAAAACCTGCTGGATATTGCGCGGCGGCTGGGGCCGTTTAATCTGGCCGCCTTGCCCGTCGGTGCTTATGCGCCAGAGTGGTTTATGAGCGGACAGCATATGAATCCGCAACAGTCGGTATCGTTGCATCAGGCAATTGGGGCTCCGGTCACCATTCCTATTCACTGGGGCGTATTTGAACTGGCCGATGAATCACTGGATGAGCCGCCGCAGGCATTAGCGCAGGCGTTGTCGGCAGCGAACCAGGATCCCTCGCGTTTCCGGCCCTGGCGAATAGGCGAAAGGGCCAACTTAAATAATATCGATTAAGAATAATCTGATTTTGGCGATCCGTTAATTTAATAGCGCAGCGATGTCATTAAGTTAGCTGAGCCGCCTTATTCAAAAGAGATAAAGTAGCCTGAAATAATATCGCTGCGTTTATTTGGGGCAGATTAATTTATATTTTCCTGATTTTGGTGCAACAGATAAAAGCTGAATCGGATTTGCTAATTCATTTATGCTTTTTTCTGGTTTTATCTGGCCCTGCAAGCCGACAGGTTGCGTCAAAAAGAGCAGTTTAAAGATGCAATAAATATGCAATATTGTTCAGTTACAATGAGAAGCCACTAACAGCGTTGCGGAGACGCACGTCTCTTCAGGCCCATGTGCTGCTGGATGTGGCGCACGCTAAGTCAATAAAAAGGTCTGGCGTTAAGAAATTTTTTATGACGGCATAATGCTTAAATGTGCAAAGCATGCGACGAATTTGCAATAAATGTGCGACAGCTCGATCACCGTTTAAAAATAACTTGCCATAAATTATCGAATATGTGATAACGCTATTAAGCAAAACGAGGTACAGCTCTGTTTATGTATGGCATATTCAGTAAAGAAGTAATGAGTAAAGACGTTGACGTTGAATACCGCTTCCTTGCCGAACCTTATATTAGTGCCTCATTCAGTATTGTCTCTGGTTTTCTGTCAGTCGCCTTCGGGCAAATAAACATCCAAAGGAATTAAAAAATGGCAAAGATTAAAGGTCAGGTGAAGTGGTTCAACGAATCCAAAGGTTTTGGTTTCATTACTCCGGCCGACGGCAGTAAAGATGTTTTCGTTCACTTTTCTGCTATCCAGGGTAATGGCTTCAAAACGCTGGCTGAAGGTCAGAACGTTGAGTTCGAAATTCAGGATGGTCAGAAAGGTCCGGCAGCAGTTAACGTTGTCGCTATCTGATAGCATCAAAACGTCTTCTTCGCTGTGCCGAGCGTGTACAGCGTAAAGATAATGCAAAGGCCCCGGTTAATCGCCGGGGCCTTTCTTTTTGGCGGATGACGCTGTTGCCGCGAGCGTGTAAACTGCGCCCCTGTTCCAGCCAGAGAAAGAGTCCATGTATTATCTTTGTCCCCTCTGTCACCAGCCGTTGACGCTGATTGATCACAGCTGGCGCTGCGCGCAACAGCATCAGTTCGATCGGGCAAAAGAGGGTTACGTCAACCTGCTACCAGTGCAGCATAAACGCTCTAAAGAGCCGGGCGACAGCGCGGAAATGATGCAGGCGCGTCGGCAGTTTCTTGATGCCGGTTATTATCAGCCGCTACAGCAACATGTCGCTGCACAGTTTGCACAACAGCTGCCCGCGGCGGCCAGTGTCCTGGATATTGGCTGTGGCGAAGGTTATTACACCGCGGCGGTTGCCGACAGGCTGGGCGAGCAGGCGCGCGTTTGCGGACTGGACGTGGCAAAAGTCGCGATTCGCGCGGCGGCCAAACGCTATCGCCATATCGATTTTTGCGTGGCATCCAGCCATCGCTTGCCGTTTGCCGATGCTTCGCTGGATGGCGTGTTGCGCATTTATGCGCCCTGTAAAGCAGAAGAGCTGGCGCGCGTAGTGCGTAGCGGCGGTTGCTTGTTGACCGTAACGCCAGGGCCGCGCCATCTGTTGCAGTTCAAAGGATTGATTTATTCGCAGGTAAAACTGCACGATGCCCAGCCGGAAGAGCTGCCGGGATTTACGCTGGCTGCGGAGCAGCAGTTGGCTTATCCGCTCACGCTCTCCGGGGCAGATGCGGTAACGCTGTTGCAGATGACGCCGTTTGCCTGGCGGGCAGGTCCTGAGGTTTGGCAGCAGCTGCGTGACAGCGCGCAGTTTGCCAGCGAAGCGGATTTTATCGTGCGCCTCTGGCGGCGTGAGTAATGAATAATCAGGCCTGACGTTGTTGCGCGTGAGGTTGTAATGCAACGGCGCGTAACGATAAACGCGTAAGTGCGGGTTATGCTGGCGAATCAATCGCTGGAATTAACCCGTATGGATCCGCCGCTGTGGATGTCAGGCGAAATGGCTCCAGAGGATCTGGCCGCCAATGGCAATCAGCACCACGCCACCGAGAATTTCAGCGCGTTTGCCCAGCAGCGGCCCAATCATCCGGCCAATCAGCATGCCAATTGTCGTCATAGTAAAGGTGGAAAGGCCAATCAGCATGGCGGTCAACAAGATATTGACCTGCATAAAGGCGAGGCTGACGCCAATCGCCATCGCATCAAGGCTGGTTGCGATAGCGGTGGTGACCAGCAGCCATAACCCATGTTGCGCCGCAGGTTCGCAGGGCACAACCTGCTGATGCTGGCGGCAGCCTTCGATAACCATACGGCCGCCTAAAAAGCAGAGCAGGGTGAAGGCGATCCAGTGATCCCAGCGGGCAACAAAATGGGTGGCAAACTGACCAAGCGACCAGCCGACTAACGGCGTTAGCGTTTCAATCGCCCCGAAAATTAAACCGGTGCGCAGGGCTTCACGTAGCTGCGGACGTTGCAGGGCGGCACCTTTACCGATAGCGACGGCAAACGCGTCCATCGACATGCCAAAAGAAAGAATAAGCAGAGCGGAAAAGTTCATCGAAGTCGTAACCTCGGCTGGGAATACCATAACCTGACGCGCCTTCCCAACCAGACAGGCACATCGGTCAATGGTCTCGCCTACCCTGATGGGTCGCACATGCCACGTTGCTATTACAACGAGTATGTTGACAGGTGCATTTCTGTATTACAGAAATCGGCTACTCCCCAATAACGGCGCTCACCTTACCACATTATCTTTTTGCGTCAAAATAAAAATATAACCCGCAGCGGAGTAATGAAAATTGCCGCTAATAGTGCTAACCAGAAGTGAATAATAATCCTGTTAATGTTAAGGGAATGCTGTGGGAATAAACAGAACAGGCAATATCTGAGCAATAATATAGCAAAAGGAATATGCCTTTTGCTATATTTTATCTTATTGATTTTTAACCATTACATGGTAGATTTTTTCTAAATCATCCAGTTTTTTCACCCTGATTAACAGACGGCGCTGTTCCAGTTCAATAACCAGAACGCCATCCTCAGATAAATTCATACTCTTTATACGGTCATAATTAATCCAGGCATTGGCGAAAAATAACCCTTCGGATTTAAGTATTAATTGCGGCGAGCGAATCCAGAACAGATAAACTGCAACCAAATTAATGCCATTAATAAGGTGGTGGTTATTACCGGGCCATGTTGAGTGACATTATTATAAATAAGAATCATTATCAGGCCGATAAAAATAAGGCTGTCGATTTTGCTGCGCCGCTGCAACACAACGCGCAGCTGCGTCTTGCCGTGACGACGCGGCATAACCCATTGGTCATAAATGGCGTACAGCAGCAGTAGAACAATAAACAGCAGGATGGCGAAGTCGGTTAACGACATGGCGGTTCCTCAGATAAACAGGCTCGGGCAGGGCGCGAACGGATAAAAAAACGGCCGCGCACCGGGCGACTGGCCGTTCAGAGCGGTGATTACAGGCCGAGCAGGCCGATCCAGTAACCAAAAATACCGATAACGAAGAAGCCGATAATGATCCACAGCGCGTTCACTTTGCGACGCAGCAGCCACATACAGGCAAAGGTAAGCAGCAGCGGCACCAGCCCCGGCATCAGCTGATCAAGAATCGACTGCACCGTGGTCACGGTAGTTTTACCGGTCTGATCGGTAATACGCGACACTACCAGCGGAATATTAACGTGCGTCCACTTGTTAACCAGCGCCCCCATCACAAACAGGCCGAGAATTGACGCTCCTTCCGTCAGTTTTTGCAGGAAGCCGCCGCCCATATCGTTAACAATATCCACCCCTTTTTTGTAGCCGTAGGCGACGCCATAGTAACGGAACAGCAGGCGTACCGCGTTAAACAGGATAAAGAATAACAACGGCCCCAGCAGGCTGCCGCTCATGGCGATACCGGCACCCAGCGCGGCGAAAACCGGACGCATGGTTCCCCAGAAAATCGGGTCGCCAACGCCAGCCAGTGGCCCCATCAGACCAACTTTAATCCCGTTTATCGCTGCATCATCAATAGGCGCGCCGTTAGCACGCTGCTCTTCCATTGCCAGCGTAACGCCGAGGATCGGTGCGGCGGGATAGGGATGCGTGTTAAAGAACTCCAGGTGGCGCTTGATGGCCTGACGACGCTCCTCATTATTTTCCGGATAGAGGCGACGAATGGCCGGTACCATCGAGAAGCAGAAGCCGAGCGCCTGCATACGTTCAAAGTTCCACGATCCCTGAAACAGATTGGAGCGCAGGAAGACGCTGCGCACATCGCCGCGCGTCAGTTTTTTAGCCGTTGCTGCTGTTGTATCTACCATTTTCACACCCCTTAATCTAATTCGTTATCCAGGTCGTTTTGGGCAGGGCCTGCGGCAGGCGCAGCGCCACCGGCGGCACGGTTATATTTCGGACTGAGTTGGATATAGAGCGCAGCCATAACCACGCCAATCACGCCCAGCGCAACCAGGTTGAAATCGGTAAAGGCAGCGGTGACAAAGCCAAGGTAGAAGAACGGCATCAGATAGCCTGCACGCATCATATTGATGACCATGGCGTAACCGACCACCACAATCATGCCGCCCGCGATGTTAAGACCGCTGGTGACCACTTCCGGGATGGAGCTAAGCATGGTTTGAACGGCATCGGTGCCGACAGAAACCGCGACGATAACGGCCGGAATTGCAATACGCATCGCCTGAAGGATTAGCGCGGTAACATGAATCCAGGAAATCGCCGTAAGGTTGCCTTTCTCAGCTGCCTTATCTGCCGCGTGCTGGAAAGCAACGGTGATGGTACGCACGATAATGGTCAACACCTGACCAGCAGCGGCCAGCGGGATTGCCAGGGCGATACCGGCACCGATGCTCTGTCCACCGGCGATAACCAGAATGGTAGAGATAATCGAAGCCAGCGCGGCATCCGGCGCCACGGCGGCGCCGATATTCATCCAGCCGAGCGCGATCATCTCCAGCGTGCCGCCGATGATAATACCGGTTTTCATATCGCCCAGCACGGCGCCAATCAACGTACAGGCGACCAGTGGCCGGTGAAACTGAAATTCATCAAGAATTGATTCCACACCGGCAATACAGGCGACGATAAATACCAGCGCAATTTGTAGAGTGGTGACTTCCATTGCACTTCTCCTGTGACATAGTAAAACTGCGTGAAACCTGACGCGTCAGGTCATGAATGACGATGGCTGAATCAGTGATTCACTTTGGCAATCAGGTCCATCATTTTCAGCCGTGGATCGTTAGAGACTTTTCTGACCTCCAGCTCAATGCCGCGCGCATTAAGTTTTTTAAAGGCTTCAATATCCTTTTCATCCACGGAAACCGCGTTGTTAACCTGCGTTTTGCCCTGACGGAAGGCCATGCCGCCGATATTGACGGATTTCACCTCGACGCCCTGTTCAACAATGCGTACCACGTCGGTCGGATTGGTAAACAGCAGCATGACGCGATCGCGCGCATATTTCGGGTTATTCCAGACACGCACCATTTTATCGACATCCACCACATGCGCGGTGACGCCCGGCGGCGCAACCTGCGTCAGCAGCGTTTTACGCACGTTATCCGCCGCAACCTCATCACTGACGACGATAATGCGCGATACGTTAGTCTCCTTTGTCCAGCGGGTAGCGACCTGGCCATGAATCAGACGGTCATCGATACGCACCAGCCCAATTTTCATATGATCGTTAGGGCCGAGCGGTGCCTGTGGCGCGGCGGTGCGTGCAGGCGCGGCGGCTGCCGGGGCGGGTTCTGGCTCCTTCGCTTTTAGCGCCTTGACGCCTTCGCGACCGGTTTCTACCGCAATAGCGACCAGCTCCTCAAAGGTGGGATCGTCATCGCGTGCCATCAGCGTTTCCACCAGCATCGGAATGTTAACGCCTGCGATGACTTCATAACGCTCTTTATCGACGACGATACGACTGGCGGCGTTAAACGGACTGCCGCCCCAGGTATCGACCAGGAAAAGTACGCCCTTGCTGGTGTCCAGTTCAGCGAGTCGCGCATTGTATTTCTCAATCAGGGTTTCAGCATTTTCGCCTGGTACAAAATCAATCCAGCCCACGTTTTGCTGTTCGCCTAATAGCATTTCGGCGGTTTTGAGCAGTTGCTCCGCCGCCCAACCGTGTGTGCCGATTACAATAGCAATAGTCACTTGCTACCTCCGTTTTCAATATTGAGCGACTCAGCCACATTACCGATTCGCCAACCCTGTTATCTCGACTAAGCTAAATTCAACGATGTTGAACTATCTCGGTCAGCCGTCAGCGGAGCGGTTCTTTTTATTTAACTGACGATCTGGATAACTTCGCGATTTATTTTAGTGGGTGAAAAAATAAATTATGTGACGAACTTCAGTTATTTACAGGCTTACCGCTGCGATATGAAATTATTAGAAATCGAGGGTTTCTTATGCGTAAAGTTATGTTAACTTTACGAAAATATTTTGACGACAATATGGCAACTGCTAATATTAGCCTCTCTTTTTTACTACAGGAGTAATGGGCCTCAGCCCTCCCTATGGACTGTCACCGAAGTTGCTTATCCATGCCACCGGGTCATCCGGCTTGTTTCTCAACGCCCCTGGGCGTCACGCTTTATTCTGCCTTCTCTCTTTGCCGCGCTACGTTCGCTGAACTTTGCGTTCGGCTTTCCCGTTGCTTTTCTCGGAGTCTGTAATGGAATTTCTTTTAGACCCTTCGATTTGGGCCGGTCTGCTGACGTTGATTGTTCTGGAGATCGTGCTTGGTATTGATAACCTGGTTTTTATCGCCATCCTGGCCGATAAGCTGCCGCCGAAGCAGCGTGATAAAGCGCGCCTGATTGGTCTGTCGCTGGCGCTGCTGATGCGTCTGGGCTTGCTGTCGTTAATTTCCTGGATCGTGACGTTGACGCGGCCGCTGTTCAGCATTGCAGACTTCAGCTTTTCGGGGCGCGATCTGATCCTGCTGTTCGGTGGTATCTTCCTGCTGTTTAAAGCCACAATGGAGCTGCACGAAAGGCTGGAAAACCGTCAGCATGGCAGCGAAGGTAATAAAAGCTATGCCAGTTTCTGGGCGGTCGTTATCCAGATTGTGGTGCTGGACGCCGTGTTCTCGCTGGATGCCGTGATTACCGCCGTGGGTATGGTGAATGACCTGCCGGTGATGATGACTGCCGTGGTGATCGCTATGGGTATCATGCTGCTGGCGTCGAAACCGCTGACCAACTTCGTCAATGCGCATCCGACGGTTGTGGTGCTGTGCCTGAGCTTCCTGTTAATGATCGGCCTGAGCCTGGTTGCAGAAGGCTTCGGTTTCCATATCCCGAAAGGCTATCTGTACGCGGCGATCGGCTTCTCGATTCTGATTGAGCTGTTTAACCAGATTGCGCGCCGTAACTTTATCCGCCATCAGTCGCACCGTCCGATGCGTGAACGTACCGCCGAAGCGATTTTACGCCTGATGGGTGGACGTCGCGGTGGCATCCAGGCGGTCGAAGGCGGGCAGGCCACGGTGGAAAGTCAGACTCTGCCGCAGGAAACCTTTAAGGATGAAGAGCGCTATATGATTAACGGCGTGCTGACGCTCGCTTCGCGCTCGATTCGCAGCATCATGACGCCGCGCGGAGAAATTTCCTGGGTGGACGCCACCAAGCCGCTGGATGAAATCCGTATGCAGCTGTTGGACACGCCGCACAGCCTGTTCCCGATCTGTCAGGGTGAACTGGATGAGGTAATTGGCATTGTCCGCGCGAAAGATCTGCTGGTGGCGCTGGAGCATGGTATGGATATTCATGCCTTCGCCGCCTCGTCGCCGCCGATTATCGTGCCGGAAACGCTGGATCCCATTAACTTACTGGGCGTGCTGCGCCGGGCGAAAGGCGGTTTTGTACTGGTGACCAATGAGTTTGGCGTGGTGCAGGGTCTGGTGACGCCGCTTGACGTGCTGGAAGCGATTGCGGGTGAGTTCCCTGATGAGGACGAAACGCCGGATATTATTACCGATGGCGAAAGCTGGCTGGTTAAAGGCGGTACCGATCTGCATTCGCTTCAGCAGCAGCTTGATTACTACAATCTGGTGCAGCCGGGAGATGATTACGCCTCGCTTGCCGGCCTGCTGATTGCGCAAAAAGGCCAGCTGCCACAGCCGGGCGAAACCATTGATATGCCACCGCTGCACTTTGAGATTGTTGAAGCGACCGATTACCGTATCGATCTGGTGCGGGTTACCAAAGAGCGGCCGCAACAGGAAGAAGATGCCTGATAAATAGCCGGGGCGTCTGCCCCGGCTTTATGCGCTCAGGCTGGCCTGATGCTGGGCCAGCCAGGCGGGAAACGCCTCCAGCGGCATCGGCCGTGCATAATAATATCCCTGCAACGTATCCACGCCGCGCTGGCATAAATAGCTGGCCTGCTCGGCGGTTTCCACGCCTTCCGCCACCAGCCTGATATGCAGGCGCTGCGCCAGAGAAATCACCATATCGGTCACCGTGGCGTTAATCGCATCGGTACCAATCGCGGCGGTAAAGATCTTATCCAGCTTCAGCACGTCCGGACTCAGGGTTTTCAGATAGGAAAGGGAGCTGTGGCCGGTGCCGAAATCATCGATCGCCACCTTAATTCCCAGCGTTTGCAGCTGGGAGACGACGCCCTGATCCATCAGCGGTAGCGCATCGCGCTCGGTTAACTCGACTACCAGCCGCGGTGCGGGATTGGCTGGCCACCAGAGCTTCTGCAAATCCTCAATAATGGCCCGATTATGAAAATGGCTGGCGGCTACGTTGATGGCGATATGAAAACCGGCGCAGTGGGGCAGCTGGGGCAGTTGACGTACGGCTTCCTTAATCACAAAGCGGGTCAGGGGCGCGATCAGGTTATGACGCTCGGCCAACGGAATAAAAACGTCCGGCGGGATCCAGCCCTGACGCGGATTGTGCCAGCGCAGCAGCAGTTCAATGCCGTCGCAGCCGCCGGTGCGGCTATCGATCAGCGGCTGACAGTAAACCATAAATTCGCGTGCGGAGAGCCCGTAACTGATCTGCCAGGAGAGGCTCATGCGGTTAGCCGTCGCCAGCCAGACAATATAGCCGGTCAGCAGGCTAAGCAGCAGCGCCAGCGGCAACTGAGAGGGCAGCGCCAGCAGCGCCAGGTGGTTCGGCGCCGGGCCGAACAGCGTAATAGTAAAGGGATAGCGCAGCGAAGCCTGTTGATAGCTAACCTCATCCTCCGCAGGCGCGACGTTTTCAATTAGCGGATTGCCGTACTCCAGGCTTTTGCCGCCGACATTAAATACCGCGCGTTCAACCCAGGGCAGCGTCGGCTCCAGCAGATAATTGCTCATCAACTCAATATTAACGACCTGCAGAATGCCAGAGCGGTTGTCCAGCGAGGTGGCGGTCCAGAGCAGTAGAGTGGGCGAACCTTTCAATAGATAGTCGTCGACGCTGAGCGCCATACGTTGATTATTGACCGCCAGTTCGGGATAGGTTTCGCTAAAGGTAATCGACCGTTCGCCATAGACGCTGGAACAGTAAATGGTGTCATTGTTGACCAGTAGAATCGCGCGCACGGTTTGCAGCGCTGAGATTTTTTCATTCAGCAGAAAACGCACGTCATTACATTTCAGGCCGACCAGCCCGACGGTATTGTTCGCCGCAATGTCGAGCGGCGAGAAAAGCCGGTCGAAACGCTGGATCGCGTTATTGGCGAAGTGATGCGATTGCCGCTCGATACGATTTTTTTCTTCGAAAAAACGGAGGGTTAATGTAAGGATAAGCACCAGTACAGCGACTATCGACGCGATTAACAAGCGTTTTCGCCGAAATTGCCCAATAATCTGCTGGGATACCTGCATCCGTCGCCACCCTTAAAACCAAAATAAAAATCCGACATTTTCATATCGGCAACCTTGCCGTTAAGTTTAGCGACGTTGATGAAAAAGGCGCTTCGGCTGCTGACGAGAACAATAAGCTGCTTGTTGGCTGACCAGTGGCGAGGTTAACAAGCTGGCCGCTGTTGCACTGCGCGGCAGCCGTTGACTATAAGCGATGCGCCGTCAAATTCTCCATAAAAAAAGCAGCGTCACGGGACGCTGCTTTATGTTTAACCAGTCTTTAGTGCATTAATCGCACTGCACCTTGATGGCGAGGCCGCCGCGTGAAGTTTCACGGTATTTGGCGTTCATATCTTTGCCGGTTTCATACATGGTTTCGATTACCTTATCGAGCGACACGCGTGGTTCGCTGGTGCGACGCAGCGCCATACGCGCTGAGTTAATCGCTTTTACCGAGGCGATAGCGTTACGTTCGATACAGGGAACCTGCACCTGACCGGCGACCGGATCGCAGGTCAGACCGAGGTTATGCTCCATACCGATTTCGGCAGCCACGCAGACCTGTTCCGGGCTGGCGCCCAGCAGCTCCGCCAGGCCTGCCGCCGCCATAGAACAGGCGACGCCCACTTCGCCCTGACAGCCCACTTCGGCACCGGAAATCGAGGCGTTCATTTTATACAGCACGCCGACCGCGCCTGCAGCCAGGAAGTAGCGGATAAAAATATCGGGGCTGACCGATTCGATAAAATGGTCATAATAGGCCAGTACCGCAGGTACAATCCCGCAGGCGCCGTTGGTAGGCGCGGTGACCACGCGACCGCCAGCGGCGTTCTCTTCGTTAACCGCCAGCGCGAACATATTCACCCAGTCGATCACATTCATCGGATCATTGGAATGCTTGCCGGATGAAACCAGCATCCGACGCAGCGCGGCGGCACGACGCGGTACGCGCAGCGGGCCAGGCAGCACGCCTTCGGTATTCAGACCACGATCGATGCAGTCGCGCATGGTTTGCCAGACGGCGGCGAAATAGCTCTCGATCTCCTGGCGGCTGTGCAGCGCCAGTTCGTTTTTCATCACCAGGCCGGAGAGCGAAAGGCCGGTTTCACGACAGTGCGCCAGCAACTCTTTGGCGGAGTTAAACGGATACGGCACCGCGACTTCGTCCAGCACCGATTCGCCAAAATGCTCTTCATCGACAATAAAACCGCCGCCGATGGAGTAATAGGTTTTGCTGTAGATGCAGGTTTCGCCGGAGAAAGCGTGAATGCGCATGCCGTTTTCATGCAGCGACAGGTTTTCGCTGCGGAAATTCATGCCGCCTTCGCGCGGGAAATCGACCTCATGCTGACCGTTCGCCAGCAGCAGGCGTTCACGCTGCTCCACATCGCGGATAAAGGCTGGGATCGTGTCAATATCAACGGTTTCCGGCGCAGCACCGGACAGGCCCATAATAATGGCGATGTCGGTATGGTGCCCTTTACCGGTCAGGGAAAGCGAGCCGTAAACCTCGACGGCGATGCGCGTAACGTCCAACAGCCGGTTATCCCGGATCAAATCATCGACAAACTGTTTACCGGCTTTCATCGGGCCCAGCGTATGGGAACTGGACGGGCCAATGCCGATCTTAAACATGTCGAAAACGCTAATCACGTTACACGCTCCTTAAATTAACTGCGCAGCAAAACAGACACTGCGTATAGTAATCATCCTGGTGGTTAAAAATTCATCTTTTCGCATGAAATAAACTAATTAGCTCAGCGAGAAAAACTTATTGTGGTCAGGAGAAAAAATAAGCAAAACGGTGAGTCGCGCGGATTTTTGTCCTGAACCAGAGTTATGCGAAATACCTCAGAAATTTCTTGGGTAATCGGCGCGCTAAATATAACTATTCCGGAGTAATAGGGAAGTGATTTGGATCGCTTACTGAAGAATATTTAGTGAAATATCACGGAAAGCCTGCTTTTTGCACAACTTTTATTTGGTTAAACGCCAGCCAACTCTGGCATCACCTGCAGGCTCAGCTCGCGCAGAATGCCTGCGGTCATGCCCCAGACAAAATATTGCTGATACCAGGAGAGCCAGACACGATGGCTGAGACCGTTACGGTGAATATCCAGCGACGCATAGCGCGACAGGCGCAGCGCTTCCTGTAACGGCATTTCAAAGATGGCGTCCACTTCATCTACGCTGGGCTGCCAGCGCAGATCGGGCGGGATAATGCCGACGATCGGCGTCACTCTAAAGCCGGTGCTGCTGCTGACTGCAGGCAGCGTGCCGACAATACGCACATCCCGGGGCTGCAGGCCAATTTCTTCCTGCGCCTCGCGCAGGGCGGTAAATTGCAGCGAGGGATCGCTGGCGTCCTGCATACCGCCGGGAAAGGCGACCTGTCCGGCGTGTTTACGCAGCCAGGGCGCGCGGCGAGTGAGCAACAGACCCGGCTCTTCGCGCGCGACGATCGGCACCAGCACCGCCGCCTGACGGCGAGCGGGCGAAAGTGCAGGCGCCAACGGCGGCGGCTGTAGCTGAAAACGCGTAAGGAAAGTATCAAGCGTCAGAGGATGGTTCATGGTTTGCTTCGTCCTCCAGCAGCGGCAAGATACGGCCCAGTTTGTGCAGCGTTTCCTGATATTCCAGTTCGGCTTCGCTGTCGGCAACGATGCCGCCGCCCGCCGCACAGTAGAACTGTCCGCCTTCAGCGATAAGCGTGCGAATGGTAATACTGCTGTCCATTCTGCCGCAGCAGCTTAAATAACCGATGCTGCCGCACCAGGCATTGCGGCGCTGCGGCTCCAGCGCCTCGATGATTTCCATCGCCCGTACTTTGGGCGCGCCGGTAATCGATCCGCCAGGAAAACAGGCGCGCAGCAGATCGCAGGCGCTCAGGTCAGGTTTCAAACGCGCACGAATGGTGCTGACCAGGTGATGTACCGCCGGGAAAGGCTCCACCACAAATAGCTCTGGCACCTGCACGCTGCCGGGCAGGGCGACGCGGCCAATATCATTGCGCAGCAGATCGACAATCATCAGGTTCTCCGCCCGATCCTTCTCCGATTCCGCCAGCCTGCGTGCCTGAAGACGATCCGCCTCCGCATCTTCAAGACGCGGCAACGTGCCTTTAATCGGGCGCGTTTCGATCACATCTTCTTTTAAGGAAAGGAACCGTTCCGGTGACAGGCTGAGAATGGCGCTCTCCGGCAGACGCACAAACGCGCTGAAAGGCGCGCGGTTACTGGCATTGAGTCGCTGAAACGCCTGCCACTCAGCGCCTTCATAGCCAGCCTGAAAACGCTGGGCCAGATTGACCTGATAGCAATCACCCGCCTGCAGCCACGCCTGGATGCGATCGAAGCGTTGGCGATAGCTTTCCGGCGTCATGTTCGATTGCCAGCGGCAGGTCAGGCGAAACGGCACGGCGGGCGGACGCGGCGGCAGGCTGTTCAGCCAGCGCAGGCCACCGCCCAGATGATCCACCAGCGTCAGGGTTTTCTGCTGGTGGTCGGCAATCAGCGCCCAGCTATAGATGCCGACCGCCATATCCGGCGTGGCAATATCCGCCACCGCCTGCTGTGGCAGACGTTCAAAACGACGACCAAGATCGTAGCCAAACAGACCGAGCGCGCCGCCCTGAAACGGCAGATTCTCATTCGCCGACAGCACGGGTAGCGCGCGGGCCAGTTCCGCTTCCAGCAACGCCAGCGGATCGTCTGCTGATTCAGTGACAGTGTCACCTTTTGCAATGCGCGTAATGAGACCACGTGTTTCCAGCGTCACAACAGGGTCGGCGACCAGAATATCGAAGCGGCTATCGGGATGAGCGGCAAAACCGGAGCTGAGCAGCATCGCCCAAGGCAAATGGGCGATGCGACCAAAGCGTTCAGAAAGCGCATCAGGCGTATAGGGTAAAGCGTGGTAGACTACGGGCATCACTCTCAGCAGCGTTTTTAACGTGGACAAACGGCAAGCCTGGCATATTTTGTCGGTGCTGGCATCTGTTTGTTTGCGATAAAATTTCTGCCCTTATTATTACCCAACAGGAGCCATTATGTTTACAGGTTTACCGGCGTTAAGCCATGAACAGCAGCAGCAGGCGGTAGAGCGTATTCATCAGCTGATGGCTGAAGGTATGAGCAGCGGCGAGGCGATTACCCGCGTCGCGCAGGAGATCCGCCAGACGCATACTGGCGGACATATTGCGGCGCGCTTTGAAGATGAAGAAGATGATGAAGCCTGATCAGGCAGGATTCAGCGCAGCGATAACTTTGATTTCGACTTTATATTTCGGGTTCATCAAACCGGCCTGAACGGTGCAGCGCACCGGCGCGTTACCTGGCGAGACCCAGGCATCCCAGGCCCGATTCATGGCGGCGAAATCCGCTTTGTCGACCAGAAAAATGGTGGCATCCAGGATACGGCTTTTATCTGAGCCAACGCGGGTTAACAGCCGATCGATGACCGCCAGCGCATTCGCCGTTTGTGCTTCGGCGTCCTCATCCAGGTTTTCCGGCACGCTGGTGTAATAGACGGTATCGTTGTGGATGACTGCTTCAGACATACGATGTTCAGGGTCGATACGGGTAACAGACATACATTCTTTCCTTATTCCATTTTTACGCGCCGCTAGCCTGGCATAGTTAACCCGGCGCTGTCATCCCTCTTGCTCAGCAAAGGGGATGCGTTAAGCCGCGTCTGGAGCCCGGACGGGAATACTGACATAATCGGGCCGTTTTAACGCAACCAGAGAGGATATGTGGCAGACGATTTTGCAGCCGATGGCGCCCTGGCGCAGGCGATCCCCGGCTTTCGCCCGCGCGAAGCGCAGCAGCAGATGGCGGCGGCAGTTACGCAGGCGATTGAACAGCGCGGCGAGCTGGTAGTAGAAGCGGGCACCGGCACCGGAAAAACCTACGCCTATCTGGTGCCGGTATTACGCGCCGGGAAAAAGGCGATTATTTCTACCGGTTCGAAAGCGCTGCAGGATCAGCTTTACAGCCGCGATTTGCCGAAAATCACCAAAGCGCTGGCCTATAAAGGGAAAACCGCCTTGCTGAAAGGGCGATCCAACTATCTCTGTCTGGAGCGGCTGGAGCAGCAAAGCATGACCGGCGGCGAACTGACTGTGCAAACCCTCAGCGACCTGGTTTATCTGCGCAGCTGGGCCAGCGAAACCGCCGATGGTGATATCAGCAGCTGCAGCGGCGTGGCGGAGGACAGCGCCATCTGGCCGCTGGTCACCAGCACCAATGACAACTGCCTCGGCAACGACTGTCCGCTCTATAAAGAGTGCTTTGTGGTGAAGGCGCGTCGGCGCGCGATGGATGCCGATGTGGTGGTGGTTAACCATCATCTGTTTCTGGCGGATATGGTGGTGAAAGAGAGCGGCTTTGCCGAGCTGATCCCGGAAGCGGATGTGATGATCTTCGATGAAGCGCATCAGGTGCCCGATATCGCCAGCCAGTATTTTGGCCAGCAGCTCTCCAGCCGTCAGCTGTTGGATTTAGCGAAAGATATTACCATCGCCTACCGCACCGAGATTCGCGACGTGCAGCAACTGCAAAAGTCCGCCGATCGCCTGGCGCAGAGCGCCCAGGATTTTCGTCTGGCGTTAGGTGAGCCGGGTTTTCGCGGCAACCTGCGCGAGATCCTGAACGACCGCGACGTCCAGCGCGCCTTAACTCTGCTGGATGATGCGCTGGAGCTTTGTTACGACGTGGCAAAAATGTCGCTGGGCCGTTCGGCGCTGCTGGACGCCGCTTTTGAGCGCGCCTCGCAATACCGCAATCGACTGAAACGCCTGAAAAATATCAGCGAACCCGGCTTCAGCTATTGGTACGAATGTACCTCGCGTCACTTTGTGCTGGCGCTGACGCCGCTCTCCGTCGCCGAACGTTTTCGTGAAGTGATTAATGAGCGTCCGGCCGCCTGGGTTTTTACCTCGGCGACGCTGGCGGTTAATGAGCAGATGACCCACTTTATGGATCGCCTTGGCGTGCATCAGGCGCAGAGCATGATCCTGAACAGCCCGTTCGACTATGCGCGCCAGGCGCTGCTTTGTGTGCCGCGCGATTTGCCGTCGCCCAATCAGCCGGGTGGAGCGAAACAGCTGGCGCGTCGTCTGCTGCCACTGATTCAGGCCAATAATGGCCGTTGTTTTTTCCTTTGCACATCGCATCAGATGATGCGTGCGCTGGCCGAGGAGTTTCGCGCCAGCCTGACGCTGCCGGTCTTGCTGCAGGGCGAAACCGGCAAGGCGCAGCTGCTGAAGCAGTTTATCGAGGCGGGCAACGCGCTGCTGGTGGCGACCAGCAGCTTCTGGGAAGGCGTGGACGTGCCTGGCGATGCGCTGTCGCTGGTGATCATCGACAAACTGCCGTTTACCTCGCCCGACGATCCTTTACTGAAAGCGCGCATGGAAGATTGCCGCCTGCGCGGCGGCGATCCGTTTGATGAGGTGCAACTGCCCGATGCGGTCATTACGCTGAAGCAGGGCGTTGGTCGCCTGATTCGCGACGTGGACGATCGCGGTGTGCTGGTGATCTGTGATAACCGCCTGGTGATGCGGCCTTATGGCGCGGTATTTCTTAACAGCCTGCCGCCAACGCCGCGCACGCGTGATTTGCAAAAAGCAGTTAATTTTCTCGATCGGCCCGATAATGAGTAATTCTGGTCGGGCTGTGCTAAGATGCGCGCCGAAAAATTTTCTCGCCTGAGGTTGTTATGTCCGCGCGAATTTTAGCCCTTGATACGGCTACTGAAGCCTGTTCCGTAGCGCTGTCGCTGGATGGCGTCGTTGACGCCCATTTTGAACTTTGCGCCCGCGAGCATACCCAGCGCATTTTGCCGCTGGTTGAAGAGATGCTGGCGCGTCATCACATTACGCTGTCGCAGCTTGATGCGCTGGCCTTCGGTCGTGGGCCGGGTAGTTTTACCGGCGTGCGTATCGGCATCGGCATCGCGCAGGGACTTGCGTTTGGCGCCGGTTTGCCGCTGCTTGGCATCTCGACGCTGATGACCATGGCCGAAGCCGCCTGGAAACGCCACGGTGCCAGCCGTGTGCTGGCGGCGATCGATGCGCGTATGGGCGAAGTTTACTGGGCAGAGTATCAGCGTAGCGAAGCGGGAGTTTGGCAGGGTGAAGCGAGCGAAGCCGTGCTGAAGCCGGACGCAGCGCTGGCGCGAATGCAGCAGCTATCGGGTGAGTGGATGACCGTTGGCACCGGCTGGTCGGCATGGCCGCAGCTGAGCGTTGAAAGCCCGCTGACGCTGCAGGCCAGCGATATTACGCTGCCAGCCGCCGAAGCGATGCTGCCGCTGGCGCAGCAGCTTTGGCAGCAGGGCGGCGCACTGGCGCCGGAGCAGGTTGAGCCTGCCTATTTACGCAATGAAGTGGCATGGAAAAAATTGCCGGGCCGCGAATAGGCTGGCAGCAACTTATTTAATACGCAATAGTCTAATCAGACAGGTTTCTGGAGAAAAGCTATGCGTAAAAATCTGATTCATGCAGCGGCACTCCTGGCGACGGCGTTGCTGTTGGCTGGATGCGTATCTGTTCCTGATTCCGTGAAGGGTCGGTCGCCAATGCCGCAGCAGGATCTGTTGCGGGTAATGAACGCGCCGCAGCTCTATGTCGGGCAGGAAGCGCGCTTCGGCGGTAAAGTCGTGAAGGTGACTAACCTCGATGGCCGCACACGGCTGGAAATCGCGACTCAGCTGCTGGATGAAAGCGCGAGACCGCGCCTGGGCGCGGCTTCCGTTGGCCGGATCTGGGCTGATGTGAACGGCTTTATCGATCCTGTCGATGTGACGAATCAAATGGTGACGGTGGTCGGCACCATTAAAGGCAGCGAAAAAGGCGAAATCGGCAAGGCCAGCTACAACTTTGTGGTGGTGAGCGTGACGGGCTACCAGCGCTGGCGTGTGCAGCAGCAGGTCGTTATGCCGATGCAGCCGATCGACCCGTGGATTTGGTATGGGCCCACGCGTCATCACCCCGGCTATTGGGGACCGAATCCCTGGATGGGCTATTACAATACCGGCCCGGTCCAGGTGCAAACTATCCTGACTGAGTAACGATAACGGTAGTTATTAGCGGCCCGGTTGCATGATATGTGACCGGGCCATTTTATTGTTATAAGTAAAGAAAATTTAGTGATGGGCCTCGCAGCCTGAACGCCGTGTGTTAGGCATACTGGTACAATGAGTTAATATAATGTTAACAGTTGGGCGTGCTGAGGCTGCGATGGCGAACAAATATGATTTCCGAGGTGAACCCTTGAATAAGGTCTGGCTGAACCGTTATCCCGCCGATGTCCCGGCTGAGATCAATGCCGATCGTTATACATCGCTTATCGATCTGTTTGAACAGGCGGCTCAGCGTTACGCCGATCGTCCCGCGTTTATTAATATGGGGCAGGCGATGAGCTTCCGTAAGCTGGAACAGCGTAGCCGCGCCTTTGCCGCTTATTTGCAGCAGACGCTTGGATTAGAGAAGGGTGATCGGGTGGCTATCATGATGCCAAACCTGCTGCAATATCCGGTTGCACTGTTCGGCGTGTTGCGCGCTGGCATGGTGGTAGTCAACGTTAATCCGCTCTATACCCCGCGCGAACTGGAGCATCAGCTGAACGACAGCGGTGCGAAAGCCATTGTCATCGTCTCTAACTTTGCCCATACGCTGGAAAAAGTGGTGGCAAAAACGCCGGTTAAACACGTTATTCTGACGCGGCTGGGCGATCAGCTGTCGCCTGCGAAAGCCACACTGGTCAACTTCGTCGTGAAGTATGTAAAGCGGCTGGTGCCTAAATATAATCTGCCGGATGCAGTCTCTTTTCGTAGCGTGCTGCAACAGGGCGCACAGCTGGACTATTCCCGCCCTGAGATACGCAATGAAGATCTGGCTTTTTTGCAGTACACCGGCGGCACCACTGGGATCGCCAAAGGGGCGATGCTGACGCACCGCAATATGCAGGCCAATCTTGAGCAGACTAAAGCCACCTACGGCTCGCTGCTGCGCGACGGCAAAGAGCTGGTCGTTACGGCGCTGCCGCTTTATCACATTTTTGCCCTGACCGTGAACTGCCTGCTGTTTATTGAACTGGGCGGGCAAAACCTGCTGATCACCAATCCGCGCGATATTCCGGGCTTTGTGAAAGAGCTGGGCAAATATTCCTTTACCGCCATTACCGGCGTGAATACGCTGTTTAACGCGCTATTAAATGACAAAAATTTCCAGCAGCTCGATTTTTCCACGCTGCGCTTATCCGCTGGTGGCGGGATGTCGGTGCAAAAAGCGGTGGCGGAGCGCTGGGAGAAGCTGACCGGCCATTATCTGCTGGAAGGTTATGGCCTGACGGAATGTTCGCCGCTGGTTTCGGTTAACCCCTACGATATTACCTGTCACAACGGCAGTATCGGCCTGCCGGTGCCATCCACCGATATTAAGCTGGTGGATGATAACGGCTATGAAGTCGCGCACGGTCAGCCGGGTGAACTCTGTATTAAAGGGCCGCAGGTGATGATGGGCTACTGGCAGCGCCCGGATGCGACCGATGAAGTATTGAAAGAGGGCTGGCTTTACAGCGGCGACATCGTTACTGCTGACGATGAAGGCTTCTTACGTATTGTCGATCGTAAAAAGATATGATTCTGGTCTCGGGCTTTAATGTTTATCCGAACGAAATTGAAGATGTGGTGATGCAGCATCCGAAAGTGCGTGAGGCCGCCGCGATTGGCGTACCGAGCGATCTTTCCGGCGAAGCGGTAAAAATCTGCATCGTTAAAAGGATCCTACCCTGACCAAAGATGAGCTGATCGCCCACTGTCGGCGTCATCTGACCGGCTATAAAGTGCCAAAAATCGTCGAGTTTCGCGATGACCTGCCAAAAACCAATGTCGGAAAAATTTTACGACGCGCGTTACGCGATGAGATAAGCAAAGCGCCTGCCGCCTGACAGCCTGTAATATGTTAAGCTGTTGCTGAAAACGCCGGTTAACCCGGCGTTTTCATTGTTATTTCATCAGCAACGCAAACGTACCGCTGGCAAGAGAGCAAGGATTTGAATTACACCTACATCACTACTAATGAGGCGCTGCAAGCCTGCTGCGAAGCGGCGCGTCAACATCGTGCTATCGCGCTCGATACCGAGTTTGTCCGCACCCGTACCTACTATCCGCAACTGGGGCTGCTACAGATCTATGATGGCGAGCAAATTACGCTGGTCGATCCGCTGACCATCACTCAGTGGCAGCCGCTTATTGAGCTGTTAAGCGACAACAGCATCACAAAATTTCTCCATGCCGGCAGTGAAGATCTGGAAGTATTTCTGCACAGTTTCGGCGTACTGCCGACGCCGCTGATCGATACGCAGATCCTGGCCGCCTTTAGCGGACGTCCGTTGTCGATGGGTTTTGCCGCGATGGTGGAGCAATTCACCGGCGAAGTACTGGATAAAAGCGAATCGCGTACTGACTGGCTGGCGCGTCCGCTGTCGACGCGCCAGTGCGAATACGCGGCGGCAGATGTCTTCTGGCTGTTGCCGATCGCCCATACGCTGATGGATGAAACCGCCGCAGCGGGGCAGCTGGACGCGGCGCGCAGCGAATGTTTGCTGCTTTGTCAACGCCGTACCGACATCCTCGCGCCGGAAGAGGCGTATCGCGAAATCAGCAATGCTTCACTGTTGCGTCCGCGTCAGCTGGCGGCGCTGCAACGTATGGCAGCCTGGCGTCTGAAGCTGGCGCGTGAAAAGAACATGGCGGTCAATTTCGTGGTGCGCGAAGAAAACCTCTGGAAAGTGGCGCGCTATCAACCGACCTCGCTGGGCGAGCTGGATCATTTAGGGCTGAGCGGACACGAAATTCGTTTTCACGGCAAAACGCTGCTGGATATGGTGAGCGAAGCCAATGCGCTGCCGGAAGAGAGCCTGCCGGCCATGCTGATGAATATCAACGATCACCCGCACTATAAAAAGGCGTTTAAAGCGCTGAAAGCGCTGGTGCAGGAGGTAAGCGAGCGCAGCGGACTGAGTACCGAACTGCTGGCTTCACGTCGTCAGATTAATCAGCTGCTGAGCTGGCACTGGCAGATTAAACCGCGTGAACGTTTGCCGGAGCTGATTGATGGATGGCGCGGCGAACTGATGGAGCAGGAAATCAGGCGAGTGCTGGCGGACTATCCGCAATAGCCTGCATAAACTTTCCCCTGCGTAAGGCAGGGGAAGGTCAGGAATGGTGGAGACGAATCATTTCGCGGCTTCTTCCATCTCCGGCAACGTCACGTTGAGTTCCAGTATTGAGATGTCATCACCGCGCTGATCCAGCTGCACCGTCACCATTTCTGGATCGATTTTCACATACTTGCAAATCACTTCCAGAATGTCGCGCTTCAGCTGGGGAAGATAGTGGGGCTCACTGTCGCCCCTCCTGCGTTCTGCTACGATGATTTGCAGCCTTTCCTTGGCGATATTGGCGGTGTTCTTTTTACGGGATAAAAAGAAATCGAGTAAGGCCATGGTTTATCCCCCGAACAGGCGTTTCAGGAATCCCTTCTTCTCTTCTTCAATGAAGCGGAAGGGGCGTTCTTCGCCGAGCAACCGATCAACGGTATCGGCATAGGCTTTGCCCGCATCGGATTCGGTATCCAGAATAACGGGTTCGCCCTGGTTAGACGCGCGCAGCACCGACTGATCTTCCGGGATAACGCCCACCAGCGGAATACGCAGAATTTCCAGTACGTCTTCCATGCTCAGCATGTCGCCGCGGCTAACGCGGCCTGGGTTGTAGCGCGTCAGCAGCAGATGCTCTTTGACCGGCTCTTCGCCGTTTTCGGCGCGGCGGGATTTTGAAGCCACAATACCCAAAATACGATCGGAGTCGCGTACGGATGAGACTTCCGGGTTGGTGGTAATAATGGCTTCATCAGCGAAATAGAGCGCCATCAGCGCGCCGGTCTCGATCCCTGCCGGTGAGTCACACAGCACGAAATCAAAGCCCATGGTATTTAATTCATTCAGCACTTTTTCGACGCCTTCACGCGTCAGTGCATCTTTATCGCGGGTTTGCGAAGCAGGCAGGATATAGAGGTTTTCTGTACGTTTGTCTTTTATCAGTGCCTGGTTCAGCGTGGCGTCGCCCTGAATCACGTTGACGAAGTCATAAACCACGCGCCGTTCGCAGCCCATAATCAGATCGAGATTACGCAGACCAATATCAAAATCGATCACGACGGTTTTTTTCCCTTTCTGTGCCAGACCGGTGGCGATGGCCGCGCTTGACGTGGTCTTGCCAACGCCCCCTTTGCCGGATGTAACTACAATAATGCGTGCCATATATAAGAATTCCTTATAAATAAAAAGGGGCCTAATTCAATGTCTGTATAGTCAGCGCGCCATCTTTCAGGCTAAGGCGTGCCGCTTTTGCAAAATACTCCGCTGGAATCTGATCCATAATCCAGTACTCGCCCGCTATGGAAACCAGCTCCGCAGATAAGCTGGTGCAAAATATCTGGCAGTCGCGATCGCCGCTGGCGCCTGCCAGCGCGCGTCCGCGCATCATGCCGTAAATATGGATATTGCCGTCGGCAACCAGCTCGGCGCCGGCGCTAACGCTATTGGTCACAATCAAATCGGTATTGCGCGCGTAAATTTGCTGACCGGAACGCACCGGCGTTGTCACCAGGCGCGTTTTAGTCACCACATTTTCCGGCGCTGCGACGGCGACCGGTTCAGGACTTTTCTTTTGTTCTTTGCCTTCAGACAAAATCGGCAGCCCGGCGCGCGCGATCATGCGCTTTAGCGCCTCATCTTTACAGCCGCTGACGCCGACAATGCGTAACCCTGTAGAGGCAATAGCCTGCTGCATCTGTTTCCAGTTAACGTCACCGTCCAGAGAGGCTACATTCAGAACCACGGGCGCATTTTTAAGAAAGGCAGGCGCCTGGTCAATTTTGTCCTGAAGCGCCTGACGAACCACATCGGGATGCGTGTGGTGTAAATGAACAACAGACAGAGTAAAACTACTGCCTTTAAACTCGATTGGCGTTTGCGACATCTGTCCTGGCTCAGTCCTGTTATGTCTAAACCCGACTAAATTATGCCTGATTTAGCCAGCGCGTAATCAAGGCGGGACATTATTCCTAACTACTGCAAGCATGTTATAGTTACTGCTATATTCAGGCAAGCCACCACCCCGCTTAATTCGAGTAAAAAATATGTTTTGTGTGATCTACAGAAGTCCTCAACGCGACCAAACTTATCTCTATGTTGAAAAAAAAGACGATTTTTCCCGCGTGCCTGAAGAGCTGCTGCGCGGTTTCGGAAAACCGCAGCTGGCGATGGTGTTAACCCTTGACCGTACTAAGAAACTGGCTAACGCAGATATTGAAAAAGTAAAGCTGGCGCTGCAAGAGCAGGGTTATTATTTACAGCTTCCTCCGCCGGTGGAAAATCTACTAAAAATACATTTAGGAAAAAGCGATCCGGTTTAATTCAGATTCATCTGTAAATAATCGACCGATGAATAAATCCGCAATTTATTTCCTGCAGATCCCAATTGATTAATAAGGAACGGATATGAAGCTAAATGTCCTGAGCGCGACGTTACTCTCAATAATGTTGACTGGATGCGCCAGTAAAAATAGCGTCTCTTCTGCACCTGAAAACGGCGCGGCTACCGTTCCGGCGACCAAAACGCAAAGCGGCGGCTTTTTAACGCCGCCATCCGGTAAAACGACGCTGGCGCAGCAGGGGCGCGATCCGGCAGAGTTTCCTGCTTACGTGGAGCAGCTAAAAGCGCGGGCGCGAACGCAGGGTATCAGCGAACAGACGCTGAACAGCGCGTTCGCTAACGTGCATTTTGTCGATCGGGTGATTAAATCGGATCGGAATCAGCCGGAGCAGAAAATCACGCTCGATGATTATCTGGAACGCGTGCTGACGCCGAAAAAGATTGAGCTGGGGCGTAGCCGCTATCAGCAATATCAACGTGATCTGGCAACGGTAAGCCAGCAGTATGGCGTACCGGCGCAATATATCGTTGCGCTGTGGGGAATGGAAAGCAACTTCGGTCAGATTCAGGGGCGCGAGGATATCATTTCGGCGCTCTCCACGCTGGCGTTCGAAGGTCGGCGTGAAACCTTCTTTACTAACGAACTGATTGCCGCGCTGAAGATGATCCAGCAGGGGCATATCAGCGCGCCGGAGATGAAAGGCTCCTGGGCGGGCGCAATGGGGCAAAACCAGTTTATGCCCAGCTCTTACCTTAACTATGGCGCCGACGGCGACGGCGACGGCAAAATAGACATCTGGCGTAATCAGCGTGACGTGTTCGCCTCGACGGCCAACTATCTGGCGAAAGAGGGCTGGCATGCTGACGAAGGCTGGGGACGCGAAGTGGTGTTGCCGGTAGATTTTGACGCGCAGCTGGCCGGTCTGAAAACGCAGCAGGCGAAAACGGTGGGCGAATGGGAAAAGCTGGGCGTCCGGCTGACCAACGGCGTCGCCTTGCCTGATACCCATCAGCGTGGCTGGATTATTTTGCCGGATGATATCGGCGGACGCGCCTTCCTGGTGTATGACAACTTCCGCACCATCATGCGCTGGAACCGTTCTTATTATTTTGCCATCAGTATCGGCAAGATGGCGGATGCTGTGGCACAGTAAGATCCTGGCGTCGGTGCGACGCTGTTAATCTCAGCAAGGGGAAAAGCATGTACCAACATCGTAACTGGCAGGGCGCGCTGTTAGATTTTCCAGCGAGCAAAGTAGTTTGTGTCGGCAGTAACTACGCTAAGCATATCAAAGAGATGGGCAGCGCCACGCCGCAGGAGCCGGTGATCTTTATCAAGCCGGAAACCGCGCTCTGCGATCTGCGTCAGCCGCTTTCTATTCCTCGCGATATGGGTGCGGTGCATCACGAAGTGGAGATGGCGATCCTGATTAGCGCAACGTTAAAGCAGGCAAGTGAAGCGCACGTCGCGCAGGCGATTGCCGGCTACGGTGTTGCCCTGGATTTAACGCTGCGCGATATTCAGGCCGGTCTGAAAAAAGCGGGACAGCCGTGGGAAAAGGCGAAAGGATTTGATAATTCTTGTCCGCTCTCCGGCTTTATTCCTGCAAATCAGTTTGAAGGCGATCCGCAACAGTGCGAACTGAAGCTGACCGTTAACGGCGAAGTGCGTCAGCAGGGCAGCACCGCCGATATGATCACGCCGGTCCTGCCTTTAATTGCTTATATGAGCAAATATTTTACCCTGCGTGCGGGCGATGTGATTCTGACCGGTACGCCGGAAGGCGTCGGTCCGCTGCACGCTGGCGATAAGCTGGAAGTCTCGCTGGCGGGTCACGGCATCAGCACGCGCGTGCTGTGATGCTTGCATCTGACGGCTGAACTGTTTATAAGGTGCGCTTTTGCTTAACCGGACATCACAATGACTGATACCCCTTTCTGGCAGGACAAGAGCCTGGAACAAATGACCGATGAGGAATGGGAATCCTTGTGCGATGGTTGCGGACAGTGCTGCCTTAATAAGTTGCAGGATGCCGATACGGATGAAATCTATTTCACTAACGTCGCCTGCAACCAGCTGAACATTAAAACCTGCCAGTGTCGTAACTATGAGCGTCGCTTCGAGTATGAAGAAGACTGCATTAAGTTAACGCGTGAGAATCTGCCTACCTTTTCCTGGCTGCCGCCCAGCTGCGCCTACCGGCTGCTGGCGGAAGGAAAACCTCTGCCGGTCTGGCATCCGTTGCGCAGCGGCTCAAAAGCAGCCATGCACGCCGCGCGGATTTCCGTTCGTCATATCGCGGTGCGGGAGAGTGAGGTCAGAGACTGGGAAGATCACATTATTAACCGGCCAGAGTGGAAAGCGTAATCCGGCCGGTTAAGCCTTAGCGGGTAAAGAGATCGCGGCGTTTAGGTTTAAAAGGCTGGGCGATCAGCACCAGCACGGCGACCAGCAAATAGGCGCCAAAAATCACCATCAGCCACTGCGGCATGCCCAGCGTCAGAAAAGACCAGACGCGCTCCGCGCAGTCGCCGCTCGCCACAAAGACCGCTGGCAGCCATTTGTCCAGCGGCAGCCAGCCCGGAAAACGGGCGGCGAAGTCACAGGTCACGAAAGGATTCGGGTGCAGCTGAATCATCGTATGTTCATAAGAAAGACGTAATCCTTCCCAGGCGCTGTACAGCCAGATCAGCAGCGCAACATAGCGCAGCGGCGTCTTCGGCGCGATGGCGCCCACCAGACCTGCTCCCATAACGCCAAACAGCGCACAGCGCTCATAAATACACATTACGCAGGGCTTCAGCAGCATCACGTGCTGAAACCATAGCGCGACCATTTCAAGAGCAAATGCGGTTAACGCCATCAGCAACCAGGCGCCGCGTCCTCTTGAGCATTGGTTCAGGTATCGCAACATAAATCTATCCATGTCATTAGCGTTGAATCGGCAGTGTAAAGCAAAAAGTTTTCGCTGCCAGCCCAGGCAGCGAAAAAACAGACGTAAACATGACTTAAGCGCAGCTTATCCTCAGTAAGTTACAGAGACGGCAGGGTGAGCCAGCCGTGCTGCATAAACCACTGCGTCATCGGCTCAAGCGTAAACATAATGCAGAACAGCCCCACCAGCGACAGCACAAGCGTATAGGGCAGCGCCATCCAGACCATACGACCGTAAGAGAGGCGGATTAACGGCGCCAGTGCGGAGGTCAGCATAAACAGAAATGCCGCCTGGCCGTTAGGCGTGGCAACGGAAGGCAGGTTGGTGCCGGTATTGGTCGCTACTGCCAGTAGTTCAAACTGCTGCTGACTAATCGTACCGCTGGTAAAGGCATGTTTCGCTTCGTTAATGTAAACCGTGCCGACAAAAACGTTATCGGAAATGGAGGAGAGCAGCCCGTTAAAGACATAGAACCAGGTCAGCTGCATGCTGGCTTCCGCCTGCAAAACAAAATGAATCAGCGGACTGAAAAGGTCCTGCTGCACGATAACCGCGACAATGGCGAAAAAGACCGTCAGTAGCGCGGTAAAAGGCAACGCTTCGGAAAAAGCGCGCCCGATAACATGTTCATCGGTAATACCGCAGAACGAGGTAGCGAGAATAATCACCGACAAACCAATCAGGCCAACTTCAGCGAGGTGCAGCGCCAGGGCGGCAATCAACCAGACGGCGATAAGGCCCTGGATCCAGAGGTTAAGCTGATCCTGACGTGTACGTTTCTGGCGGGAATCGCGATCGTAATCCATCAAAATCTGACGTACTTTTTCCGGCAACGGTTCGCCATAGCCAAACAGACGGAAGCGTTCCAGCAGCACGCAGGTAAACAGGCCGCAGAGCAGTACCGGCACGGTAACCGGCGCCATACGCAGGAAAAAGCCGGCAAAATCCCAGCCGGCGGCCTTGGCGATAATCAGGTTTTGCGGCTCGCCCACCATCGTCATTACGCCGCCCAGCGCGGTACCCACGCCAGCTTGCATCATCAGGCTGCGCAAGAAAGAGCGGAATTTTTCCAGCGT
The DNA here is from genome assembly GCF_940807255.1 of Mixta sp. Marseille-Q2659. Taxonomy (GTDB): domain Bacteria; phylum Pseudomonadota; class Gammaproteobacteria; order Enterobacterales; family Enterobacteriaceae; genus Mixta. Next base: position 12,621 of record NZ_CALNWY010000012.1, on the reverse strand, counting down.
CTGGCGATGATCTTCATCGGAAAAAATCTCATCTCCGGCGTGTTCTTCGCCTTCAGACAGTACGCGATGATAAATATCATAAAACCCGGCGGCAACGCTCAGCACGACCGCCACGACCGTCAGCGCATCCAGAAAAGCGGAAAGAAAGGCGGCGGCTACGCAAAATGCCAGGCCCAGTATCACCTTGGAGCGAATGGTGAGCAGCAGGCGGGTAAAAACGAACAGCAGAAGCTGACGCATAAAATGGATGCCTGCCACCATGAAAATCAGCAGCAGCAGCACTTCAAGGTTGTTCGCCAGCTCTTCCTTAACCTGCTCGGCGCTGGCCATGCCGATAGCGATCGCTTCCAGCGCCAGCAGGCCGCCGGGCATTAAGGGATAACACTTTAGCGCCATGCCGAGCGTAAAAATAAACTCCGCCACCAGCAGCCATCCGGCAAGAAAAGGGCTGACGAAGAAAAACAGCAGGGGATTTATAATTAAAAAGCCCAGCAGCGTCAGCTTATACCAGGTGGGAGACTGTCCGAGAAAATTGCGCGTAAAGGCGCGCCCGGTGGAAATATCCATGTGCAATCGTATCCTCATACAGGACTCAAAATAGTCAGACGCAAAGGGTAAACGTCGCCAGCACCAGAGGCAATCGACATTCGGGGGAAAGCTGTTAATCGCGCAGCATTTTTCACGCCAGGCGGGCGTTTTAAACGAAGCGAAGCTAGGTGATGCCTGGGGCCTCTGGTATGATGAGCCGTATATTGCCTAATGATAAAGCAACGAGAATATAACGCTATGGTTATAAAGGCGCAGAGCCCGGCCGGGTTCGCCGAAGAGTATATCATTGAAAGTATCTGGAACAGTCGTTTTCCTCCCGGTTCAATCCTGCCCGCTGAACGCGAGCTTTCCGAGCTAATTGGCGTGACGCGCACCACGCTGCGTGAAGTGTTGCAACGCCTGGCGCGCGACGGCTGGTTGACGATTCAGCACGGCAAGCCGACGCGAGTTAATGATTTCTGGGAAACGTCCGGCCTGAATATTCTTGAAACGCTTGCTCGCCTCGATCATGACAGCGTACCGCAGATGATGGACAACGTTCTTTCCGTGCGTACCAACGTCTCCTCAATATTTATCCGCCGCGCCATCCGTCATTTTCCTGAGCAGGCGCGTGAAGTGTTGGCCCTTGCGAATAATGTCGAAGATCAGGCGGATGCGTATACCGAACTGGATTACCGTATTTTTCGCGGGCTGGCTTTTGCCTCTGGCAATCCGATTTACGGCCTGATTCTTAACGGACTGAAAGGGCTCTACACGCGTGTTGGACGCCACTATTTCTCCAACCCGGAAGCTCGCGCTCTGGCGCTGCGTTTTTATCAGCAGCTGCTCGCATTTTGCGATGGTACCGAGCCGGAAAACATTGTGATGGCAGTGCGCGATTATGGCCGCCGCAGCGGTGAAATCTGGCATGCCATGCAGAAAACCATGCCGGATGAATTGCATCAGCGTTAATTATCCGCCGCACATAAATAAGGCCGGATAATTGTCCGGCCTTATTTTATTGTCGGGCTTAAACCACCTCCTGTAGAGGTGGTGATATTTGTGGCTGCTAAACCGCCGTCTGTAGCGGAGGTTTTTCGTTACAGCGAATTGGTGCGGGGCGGACAGCGGTCGAGAATTTCCACGCTACCGTCTTCATTCTGCTGCTCCAGATGAACTTCAAAGCCCCACAGCCGATGCACATGCTTTAACACTTCGCGTCGGCTTTTATCCAGCGGCGAACGTTGATGCGGCACATAGCGCAGCGTTAGAGAACGATCGCCGCGCAGATCAACATTGTATACCTGAATATTCGGCTCCAGATTGCTCAGATTATATTGAGCGGAAAGCTGCTGCCGGATAGCGCGATAACCCGCCTCATCATGAATCGCGGCAATCTCCAGATAGTTATTGCGATCGTCATCCAGCACGGTAAACAGACGGAAATCGCGCATCACTTTCGGCGACAGGAACTGGCTGATAAAGCTCTCATCCTTAAATTCACGCATCGCGAAATGCAGCGTTTCCAGCCAGTCTGAACCGGCCATATCCGGGAACCAGTAGCGATCCTCTTCGGTCGGCGACTGACAGATACGCTTAATATCCTGGAACATAGCAAAGCCCAGCGCGTAAGGATTAATTCCGTTATACCAGGGGCTGTTATAGGCGGGCTGGAACACCACGTTGGTATGGCTGTGCAGAAATTCCAGCATAAAGCGTTCGGTGACTTTCCCTTCATCGTACAGATGGTTAAGAATGGTGTAATGCCAGAAAGTCGCCCAACCTTCGTTCATCACCTGCGTCTGTTTTTGCGGATAAAAATACTGGCTCACCTTGCGCACGATACGCAAGATTTCACGCTGCCACGGCTCCAGCAACGGTGCATTTTTCTCCATAAAATAGAGCAGATTCTCCTGCGGCTCAGAAGGGAAGCGCACTTTTTCCGCATGCACTTCCTCTTTTTCCCGGCGCGGCAGGGTGCGCCACAGCGTATTAACCTGGCTCTGCAGATATTCTTCACGGCTCTTCTGTCGCGCTTTCTCTTCCTGCAGCGAAATCTTTTGCGGACGCTTATAGCGATCGACGCCGTAATTCATCAGCGCGTGGCAAGAGTCCAGCAAACGCTCGACCTCTTCAACGCCGTAGCGCTCTTCACATTCCGCAATATAGTTTTTCGCAAACAGCAGGTAGTCGATGATGGAGCTGGCATCGGTCCAGCTACGGAACAGATAGTTATTTTTAAAGAAGGAGTTATGTCCATAACAGGCATGGGCGATAACCAGCGCCTGCATGGTAATAGTGTTCTCCTCCATCAGATAGGCGATACAGGGATTCGAGTTAATAACAATCTCGTACGCCAGACCTTGCTGACCATGTTTATAACGCTGCTCGGTTTCAATAAATTTCTTACCGAAAGACCAGTGCGCATAGTTGATCGGCATACCGACGCTGGAATAAGCGTCCATCATTTGCTCAGAGGTGATCACTTCTATCTGATGCGGGTAGGTATCCAGACGGTATTGTTTCGCTACGCGATCAATCTCCGCCAGGTAGGTATCCAGTAATTCAAAAGTCCAGTCGGGTCCGTCACTGAGTCGTTTGCTGTCCTTAATCGGATCGTCAAATATTGTCGCCATAGCGCACCCCTCGTTGGTGAACCCGATTGGGCAGTACATTGCCGTATGGGTTCCTGTTGTTTAAGGCTCATCCTGAATAAGACAGCCCAAAAAACTGAGCGAACACTGTTAATGATAGTTCACTGTTTTCCATCTGAAACCGGAATGCAACCTCAATCTGCAATACAAAATAAAGCCGTAATAAAAAAGGAAATTTTAAATAATAAATAATCTGCAGATTTGGTAGTTTATTAGCATTAAATCCTGTTTATACCTTCTTCCTATGAAGAAGATTAAAACTGCGGCTTTGGGCGGATTCAGGTGGTTGTAACCTGACTTGCTGCTGTTATTGTGCAAAATGCCCTATTTTCCACCGAAGTATTGCCAGCATCTTGTTTTTAATTACCGCCAGGGTAAAAAATATGTGAAATATGTCACCGCTATGTTGGTTCGGATGCATCAAAATTATCATCCGTGGTGTTGGCTGATGTTCAGTATATTGTTCTTTACTGTTTTTCCCTGGGGGAGTTATGCGCGTTGTCATTCTGGGTAGTGGAGTAGTCGGCGTCGCCAGCGCCTGGTATCTGGCACAGGCGGGACATGAAGTTACGGTCATCGATCGACAACCTGGCCCTGCACAGGAAACCAGCGCAGGCAACGCCGGACAAATTTCACCAGGCTACGCGGCGCCCTGGGCTGCGCCAGGCGTGCCGTTAAAGGCGATTAAATGGATGTTCCAACGCCATGCGCCGCTGGCTATCCGTCTTGACGGCAGCCGTTTCCAGCTGGAATGGATGTGGCAGATGCTGCGTAACTGCGATATGCGTCACTATCAGCAAAATAAAGGCCGTATGGTGCGCATTGCCGAATACAGCCGCGACTGCATTAAAACGCTGCGTGAACAAACCGGAATCGGCTATGAGGGGCGGCAGGGCGGCACGTTACAGCTGTTTCGTACCGCGCAACAGTATGAGAGCGCCAGCAAGGATATTGCGGTACTGAAAGAAGCGGGCGTGCCTTATCAACTGCTGGAGGCGCATCAGCTGGCCAGCGTTGAGCCAGCGCTTTCCGCGACGCATCATAAGTTAACCGGCGGGCTGCGCCTGCCCAATGACGAAACCGGCGACTGTCAGCTGTTTACCCAGCAGCTTGCCCGCATGGCGGCGGAAGCGGGCGTCGTCTTTCGCTTTAATACGCCGGTGGATCGCCTGCTGCGTGAGGGTAACCGTATTGTCGGCGTGAAGTGCGGCGATGAAGTGATTACGGCAGATAGCTATGTGGTTGCGTTCGGCTCTTATTCCACCGCGCTGCTGGCGGATATCGTCTCCATTCCCGTCTATCCGCTGAAAGGCTATTCGCTGACTATTCCAATTCGCAATGAAGCAGGCGCGCCGGTTTCTACCGTGCTGGATGAAACCTATAAAGTGGCCATTACCCGCTTTGATCAGCGTATTCGCGTCGGTGGGATGGCGGAGATTGTCGGCTTTAACACGCGTCTCCTGCCAGCCCGACGGGAAACGCTGGAAATGGTGGTGCGCGATCTCTATCCCGAAGGCGGTTATATTGAGCAGGCCAGCTTCTGGACCGGGCTGCGCCCGATGACACCAGACGGTACGCCAATTGTTGGTGCCACGCCGTTAAAAAATCTTTACCTTAATACCGGTCACGGGACGCTCGGTTGGACTATGGCATGCGGTTCAGGCCAGCTGCTTTCTGATATTATCTCCGGTAAAAAACCGGCGATTGCTGCAGATGATCTTTCTGTACTGCGTTATCTGCCTGGTTATTCACCGGTAACGCACCCGCAACTGCATAACGCAAACGTTGCACATTAACGAGTTACAAGGAGAGGTTATGTCACGTCCGATTGTCGCAACCATTCATAGCGCTGCGTTGCGACAAAACCTGACGATTGTGCGCCGCGCCGCGCCAAATTCCCGTGTCTGGTCAGTGGTAAAAGCGAATGGCTATGGTCATGGCATCGATCGTATCTTGCAGCATCTGAGCGATACCGACGGCTTTGCGCTGCTGAATCTTGAAGAGGCTATCCAGCTGCGCGAGCGCGGCTGGAAAAAACCGATCCTGCTGCTGGAAGGCTTTTTCCATAGCGATGAGCTTGAACTGCTGGATCGCTATCGGCTAACCACCAGCGTTCACAGCAACTGGCAAATCAAAGCGCTTGCCCAGGCGCAACTGAGCGCGCCGCTGGATATCTATGTCAAACTGAACAGCGGCATGAACCGGCTGGGCTTTATGCCGGAGCAGCTGCATAACGTCTGGCAAAAGCTGCGCGCGCTGGAGAACGTGGGCGAAATGACGCTAATGACCCATTTTGCCGAGGCGGAAAAAGAAGATGGCATTATTGAACCGATGAAGCAGGTGGAGCGGGCGGCGGAAGGGTTAAACGCGCCGCGTTCGCTGGCTAACTCGGCGGCCACGCTCTGGCATCCTGAAGCCCACTTCGACTGGGTGCGTCCGGGGATTGTTCTTTATGGCGCTTCGCCAAGCGGACAATGGCAGGATATTGCCGGAACCGGACTGCAGCCGGCGATGTCTTTAACCAGTGAGGTTATCGCTGTTCAGCAGCTCAAGCCCGGCGCGGGCGTAGGCTACGGCTACCGCTATCACGCGCAGACCGAGCAGCGCATCGGCATCGTTGCCTGTGGCTATGCGGATGGCTATCCGCGCCACGCGCCTGGCGGCACGCCAGTGGTGATTGACGGTGTGCGAACGCAGACGATCGGGGCGGTCTCTATGGATATGCTGGTGGTGGATCTGACGCCCTGCCCGCAGGCGGGCATCGGCTCTAAAGCGGAACTCTGGGGCGATCGAGTGAAAATCGACGAGGTGGCCAGCAGTGCCGGTACCGTTGGCTATGAGCTAATGTGCGCCGTTGCGCCGCGGGTACCGGTTGAGGTGATATAGCTTACAGCGCGGTCAACGAGCCGCGCATCTTCTTACTGCAGCGCCACGCCAGAAACGTGAGCGCTGCGCCTGCCAGCATCATCAGCGCCAGCGCATCTTTTTCTTTCAGCGGTAACGCCATCATTAACAGTCCGGCTGAGGATCCGCCAGCCATCTGAATAAAGCCAGCCAGCGCGGAGGCGACGCCAGCCTGTTGCTGATAAGGCTCCAGCGCATAGCTGGTGGCAGGCCCGACGGTAAAAGCCAGTCCGGCAACGGAAACGGCGACCGGTAACATATAAAGCGCCCAGTGCGTTTGTAGCGTGGCCGGAAAGAGCTGTTCTCCGGCAAACAGCAGCGCGCCGCCGAGCAGCATCGCCAGCGTACCCAGCGCCAGGCAAAGCGGACGGCCCGCCTTGCGGATCATTTTATTGACCAGCACGCTTACCAACATAATCCAGAAACCATTGGCACCGAAGGCGATGGAGAACTGTAACGCGGTCAGGCCGCCCTCAGTCATCAGCACATGCGGCGCCAGCGAAACATAGGTTAATACCATTCCCAGTGCGCCCGCATTGGCAAAGGCGAACGCCAGAAAACGCGGCTCGCGCAGAATCGCGCCATACTGGCGCAGCGGCAATCCTTTTACCTTCTGCGTATCGGCCGGTCGCGTTTCCGGCAGCAGCAGACCAATCAGCACGCTGATAAACAGCGCATAACAAACCAGGAACCAGAAGGGCGCACGCCAGCCAAATGCTTCCGCCAGAAAGCCGCCCAGCATCGGCGCCAGCGCCGGAACAATATTCAACGCGCCGTTAAGGAAGCCGTAGGCGCGCGCCGCTTCATCGCCCGCCAGCCGATCGCGCACGCCGCTGAACGCAACCACGGCGGTACAGCAGACGGCGCAGCCCTGAATCAGACGTGCCAGTAAAAACATGGGCCAGTTCAGCGCGCAGGCGGCAAGGGCGCTGCCACAGATATAAAGCAACAGACCGATCATCGCGATGGGTTTACGACCAAAATTATCCACCAGCGGCCCGGCAATAATCTGTCCGAGGCCCATTACCAGCAGAAAAAGAGGGATGGTGGTTTGTACAGTCGCGACCGGAGTCGCCAGGCCTGTTGCGATATCAGGCAACGTAGGTAAATAGAGATCAATGCCCAAAGGCGCCAGCAGCACCAGGCTAAGCAACAAAAAAGTAAATTTTTGCATCAGAAAATTTTACGTCCGCTATTTTTGAGCTGCACAGCGTAGAGAGATGTGATGCAAAAGAAAAGGGAAAAGTCACAAAATCAGGAGCAGCCGGGCAGCTGCTCGCTGGACTATCAGGCTGGCTTTTTCAAAAACCAACGATCCTGCTGTTTATCATAATGACCGATCGCCAGATCGACCGGCTGGCCGTCAATCCACGCGGGAACGCTGGTTTCCTCGTCCCAGCCGTCAAGCTGGTAGCTGAGCCCGGGATTGGTTTGACAGGGAATGCTGATGGTATCGCCCGGTTCGGCATTCAGATCTGCATCAATAATCTCGTAGCGACCAATTTTGACTACATGACCCATGGGTTATTTCCCTCCAGGAAAGACGTGAACTTTAAGCTTAGTCGCTCTGGTGAGAATTTCGAGGCGGTCCGGCCAGGATTATTCCTTCTCTTCCGGCACCCGCACGCCGATTTTGACGATCTGATTATCCTCTTTCTCCGCGACGGTCCAAATTAAGTGATTCCATTCAACCTGGTCGCCCACTACCGGCGCGCCGCCCAGCATGCCTAAAATCAGCTGCCCCAGCGATTGTTGATCGCTGGTCTCTTCATTGAGTTCAAGGCCGTAAATTTGCGCCACGTCGCGCAGTCGCGCATCAGCATCAAGAATAAAGTCGCCGAAAAAGCGCTGATCGAGCGCGACTGGCGGTGACTGGCTGAACAGTTTGCCAAGAGCGGGCAGATCGCGCTCGCGCCCGATAACGCACAGTACGTCGCCTTCACGCAGGCGCGTATTACCGGTTGGATGCATCAATACATTTTCGCGAAACAGCGCGGCGATACGTGTTTCACGCGGCATATGCAGATCGCGCAGCGCTGCGCCCACGCACCACTTATCGGCGCTGAGCTGATAAACAAACTGTTCCCAGGGGTTTTCTGGATGGATATCCAGTCCGACGCGGCTGATAGGCGAGGCGGTCGGCGGCACAATAACTTTTGCTTTACGCGCGGCGAAGCCCAGCGAGGTGCCCTGGAGCATTAGCGATACCAGCACCACGAAAAAGGCGATATTAAAGAACAGCGAGGCGTTTTCCAGTCCGGCCATCATCGGGAATACCGCCAGAATAATCGGCACCGCGCCGCGCAAACCTACCCAGCTAATAAACACGCGTTCGCGCAGGGTGAAGCTGCGGAAGGGCAACAGCCCGATAAAGACCGAAACCGGGCGCGCGAACAGAATCAGCCAGAGCGAAAGGATCATCGCCGGTACGGCGATATGCCAAAGATCGGATGGCGTCACCAGCAGGCCCAGCACCAGGAACATCCCGATCTGACTTAGCCAGGCCATGCCGTCGAATGTTTGCAGAATGCCGTGCCGGTTACGGATTGGGCGATTACCCAGCAGGAACCCGCACAGATAAACCGCCAGAATGCCGCTGCCTTCCAGTACGGTCGTTAAGGCAAAGACCAGAATGCCGCCGCTGACGGCCAGCAGTGGATAAAGCCCGTTCGCCAGAGAGATACGGTTAATCAGCTGCTGGATCGCCCAGCCGCCGCCCAGCCCCAGCACAATCCCTAAACCAAACTGTTGAACAAGGTGGACGACAAACATCCAGCTCAGGCCGGTTTCTCCCTGCTGGATCATCTCGATAAGCGTAATGGTCAAAAACACGGCCATCGGATCGTTGCTGCCGGATTCAATTTCCAGCGTAGAGCTAACGCGTTCGTTAAGGCCTTTATCGCCCAATAGTGAAAAGACAGCGGCGGCATCGGTTGAGCCGATAATCGCCCCAATAAGAAAACCCTGCATCATATCGAGCCGGAACAGCCAGGCGGCAGCCAGGCCTGTCAGCCCGGCGGTGATCATCACGCCGACCGTCGCCAGCGACAGCGCAGGGCCAAGCGCTACGCGCAGCGAGGTGGCGCGCGTTCGCATGCCGCCATCCAGTAGAATTACTGCCAGCGCAAGGTTGGAGACCATATAGGCCAGCGGATAGTTATCAAAGGCGATACCACCGATTCCATCCACGCCGGTCAGCATCCCCAGCGCCAGGAAGATCACCAGAATAGGAATCCCTAAACGTGATGAAAAGGCGCTGAGAAGGATGCTTGATGCAACCAGCACGGAACCAATAATGAAAAGACTGTAAATCGTGCTGGCATTCAAGGCTGTTTCTCCCCCGCAAAACAAGTGACAAAAGTCGCCCTCAGGCGTGGTCATACTATAGCCGTTTTCAAAAGATAATGCTTTATCAATAGCTTGTCACAGCATGACGGCGAGGATTTTTGTTTTTTCCACGCTGTCTCGCAAAGTTAAATTGATTAAAAAAAACACTGGATATTAAACCAGTAATCCGTATACTATTTGTACTCCCTCACGGGGCTGTTGCTGTTGGCAAGTGAATGGTGAAGCTATGATGATTTCAACTGAGAGCCTGAACGCTCTTCATCAATCCGTTACCATGAGTAGCCGCGAAATCGCCGAGATGACCGGTAATACTCACGGTGAAGTGAAACGTCTGATCAAAAGTCTGGAAACGGCCCAACGTTTATCGCAGCCGTTAACCGTATGGGATTATGAAACTGACGATACGGTACGCCAGGAATATCGGCTTAATAAACGCGACTCGGTGTTGGCCGTAGCGCGTCTTTCTCCGGCGTTTACGGCGGAAGCGCTCGATCGCTGGCAGGAAAGGGAAAAGATGGCGCATTTGCCTGATTTCACCAATCCCGCAGAGGCGGCACGCGCATGGGCTGAGCAGTTCGAGCAGCGTCAAAAAGCGGAACAGCAGCTGGCGCTTTTCGCCCCCAAGGCTGAATTCTTCGATCGCTATGTCACGGTAGAAGAGGAGTCGTTAGGCTTCCGTCAGGTTTGTAAAATGCTGAAGGTTAAAGAGCCCGATTTCCGCCAGTTTTTGCTGGAGCGCAACATCATGTACCGCCTGAACGGGACATTAACGCCGCACCAGCAGCACATTAACGCTGGACGCTTTACGCTGCGTTCAGGCGTGGGTGAAAACCAGCACGCTTTTTCACAGGCGCGCTTCACGGCCAAAGGCGTAAAATGGGTGGCCAGCCTCTGGGCCGGACATATCGCATCGCAGCCGAAAGGCGCCGCAGCCTGACAGGGCAACAGGAAGAAAAAAATGGATGGATGCGATGCAAAGTAAAAAGCCGGCTAATCACCGGCTTTTTTGTTGTGCTTTGTCAGGCCAGATAACCTGCTGGCCTGGCCATATCTGGCATCCGCATAGCCATTTGGCCTACAGAAGGTCAGGTATGGTGTACTGACTAGCTATTTTCCGCGGCCTGCTTATGAAACAGCTCGCGGAAGACCGGATAAATGTCTTCCGGCTCGCGGATATGCTGAATAGCAAAATTATCAAACGTCGCCTGGAGATGCTCATATTCACGCCACAGCGTTTGGTGAGCGCGGCGGGTAATCTCGATATAGCTGTAGTAGCGCACCACCGGCAGAATATTTTTGGCGAGGATTTCATGGCACAACGGTGAGTCGTCCGCCCAGTTATCGCCATCGGATGCCTGCGCGGCATAGATATTCCACTGCGCCGGATCGTAACGATCTTTCACTACCTCATCCATCAGCTTCAGGGCACTGGAAACAATGGTGCCGCCGGTTTCCTGTGAGTAGAAGAATTCCTGCTCGTCCACTTCTTTTGCCTGGGTATGATGGCGAATATAAACCACTTCCACATTTTTATAAGTTCGGCTCAGGAACAGATAGAGCAGAATATAGAAGCGTTTTGCCATATCTTTGGTGGCCTGATCCATCGAGCCTGACACGTCCATCAGGCAGAACATTACCGCCTGGCTGGAAGGCTCCGGTCGTTTCTCAAAGTTTTTATAGCGCAGATCGAAAGTATCGATAAAGGGAACACGCTCAATGCGTGCGCGCAGCTCAGCGATCTCTTTGCGCAGGCGTTCCTCTTCGAGAAGCTGTACCGGCTCCGCTTTTTCAACCGTCTGGAGCGTCTCCTCCAGCTCATGCAGCATACGACGTTTGCCAGCTGTCATTGCGGTGCGCCGCGCCAGTGAGTTTTGCAGGGAACGCACAACGCTGATATTGGCCGGTACGCCGTTAGAGGTAAAGCCAGCGCGATGCGTTTTATATTCATTCATCTGCCGCTGCTGCGTTTTACGCAAATGCGGCAGCGCCAGATCTTCAAACAGCAGATCGAGATATTCATCTTTAGAAATCTGGAAAACGAACTCATCCTGACCTTCACCATCCTGGCTGGCGTTGCCCTGACCGCTGCCGCCACCGCCTCCGCCGCCCTGAGGACGTTCTACGCGGTCATTCTGCACAAAATGGTCGTTGCCCGGATGGACGCGATGACGGGTGCCGCCGCGCCCCTGATGGAAAACGGGCTCATGAATGTCATCTACCGGAATAGAAACGGACTCACCACTCTCAACGTCGGTTACCGAACGTTTATTGATGGCCTCGGAGATCGACTGTTTAATTTGCGACTTATAACGGCGCAAAAAGCGCTGACGATTAACCGCGCTTTTGTTTTTGCCGTTCAGTCGCCGATCGATGAAATAGGCCATAGCTCCCCCAAACAACGTTGCAAGCAAGGTCGGACTGCTGTCCGACCTCTGTACTATCGCTTCCGTTACGCGTTTATGTGCTTACATGACTTAACTCAGGATGATTTGCGAACGCGCAAATACCATTCGCACAGCAGGCGCACCTGCTTGCGGGTATAGCCTTTTTCCATCATACGATCGACAAAATCATCGTGTTTCTTCTGCTCATCGGTGGATGTTTTCGCATTAAAGGAGATAACCGGCAGCAGCTCTTCGGTATTGGAGAACATTTTCTTCTCAATGACCGTGCGCAGCTTCTCATAGCTGGTCCAGTTAGGATTGCGTCCATTATTCTGCGCACGGGCACGCAGCACAAAGTTGACGATTTCGTTGCGGAAATCTTTGGGATTGCTGATGCCAGCCGGCTTTTCAATTTTCTCCAGTTCCGCATTCAGCGCTTCGCGATCGAACAGCTGTCCGGTATCGGGATCGCGATACTCCTGATCCTGAATCCAGAAGTCGGCGTAGGTCACATAGCGGTCGAAAATGTTCTGACCATATTCGGAGTAGGATTCCAGATAGGCGGTCTGAATCTCTTTACCAATAAACTCGGCATATTTAGGGATCAGATAGCCTTTGAGGAACTCCAGATATTTTTCCGCCAGCTCCTGCGGGAACTGTTCGCGCTCGATTTGCTGTTCCAGCACATAGAACAGATGCACCGGGTTTGCCGCCACTTCAGTGTGATCGAAGTTAAAGACGCGGGAGAGGATCTTAAACGCAAAACGCGTAGACAGGCCGTTCATCCCTTCATCCACACCGGC